>DHUU01000005.1:1160-13546 GCA_002409325.1 Bacteroidales bacterium UBA5226 | reverse complement strand
CATGTTGGGCCATGTGGAAGAATTAGCAGACTGACCGCCAAACACAAAGAAAGGTTCACCGTCAACCAAAAGGGCATAGCGGCCTTCATTTTCAACGAGTCCAGGCATTTCTGCCTCAGGGGTGGAAGGAGTGCAGGAAGCGGCTATGTTAACAATGGCAAAAAAAGCCAGGATATACGCCATGCGTGCGGGATAGGATAAAATTTTCATGAAAAAAAGTTTAAGGGTAATACGTCACTCTCTGCAGCCGGTTCCAGGCACCGCGTGTAAAATCAGGTATGGCCACCGGCCGGTAATCCATAATGAAATCCATGCCCCCGTGTCCGCCCACCTCCCGGGCCTTCTGTCCCACTTCCCTGACTATGGGATGCTCGTAGAGCCGGAGCAATGAATCCAGTTTGTCGGGTGCCAGAAAGCGATGGGCATCGGGTTCCAGGGCAATCCCTGCAACCGGGTATTTTTGCGCAAAACCTTTGGTGCCGCTGATCATGTGTATGCGGCTGTAGGGCCGGGGGCTGGTCACATCGTGCTGCAGCATAATGGTACGGCCTTTAGCCGTTTTAATGACCGAGGTGTTCATGTCGCCGTTCAGGTACTCTCTTTGGGCATAATCCGAATCTTCCCCAAACTTTTCCTTCGCATAGGCACTCATTCCGAATTGTGCCGAAGAGACAGACACCAGGTATTCCATCCTATCGCCCCGGTGGATATCCAGGATGTGGGCAATGGGCCCGAGGCCGTGCGTTGGGTAAAGGTTTCCGTTCTCCCGCGCGTTGTGCTCCAGCCGCCACATGTTCCAGTACCCAGTAGTATCATTGAAATTCAAAAACCTCAAATCATGAATATACGCTCCCTCTGCATGTACAATCTGGCCGAACAATCCCTGTCGGGCCATGTTCAGGGTGGCCATCTCGAAAAAATCATAATTGCAATTTTCCAACTGAATGCAATGGCGGCGGGTCTTCTCGGCGGTGTTGACCAACTGCCAACACTCCCCGATAGTCAGCGCTGCGGGCACCTCCAGGGCCACATGCTTACCATGCTCCATGGCATACACGCCAATGGGGGCATGCAGGTCCCAGTGTGTACAGACATAGACAAGATCAACATCGGCCCGCTTACATACACGCTTCCAGTCTTCAGTGCCGGTATAAACCTCGGCCTTTGGAAATCCCCGCTCTTCCAGGGTCTTGTTGGCATTCTCAACATTTTCGGGGTCCACGTCACAAAGGGCCACCACCTTTACCCCTTCCAGGAAAGTGTAGCGGTATACAGCTCCGGATCCCCGCATTCCCAGTCCAATAAAGGCAATACGAACCGTATCCAGCGGTTCGCATCTGAGCTCCAGTACGTCGGTAGTTCCCTCAGCCCTTGGAGGTTCCGGGAAAGTGATGATTTGTTGGTTTTCGTTGCACGATAGCAGACACCCCGCCACCAGGAGTGCCGGAACGATATAAGAAATTTTATTCATTATCCAGGTATTTACCTTCAAATATCGGCAAAAAAGATGAGTGGCTAGCGCTACAATCCGATATTGTTTAACACCACCACCCCCTGGGATGTGATATTAAAGATAAAGCTGAGTGAAATGATGTGCGCAAAGTCAAAACCCTTATTGGCGGTGGCATAGCGTTCCAGCGGGAAGTAGTAGTACTGGAGGATGGTTTCGGATTTGGCCTGCTTCTGTATGAAGGCCAGTTTGGTGAGTTGCCGCTTCAATACCGGCTGGACAGGGGAAAAGTCACTGAGCGGAAATTCCAGTATGGTGCCGTTGCGATCTGTCAGCCGTATGGTGAAATCAATGAGTTTTTCTTTTGCTTCATCACCTTTGTCTTCCTTTTCTTTTTCTTTTTCTTTTTCTTTTTCCTCTTCTTTTTTGCCAGGGGGGTTGGCTTTTTCGTCAGCGGCGGCCAGGGAGAATGTCAAAACGGGGTATTGAGTGGCAACCTGCTTCTGTGAGTTCAGGGCGCCGTCGGGCCAGCTGATGTGCCATGCAGGGGGCAGCGTGTCGCATGCAGTGGTGTCGCATGCAGTGGAGTCACATGCACTTGCGCCGGATTCGGTGGTATTCCAGCCCAGGGTGATGGAGCGGGTGTAGGCGTCACCCCAGGCCAAGGGCAGCACCTGCTCCCTCCAGATGCTAAGATCGGTGTCGCTGATTTCGCTTCCGGGCAGGGTGCCTGTGGTAAGGTCCAGATCCTCGGCAAAGGTACCGATGTATGTGACTCCGGGCTCACGGTATTGGCTCAGGTAAACGGTTTTGGGTAGCCAGTGCCGTGCATGGCGGTGGTCCATGAACATGTTTTTCAGGTTTTCCAGGTTTGTCCTATCCGCCGGATCGGCATTGTTGCTCTGCTCCTCCAGGTCTGCCGGACGGGGCTGGCCCTTGAGCGTTATCTCCAGGAAAGCGCTGATATAGGTTTTAGCAATGGTCATCTGGTCTTCCGCACTCAACAGCTGGCCCAGATTATAAAAATTAATGCGCGGGGCGCGGTAATCGGTCTTGCCCCATTCGGTGTTGAACTGTCCGTGATTGGCTCCCCATATGTAAATCCCGGCAGCGAACCCGTCAAAACTTTCTGAAAAATATACCCGGTTGAACTGGCGCATGCCCTGGTAGGACGACACATCGGCATCGTGAGATCCCTGGATGACCAGGTAATTCACGTTGGTAAGCGGGGTGTGCATGCGCCCGGGCTGGTATTGACCGTCACAGGGAGCAATGGCAATAACCGAGCGGATGTTGAAGTTGAAATCAAACACCTGGTTGGCATTGTCGGGATAGTAAGGCAGCCTGTTGAACAGCGCCGCATGGGCAACGGCTTCCCCGCCCCGAGAATGGCCAATCAGGGCAACGCGTTCCATGTCCACCTTGCCAAAGAAAGGATTACCTTCTTCCTTGTTCCAGGCCTTCCAGACCTGTAAATGTTTGAGCAGCAGCCAACCCCGTGCGTTATTCTCTCCTTTGAGTCCTTTGAAAATATTGGTATGGGAACCATTCAGGAAATTTTCATCTACCGAGGCCAGGATATACCCTCTGGAAGCCAGCAGCCTGCCGAGGTATTCGTACCCCGGATCGGAAAATTCCTGGGCCAGGTGGTTCCCGTGCACAATGAGCACCAGCGGGAACGGTCCGTCTCCCTGCGGATACCACACCTGCGCGTTAAGGGGCAATTCCTTTTTGTCAAACCCAAAATACCAGGTGCGCATTTTTCCGCTGATTCCCTTCCACGAGTCCAGGAAAACGGACCCGTCCACCGGTTCCGTGATCAGGGTGGCACCAGCTCCGAAAACCTCCCGGTGCTTGTCTTTCCCGCTTCCATAGGACAACGAGCATACTTTCAGGGATCCCTGTTCGCCAGGATTTTCCATTTCAAGGAGAGGAGGCAGGTTTTCGGCCGAAATGGCCGGGTACCGAGGCATTTCTACTGGCTTTCCCGGATAAAGGATCCACACCAGGCCTGAGGCCAGGGCGCAAATGCCAACCACCAGGCTCACAACGGACAGGATCCGCTGCGGCCTTTTCACTTGGGCCCGTTCCCTTCTTAACAGCTGCACCCCTATCCCAATGAGGGCACAGGGTATGGCAATGGCTGCAAAAACCATCAGGGCAGCGGGCGCTCCGTTCATGAAAAATTGGAACGCAACAGCCAGTCCGAATCCCAGGGCAATCAAAAGCCAACGATCAATGCGGGCAATCAATTTTAAAAGGCCAGCCGCACCCGTGGCTGCAGAAAACAACAGCAGAAGCATGACCAGTGCAATGAGAAAGGCGGGAAGCCATCCCCAGGGAATTGTCCCGGCCATGCCAGAAACCAGCACGGTTATGGCAAAGCCAATAATAAGCGCCCATACCACACCTGTCAGGATTTTTTTATTCATCATATCAGTTTTAAAATCGGTAAGGAGATTCTTCATCTTAACAATTCTTTGATCCGGACATTATGCATCCTCAGAGTAGCCGAGGCAGCATACCAGTCACTGTATATGCCGGCAAAAGAATGGATGTGTTCTTTTTGATTCATTATTAATGCCTGGTCACCAGCTCTTTGCCCCGGTAGCATATATTCTGTAGCATATTCGTGATCTGGTAAGAGATGCTGGCAAGGCCGTCACTCACGTTCCATGCATTGGTATATACCACCAACGTGAAATCGGTTAGTGGATCATAAATCATAAAAGTAAGGTATCCTTGATGTGCACCGTTGTGACCATAGCCCAGGTTGTTGGCATACTCCAGGCCGCATCCGTAACCTCCGGCTGTAGTGATCCCGTTTGGCAGGCAATTCATCATCAGGCTGTTCACGGTATAATAATTCAGGACACCCTTACCTGACAAAAGCCTTTGAATGAACCGGGCCAGATCGTTGGGCGTGGTTACAATATTTCCCTCTGCAACATTGGCAGACATGTTGTCTTCTTTCAATTCTAAAGATTCACCTTTGAAGAAAAGATAGCCGTTTACACTGGGAGCTGTCATAAGCCTATCTGTACCAAGGACAGGCATATAGGAATGATACATTCCCATAGGTTTCAGTACATTTTCTTCCAGGAATTCCTTGTATGACATTCCCGAGACCCTTTCAATGATCCAGCCCAGGATAGAATAGCCTGTGTTGGAATAATGGTAGCCGCTTCCAGGAGCGAAATAACTCAGGCGGGTGCTGGCCAACACCCCAACCAGCTCGTCAAAATGAAAGGTATGGTCCGGATCCTTTTTTAGCATGTCATCGATATAGTTTTTCCCTTTGTAAGGCACATCAACACTAACCGTGTCGGGGATACCGTCATTCCCCAAATCAAAAATCCCTGCCCGGTGCCTGAGCAGGTCCAGGATGGTTATTTTGCTTTTATGGGGTATGGCACACCCGGGGATGTCTGGCAGGTACGTTTGATCGGTTCCGGGAATGGTGTCTGTAATGAAGTCGCTGATCCTTAGTTTCCCCTGCTGGTGGAGCAGCAAAATGGCCGTTGCCGTAAATGTTTTAGTGCAACTGGCAGCCCTGAAGCGTGTTTGTCCCGTGACGTCCTTCCCGTCCATGCCGGCTGTAAAAAATACTCTTTCCCATCAGATATCACCTTCAGTGCCAAACCGCCGGGATAGCCGGGCTCTAGTTCCAGATAGTTTTCATACTCAGATTGCAGCATCTTTTCAAGTGCCTGTTTCTTAGCGTAATAAGTGTTGCCGAGCTGGTCAAATTTAACACACCCTGCAAATACGACCAGAGAAAGCAACATCAGAAAGAAATTTCTGGTTTTCATTTCATGAAGTTAAAAGAAAAATAGATCTATAAAAGTAGAAAAAAATTGGCAGAAGCACTAGTGCCTGGGGTAAGCTTTTTGTTCATGTACTTTTTACTACGTCACATTATGGCGTTATCACTCTCCTTATTTGTAATTTAAAAGAGGTTTATCAATGAATCTATAAACGAACACATTTTTAAAATCATTGGTTATGAAAAAAGTATCATTGTTATTATGTTTACTCTTTTTTGCAGGTAGTTGCGAAAAAGAACCCTATTTATCCATTAATCCTGGCAATCTGAATTGTGATCCCAATACAGGCAGCAGTTATGTAGCTTTATCATGTAATACTACCTGGACCATAGCAGGAATTCCTGATTGGATTACCATGAAACCTGACTATGGAGAAGGTGATGCAACAATTATTGTGGAATATGAAGCCAACAAAGAAGAGACAGATCGTTTGGCAACACTAACCTTCATTGCCGGAATTGCTACTGCCAATTTAACAATTTCACAAAAAGGGGTTGAGCCTACCACGTATTCAATTTCAAATCAAACGGGTGAAACTATGTATAGCGTAGTTGTTTTTGAATTCGATGAATCAGGGAACATAATAAAGGATGTTTCCTTAGGGACAATGAACAACCTGAAAACTACTAGTAAAATCAAAGCTGCTAAGAATTCTAACAGAATTAAGGTCGGAGTAAAAATATCCGAAAACCTTAACTATGTCTATACGGCATCTTACACTTATCTGGAAAAGGAAAAACATACCTCACTTACAATTACAGGTAATACAATTATCTCGGGCTCGTTGCTATAAGCTCATGCACCAAAGAGGTGGAACCTTTTACAGCACATACGTGGCCACTTCGCCTGCCGCAAGTTCAGAGGTGAAGATTGTGCCGTTGATATTTATATTGAAGATCTGCTTTGTGTCTATGTTGTTCAGTACCAGTATTACTACCTTGTTATCGGGTGTGAGGAAGGCCACATTGGGCAGATCGTCCGGATTGCCTGAATAACCGGACTCTATGCGCACTGAGCCGGGGCGTATGTGTTTGGCGGCATGGGCAATAATATAATAGCCCGGGTTAAGGGTGACTTTATTTACATCTATTGTGATAGCTCCCAAACAATTGGAGCAGCCTCCGGGGGTATGGGGCTCTAGTTTGGGGCTAGAGGCAAGGTTCCATTCCAGGGCGATTTTGCTCCAGTTGCGCATGGATCCAATGATGACTTCGCGCATGTGCCACTTTATATCCCCGGCAAAATTGGCGGGAGCCCCTATCCATTGCTCGGTGAAATAAAGCGACTTGTCTGGATAGGCATTGTGAAGGGTTGACATAGCGCCTATGTTGCCTCCATAGAGGTGAAAAGCCGTGCCGTCAATGTAACCATTGGCTTGTACGTCTGCAAGTACGGCCAAAGGATAATCTGTGCGGTCGCAATTATGATCATAAATCACAATTTTTGTTGCAATATGATTGGCATTAAAAGCAGGCCCCAGGTAATCTTTTATAAAGGAAGCCTGCTCGGCAGGGCTCATTTCCATACTGGGGTTGTTCCCGCCGTGAAGCGGTTCGTTCTGCACTGTGACGGCATCTATCACAATGCCCTCGGCCTTCATTTGCTGAATGTAGCTGACAAAATACAGTGCATAAGCCTGGTAGTACTCCGTTTTTAAACGGCCGCCAATTGTTGAATTGTTGGTTTTCATCCAGACCGGTGCAGACCATGGCGATGCCATCAGCCTGATACGGGGATTAATACCCAGGATGATCTTGAGCACCGGAATAAGGTACTTGCGATCGTAGCCCAAATCGAAATGCTTCATATCCACATCGCCAGGCTCAGGGTTGTACGAAAAAGTGTATTCATCCAGATCCGAAGATCCCAGACTCAGCCTCAGGTAACTTGTGCCAATAGCATCTCCGGCCAGGCCAAACAATTTTTCAAGTATCTGGGAACGAGCACCGCTGCTCATCGCCCACAGAAGTTTCGCACTCCCACCGGTCAGGGTAAACCCAAAGCCGTCAACCTGCTGGAATTTTTGGTCCTTATCCACCACAATTGCGGGTAAATAAGGATTTGACATCTTCTTAACAAGCCCCTCTTGTGTTTTAAATTTTGCCGAGGCATCTGGTTTGGTTAGATAAACAACAGATTCAATTTCGGATACCGGAGGGTTACCCTCCGGGGGCGGTTTGGTTCCGTTACCGGGAGAATCGCAACTTCCGGCAAAGGTTACGGCAAACATCCCGCTAAGGATACCTATCAAAAATTTTCTCATTATGTCATATATCAGCGTTGATCTTACGTATTCAAACACAGGTAAAGGTACAAAGGAAATTTTTACGCGTTGTACTTTTTTCTTACGTTTGTCTGCTTTACTTATAACCTCTTCTCTGTTGCATGAAAAAGTTAAAAATGTTTCGTTATTACCTGATAAGTTCAGTCCTAATCATTTCCTGTTTTATATCACTTGCTTCCTGTGAATTGCCAGGTCATTCAGACGGGGAACCTGCCTCCGATTATTCGAAAACGGCAAACTGGCTGTCGCTGCCTTCAGGCAGTCTAAAAAATGTGGATATTTTTTATGTTTATCCTACTTCCTGGTACAAAAAGGATCCGGCCGAGCCCAATTTCTGTGCTATCCATCACCCCATCATGTTGCACGGCTCTCAAAGTGCTTTTCACAGGCAGGCAACGGCCTTTGAAACTGTGGGGAATATGTATGCTCCCTATTACAGACAGGCAGATGCTGTTTATACGCTAACCCTTCCTTCAGATAAGCGTTGGGCAGTGATTGACAGCATCCCGGCAAAAGATGTGATTGCTGCATTCGACTATTATATAAAGAATTACAATAAGGGGAAACCCTACATCCTGGTGGGACATTCTCAAGGTTCCCAGGTGTTATTGCTATTGCTGAAAAAATATATGCCTGAAAATCCCAGGACATACGAACGTATGGTTTGTGCCTATGTTATCGGTTACCCGGTTACTGCTGAATTCATGAACGCAAATAATCACCTGAAATTTGCCGAAAATTCAGAGGACACCGGGGTGATCGTTTCTTACAATACACAATCCCCTTCTGTGGCTCCGGGGGCAAACATAGTAATGGCCAACGAGGTAGGGCTGGTCATCAATCCAATAAACTGGAAAAGGGACGAAACACCGGCCACAGCAGAGGAAAGTCTCGGCTCGCATATGCCCGTTGATGCACAGGGCAATTTTGGATTGATACCCCGTTTTGCCGATGCCCGCATCAATAGGGCAAAAGGAGTCATTGAGTGCCGCAGTGTGAACGAAAAGGACATGTTCAATCTTTCCGGGAACATGGGCTCAGGGGTTTACCACAGTTTTGACATCCCGTTCTATTACTATAACCTGCGGGAAAATGCCCAGGTCAGGGTCAACCGGTTCCTGGCAAAATAATGGCGAAATCAGAATCAAAAAGCAATGTATAAGAGAATTATCAGCAATGTAATCATCATCCTTGTCACAGGCTGTTTATTACTTTCCTGCAACCAGGGCGGGTCAACCCATACACCCTGGCTGCGGGGTGCCAACTTTATTCCAAGTACGGCAATCAATCAATTGGAATTCTGGCAGGAAGAAACCTTTGACCCCGCAACCATAGACCGGGAATTGGGTTGGGCAGAAAAGACCGGATTCAATTGCATGAGGGTATACCTGCATCATGTTGCCTGGGAAGTGGACAAACCGGGATTCAAAAACCGGATTAATGAATACCTAACCATTGCGGAAAAACACAACATAGGGACCATTTTTGTGTTTTTTGACGATTGCTGGAATCCCACCTATAGTGCTGGTGAACAGCCGGATCCAAAGCCCGGGGTCCATAATTCGGGATGGGTCAGAGATCCCGGAGATTTGCTTTCCACCTGGCCGGATCTGATCTATGTACTCGAAGCCTATGTAAAAGATATCCTTGAAACATTCCGGAATGATAAACGAATCATCCTGTGGGATTTGTATAACGAGCCTGGCAACTCCGGTTACAGGAACAAATCATTACCCCTTTTACAAAGTGTGTTTCAGTGGGCCAGACAGGTAAATCCATCACAGCCTGTATCTTCCGGAGTCTGGAACAACGCATTGTCAGACCTCAACAAATTTCAGCTTGAAAATTCCGACATTATTACCTACCACAATTACAATAATGAAATTGATCATCAACAGGCTATTGACACCTTAAAGAAGTATAACAAACCCATGATTTGCACAGAATACATGGCCCGAAGGAATAATAGCCTGTTCAGCAACATCATGCCCATCTTGAAAGAACAAGGCATTGGTGCCATTAACTGGGGGCTGGTGGAAGGTAAATCCAACACCAAATATGCGTGGGATGAACCCATTCCTGATGGTTCGGAACCAGACCTTTGGTTTCATGAAGTTTTCCGTAAAGACGGCACTCCTTATAAACAGGAAGAAATTGACATCATCAAAGCCTTGACTAAGTAATATATCCCTGAAGGGTCAACTCCTTCTGCAGACGAAGAAAATCATCCTTGAATCGTGTGCTGCCGCACAGCGTTATTATGGGGTAATCACGTCCTTTCATTATCTACCGGGGCAGGAGTTCAAAGCACAATGCATCAATGATCCCGTTTATGCCAGCCACATTGGACAATATAATGACGCCAGTCTGTTCTTCAACATTCACCGCCATGGAAGATGAATACCCGCCTGTTCCCCCGTTATGCCAGTGAACATCCTTACCCGTTCCTGATTTTACAATAAACCAACCCAGGCCCATTTTCATGGTTTCATTTATTTCGAATGTAGGTTTTCTCATCAATGCCAGTTCTTTATTACCGGGATTGAACTGCGCATACACAAACTTTGACAAATCTTTGGCAGAAGACAAAATTCCGCCGGCAGCAAAAAAAACATCAAAATCCCAATTGCCCGTGATATCGCCATTTTCGTCCATTCCCCTGACGAGTTTGTCTCCCAGGTCCCGGGAAGTGGTGTATGAATTGGTCATGCCGTATTTATCAAAAATCCTCTTTTGCAATAATTGCTGAAAACTCGTTTTTTGCGACAAGCCCAGTGTGTACCCCAAAAGTCCTACACCCAGATTGGAATAGGAACTTACTTTAGCAGGTTCATTTTCCAGCTTCAGCCATTGTTCCAGGTACTGGTCAATTTCCTTCTTGCCGTAGTCTTTGTATGGATCTATCTGGTTGGATAAATCCAGATTTTGGGGCAACCGGGGCAAACCCGATGTATGGTTGGCCAGACTCTGAAAACTTATTTCTGTGTTGTCTTTAAAAGGGAACGGATAAAAATCGTTGATCAGGCCGGTCAGTTTGATTTCTCCATCCTCAACCAGTGAGGCCAGCACAGCCGATGTGAATACTTTGGAAATGGAGCCGATTTCAAAAATCCTGTTTTGGTTTTCGGCCGTTTTTATAGTGTCGTTTTCCCTGATGATTCCGTAATACGCTGTTTCCCCGTCACGGATAATGGCTATGGAAAGCTGTGTTTTTTCGGGTAAATCCCTGGTTTTAGCGAAAATGATCCCCGCAAGTTCTTCCGGATAGCTGCTTAATTCGTGCACAAAAGCCGGCACTGTTTCTTTTGGTTCGTCATAGGGTTTGAAGAAAAGGCCGTTTATCAGGTTTTCTTTGTCCAGCGATATGTTTACCTCTAAAACTGCTTTTTCAAATTTACTTTTGTAGGTCGCATACGTTTGCATTTGATGCCTGAAAAATTCCTTGCTTTCCATGTTCCCTACCTGACTCTTCAGGGCTGTCAAAAATTGTATGGTGTTTTCAAGTGGCAATGCCTCTTTCATTACAGACGCAAAACTGTTGAAAATATCCTCGTATTTCCCGGCGTTATAGTCCGTCTGGAATTTGTCAATCACCACTTTATAATTATCTGTCTGAGCAAATAAACCATTAGCAATCAGCAGGGTGATAAGGGTAAAAAATAGTTTTTTCATCATGCAATTAATCTAAAATCCGTATAAAGTTAGCAACTTCGTTCGATCCTGTTCAATATTTTTTTTACCTTTGTACTGAATAAAACAACTGGATGTTTATTTTAAATTTGGACATTGCTCTGTAAATAATCTGTACTATGAGTATGGATTGTATTTTTGTTTGTTCTCTAAAATTCTTTTAGAGGGCAACTCCCCGCTTTATTAATTTAGGTTTTAATGTGCATACAAAGATGAAAGCATGATGATGCTTTTGGTGTATGCTAAAAAATATAAGACAATGAACAACGAAAAAAGCACCATACACGAATTTGACCTGAGTATTATTTATGACTTTTTTTCTAACACAAAGCGTCAGGGCCCCGGAAGTCCTGAAGAAACGCTAAAAGCCTTGAGTTTTATAGATGGTCTGACCGATAAGTCCAAAATAGCCGATATTGGTTGTGGAACAGGCGGTCAAACAATGGTACTGGGACAAAACACATCCTGCCAGATCATTGGAATTGATTCCTGGTCCGGCTTCATAAACCAATTCAACCTGGATGCCCGGCACAACAACCTTCAGGACAGGGTGAAAGGCATTGTTGGCGATATGAACAACCTTCCCTTCCAGGAAGGAGAATTGGACTTGATCTGGTCGGAAGGAGCCATTTATAACATTGGATTCGAGCGCGGTTTGAACGAGTGGCGGAAATTCCTGAAACAGGGTGGTTACATTGCTGTTACAGAAAACACCTGGTTTAGCGATGAGCGTCCTGCCCAAATCCAGGAATTTTGGGATGAAGCCTATCCCCAGATAGATACCATTCCCAATAAGGTTGCCCAGATGCACAAGGCAGGCTATCTTCCTGTGGCCACCTACATCCTGCCCCAAACCATCTGGACAGATTATTATGCCTGGCAGGCTTTAAGATTAGAACACTTTCTAATAAAACATAGCGGCAATAAAATGGCAGAAGAGTTTGCAGCCTTGGAGCGCTACGAAGCAGCGTTATATTACAAGTACAAAGCCTACTACGGCTATATGTTTTATATCGGAAAGAAAATGTAGGGAATCACGTCAAAGTTGGTTCTTGCCTGTTCCTGGAATTACTTTAGGAATTATATGGCATTCTTGATTGTTGTTAAGCAAATATATAAAATAAGTTACCGGTCA
>DHUU01000005.1:0-970 GCA_002409325.1 Bacteroidales bacterium UBA5226 | reverse complement strand
ACACACTTCTGTTCCAGAAATATTTACATTGTTCTTATGACTGAACAAAACGTCAGTTTTTTAGACAGTAGTGAATTTCAGGATATTCGATCAATATTTCCCTTAATTATCTACGTCTGTACCCCCAATTTTGAGGGTTAAGAAACACCTTGTTTGTCAATTTAATGTTATAAAACTTAAGAACAATGAAATTTAAAGATATATTTCAGCCTAAATGGAAACATCGTGATTGGAACGTTCGTGTTATAGCAGCAAAAGAAATAACAGACCAGAAAATTTTAGCTGATATTGCTAAAAAAGCTAAAGATGAAAAGGTTCGTTTAGAAGCAACAAAAAGATTAATTATTTGGGAACAATTACATGAAGAGGAACTCATTAACCAGTTTTTGCATGGTGATGTAGACAGTATTACCAGGGCAGCTTATGATATTCATAAACATATTAGAAATTATTCCGCAAAATGGGCTAATGATGACTTTGGCAAATTAATAATTTCAAAGCTTTGCCCGGTGTCAAGCCGTAATCTTAGTGAAAACTGGAAAGATGTGACAGGTGGAAGGCCAGATACATGGGAATGGCTTGTTCTTGCATATCTTAACGACACCCTAAATCCTTTCCATTTTGAGTATCTGAATGCACTGAAAAGTTTAAAGGAATACAACAGCAAAGAGAAGCTTGAATGGGCGAGAAAAGCAGGAATTCCTTTATAGCTTAAGAAATCTGTTACGGACAAGTTTAAATTACAGACATGCATAGAGTAATATTTAATAAATAAATGAAAAAAACAACGTCAATCAGCATTATCAACTGGACAGCTTGCATTATCGGAACATTAATGATTGCAATTTCTTTGTTCATTGGAATTGGTGAGATGCTTGAGGGGCAAAACAAGCCTGGTCCAGGCCTCGACACTTATACAATAATAACATTTGCAGTTTGGGGTATAGGACTAGCGGGACCAGGAGGACTA
>DHUU01000008.1 GCA_002409325.1 Bacteroidales bacterium UBA5226 | reverse complement strand
TCGTTAAAGGGGTTGCAAAGATAAGTGTTTTATTTCTTCTAAACCAAATATTTTAAATAAATAATCATGAATTCGTACAAAAAAAAATGTATTTTTCAGATTATCAACGACAAAATTTTTAACAAAAAATATGCCTATATTTGAAGTTGAGTTGAAAACAAGATAATACAGTATATGCAAGACAAAACACTGGTTATTATTCCCACCTATAACGAAAAGGAAAACGCAGAAAGAATTGTCAGAAAAGTCTTTTCACTGGAAGAACCTTTTGATATACTCATTGTGGACGATGGATCTCCGGACGGGACTGCTGACATTATCCAATCACTTATACCTGAATTCCCCGGCCGGCTGTATCTTATGCAACGCAAAGGTAAACTGGGGCTGGGAACTGCCTACCTGGAAGGTTTCCGATGGGGTCTTGCCCATGATTATACCTATCTTATAGAAATGGATGCCGATTTTTCACATAATCCGGAAGACATTCCCAGGCTTGTAGGTGCATGCCGGCAAGGAGCGGATGTAGCTATAGGATCGCGTTATTGTAAGGGCATCAGCGTAATCAACTGGCCGCTGGGACGGGTACTCATGTCCTGGTTTGCCTCGGCTTTTGTCAGAAAGGTTCTCAATATGCCCATATATGACTGTACTGCCGGGTTTATTTGTTACCACCGCCGGGTCCTGGAGGGTATTGATTTTAGTTGGATTAGGATGAAAGGGTATGGCTTTCAGATATCCATGAAGTACTTTGCCTACAAGCTGGGATTCATAATAGTAGAAATACCCATCATATTTGTGGACAGAACAGAAGGCACTTCTAAAATGAGCAGTGGAATTTTTGGCGAAGCTTTCTGGGGGGTTATAAGACTCCGTTTTCAAAAGATCCGGAAAAAATAACACATGGTCAGACATATTCTCATCCGGAACGCAAGGATCGTAAATGAAGGATCTGTTTATACGGGATGCGTGGTCCTGAAAGACCGGCGCATTGCCCGGATATTCCGCGGCCATAAGGCGGAAGAGGAGGCTGCAGCCTGTTGTGGCTCCTTTGATATTGACATAGACGCAACCGGAAAAATTATGATACCTGGGATCATAGACGATCAGGTCCATTTCCGGGAACCCGGGCTGACCCGTAAAGGCACTATGATTCAAGAAAGCCGTGCTGCTTTGCTGGGGGGCGTAACATCGGTCATGGATATGCCCAACAATCTGCCCCCGATTATCACGGCAGCATCCCTGGAAGAAAAATACATCCTGGCACGGGATAAAATGTATGTTAATTACGCGTTTTACCTAGGTGCGACCAACACCAACACCCATGAAGTGTTGAAACCCGTTAAACAATCCTGCGGCCTGAAAATCTTTATGGGATCATCAACCGGGAATATGCTCACAGACGATCCCGGGGTACTGAATACTTTGTTCGGAAAATACAAAGGACTGATAGCCACCCATTGCGAAGATGAGTCTCTGATCAGGGATAATCTTGACAAAGCGAAAACCTGTTACGGGGATCAAATCCCAGTGATGCTGCACACCAGCATCCGGAGCCGGGAAGCATGCATTGCCTCTACCCGGAAAGCCGTGGACCTTGCACTAAAATACCGCTCCCGCCTTCACATTCTTCACATCTCAACTAAAGAAGAAATTGAGCTCATTGGTAAAGCTTCCCTTGTCAATCCGGGGATTACCTGCGAGGCATCACTGCCCCATATCTGGTTTACTCAGCAAGATTATGCACGTTTTGGAACACAGATCAAATGCAATCCTTCCGTCAAAACGGCAGAAGACAGGGAAGCGATACTGGAAGCCATTGAAAAAAGGAATATACAGACTATAGGATCGGATCACGCTCCCCATACATGGGAAGAAAAGCAACAAAACTACCTTGCTGCTCCTTCAGGCATTCCCCTCATTCAGCATACCTGCCAGATGCTGATGGATCTTGTTCGGCAAGAGAGTCTATCCATCACTTCAGTTGTAGATGCCTGTTGTCACCAGCCTGCACGTCTGTTTGGAATCAAGGACCGGGGCTTTATCAGGGAAGGGTATTATGCAGACCTGGTATTGATTGATCCGGCCAAAGGACAACTAGTCACTAAATCACAGCTTGAATACGCATGCAAGTGGAGTCCGGTGGAAGGACATCAATTTTCGTCATCCGTTTCCCATGTGTTTATTAATGGAACGCTGGCCGCAGAAAACGGACAGATTATTCTGAAACCACCTACACTGCCCATCCTCTGATATGACCAGACAACATACCAGGGCATATCTGTTCATATGCACTACAACATTACTTTGGGGTATCTCTTTTTTCTGGACCAACAAACTGCTGATCAACCACGTTCCTGTATTCTTCCTGGTATTTACTCGGATATCGCTGGCTGCCCTGATCCTGTTCATTGTCGGAATTATTACCGGCAAAATCCAACGGATAAAAAGTAAAAAGGACGTACTCTGGTTTCTTGGCCTGGCCCTGATGGAACCGTTTTTTTATTTTATAGGGGAAACCTACGGAGTAAAACTGACCGCAAGTCCAACATTAAGTTCTGTGATGATTGCATGCATCCCGGTTTTCGGACTTATAGCAGGGCTTACCTTTTACAGGGAAAAAGTTAGTGTGGGAAACATAATCGGTATCTTTCTTGCTGTTCCGGGTATGCTGGTAGTTGTTATGGGCAAAGGGGGTTTTGAACTTGGACGTGTGGGCAACCTGCCCGGAACCCACCTTGTTCCGGGAATCCTGTTCCTGTTAATGGCAGTTTTTTCTGCGGTAGGGCATACTGTGGTCCTCAAACGGATGACCCGTTCATACAATGTTTTTACAGTAACATTTTACCAACACGCCCTGGGGGCCGTTTATTTTATTTTGCCTTTATTGCTTTTTGATGTCCGGCGTATGGACTCATTGCAATTAATGACAAAATGGAATTTCTGGTACCCGATCCTCATGTTGTCGGTTTTCTGTTCCAGTATTGCTTTTATGATGTTTACTGCTGCCATAAAGGAATTGGGTGTAACGCGGGCAAATACATTTTCTGCCGTTATTCCCATTGTAACCGCTTTTGTTGGTTTCGCTCTTGGCATTGAGACCATCAACTGGATTCAAGCCCTGGGTATCCTGGTTGTAGTCACCGGATTGATCCTGTCTCAGCTCCGTTCCAGACGCAGCTGAATTCTGCTCCTTTCCAGGTCAATTTTAAGCACTTTTACCGTTACGTGCTCATGGAGCTTTACAACCTGGAGCGGATCACGGACATATTTTTCCCTCATCTGTGAGACATGGACAAGCCCATCCTGTTTTATACCTATGTTAACAAACGCACCAAAATTGGTTACATTGCTTACAATTCCGGGCAGAACCATACCTTCACGAAGGTCTTCTATAGACGATATGGACTCGTCAAAATCCCAGACTTTGATAACAGGTCTTGGATCCCTGCCTGGCTTGTCCAGTTCTGTCATGATATCGCGCAATGTAGGCATACCTGTAACAGGTGTGACATAAAGTGATAAATCAATTTTTCTGCGAAGGTCCTCCTGCTCTACCAGTTGACCTACTGTAACCCCCAGATCTGCGGCCATAAGCCTTACCAGCCGATAACTCTCCGGATGAACCCCTGTGTTGTCCAGTATGTCGGCTGCTTCCGGAATCCTGAGGAACCCTGCACATTGTTCAAACGCTTTGTCGCCTAGTCGTGGTACTTTTTTTAGTGCCTGCCGGCTGGTAAACGGTCCGTTTTCTTTTCTGAATTCAACAATATTGCGGGCAAGACCCGGGCCCAGGCCCGAGACATAGGTGAGTAACCTCAGGCTGGCCGTATTGAGGTTCACCCCCACATGGTTCACACAAAACTCCACTGTCTGGTCCAGGCTATCTTTTAAAAGCGTCTGGTTCACATCGTGCTGGTATTGCCCTACGCCTAGCGATTTTGGATCAATCTTAACCAATTCAGCCAGGGGATCCATTAGCCTTCTGCCAATGGATACGGCCCCGCGTACCGTTACATCATAATCCGGAAATTCTTCCCGTCCTGCCGGTGATGCAGAATAAACACTGGCACCATCTTCGCTGACAGAAAAAATCTGAACCTTATGAGGAAAGGCAATTTTTTTCAGGAATTGCTCCGTCTCCCGACCTGCCGTTCCGTTTCCTACTGCGATTACCTCGGTTTTGTAAGCCTCTACCAACTGAGACACCTTGCGCATAGCGGTAGCACGCTCGTTCTGAGGGGGATGTGGAAAAATCGTATCGTTATGAAGCAAGTCACCCTGAGCCGACAGACACACCACTTTACACCCTGTACGGAACCCCGGGTCAATGGCCAGCACCCTTTTTTGTCCCAGCGGTGGCGCCAGCAGTAGTTGTCTGAGGTTTTCCGAGAAGACCTTGATGGATTCCTTATCGGCTTTTTCTTTATAAAAATTAAGGACCTCGTTCTCTATTGATGGATGAATGAGCCTGCGGTACCCATCGGCCAGGGCTTGTTCCATTTGCCACAAACTTGAAGATGGTCCGTGCAGGGAAGGTATTCCTTTCCTTTGGCCAATGAACATCCTTTCCATCGCGGCCACAGGAGTGTTGTCCGGATGTGGCTTTAAGCCGATAGAAACGATGCCTTCGTTGTGCGCCCTGAGCAGGGCGAGCAACCTGTGGGGGGCCATGGAGGTGATGGCTTCGCTATAATCAAAATAATTCCGGTATTTGATTCCATCTTCTTCTTTTCCCTTCTGTACCAAAGAGGTAAGCACCCCGTCCTTTTGATATATTTGGCGCATTATTTGACGCAGTTGCGCATTTTCACTCACTGTCTCGGCAACGATATCTCTGGCACCAGAGAGCGCCTGATCAGTGTTTTCTACCTCTTGACCTATACATGCTCCCGCCATTTCCAGGCAATCCCGCTGTTCCAGGTTCATCAGGGCCAGGGCAAGGGGTTCCAGACCCTTGCTCCGGGCAACGGATGCCCTTGTTTTTCGTTTTGGCCGGTACGGGAGATAGAGGTCCTCAAGCCGGTTTATCTGCCAGCAATTCTCAATGGCGGATCTCAGTTCAGGTGATAGTTTATCCTGTTCCTCAATGGATTTGAGGATGGCAGATCTCCTTTTGTCCAGTTCTTCATAATTGTTCCACAATGATTTAACGGCAGCCAGCTGCACTTCGTCCAAAGACCCGGTAGCCTCTTTGCGGTACCTGCTTACAAATGGGATGGTAGCACCGTCCTGAAACAGCGTAATGGCGTGTTCTACCTGCCATTCTTTAATGTGCAGCTCCAGGGCAATCAGTTCTATGTGTTTATTATTCATGGGATACCTGGGATAATTGTTCACGATAGACCGACAATATACGGGATTTGGAAACAAAACCGACATAATGGAACCCCTCATCCAGAACGGGCAGGTTCCAGGCTCCGGTTCTTTCAAATTTTTCCATAACACTTTCCATCCGCTCTTCAATGAACACGTATTCAATAGGCCGTTGCATCAGTTCGTACACAAGTACTTTCCCGTACAATTCCCTGCGGAACATGATGGACCGCATATCATCCAGGGAAACTATCCCTTGCAGGCAACCTTCCGTATCTGTGACCGGGAAAAGGTTCCTATTGCTCTCTTGTACCACGCGCACCAGTTGTTCCAGGGAATCATGAGGGTTGACGGTCAGGAAATCACTTTCTATGACATCCGAGGTTTTCATGAGTGTGAGAACAGCCTGGTCGCTGTCATGTGTCAATAGTTTTCCTTCCCTGGCTATTCGCTTTGTATAAATAGAATATGGTTCAATACCCCTGGCTGTCACAAAAGAACAGACAGAGGTTATTATCAGCGGTACAAGCAATTCATATCCCCCGGTTATCTCGGCTATCAGAAAAATTGCTGTCATGGGTGCCTTCATAACACCGGCCATCAGCCCAGCCATTCCCACGAGGGCAAAGTTGGACTCTGGTAAGCCCGGCACACCTATCAGGTTGAAAGACCGTGCAATTACAAATCCCAGGATACCCCCCATATAAAGGGTTGGGCCGAAGGTTCCCCCCACCCCTCCCCCGGCATTGGTAAAGGACATGGCAAATACCTTGAGCAGCAGGACCGCTGTAAAGAAAACCGGGATGAACCAAGCATTCCGGCTTAGGGATCCATATATAAGACTGTCAACGGCTACTTCCACGTTGTTGTTCAGCAATGCGGTAAGAGATCCGTAACCCTCTCCGTACAAAGGGGGGAATAAAAGGATGAGCGTTCCCAGGGCCAGAGCCGATATGGCCCAGCGTGTGTATGTATTACTGATCCTTGTTATCCGGCTTTCCATCATGAGCGTGGTGCGAATGAAGAAAATGCTTACAAAACCGCAAACAACGCCAAGTATTAGATAATAGGGTATGTTTGATGTGAGAAAAGGAGCGGTGGTACTGGTAAAACTTACGCCTTCCCCCATGACAAGGGAAGAAACCACAGTCGCCGTTATAGAGGCTGTGAGCAGGGGGATAAGAGAGCCTATGGTCAGGTTGAAAAGCAGGATCTCGAAGCAAAACAATACGCCTGCCAGGGGAGCATTGAATATGCCGGCAATGGCTGATGCAGCCCCACAGCAGACAAGCAAGGTGACGCTTCTGTAATTCAATCCCAGGCTGCGTCCGACATTTGAACCTATGGCCGCTCCAGTGTAAACAATTGGGGCCTCGGCCCCTACAGAACCACCAAAGCCAATGGTAAGGGCACTGGATATGACAGAGGAATAGCAATTATGCGGTTTGATCAGGGATTTGTTGACCGATATGGACTCAAGAACGCGTGTTACACCATGGGATATATTGTCTTTGACAAAGTACCTGACAAAAAGCAGCGAAAGCAGCATGCCGGTGCCTGGCAAAAGAAAATAAGCCAGGCTTTCTGCCTGAATGCTCATGTGGGTTGTCAGCAGATCTTTGACAAACTCTATGGAATACTTAAGTGTTACAGCAGCCAATCCGCTGAAAAGCCCAATGACAAGCGACAAAAGTAAAAGGAGTGTAGGCTCGGGCAGGTTCTTAATCTTCGTCCAGATTTTCTTCGGCATCAGCAAAGTTTGAGTCATCGGTTTCAGGGAACTCAACGCTATCGTCATCTCCCTGTTCATCGTCACCGGAGCCGAATATGTCTTTTTCGATCTCGTCGAAATCATCAATCTTTACTTCAACTTTCACCAGGTATATGGCTTCCGGGATTTCAAGTGTAACGGCGTAAAAAAAGGAGCCGTCAGCTTTGTCAACCTTCATGATATCTTCCATGTAATCGGAATAGCCCCTTGGATATTTTTCTTTCCATATATCCATTAGCTGGGGAGACATGTTTGCATACCCGATCACCAATCTTTTCTTATTGATAGTTGGTTTTTGTACCGGTGTCGTTTTCATAGGACAAATAAAAGTAGAATTTGCTGCAATAATACAATAATATTTTGAAATGCAAATTACATCCTATCCGGTAATGTGATTCCCAGTAAATCCATGGACGATTCCAGCAGCCCGGCTACCTGTTCAAGAAGAAGAAGGCGTTGTGCGCGCAATTGATCGTCTGGTTCATGAAGAACACTCACTTCATGGTAATATTGGTTGAATTCCCTGGCCAAATCAAAACTAAAATTGGCCACCATGGCAGGAGAACAGGATACAGCGGCGTCTTCTAATACCTGAGGGTATGTTGTCATGAGTTTGATAAGTCTCAATTCTTTGTCCAGCATAGGCTGGTTGTGCAGGCGGGCCTGATAATTGCGTTCCCCTGCTTTTCTAAGTATGGAACGTATGCGAGCAAAAGTGTATTGAATGAATGGCCCTGTGTTCCCGTTAAAATCAATGGATTCCCTGGGATCAAACAGCATGGTTCTTCTGGGATCTACCTTTAGTATAAAATATTTCAAAGCACCCATGCCCAGGATGTTGAACAAACGTTCCTGACCCCGTGGTGTCATATCTTCAAGTTTACCGGACTCAAGCGAGGTTTCACGTGCCGTTTCTACCATATCGTCCATCAGATCATCTGCATCGACCACTGTTCCTTCCCTGGATTTCATCTTGCCTTCTGGCAGTTCCACCATACCGTAAGATAGATGCATAATATCATCTGCCCAGGAGAATCCCAGTTTTTTTAGGAGGACCTTAAGAACCTGGAAATGATAATTCTGTTCATTGCCAACTACATAGACGTGGAAATCAAAGTTAAACTCTTTGTAACGGCTGACGGCTGTTCCCAGATCCTGTGTCATGTATACAGATGTTCCGTCTGCCCGGAGCAATAACTTATGATCCAGTCCTTCCGGCGTAAGGTCGCACCATACCGAACCGTCCTGGTTCCTGTAAAAGACACCATCTTCCAATCCTTTGATAACCAGCTCCTTGCCAAGGAGGTATGTGTCGGATTCATAATAGATCTTATCAAAGGAGATGCCCATCCGTTTGTAGGTTTGTTCAAATCCTTCGTACACCCATCCGTTCATCTTTTTCCACAGGTTAATAACCTCTTTGTCACCCTGTTCCCATTTTACGAGCATAGACTGTGCTTCACATATCAGTGGGGCTTCTTTCAGGGCCTGCTCCTGGTCCATTCCACGGCCGACCAGTTCCTTTACCTGTTCTTTGTATTGTTTTTCAAAGAGGATATAAAAATCGCCTACCAGGTGGTCTCCTTTTTTCCCTGTAGATTGCGGGGTGGCATTCAGTCCTGACTTATGCCAGGCCAACATGGACTTGCAAATATGTATTCCCCTGTCATTGACCAGGTTTACTTTGATTACCTTGTGACCATTGGCTTCCAGTATCCTGGAAACGGACCAGCCCAGAAAATTGTTGCGTACGTGTCCCAGATGAAGGGGTTTGTTTGTGTTAGGTGATGAGAACTCAACCATAACCGTTTTCCCGGAACGGGGTTTTGAACCGTAACGGGGTGTTTGAGCTATGTCCTGCAACATGCTCATCCAATAAAAAGGAGACATTTTCAGGTTCAGAAATCCTTTGATTACCTGGAACGATTCTATCTCCGGAACGGTCTCGAGAATTGCCTGACCTAGTTCCGAGGCTGTATGTTCTGGAGACTTTTTGCTTATGGACAGCAACGGAAACACGACAACGGTAAAATCGCCTTCGAATTCTTTCCTTGTAGCCTGAACCTGTATTGGCTGCTGCCCAGGTTCTGTCCCGTAGAGTTTTCTCAGAGCATTGTCCAGCGCTTTATTTATTACAATTTCTGCATTCATTTTCTGAAGTATTGTTTGATGGCTTTCTTAACCAACGGAGAGAGTTTTATCATGGTAAACACGGTGCAGAAGGCCATAAAGGCGTAAGCTATGTCAATTATATCCACAACGGCGGTCAGCGGTATGACAGCTCCCATGATCAGGGTGGCCAGGAAAAGATAATTGTAATAATGAGCCCTGTGGGCACCGAACAGGAAATTCGTACACTTGGTACCGTAGTAAGAATAGGAAAACATGGTTGAAAAAGAGAATGCCAGCACCACGATCATAAGAAGGTAACTACCCCAGCCCGGGATAGAACGCTCAAATGATTCCATGACCATTTGCATACCCTGGACATCGGAAACAGTATATTGTGCATTGATAAGAACAGCCAGGGCTGTCAGGGTGCATACAAGTCCTGAATCTATAGAGGGGGCAATCATCGCCACGAGCCCTTCACGCACCGGTTCCGAATTCTTTGAAGCCCCGTGCATCATGGTGGCCGTTCCTACCCCTGCTTCGTTGACAAAGGCTGCACGTCTTGCGCCTATAACAATAGCCGAACCCGCAAAACCACCTAATCCCGCTTTAAAAGTAAATGCTTCCCTGAAAATTGAGGTAAAAACATCGGGAACTACGCTTAAATTGGTCAGTATGATATATAAAACAAGCAGAAAGTAAAAACCCACCATAAACGGCACGATCAGGGATGCCACCCTGGCAATGCGGTTAATGCCTCCCAGGACAACAAGGGATACAATTCCGGCAATACACAATCCTACTGCAAGCCTCAGCCAGAGGGTGTTTTCAATACCTGAAGGTGTAAAGAATACAGTTTGTAGGGCTTCAGTCAGCTGGTTTGATTGCATCAGGCAAAAAGTTCCAACCATACCAAATATTGAAAAAAATATGGCGATCGGTTTCCACTTTTTTCCGAGTCCCTGGGTGATCATATACATGGTTCCACCCTGCAATTCGCCCTTGCTGTCCCTCCCTTTGAACATGATGGCCAGGGTTCCTTCAAAAAATTTGGTGGCCATACCCAGGCAAGCACTCACCCACATCCAGAATATGGTTCCCGGCCCTCCTATGGTAATGGCAACGGCAACTCCGGATATGTTGCCCAGTCCCACTGTGGCTGCTATGGCCGAACTTAAGGCCTGAAAAGAACTGATCTGTCCGGCGGCACTTTCTTCCTTCACTCCTACAGCTTTCAAAGCCCTGCCGTAATAACGGAGGGGGATAAAGCCCGAATAGATCATAAAGAAAAGACCACCCCCGATAAGGGTGATAAACAAAGGCAGGTTCAGCCAGGTGCTGAATGTATGAATGGTGTTGCCTATTGCTTCAAACATAGGCTAACCCAGATATGCTTTCAGTAATTTGCTCCTGGCACTGTGTCGCAGCCGGCGTATGGCTTTTTCTTTGATTTGCCGGACACGTTCTCTTGTAAGACCGAATTCTTCCCCTATCTCTTCCAGGGTCATATCGGG
This sequence comes from Bacteroidales bacterium UBA5226, assembly GCA_002409325.1. GTDB lineage: Bacteria > Bacteroidota > Bacteroidia > Bacteroidales > UBA932 > DMER64. Next base: position 72,882 of record DHUU01000008.1, on the reverse strand, counting down.
CGTTCCAATACCAAAAAAATACTTTACAATATCCCTTTCGCGTTTGGATAACGTAGACAGGGCCCTTTCTATCTCTTTGTTCAGGCTTTCATTGACAAGTCCGCGGTCGGCATTGGGTGAATCATCGTTCACCAGGACATCCAGAAGGCTGTTATCCTCGCCGTCAATAAACGGAGCATCCACAGAAACATGACGGCCCGAAACACGCAGGGTGTCGGAAATTTTTTCACTAGGAATATCCAGAATTTCAGACAACTCCTCCGGAGAAGGCACGCGTTCGTGTTCCTGCTCAAATTTAGACAAAGCCCTGTTGATCTTGTTCAACGAGCCAACCTGGTTCAGGGGCAATCTGACAATCCGGCTTTGTTCTGCCAAAGCCTGCAATATTGACTGTCTGATCCACCAGACGGCATATGATATAAATTTAAAACCCCGTGTTTCATCAAATTTCTCAGCAGCTTTGATCAGCCCCAGATTGCCCTCGTTGATCAGATCAGGAAGGCTGAGCCCCTGGTTCTGATATTGTTTTGCCACTGATACAACGAATCTGAGGTTCGCCCTGGTGAGTTTTTCGAGTGCTTCCTGATCTCCTTTCTTGATGCGCTGGGCCAATTCCACCTCCTCTTCCACAGATATGAGGTCTTCCCTGCCAATTTCCTGTAAATATTTGTCCAGGGAAGCACTTTCCCGGTTGGTGATTGATTTTGTAATCTTTAATTGTCTCATCCGTAAAAAATATAAAAACTGCCCTCTTATACGTAAAAGGACAGTTTAAGTTTCAAATTATTGTGAAAAAACTAAGAAATCAATTGCTTAAAGCATAATAATATACTGTTCCGTCCGGATAACGTCCTTCAATGAGTACTCCGCGCTGAGCGGTTTGAATGGCAAGTGCAAGCTGCTGCACTGTTGCTACCGGCTTCTGGTTTATGTGGGTAATTACAAATCCCTTGCGAATCCCGGCTTCTCTGAGTTTACCTTCCTCTATGGAAACGACTTCTATTCCGGATCGGATCCTGAGCTGGTCCCTGAGCTCTTTTGGAACAGGCCGCAATTGTGCGCCAAGGAAATTGGTAATGTCTCCTTTCCCTTCTTTAAGTAGTTCGGTGTCTCCGGATTGGCTCTGCAGTGTAACGGTTACATTTACCTCTTTATTACCTCTGAGCAACAGCAGTTCAACCTTGTTCCCGGGGCTAAAGCGGTTTACCTGCTCCTGGACGGCTGTTCCCGAATTGACGGGCATGCCTTCAACCTCAAGCAATATGTCCCCTGCCCTGACACCGGCCTTTTCTGCAGCACCGTCCTTCAGCAACTCATGAATGTAAACGCCTTTTATATCTTTGATATTCTTTTCGGTGGCCAGATCGCCGGTTATGTCCTGCATGGTTATGCCAAGCAGTGCACGCTGAACTATTCCGTATTTACGCAGGTCATCTACTATCTTTCTGGTTATGCTGCTTGGCACTGCAAAAGAATAACCTGAATAAGAACCCGTACGTGTGGCTATAGCCGTATTGATACCTACCAATTCTCCTTTGGCATTGACTAAAGCACCTCCGGAATTCCCCGGATTTACGGCCGCATCTGTCTGTATAAAAGCCTCGATCTTGAATTCTCCGTCATAGGAAGGCAGACTACGGCCTTTTGCACTTACAATACCGGCCGTTATCGTGGAACGTAATTCGAAGGGGTTTCCTATGGCAATAACCCACTGGCCAAGTCGCAAATCATCTGAATTCCCGAACTTAAGATAAGGAAGGTCCGAGGCATCAATCTTAAGCAGGGCAATGTCAGTAGCCGGGTCCTTGCCTATTACCTTACCGTCAAACTGTCGTTTGTCATCCAGGGTAACCACCACTTCATCGGCTCCGTCAACAACGTGAGTCGCAGTAACAATATACCCGTCAGAAGTCAGGATTACACCTGATCCGGATCCAATCAGGGGACGCGGTTGCGGCGATGGTGTGCCGTAACCAAAGAAGAAATCAAAAAGGCTCTGGGGTGTCTGGGATTGTTGGCCGTGTTTTACCACTTTTACATGAACTACTGCTTTGACCCCGGTTTCTGCCGCATAGGTAAAATCGGGATACTGCACTTCCGGCAGAGAAACATTTTGAATCACCGGTTGCTCTCCTGTGGCTATATACACTTTTTCTGTTTCATTATTATTTTCTGTTAGGTGGTTAACTAAAATTGTGGTTCCCACACTCACCACCGCCGTCAGTAAAACAACAATTCCAATTTTCTTTTTCATACCTTAATTATTATTAATTTAACTACTTTTGACAGGGAAATATTTCAAAATTCATACCAACTTTATGAAACTGCCATTTTTTAAATACCATGGAGCCGGAAATGATTTTATCATAATTGACAATTTGTCAGGCCAATACCAACTCTCAGGCAATCAGATCATTGCTTTATGCCACCGCAGGTTTGGAATAGGAGCCGACGGACTGATGCTTTTGGAGCGGGCCGATGCACCCTGGAGTTATGCTATGAGTTTTTTCAATTCAGACGGAACCCGCGGTACCATGTGCGGGAACGGGGGAAGGTGCCTTGTGGCATTTGCCGCCCAACTGGGAATTGAAAGCCATTATTTCACAGCCATTGACGGGACACACCGGGCATTCCTGCTTGAAAGAAAGGATAACTATTCAAAAGTACAGCTCGGGTTGAACGATGTTCACCAAGTCAGACATTACCAGCAAGATAGTTACGTAGTGGATACGGGATCCTTGCATCTTGTCCGGTTTGTTCCCGATGTCAAAGCTGTAGATATTGCTGCCGAAGGTCCCTACTGGAGACATCACAGGGATTTTGGAAAAGAGGGAGTCAATGTGAATTTTGTAGAGATCCTGGATCAAGGATGTCTGTTTGTCAGGACCTTTGAAAGAGGTGTTGAGGATGAGACTTGGGCCTGCGGGACAGGATCAACAGCTGCAGCTATAGCAGCGCTTGAACACACAGGAACAGGACTCAATCACTGGCACATACAGACTAAGGGTGGAAACCTTGAAGTGTCTTATCAGAAAATAAACACTGTTTTCACAGAAGTGTTTCTTATAGGTGGTGCCGTCAGGGTTTTTGAGGGCGTGACGGAAATATAGCACTGCCGATCCTTACCATGGTGCTGCCTTCTTCCAGCGCGATTGGGTAATCACCGGACATGCCCATGGAGCAATGACAAAAGGCCTCATTACCGGCAAAAGGGCCTGACCGGAGGGTATCAAAAAGCTGTCTGAGCATTCTGAACTCACTTCTAACCTGGTCTTTATCTTCTGTCAATGTGGCCATTCCCATAAGGCCGCAAATCCTTGTATTGGGCAAAGACAAAGTGAAAGCCTGAGGCAACTCGGAAGGAAGAAACCCGTTTTTGGTCTTTTCCACAGCTATATGGACCTGCAAAAGCACGTCCTGAACAATCCCTGTCTGGGAAGCCTGTTTTTGGATGGCATTCAGCAGCCTGACACTGTCTACAGACTGGATCACCGCAGCCCGGCCAACAACGTCTTTTACTTTGTTGGTCTGCAGATGGCCTATAAAATGCCATTGGATGTCCTGTGGTAAAAGAGGAATTTTCTGAAGCATTTCCCGCGACCTGCTTTCTCCAAAAACAAGCAGGCCTGAGTTGTAAGCTTCAAGAATCAGAGGAACAGGCTGAAATTTTGATACAGCTACCAGGGTCACGTTTGGGGAAATTTCCTGGAGCAGGCGTTGTATATTACAGACAATCATTTCCTGTTTTTCATCTGCTTTTGCTGTTGACGCTGCATTTGTTCCAGCCTCTGTTGAAATTTTGATTTCTGGGGAGTTGCAGGTGATTTTTCTGCTTTTTCTTTGAGTTGCCGATATAATTTATCCTCATCCACAAAAAAACGCTGCATGATCCATGTCTGTAACATGGTTATCAGGTTGGAAAGTAGGTAGTAATAACTCAGGGCTGCCGAAAGTCTGTTACATACTACCAGCATCATCAGGGGCATAAAATAAAGCATCATCCCCTGCATGCCCGGCATTTGCTGGCTGGAAACCTGTTGTTTCATATTCATTTTAGAGTAGAAAAACATGGATAGAGCCATAAGCAGTGCAAAAAGGCTAATGTGATTACCATATAGGGGAATATTGAAAGGCAGATCCAGGATGGAATCGTATCCGCTCAGGTCATCGGCCCACAGAAATCCTTCCTGGCGAAGTTCAATGGATCCGGGGAAGAACCGGAACATGGCAAAAAGAATGGGCATCTGAAACAACATGGGCCAGCAGCCCCCCATCACATTGACCCCTGTCTTCTTATACAAAGCCATGGTTTCCTGCTGTTTCTTCATGGCATCTTCCTTCTTGGGATACTTTTCGCTGATCTTGTCAATCTCTGGTTTTAAGACGCGCATTTTTGCCGAGGACATGTGTGACCTGTAGGTAAAGGGCGAAATGATCAGCTTAATGAAAATGGTCATCAGCAGGATAATGAGCCCATAATTGGAGATGAAACGGTTCAGGAAATTGAAGGTGGGAATGATTAAAAAGCGGCTTATCGAACCGATAAGCACCCCGCCAAGGGGAATAATCTTTTCAAAAGAACGATCGTAGGCCTTGAGTGAATAGAATCCGTTGGGCCCAAAATAGAACCGTAGCGGAATACTTTGTTCTGCCGATGACTGGAACGGGATCTGCATGTTAGCATGACAATTCATCAGCAGGGTGTCTGTATTGGAGGGATCGTAGAAACGGTATGAAAGGTCCCCGCTGTTGAAATTCTGATCGGCTATAAGGATGGCCGAGAAAAATTGCTGCTGAAAAGCCACCCATTCCACACGCGTCTTGATGGATTCACTGGCCTCGGCTTTTCTCTGTCCTAATTTTTCAACATCTTTTGTGTTGGGAAATTTGTAGGATATGGCAGAATAATTCTTTTCATTGTCAAAACCTTTTTCCAGGTGACGTATATCTATGTTCCAGTTCAGATCCAGCTGGGTTACATTCCGTGGTATATAGCGGTCCATGCCCACCAGGTTGATGTTCATGTTGAGCAGGTAAGATTCCTTGTCCAGAACATAGATGTATTCTATGTACGCATTCTGATCAAAAAAGAGTGAGAAAGTAAGGCTGTTGTTTTCTTCAATAAAATTAGGAACCAGGAAAAAATCCCCTGTATTGATCTGCTCTCCGGCATAGAGATCCAGCGAGAGCCTATTTGAGGGTCCGCTAAAAAACAAAAGGCTGTCTCCGTTGTAGGTTTTGAAATCCTTGATCTGGACGCTGTATGGCTGGCCTCCTTTATTGGTAAATGAAACCTTGATTTTTTCATTTTCAAGGACATAAAGAGATTCCTCTCCATTGAGTGACAGGTTCAGGTATGCATTGGAATACTTTTGACCAGCAGAGGTGACAGATTCCTGAATATCCACGCCCTGTTCCACCGGGACGGCCAGCGGTTTGTTTCTCTCTTCCTGTCTGATGGCTTCCATGGCCTCCTGGCGGGCTATGGAATCACGGACGAATTGTTCTCTTTGCTGTTCCTTGGCCACTTTGGAGTTGTAGATGCTGAAACCCACCAGAATGGCCCCAATCAGCAAAATGGCCCATACCGTATTTTTATTCATTTCCTTCCATTTGTTTGATCTTTGCTTCCAGCTCGGCCAGTTCCTTCTTAGCTGTTTCAATCTTCTTGCAGGTGTCAGCCAGGATTTTATCTGCATTCCTTGATTTTGCAAAGAATCCCATATTGTTTTCCCATACCGAGATCTCGGATTCAAGCTGACGGAAACGCTGGATCAGTTTGTCCCTTCCGCTGCGGAATTCATCCGGACGTCCTCCGCGGCTGGGACGAAAATTGTTGCGTTTTTCTGAAGTACCCGGGCCGAGATGTCCGAAATGCGTGTTTATCAAATTTTTATACTCATTTTGAATCCTTTCTTTCTCTTTACCGGGGACAAAACCTATCTGTATCCACCGATTCTGGAAATCGCGCAAAGCTGCCGTAAGATTTGTTGCAGCAGAAGAATCAAAATTATCAAGTTCTCTGATCAGGGCTTCCTTGGCGGCCAGGTTTTCCTGGTATATGGTGTCTATCTTTGAGAAATGCTCTGCCTTACGGGTGAAAAAAACATCGCAGGCTGAACGGAAACGCTTCCATATACCATCGGCCTGTTTCCTTGAAACAGGACCAATCTCCTTCCATTGTTTCTGAAGATGGATCAGCTGGTCTGTAGTACGGCGCCAGTCATCGCTCATGTTAATGGCTTCTGCCTGCTCACACAACGCGGTTTTCAGGGCCAGATTATCCTGCATTTCTTTTTTGAATTTGGAGTAGAAACCGCGTTTCTCTCCATAAAACTGATCACAGGCGGCACGAAAACGGTCATATACCTTCTGATTTTCTTTTTTGGTGGCAAATCCAATAGTTCTCCATTCCTTTTGAAGTACTTCCAGTTCTTTGGCCTTTCTGTTCCAGTTGACTTCATCATCTGTTGTTTCACGGGAGATAGCTTCTGCCTTTTCACAAAGGATCAGCTTGGCTTCCAGGTTTTGGCGCTGCTGCTTTTTCTGTTCTTCAAAAAAATCCTGGTGGCGTTTATTTATAACCGTTGTACTTACCTTGAAACGTTCCCACATAGGTTCGCGCAGTTCGTGTGTGATAGGCCCCGTTTCGCGCCACTCCTCATGCAGTTTCTGTAATTTATGAAATGCCGAAACCACATTGGTTTCCTCAACAAGAGCCTCGGCCTTCTCGCATAGCTTTTCCTTGATTTCCTGGTTGCGCTTAAAATCCAGATCACGCAACTCGTTGTTGATCTTTAAGTAATCATAGAACTTCTCAACACAATGCTGGTAGGTTTCCCAGATATCCTTTGTCCGTGACAAGGGAACGGGGCCTACCTCCTTCCAATGGATCTGCAAGGCGCGGAATTCGGGAAATGTATGATTGATGTCCTCCTGTTTTTCTAAAAGTGCCCTGATGCCTTCTATGATGGATTGTTTCTCTTCAAGATTCCTTTCCTTCTGCTGTTCGATATTGCGCAACAGGTCTGCACGCAGGACTTTGTAACGGGTATACAACCGTTTGAATGCCGTTTCTTCAGGAGTCTCCTGAAGCTGTTCAGGGGCCTCTTGTTCCGGAGCTGAAGAGGGTTGGTCTTTCTTTAATAATTTGTAGAAACAAGATTTTATGATGTCTGCATTCTTGTGCATTTCGGTCTTGTCTTCAGCCTCTATAAGTCGTTCGAATTCAGCAAGAAGTTCGGGAATAGACAGGGACGCATAATCAATAGCATCTGTGTTCAGGGTAGTTTCAACAACATCGATATTTTCGGGTTTTTTGTTGTCGAATTGCTCTATGGGAGCAGGGGTAATAATTTCAGGATCCATTGTACTGGGAAGGAATTAGTATTTATAGCCAGCAAATGTAATGAAAAACTCCAATATATTGAATAATGATTACTTTTGCTTTACCATGAGAATCGATATCATCTCGGTACTTCCTGAATTGCTGGAAAGCCCGTTTTCCCATTCCATTGTTAAAAGAGCCAGAGAACGCTCCCTGGTTGAGATTGTGACCCACGATCTGAGGCTGTATGGAAAAGGAAAATACAGGCAGGTGGATGATTATTCTTATGGAGGAGATGCCGGAATGGTCCTGATGATAGAGCCAATATTCCGCCTTATGGAGGACCTGAAAAAGGAACGCAGTTACGACGAGATCATATATACCACTCCGGATGGGTTGCCCTTCAACCAGAAAGAAGCCAACCGGATCTCCTGCCTGCAGAATATCATGATTCTATGCGGTCATTACAAAGGGGTGGATCAGAGGATCCGCGATCACCTGGTAACAAGGGAACTATCTGTAGGGGATTACGTGTTGAGCGGAGGTGAACTGGCCGCTGCCGTGATTGCCGATGCGGTGGTCAGGCTGCTACCCGGAGCGCTTTCAGATCAAACCTCGGCCCTGACCGATTCGTTCCAGGATGGGTTGTTGGCACCTCCGATCTACACCCGGCCCGCTAATTTCATGGGCTGGAAAGTCCCGGAAGTTCTTCTGAGCGGAGATCCCGTTAAGATCAGCCACTGGCAGGAAGATACGAGCCTGGACCGCACCCAAAGGCTAAGACCGGACCTTTTAGATGAACCGGATAAGGGCTAAAAACCGAATCCGTTGATTTCCACTTTTATTTTGGCATCCAGAACGGGAGCATCTGCCTGGCGTTGTTCAGATAATGGAATAACTACTATTGCCTTGGGCGTGGCCGGGCATATAAATTCACAACCTCCGCAGCCAATGCAGATTGCCGGATTGGTTTTCGGAAATACTTTGTTTGTCCCTTCACGGGGTGTCATTTCCACCGCTTTGACAGGACAATGCTCATCACAGGCACCGCAATCCGTTCCAAATTTCTCTACAATACAATTTTCCAGGGTGAGTTTTACGACCCCGATTCTCATGCGTTTTTTCTCTTCCAGCGGCATGAGCTGCAAGGCACCTGAAGGACAAACTTCCTGACATTTCTGACATTCAAAGCCGCAAAATCCGTTTTCATAGGATACGGCAGGCAATAAAAAACCTTGCCATCCGAAATCTCCCATAGCCGGTTTGATGATGTTGGAAGGGCATGCTGCTACACAGGCGTGACAGGCAACACATTTATCTTTAAGCCTTTGCAGGTTGCCGGCTCCGGGTGGCATTGAACTGGTAATGCGTACCCGCTTTTTTTCAGTAACCCGATTCAGTAGAACGGCTCCAGCCCCTGCGCCCAGGGCAGCTACCAGAAAAACCCTCCTGCTGTTGCGCTTTTGCTGCCCTTGTTGCTGTTGTATAACATCCGTTGTTTCTGGACGGTTTTTCCTTTTCCAGGAAAACCGGTAAAGAATACTGCTGCGCCGGCAGACAGAAATGCAATTCATGCACACAACACAACGGGAGTGATCTATCACTGCGCTGTTGCAATCAATACAGTGAGACTTGCATGAAGTTCCGCATAGCTGACAATGCGTACAGGCAGCCGTATCTATCTGTATCCTGAACATGGAAATTTTCGAGATCAGTCCCATCAGGGTTCCGACGGGGCATATGGTATTGCAATAGAGCCGTCCCCTGAAGAAGGAAATCACTGTAATGGTTGTGAAAAGAACTGCAGATATAAGGAAAGCAGCCAGATTCCAGGCCGGGTATTGCGAGCCCCCGACCAGACTGACAAGGGGCCTTCCCAGGTTAACCGCCATCTTCCCGAAGAGGGCGTAAGGATCGAGCCACGCAAGTGGCAGGATAAAGGAAAAAGCGACACAGATTACTGCAGCAACCATGATCAGATATCGAATCGCATTATGTGCCTTGCTGAAACGATTCTTGAGTTTTTTCCTGCCCCTTAAAAATTGGCCGGCCCGGTTAACGATATCCTGCCAGATCCCCAGCGGGCATAACAGGGAACAATAAACCCTGCCAAAGATTATTGTTAGTGACAGCACAAGCAGCACAGTTATCAGACCCCCGGAAGCTATCCCGAGTATTGCCGGAACAATCTGTAGTTTAATTAGGCCCTGCCATAAGACTTCAATACGGGCAGATATGAAAAGAAAGAAATACAGCAGGCCAGCAAATACTGCCAATGCAGTTATCCTGCGAAACCATCTTAGAAAACCATAGAGCATCATCAGAGGAGAATGCGTTTGATGTTAAGTTTATCAAGGTTTGTAGTTCCCAGGTTATGCTTCTCTGCCAGCAGAATGTGCGATGCCTCTTGTATGGTCATATTGCTGAACTGATTGAAAAATTGGGTGGCCGCTGTATCAACAGCTACGATGTCTGAGGATACAAACAGGGCCTTGGGTGTCTGAACATCCTCAAGGCTCCTGCCTTTAGGCCCGTTCTGAGTCATAATGCGGTAAGCATCTACAAAATTCAGGACTGGTCTTTTGGCAAATGTTGCAGCATCTGCAATGCATTGTTGCAGATTGTTGGAATGCAAATACCTGCGGTCCCATACAATACCCATATAATTTTTCATGCAAATGGTCATCCTGGCTCCTCCATGATTTTTCAGAACCGGGACATTAATCCAGGCATCACAATCCAACAGCGCTTCGTGGATTTTAGGTCTTTTCATACGAATGGCTTCCGGCAATTCCGTTTCGCGAAAATACTTTTCTTCATGGGCATTCACCATCTGGCCTCCGGCCTGGCGGACTGCCTCCTGGATGCCGCTGTTTTCGTAGCAACCCCTCCATTGATCACATGTGTGGTCAAATACTTTAACCTCTGAAGCCCCTGCATCAAGACAATCCCTGACAATAGCAGCAACCAGTATGGGGTTGGTGCAGGCAGCAAATTCCGGTGCTTTATCCCAGCCAATATTGGGTTTAACCACTACTTTCATCCCGGGTTTGATATACCGTTTCATACCACCCATTTCCTGAATTGCCCTGGCATATAACTTATCCGGTTCTCCTCCCATGACAGCCACAAGATCGGGTATGGTATCTGATTGTGAGGTATCTGCCTCTGACCTGTTGTTCCAGGCCAGAAGCTTACTATTTCTTAAACCCGCCATCCCGGCCACCGTGCCAAGTATGGCTGTTCTTAAAAAATTCCTTCTTTCCATAATATATTAATTTATTTATTTCGTATCAGGGCAGCTTGTAACGTGTTTTTTAACAAAGATATGCGTGTCATAGGACCCACTCCACCCGGGACAGGGGTAATGTAACTGCAGCGGGGAGCCACTTCCTCAAAATCCACATCACCTGCAAGCCGATAACCCGATTTTGTGCTCCTGTCCTCAATCCGCGTGATCCCTACATCAATTACCACCGCTCCCTCCTTCACCATATTGGCTTTCAGAAAATGAGGCCGTCCCAGGGCAGCAACAAGGATATCAGCCCTCAGGCAGACTTTCCACAGATCTGCAGTGTGGCTATGACACAGGGTAACGGTACAATCACCTCCGGGGCCCTTTCTGGACAACAGGTTTGCGAGCGGTTTGCCCACGATATTGCTCCTCCCGATGATTACACATTCTTTTCCCCGGGTAGGTATGTGGTAATACTCAAGCAGGTCTGCTATACCTGCCGGTGTTGCCGAAACAAAAGAAGGCAACCCCAGCACCATCCTGCCTACATTGACCGGATGAAATCCGTCAACATCCTTTGACGGATCTATGGCTTCTATGATTTCCTGTTCGTCCAGGTGGCCGGGCAGAGGCAATTGCACAATCAGACCGTCTATACCCGGGTCCTGATTAAGTGTCTGGACACATTCTGTCAATCCTTCCTGGCTGATGGTAGCCGAAAGTCTGTACACAGAAGAGTCCATGCCTACCTGGCGGCAGTCGTTTTCTTTGTTTCTTACATAGGTTAGGCTGGCAGGATCCTGGCCAACCAATACAGCAGCCAGATGAGGCCTCCTGCCATACTCGCCTGTCCATCGGGCCACTTCCTTAGCTATGTCTTTTTTCATGGCTTCAGCAGCCGATTTTCCATCCAGCAATATCATTACCTGATTCCTCCTTTTCTTAAAGCATTTGCCAATGAAGCGCCGCCTCCGGTTCCAAGTTTCTTCATCATTTTTCTTGTGTCGTCAAATTGTTTGATCAAATGGTTTACCTGGGTTATGGATGTCCCGCTCCCTGTTGCTATACGTTTACGCCTGCTGCCATTGAGAAGGGCCGGATTGTCACGTTCCTGGGGTGTCATGGAAGCGATTATGGCTTCAATCCCCTTGAAGGCATCGTTATCGATATCTGCATCTTTAATTACCTTTGATACTCCAGGAATCATGGCCGCAAGGTCCTTAATGTTGCCCATTTTTTTGACTTGCCTGATCTGCGATAGAAAATCGTTAAAATTAAAACTATCCTGTGCTAGTTTTTTTCTGAGCTTTTTGCTTTCTTCCTCGTCAAATTGTTCCTGTGCCTTTTCCACAAGGCTCACTATATCCCCCATGCCCAGTATACGGTCTGCTATACGGGCCGGATAAAACACATCCAGGGCCTCCATTTTTTCACCGGTGCTCACAAATTTGATGGGTTTGCTCACAACGGCACGGATAGACAGAGCAGCCCCTCCGCGTGTATCCCCGTCCAGCTTGGTCAGGACAACCCCGTCAAAGTTGAGCTGTTCATGGAATGTACGGGCCGTTTCTACCGCATCCTGGCCCGTCATGGAATCCACTACAAATAAAGTTTCAGACGGGTTAAGCGCTTTTTTTATGGCTGTAATCTCCTGCATCATGGCCTGATCTATGGCAAGACGTCCGGCCGTATCGACAATAATCACTCCGTACCCTTCGTTTTTTGCTTTGTCCCTGGCATTGATCGAGATCTGCACAGGGTCCATGCTGCCTGATTCTATATAAACATCGGCTCCGACCTGTTGTCCCAGAATTTTCAATTGTTCCATGGCTGCCGGACGGTAAACGTCTGCCGCCACAAGCAGCGGCCTTATCCCTTTTTTCTTCTTTAGATGCAAGGCCAGTTTTGCCGAGAAAGTGGTTTTTCCCGAGCCCTGCAACCCTGAAATCAGAACAACGCCCGGATTGCCTTTGATATTGATCCCGGCGGCATCTCCTCCCATAAGGTCCACCAACCGGTCATGGACTATTTTGGTCATCATTTGCCCCGGTCGCACCGATTTCAGCACCTCCTGGCCCATGGCCATTTCCTTAACCTGATCACAAAACCCCTTGGCCACCTTATAGCTTACGTCGGCATCGAGCAACGCCCTCCGCACATCCTTGAGGGTTTCGGCCATGTTGATTTCTGTGATTTTGCCTTCTCCCTTAAGCAATTTGAACGATCTTTCCAGTCTTTCGGTAAGGTTTTCAAACATATCTATCTGTCAAGTAATGGTTTGGGTCCTTCCCTGATGACCAGGGGTTCTGGACCTGTGCAATCAATTATTGCCGAGGGGTCCTGTCCTCCTGGCCCCCCGTCTATCACGATATCCACCTGCTCCCCGAACCTTTCATTAATCAGTCCGGGGTCGTTGGAATACCCGGGTTCTGTTTCGTCCCAGGGCAAAGAAGTAGATATTATGGGAACTCCAAGTTCCCTAAGTATAACCTGCAATATGGGGTTATCGGGAACCCTGATGCCTACGGTTTGTTTTTTCCCTTTAAACAACTTGGGGACCTGGCTATTTCCCTGGAGCAGGAAAGTAAATGGTCCCGGCAGGTTTTTCTTGATTAGGCGGAAAACGGCGTTGCCCAGAGGACGGCAATAGTTTGATGCCTGTGACAGGTCATAGCACAGGAAAGACAAACGCGTTGAAGGGGTATAATAGCCTTTGATCCTTTCCATACGGGGAACACTGCCTAAATGCTCTATGGAACACCCCATACCGTATACGCTGTCAGTGGGATAAATCACGATACCTCCCTTTTGCAGGGTTGCAACCGTCATCTGCACAAGGCGGTCCTGCGGATTTTCGGGATATATCTTAATATACATATCAGGTATTATAGTTCGGGGGAGTAATAAGCCGGGGCCAGCTCCCGCTGGTTGTAGCGCATTCCCATAACCTGCCCGTATGCACCTGCAGAACATATAGCAATCAGATCCCCACGAGCGGTCTCGGGTAATTTGACGGCAAGGCCAAAACGGTCGGCCGACTCGCATACAGGACCTACGACATCGTATACTTCATTTTTTTGTGAAGCTGTTGTGATATTGAAAATGGCGTGGCTGGCGCCATAAAGTGCCGGCCTTATCAGGTCATTCATGCCTGCATCCAGAATTGCAAACTTTTTACCCTTGCCTATTTTTACGTACAAAACTCTGGATATGAGATATCCGGATTGAGCCACCAATGCTCTTCCCGGTTCAAAATGGATTTTTTGTCCTTTCCTGACTTCCAGTTTGCTGTGTATGGTCTGAAAATACGATTCAAATGGGCTGAAAGGGTTTTTAAACGGGTCATGGTAATCTACGGCTATCCCCCCGCCCAGATTGATATGCTCCAGGCGGATATCCCGTTCTTCAAACCATCGTTGAAAGCCATTCACCTTGTTACACAATTTCTCAAAAACCTTCAGATCCTCAATCTGGGATCCTATGTGAAAATGAAGCCCTGTGAGTTTAAGATTACTGCCAGCGGCAATTACCTGAAGTACCTCATCCAGCATCCATTCGTTGATTCCAAATTTATCCCTGGAGCGTCCTGTGGTAATGTGCTTGTTTGTATGGGCATCAATGTTGGGGTTCAGGCGGAGTGAAATCCGGGCTGTTCTGCCCATCTGAGAGGCCAGGTCATTGATGATCCGGATCTCCTGGGCCGATTCACAGTTAAAACAGAATATTCCTCCCTGCAAAGCAGTCCGTATTTCTTTGTCGGATTTTCCGACACCCGCGAAAACAATGGTATCGGGGTCAAATCCCATATCCAAAGCTAGCTGGACTTCGTTTCCACTAACACAGTCAGCACCCAGTCCAGAGCGGTTTATCATCTCCAGAATGCGCGGATTGGCATTGGCCTTCATGGCATAATGCGCCTGATAGCCGTATTTTCTTAGGTATTTGGTATATAAACGCAGGGTTTGGTCCAGGTTGTCCAGATCGTAAAAATAAAAAGGCGTTTCAAGACGCTTAAAGGCATTGACAAAACGAGAGAGTTGCATTATGATTTAAGCTGAAATATCCGGCAAAATTAACATTTTTTTGGATAAAAGCCTTACCTTTGTTTTGATATATAAACACACCATTATGAGCGCAAAGAAAAAAGACCTCCTTAGGGACGAAATCAAACACATCGACATCACAAAGATCGATGCAACCTGCATCATTGATTCAATGAGGGATATGGCTTTTTCGTCCAGGGACACGGCCCGTGCCGCCGATATCCTGCAAATGATGATCCGCCAGAAGGATTGTACCAACTGGCTTACACTGGCCGGAAGTTCCAGTGCCGGGGGATGCATGCAGGTATACGTAGATATGGTCCGCTTTAACATGATAGACTGCATCGTATCTACAGGTGCTTCCGTCATAGACATGGACTTCTTTGAGGCACTTGGTTTCAAACACTATAAAGGGACACCTTTTGTTGACGACGGCATGTTGCGCAGCCTCTATATTGACCGCATTTACGATACCTATATAGATGAGCAGGAACTGCAGCACTGCGATGCCACCATTAAAGAAATTGCGGACAGCCTGGAGCCCAGGCCTTATTCCTCAAGGGAATTTCTCTGGGAAACCGGTAAATGGCTTACAAAAAACGCTGTAAAAAAGAATTCTCTACTACAGACCTGTTACGAACACAGGGTGCCCATTTTCGTGCCTGCCTTTTCTGACTGCAGCGCCGGCTTTGGACTGGTCATGCACCAGCTGGAACGCATCAAAGAGGGCAAACCTTATCTTACCATAGATTCAGTGGCCGATTTCCGGGAATTGACACAGATCAAGATCGAGGCAAAGGCCAGCGGTCTGTTCATGGTCGGGGGAGGTGTCCCCAAGAATTTTGCCCAGGATACTGTTGTCTGCGCCGAGTGCCAGGGATTAGAGGTACCCATGCATCAGTATGCCATCCAGATCACTGTGGCCGATGTTCGTGACGGTGCCTGTTCCAGTTCTACGCTCAAAGAAGCTTCTTCCTGGGGAAAGGTTAGTACTGTTCACGAACAAATGGTATACGCCGAGGCCACGACCGTTGTACCCCTGATCGTGGCTTATGCCTACCACAAAGGAGACTGGAAAAACCGGAAACGTTACGGTTGGGCCGGACTTTTTAAATAATAGGTCCCAGACCGGTGAACAGAAAGAAAAAGGCGGATGTGCTGCAGCACATCCGCCTTTTATCTATTGGCTTTTCTGTTTTCTTAAGCTTCCTGATAAGATTGCACCAGAGCAATAATTCCCTGAATCACGGTAACAAGTATCGCTCCAATTCCTAGGAATGCAAAAACGAATCCGCCTTCCCAGTCCATCAGTCCTTGCCACATATCTTTGAGAATTGTCATAAATACGTCCATTTTAATTCGAATTAAATGTTAATCTTTTTGCCTACTCTTGAGGATTTTCAGCGACTCCCCCTACTCTGTTTCGGATTTTCGGGAAACTCCATAAAAAATAATAAATTCCAGTACTCTTATTCGTCACCCCCGAAAATGAAAGGAATAACAAAGGGGATAATAACTCCCAGGATTACTAAAATCAAAGCCAGAATCCCGTTTGAACTGGGGTCCTGAATCAGGGCTTTCAGCATTTCAATTAAATCTACCATGGTGTTTATAATTAGTTAAATGGTTAATAAATTCAATGAACAGCGACAAAGTTAAAAATCTTTTTTTAACTACCAAACACAATATCATCAATTATTGTGTACATTTCGCAGCAAATCCATAACAGTTTTAACCGGGTTGAAGGTGCTCAGAGGAACTTCCACAAAAGCGGTGTTCCACCGGCTCATTCCCCCGTTCCAGAGTCCCGGCAGTTCCAGTGCTTTCAATTCCCTGCCCAGGAAACTCTTTTGAGAAATAAATCCGGTATCGTCATCCCGGAATTGCGAAAGCCTGTAAGTGGTTCCGTCATAGGCTTTGAAGGAGCAAACTATGTCCACCGGGTTAAAATGAGTGGAAGGATAGCGTTTGCCTTGCAGCTGCGCGCTTTCCAGGATCTGAAGCGAACCGCTCCCATCACGGTCCACAACACGGAACGGGCCTCCTCCGGGTTCCCCCGTGGCAGGGACCATACCGCATACCCGTACAGGTCTGTTCAGTTTGGAAAACAGATAGGAACGAAATTCTTCGCCTTCCATGGGAGGATGCGTAATGCCGAAATTACTTTCCAGAAAACCGGCAATTTCTTTCAGACAGATAGGATCTGCGTTGTTTTTCAGTTCACCAATATATTTATATACCTTCCTTCTGCAGCTCAACAGATAGCCGGCCAGCACTTTTCTCCAGTGGATAACAGGTCCCAGTGACCCCCGGGGTACTACGTTGTCTATGTTGCGGATAATCACCATATCCTCTTCCAGTGTGTTCAGATTATCCAGAAGTGCCCCGTGTCCTGCCGGGCGGAAAACCAGCGATCCGCCCTGATCACGGAATGGGCGGTTGTCCATGTCAGCGGCCAAGGTGTCGGTAGAAGGACTCTGGGTGGAAAAACTAATAATAAAAGTGGTTTGGAACAGTTCCTCATATTCCTTTTGTACCTTTTGCCAAAGGCCGATAAACAAATCCAGGTGTTCTTCAGAAACTGTAAAATGGAGTTTGACCGTCCCCTCCGGCTGAGCAGAAGTCAGTGCTGCTTCTACCAGGTGTTCTTCAAACGGAGTCCTCGGCCCTTCTGAAGACTTGTGAAAAGGTATCATTCCCTTGGGCATAGAGGCATAGTTCAGGCCGTTCCTCTCCAAAATAAGCGAGAGAATTCCGTAACGATCCTTAGGATCAAATTCTTTCAGACCTGAAAGAATAGGATAAAAGGCAAATTCGGGGAGCCTTTCAAAAAAGTTGTTGAGCACATCGGGCAATACGGCATTCCTGTCTTTTTCCAGAAGGTCCCTTGCCTCGAAAAGGTCCTTGAACATACGGCTGGCCGCACCGGAAGCCGGAACAAATTTAATCCTGGACCCGTTCCACTCGTTGTACCTTTTTATCAGCTCTTCCTGTTGCTGCCCGTCCAGTTGTACTATCCCTTTTCCGGGCACGGCAGGACCGGCTATGTCAAGGGGTGGAAAACCAGTAGAAAAAAATTTTAAATGGGTTTCTATATCTTTAAGCGTTATCCCCTTACGCTCTATTGTCAGAAGGTCTTCTGTGGTAAACATAAAGTCAGTCGGCTGTATTGTTCCTGGGTCCATTCTCTGCGGAAAACATAAGCGTTCCTGATTTGTTCAAATTGTTCCGGTGCTTTCCGCAACTGTTTATCTTCTTCAAAAATAGGAAAACAATGGGTAAAAAGCAAATCAGAAGGAACATAGCTTGCTGCAGGCAATGCAACCGAATAGTTTTGCAGGTCATTCCACCCGAAATGAATTGCCATGGCTTGTACCACCTGTTCCGTTGCATTCCTCTTTCCCTCCAGTGAATAACCCGCAATGTGGGGTGTGCCAATGCTGCTCACCTCAATGGTAGCCGGATTTATGTGCGGTTCTCCCTGCCAGACATCCAGAATGATGCCGCCCAGCTGCGGGGCTGCTTTGCGCAGGGCCTGCTCATCTACCACCGCTCCCCGGGAAGTATTGATAAAACAGGCCCCTTTCTTCATGTATGAAAGAAAATGGCTCTGGACCATATTGATTGTCAGCGGGGTCAGCGGAACGTGCATGGTTACTATATCGGACTGTTCAAGCAATAAGCCGAGATCGGAAAAACCTTCAGGTCCTTCGGCTTCTGCCCTGGGTGGGTCATTCAGAATGGTACGAATTCCCAGACGGGATGCCAGTGCAGCCACCTTTTTACCAACATTGCCCACCCCCACAATACCTAACGTTTTATTTTTCAGATCACCTGCATTGTTCCCGGCCCAGGCAAAAAGCGCCGTGAAAACATACTGCATGACAGCTCCGGCGTTGCACCCCGGGGCGTTAGCCACAACAATGCCAGCCTTTGTACAATATTCCAGATCAATGTGATCAGTCCCTATAGTAGTGGTTCCAATAAAAGAGATCCGGCTATCCTTTAAAAGACCGGCCGAACAAACTGTCCGCGTCCTGACAAGGAGCGCATCGGCCTTTCTAACTACCTGAGGACCAATAAGATGTCCGGGCATACGGGTAATACGGGCATGCTTTTCGCTGATACCTTCCAGGAAAGGTACCTGTTCGTCTGCAATGATATGAGGCCTTGCACCCACAGTTAATGAATCACTATTTCGCGAACCAAAGTCTTGTTAAGCAATGCGTTGATCTTTCCGGTCAGGAAAACCTTCTGCATATCCAGCTGGCAACGAAGGACAGAAGATTTTACCCTGACGGTATAAACCCCTTCCCGGAAAGAACGTTCTCCGCATTCCTTAACTGCTGCCTCTCCTATCAGTTCATTCCAGGCATTATGGATCCTGAGTGTTTCCAGGCCAGCGGCCAATCCCGTTTCGTTCAGGGTTTGTTCAAGAATTTCATTTAATGCTCTGGTCTGTTGTCTTTTCATAGGTAAAAACACCTCCATTTACACGGTATATTGAATGGGGCCCGCCAAGGGCGTGTATGATCTCCTCTATGCGGACTTTATTGCTGTCTGTGAGAAAAATCTGTCCAAAACCATTTTTTGTAACAAGATGCAACAGGTGTGCAACCCGCCGGGCATCCAGTTTGTCAAAAACGTCGTCAAGCAGTAATATGGGTGCCACTCCTTTCATTTGCCTGATCAGGGAAAACTGAGCCAGTTTGAGTGCCAGCAGGTATGTTTTCTGTTGCCCCTGTGACCCGCACACCTTAAGTGCGTGATTCCCCAGAGAAAAATGTATATCGTCACGCTGAACACCCGTGCCGGTATACTGCAGGTTTATATCTTTCTGCCTGTTTTTTTTCAGCTGTGTAGCCATATTTTCACGGTTCAGGTCCGATTCATAGCTTAAACCGACCTGCTCCTTACCGGCTGACAGAAGCTCGTAATAATGGATCACATGGGGTTGCAGCAGTTTGCAAAGTTCTGCACGTTTTTCATGGATCCAGTCCCCCCTGGAGGATAAAGAAGAATCCAGGGCATCCAGGACATCTGCTGGCAGGTATTCCTGTTTGAGCAGCCGGTTTCTCTGGAAAAGCAATTTATTGTATTCCTGTATGGCCTGGAGGTAATCCGATCCTGTCTGGGAAAGCAGGAAGTTCATGTATTTCCGCCTCTCCTCGGCCGGCCCAAACACTAGAGAAGTGTCCTGAGGTGAAACCATAACCACAGGGATCAGTCCCACATGGGAGGAAAGCTTCTCGTACCGTTTCCCGTTTCTTTTGAAAATCTTCTCCCCCTGCCTGGTAAGAAGACAGGATATTTTTTCTGCCATTCCGGCGTCTGTGGTATATTCGCCAAAGAACGCTGCTTCCTGACTGTTATGATCAATCATATCCTTGTCCTGGACCTGAAGGGAACTTTTGCAGACACTCAGGTAATAGATGCCCTCCAGCAGGTTTGTTTTCCCCTCCCCGTTATCACCGTATAGCACATTTATCCCAGCAGAGAACTCCAGATCAGCGTTTTCGATATTTTTAAAATGAGAGAGCAATAAACGGGACAAATGCATACAGATTCCTTAAACAAGTATGCAAACATAGCAAATTTTGCGTATATTTGCGGCCTTAAATCTTAGACCTATGTCAAAAAAGAAATCCGGCGCAAAGCCTCAGAAAAAAAATGAAGAAAAGGCTACAGTTGCCCAGGCAATAAGCAAATCAGAAGAATTTCTGAACAAGTATAAAAAACACATTATTTATGTCGTTGCAGGAATTGTAGTCCTGGTCGGACTCGTTTTCGGTTATACGAAAATAATCAGGGAACCGCGTCGTAATGAGGCCCTTGCCCAACTGTTTCCAGCCGAACAGTATTTCCGGACCGATTCGTTTAATCTTGCACTCAACGGCGATGGCAATGTTTTGGGTTTTAAAGATATTATTCAACAGTACAAGTCGCTTCCCGGAAAGGTGGTATACTTCTACGCCGGCGTTTGCGAACTGCGCCTTGGCAACTATCAGCAGGCAATTGATTACCTTAATAAATATAATTCTGGGGACGACATTATTCAAGCCCGTGCCTGGTGTAATATAGGGGATGCCTTTGCGGGCCTGGACGATATGGACAATGCGATATCCTGGTATAAAAAAGCAGCAGGGTACAAAGATAATGCCTACGCAGCCGCCTATTACAAAAAAGCAGGCATTCTGATGGAAGAAAAAGGCAATTACAACGGTGCCCTGGAAATGTACACAACCATCAAGGATAAATATCCCCAGACCATTGAGGGCTATGATATTGACAAGTATATTTCACGTCTGGAAATTCTGATGCAGCAATAACGCTTAGCTATGGGAAGGGCTTTTGAATACAGGAAGGCCAGAAAGCTAAAACGCTGGGGCAATATGTCACGGACTTTTACCCGGCTGGGCAAAGAACTGACCATAGCAGCCAAACAGGGTGGCACAGACCCGGAGAACAATCCCAGGCTGCGTGCCATAATCCAGACTGCCCGTTCTGAAAACATGCCCAAAGACAATATCGAAAGGGCTATCAAAAGGGCAGAGGAAAAAGACAAGGGAGATTACCGCGAGGTCGTTTACGAAGGATTTGGACCACATGGCGTTGCTGTCATCGTGGAAACGGCAACTGACAATACCACCAGAACCGTAGCCAACATCCGGTCCTATTTCAATAAGTACGGAGGCAACCTGGGTACCTCAGGAAGCGTAGTCTTCATGTTTGATCACACCTGTGTCTTTAAGATAAAGTCTGAACAGGTACCGGACATGGAAACCTTTGAACTGGAGCTGATCGATTATGGAGGAGAAGAAGTTTTTCTGGACGAAGAAGAGGGCGTTATTGTAATTTACGGAAGCTTTGAATCCTACGGGTCACTTCAGAAATTCATTGAAGAAAAGGAACTTGAGCTGGTCAGCGGGGGTTTTGACCGAATAGTCAACGGCGAATTAAAGCATTTGTTACCGGAGGAAAAAATGGACGTTGAAAAACTACTGGAACGGATCGAAGATGATGATGATGTCCAGAACGTCTATACCAACATGGCTTAATTCCCTACGTGCAGGCTGTCATCAAGCAGCCTGTTATTATATTGCTGGCGAAAGGCTTTTAGAAAGAGCTCATTTGAGGGCTCTTTTTCATTTTCTTCCCTCATAATGTTGAAGAGTGCCGGGAAGTTCACCACAAATGGTATTGTGAGTGAATCCCTTATGTTTCTTCCAAATGCAAAGAAATTGAAGGGATAGTCCAGCATATCCAGCACAGTGGGCATGATGTCAATTTGTTGCGTATACTGATCGAAAACCTGACCGCCGCTCAACACCCTGCCCGATGGATCATAATATATTATAGGAATTGCCATACTTTCTATACCGGACTGGTAGCGTGGATTAACCTGTGAGTAAGTCCCATGGTCTGCTACCAGTACAAAGAGGGTGTTCTTATACCAGCTGCTTTTCCGGGCTTTCTCAAAAAAAAGCCGCAATGCATTGTCAGAGTATCGGATACATTGTTGTATGGGCAGGCTGCTTTCCGGAAACACTCCTTCATACTGACGGGGTATGATAAAGGGATGGTGGGAAGACAGGGTAAAGACAGCTGCTGCAAAAGGTTCCTCAAAAGTATTGAGCGTTTTGGCAAAAAACTGCAAAAAAGGCTCATCCCATATACCCCAGTAACCGTCAAAATGGGACCTGTCCCCAAACTCGCTCATTCCGTAGTAGTTGTCGAACCCAAAATGACGGGACATACCGTCCAGACCAAGTGATCCGTTGGGGGCTCCGTGGAAGAAAGCTGTGCGATAGCCCAGCTTTTTGAGCGCATTGCCCAGTCCTTCAACACGGTTAAGGGCAAAGGGAGTCAGAGCGAATGATTGATCCAGACTTGGAATGCTTCCCAGAACAGAGGGAACCCCATCAATTGATTTTCGTCCGTTGGCATAAGCCCTTGAACAGGCCAGGGAATGTGCCATCAGTGAATCAAGAAAAGGAGTATGGGATATATAGGCGCCGGGATTCAGGTATCCTGAATATTCCCTGGAAAAACTTTCCAGTATCAGGATCACCACATTTCTGCCTGATGCCGTTTCCTGACCGCTAACAGAAATTGTATCCCTGATATGAACCGGTGAGTAAATGCGATTCAGTTCCTCTTCGGAGAAAAAGAACTTTAGCCTTTCCACAGAAGGTTTTCCAACAGTTCGCAAGATGCAGAAAGGGGTGTTCAGGACCAGGCCCATTTCCAGCGGTTCAGAAACGTAGGCTGCCGCGTTGCTCATGGTGATCGGCCTGGTGGTGCGGTCTGTCCCGCCACGAATAGATATGGTTATTATTACCGTTGCAAGGAGCAGAGTAAGCAGCCTGATGGTAAAGAAGCGAAGTGTATAAGGTTTTCGCACCGGATAGTGTGTGTTTCCGTAACAAAACCATAGTAAAAGAATCACTCCGAGCCAGACAATCAGAAAGGCCGGATAGTCCTGTATCGCTTTCAGAAATATATTGGCCCAATTTTTTTCGTTAGCAAATTCGCTGAAGAACGAAAAATCGATTCTGCGCAATGTCGTTCGAAAATAGACAAAATCAAAAAGCTGAAAAAAGAAACCAGCTGCGTTGACCAGCAGAAACAAAAATTTCAGGAAAATTTGGTAAAGCCCGGAAAAAACAAAAGGAAAAGGCAAAAGGGATAGAATCAGGTACAAACCGTTCAAATAAAAAAGGGCAGAAAGATCAAAACGAATTCCTCCGCGAAATATCAGGGGCATGGCCTCCCACCCTGTTTCGGGAAAAATATACCCGTTGTACAGATAAAAAGCAAGCCTGCTGAGCAGCAGTAAAAGAAATACCAGAACAATCCGTTTGAGGAGTGTAACAAGGTACAAAATTCCGGTACGGTTTTTGGGGCTGTATAGGCTTTTCATATATGGTCGCAAATTTAAAGAATCTATCATTATGTTATTCTTTTCAGATAAATTTCATACTTTTGCAGATTAATTTTAATTTTTTCATATCAAATTCCTGATATCTATGAAAATAAAACACATAGAGCATATAGGCATTGCTGTTCGTTCTCTGGAACAGGCAATAGCTTTTTATGAGGCGAAACTTGGCCTGTCCTGTTACGCCATTGAGGAAGTTCCCGAACAAAAAGTGAGAACGGCATTTTTTAAGGTTGGTCAGACTAAAGTGGAATTACTGGAGAGCACAGAACCTGAAGGTCCTATAGGAAAATTTATTGAAAACAGGGGTGAAGGGGTTCATCACATAGCTTTTGCAACAGAGGGGCTCCAGGAGAACCTGGACGAACTGGCAAAGAGCGGCATCCGCCTTATTGATAAAAGTCCGCGCAAGGGAGCAGAAGGCCTGCATATCGCCTTCCTGCATCCCAAGGATACCCTGGGTGTACTTACCGAATTGTGTGAAAATCCGAAACAATAATACAATCAATTATAAAATGAGCAATCAGTTGGAACAGATCCGGGAGTTGATTCAACTCCGTGAAAAAGCCCGCCTGGGAGGGGGTCAGAAACGCATAGATGCGCAACATGAAAAAGGTAAATGTACCGCTCGTGAGCGCATTACCATGCTCCTTGACGAAGGCAGCTTTGAAGAATTTGACATGTTTGTAACGCACCGCAGTACCAATTTCGGGATGCAGGATAAAACCATCCTGGGAGACGGGGTTGTTACCGGCTACGGCACCATTGAAGGGCGGCTGGTTTATGTTTTTGCACAGGACTTCACCGTCTTTGGAGGATCCCTATCAGAGACCATGTCCATGAAAATCTGCAAGATTATGCAACAGGCCATGAAAGTGGGAGCCCCCCTTATAGGAATCAATGATTCAGGAGGAGCTCGTATCCAAGAAGGTGTCAATGCTCTGGCCGGCTATGGAGATATCTTTCAGAACAACATCATAGCTTCCGGCGTTATCCCGCAAATCTCGGCCCTTTTTGGTCCCTGTGCCGGAGGTGCCGTCTACTCCCCTGCCCTGACCGATTTCACCATCATGATGAAAGGTTCCAGCTACATGTTCCTGACCGGACCCAAAGTGGTCAAAACCGTTACAGGAGAAGATGTAACGCAGGAAGAACTGGGCGGCGCGACCGTCCATGCCAGCAAGAGCGGCGTAGCCCATTTTTCTGTAGAAACTGAAGAGGACGGCGTGGAACTGATGCGCGATCTGATTAGCTACCTGCCCCAGAACAACATGGAAGAGCCTCCCAGGACAGAGTGCATGGATCCCATTGACCGTCTGGACGATTCTTTGAATGATATCATCCCCGACAGCCCCAACAAACCATATAATATGTTCGAGATCATCCACAGCCTTGTGGATGACGGTAAATTCCTGGAAGTCCATAAGGATTATGCCACCAACATAATAGTGGGTTTCGCCCGCTTCAACGGCACTTCTGTGGGTGTGGTTGCAAACCAGCCCAGGGTGCTGGCCGGTGTTCTGGACATAAATGCATCCAGGAAAGCTGCCAGGTTCGTACGTTTTTGTGATGCCTTCAACATTCCCCTGGTCACTTTGGTAGACGTTCCTGGTTTCCTGCCCGGTACGCAACAGGAATACGGAGGGGTGATCCTGCATGGGGCAAAACTGCTCTATGCTTACGGTGAAGCCACTGTTCCCAAAATCACTGTAATTCTTAGAAAAGCATACGGCGGCGCTTACATTGTGATGAGTTCAAAACACCTGGGAGGAGACCTGAACTATGCTTGGCCTTCCGCCGAAATTGCTGTTATGGGACCCTCTGGCGCCATTGAGGTGCTATTTGGAAAAGAACTGGCCGAGGCAGAAAATCCTACTGCTTTCGTAGAAGAAAAAGAGAAGGAATACCGCGACACATTTGCCAATCCATACACAGCAGCACGCTACGGCTATATTGACGATATCATTGAACCAAGGAATACACGTTTCAGGATCATCCGCTCGCTGCAACTGCTGGCTACCAAGAAACAAAATCTTCCCCCCAAAAAGCACGACAACCTTCCATTATAAACCAAACTTTATGAAACAATCAGTTAAATTTATACTTACCGGGTTGTTGCTGCTCTTCCAGGTATCCCTCTTTGGACAGACTGTGGTTGACCTGCGACTGAACGAATTGCTGATAACCAACACGGAGGATTATCAGGATGATTTCGGGGTTCACAGCAGCTGGTTTGAAGTATTCAATATTGGATACGGAACGGTGGATATTGGCGGATGCTATCTGAGCAACGATCCCAATGACCTGAAAAAATATCCCATACCCCGCGGAGATGTGCTTACACAGATCAAACCCAGACAGCATATTCTCTTCTGGGCTGACAATAAACCATTCAGGGGTTCTTTTCATGTGAATTTTTTCCTTGAAGGTTCTAAGGTCCTCATCCTTACCAGCGCTGACGGTAAAACCATACTGGACATGGTGTCTTTACCTGACAACATGGCCCCCAATCAATCCTACGGCCGCATTGTGGATGGAGAAGGCTCCTATGGACCGGAATCGGATAATACAGGCTGGGATGCCCTGCCAAAGACTTCACCCAGTACTAATAATTATACACTGGATGGAAAATCCTCTGCTACCATAATGAAAGAAGCCGACCCTTATGGCTGGATCATGGCAGTACTGGCCATGTCAGTGGTCTTTCTTGCGCTCTTGATTTTATCTTTTGTTTTTAAAGGAACAGGCAAAATCGCCATTAACCTGACCCAGAAAAAGGCAGACGCGTACCATAAAACCAAAAAAATTTCGTTAGCAGACATTTCGGGAGAAACTTTCGCAGCTATTTCCATGGCACTGCATCTCTATGCCAATGAGACCGAAGTGCACGACATTGAAACGACTATACTTACCATTGGACAGGTCAGGAAAAACTACTCCCCCTGGAGTGCAAAACATCAGTCCCTGAGAAGAATGCCGGATTTACAAAAAAGATCATACCGATAATACCAATCACAATGAAAGAATATAATTTGATAATCAACGGGAACAGTTACAGTGTGGTAATTAACGAACTGGAAGAAACACTGGCCGAGGTTGAAGTCAATGGCACACCATACCAGGTCAGCATTGACAAACCATTTAAGAAAAGCAGTGCTGCTCCCTTGACCCGGGCTCCCCGTGTTGCAGCACCTTCAGCTGCCAAAACTTCACACAGTACAGGGAAGGCTGCTCCGGCAGGAGGATCCTATACCGTGAACTCCCCGCTCCCAGGGGTCATCCTGGAAGTAAGTGTTAAGGAAGGCGATACGGTCAAAGCAGGACAAAAAATGATTGTTCTGGAAGCCATGAAAATGGAAAACAACATTGAAGCAGACCGTGATGGCGTTGTGGCATCGATAAAAGTGAATAAAGGAGATTCAGTTCTGGAGGGAGCTCCGCTGATAATATTGAACTAATATGGACCAAATCATTAACAACCTGCAACAGTTCTGGGAATATACCGGATTTGCCAACGCCACCTTCCAGCATATCCTGATGATATGTATTGGTCTTGGCTTCTTAGCAATGGGCATATTCAAAGAGTGGGAACCGCTCCTGCTTGTTCCCATAGGATTTGGAATGATCATCGGGAACATTCCTCTTTATCCAGGTTTTACCGTGGGTATTTACGAGGAAGGATCTGTGTTAAACATCCTGTATCATGGGGTTAAAAACGGGTGGTATCCGCCACTCATATTTATGGGTATTGGAGCCATGACAGATTTTTCATCACTCATATCAAATCCAAAACTTTTATTGATAGGGGCAGCCGCGCAATTCGGCATTTTTGCGGCTTATTCAGCCGCCCTGCTCCTGGGATTTGAAGCCGATGCAGCAGGTGCCATCGGGATCATTGGCGGAGCCGATGGTCCAACAGCCATATTCCTATCTTCAAGACTTGCCCCCGATCTTCTTGGAGCGATTGCGGTTTCGGCTTACTCCTATATGGCTCTTGTACCCCTGATACAACCTCCGGTAATGCGCTTGTTCACAACAAAAAAGGAACGGCTCATCCGGATGAAATCTCCCCGGATAGTGTCTAAGATGGAGAAAGTTATTTTCCCGGTTGTTGGTTTGTTATTGACTGCTTTTATCGTCCCTTCGGGTTTACCTCTGCTGGGGATGCTCTTTTTTGGGAACCTTCTCAAAGAAAGCGGTGTTACCAGACGACTGGCCGAAACAGCGCGCGGACCCCTGATTGACGTTGTAACCATTCTCATAGGCCTGACTGTAGGTTGCTCCACGCAGGCAGACAAATTCCTGCAACTGGATTCAGTGCTGATATTCGGACTGGGTGCTTTTTCTTTCATCATGGCTACAGCAGCCGGAGTTCTTTTTGTGAAAATTCTCAATTTGTTCCTCAAGCCGGGAAACAAGATCAATCCCCTGATAGGGAATGCCGGTGTATCCGCTGTTCCGGACTCTGCCCGGGTATCTGAACTAATCGGTATCCAGTACGATCGTACGAACCACCTGCTGATGCACGCTATGGGACCCAATGTGGCCGGAGTCATTGGCTCTGCAGTCGCAGCAGGGATTTTGCTTGGTTTCTTATCATAAATCACAAATATTTAAATAGACTGTTTCAACTATATGGAAAACAAACTGCAAGAACTAACCAACAAACTTTACCAGGAAGGCCTGACCCGTGGCAGGGAAGAAGCAGATGCGATCATAGCCAAAGCCAAAGAGGAAGCCCAGGCTATTGTTAAAGAAGCCAAGAAGGAGGCAACCTGGATGGTTGACCGGGCTGAACAAGAGGCTGCCGAACACAAGGAACAGGTAGAGAATGAAATCAGGATGGCCTCACGCCACACCATCTCGGTATTAAAAAAGAAAATCCAGGACCTGGTAGTATTTAAGTCCCTGGAAGGTTCTACAAGAAAAGCTATGGAAGACGATGCCTTTGTCAAGGATATGATAAGCACACTGGTACAGTCTTTTAAACCGGAAGATGCCGGGTCTATGGACCTGGATGTGATATTGCCACAGTCCCGGAAAGCGTCTTTTAATGAGTTCCTTAGATCAAGAACCTCAAAAATATTTGACAGTGGCATTAATGTTACCTTCAGTGCCGACATGGAAAACGGATTTGTGATCGCGCCTGCCGGCGGAGGATACCAGATCCGTTTCTCGGACAAGGCTTTCATGGCACTGTTCAATAAATACTTAAGTCCAGGTACACAGTCGCTGCTCTATGATGAATAATTACGAGTTCATTATTGCAGGATTGCCCCAGCTGGCTCTGGATTTTCAGTCGGGTAGTTTTGACCTTGAACAACTGACCGGTTCCCTGAAAGAGATGTTGGGCAAAAAGGATAACCGTTTGCTCGACTGGCTGACCAGGGGACTGGAAGGTAAGTACATGAATGTTCATTTTTACAGCGCTGCGCAAAAATGCAACAATAGTTTTATCAGGGATTATTTTTCCTTTGACCAGGAAATCCGAAACATCATAGCCGCTTACATGGCCCGGAGTTACGGTAACAGCCCCGGTGACCACCTGGTTGGCGACAACGACCTTACCAGGCAGTTAGTGCAATCCAGGGCAGAAGATTTTAAACTTGAATTCATTTCGGAATATGCTGCAGTCCTTAACAGGATAATGCAATTGAAAGATCCCCTGGAAAGGGAACAGAAAATTGACAGTCTCCGGTGGGAAAAGGCATCGGAGTTGTGCACATTTCATTATTTTGATATACATGTTATACTCGCATTTTTACTTAAGACCTCTCTAGTTGCCCGCTGGGCCCGCCTGGACAAAGAAACCGGCACAAGGATGTTCAGGGAACTTGTAGATGAAGTAAAAGGCACATACAAAGCAAGAAAGAATAATTATGCAAACACAA
Organism: Bacteroidales bacterium UBA5226; assembly: GCA_002409325.1. GTDB lineage: Bacteria > Bacteroidota > Bacteroidia > Bacteroidales > UBA932 > DMER64. The sequence continues at coordinate 43,445 of DHUU01000008.1, read as the reverse complement.
ACCACCGGTAAAGTAAGGGGCATCATAGCCAATCTGATTACCATTGAAGTTGACGGACCGGTTGCTCAAAACGAGATTTGTTTCATTCATCTGGGAGATACACGGCTGATGGCAGAGGTCATAAAAGTTGCAGGCAAAAATGCCCAGGCCCAGGTATACGAAAGTACGCGCGGACTGCGTGTGGGAGATCACGTGACTTTTGAAGGTCATATGCTGGAAGTAAATCTGGGACCCGGGCTCTTGTCCAGCAATTACGACGGGTTGCAAAACAATCTGGCTACCATGGAAGGCGTCTTCCTTAAAAGGGGAGAATACACAGAACCTATTGACAGGGAGAAAAAATGGGACTTTATACCTCTTTTAAAAAAAGGTGACACAGTAACAGCTGGAGACTGGCTGGGCCAGGTGATGGAGGGATGGATGGTGCACCGTATTATGGTTCCTTTTATGATGACTGATACTTATACCATTGAAGATATCACCTCACAAGGTTCTTACACTGTTGACCAAAGGATTGCCATACTAAATGATGGCAACGGGAAAAATCACGAAGTCACCATGGTGCAAAAATGGCCTGTTAAGCGCGCTATTACGGCTTTTAAGGAAAAACCCCGGCCTTACAAGGTTATGGAAACAGGTGTGCGGACAATAGACACCTTTAATCCAATAGCTGAGGGAGGAACCGGATTTATCCCCGGACCTTTTGGTAGTGGGAAGACCGTCTTACAGCATGCTTTGGCAAAACAAGCCGAGGCCGATATCATTGTTATGGCGGCCTGTGGTGAACGGGCAAACGAAGTGGTGGAGATCTTCACTGAATTCCCCAAACTTATTGATGCACGTACCGGCCGTCACCTGATGGAGCGGACTACCATCATCTGTAATACTTCCAATATGCCGGTGGCTGCCCGTGAAGCTTCTGTTTATACTGCCATTACCATTTGTGAGTATTACCGGGCTATGGGACACCGTGCCCTGTTGCTGGCAGACTCCACTTCCCGCTGGGCTCAAGCCCTTCGCGAAATGAGTAACCGCATGGAAGAATTGCCCGGACGGGATGCTTTCCCCATGGACCTTCCGGCCATTATCTCCAATTTTTATTCCCGGGCAGGGATTGTTAAGCTGAACAACGGACAAAAAGGATCTGTCACTATTATCGGGACGGTATCCCCTGCCGGAGGTAACCTAAAGGAACCGGTTACTGAATCTACTCAAAAAGCTACACGCAGTTTTTATGCCTTGTCGCAGAACCGTGCAGACCGGAAGCGTTATCCTGCCATTGACCCCATGGACAGCTATTCCAAATATTTGGAATACCCCGAGATCATGGAATATTATTCAGAAAAGGTCGGACCTGACTGGATTGACAAAATCCTTGAAGGGAAGAACTACGTAAGGCGTGGAAAGGAGGCATACGAACAAATCAATATTCTGGGAGATGACGGAGTTCCCCTGGATTACCACATCAGTCACTGGAAATCCGAACTTATCGATTTTATCATTCTGCAACAGGATGCCTTTCACGATATTGACGCTTCCACACCCATGGAACGCCAGGTATACATGTATTCCAAAGTAATTGACGTATGCCGTATGCGGGTTGCATTTGAAGACTTTGAAGAATGCTCGGTTTATTTTAAAAAACTGATCAACCTGTTCCGGCAGATGAATTATCAGGAATTTCATTCCGATGAATTTAAACGTTATGAAACCGAAATTGAAGAACTCCTGAATCAAAAGGTTCAGGCTTAATAATAAAGATATGGCACAAGCTTTTCAACGCATATATACCCGACTGGAAGGTATGACCAGGGCTACTGTGGTTTTGAATGCCCAGCGTGTTATGAATGATGAATTGGCCACCGTGGACGGACGTATGGCCCAGGTAGTTAAAATCAGCGGAGACCGTGTGACCTTGCAGGTCTTTGGCGGCACAGAAGGAATTGCCTCCAATTCCGAAGTTGTTTTCTGGGGAGAAGCCCCTTCGCTTAATGTCAGTGATGAATTGTCCGGTCGTTTTTTCAACGCATACGGACGTCCCATTGACGGAGGACCCGAGGTGGAAGGACATCACCGTGAGATTGGAGGCCCTTCGGTCAATCCATATAAAAGAATGCAACCTTCTCAGCTCATACCCACCGGGATAGCCGGTATAGACCTGAATAACACACTGGTATCGGGACAAAAAATACCTTTTTTTGCAGACCCTGACCAGCCTTACAACCAGGTTATGGCTACCGTCGCCCTTAGAGCCGATGTGGACAAGATCATCCTTGCCGGTATGGGACTCACCAACGATGATTACCTGTTCTTCCGCCAGTCATTTGAGAATGCCGGGAAACTATCTAAAATCATCAGCTTTGTCAACACAACGGATGACCCCCCGGTAGAACGCCTGCTTATTCCCGACATGGCATTGACAGCCGCTGAATACTTTGCCGTGGAAAAAAACGAGAAAGTATTGGTCCTGCTTACCGACATGACCCTTTATGCAGACGCGCTAAGTATTGTTAGCAACCGTATGGATCAGATCCCCTCAAAGGATTCCATGCCCGGTTCCCTGTATTCAGACCTTGCAAAAATTTACGAAAAAGCCGTGTTGCTTCCCTCCGGAGGTTCCATTACCATTATAGCAGTTACAACACTCAGTGGCGGTGACATCACACACGCCATTCCCGACAATACTGGTTATATTACCGAAGGCCAGCTTTTCCTGAGGTATGATACCGATACGGGCAGGGTTATTGTGGACCCGTTCCGCTCGCTATCACGCCTGAAACAGCTGGTGATCGGAAAACAAACCCGAGAAGATCACAACCAGGTTATGAATACGGCCATCCGGCTGTATGCAGATGCTGCAGATGCCAAGACAAAGCTGGAAAACGGATTTGACCTGAGCGATTACGACCTGCGCACCCTGGATTTTGCAAAGGAATATTCATTGAAATTGCTATCAATTGATGTTAATATTAACGTGACCCAGATGTTGGAACGTGCCTGGGAACTTTTTGCAAAATATTTTAGTAAGGAAGAGGTCAGCATACGTGAAGACCTGATTGAAATATACTGGCCAAACCAGACATAAAGAAAAACATTATGGCCATTAAATACCAGTTTAACAAAACGTCTCTGACTGCTCTTGGGAAACAGCTCAAGATCAGGCAGAGAGCCCTTCCTACGCTGAAAAACAAGGAAAGCGCCCTGCGTATGGAGGTAAAACGTGCCAAAGCCCGATCCGATGAGTTATTGGAAAAACTGGACAAATCTTTGTCTTCCTACAGGAATATGGCTGCCTTGTGGAATGAATTTACCCCGGGACTGATTACAGTTAAAGATGTGGAACTTGAGACGGTAAAAATTGCCGGGATTAAGACCCCTGCCCTCAGGAAAGTGCTGTTTGAAGTAAAACCTTTCTCCCTTTTCGCACAGCCCCAGTGGTATGCCCAGGGGGTACAGATCCTGAAGGATCTGGCACAGATTGGGATCGAAAGTGAAATTTACCTGGAGAAGAAAAATCAGTTGGATTTTGCACGCAAGAAAACTACACAAAAGGTAAATCTTTACGAAAAAGTTCAAATTCCCGGATACGAGGAAGCCATCCGTAAGATCAAGCGTTTTATGGAAGACGAGGAAACGCTGTCCAAAGCCAGCCAGAAGATTGTTAAAACACGTCAACAGAACGAGGAGGAGCAGCTATGATCACCAAAATGACAAAGTATTCCTTTGTTTTGCTTAGTGAGCAGACACCGGACTTTTTAAGTAAGTTGCAGGATTTGGGAATGGTTGATATCAACCGGTATGAAAAAGCGGTGGATCAACATTCTAAAGATCTTACAGACAGACTTTTGCATATCAATCAAACCGTCATCAAACTCGGCCTGATTGCCAAAGAAAAAAAAGACAAAAGAACGGAGCCTTATCATGACGATGGTGATTCACTGCTTAAAGAAGCGACTGAGTTGTTCTCCACCAGGGAATCCCTTAAAACAACAATACACTCTATATCCGATCAGCTCAAAGCAGCAGAGCCATGGGGACCTTTCACTTTACAGGATGTGGAAAAGATCCGGGACCTGGGTTATGCCATCCACGCCTATATGCAGCCTGTACGCCATTTTGACCCTGAATGGGAAAAACAATATCCCTTGTTTGTTTTGGAACGGACAGACAGGCAAATTAGCTACATAGTTCTGGAAGTCCGGGGAGAACCTTATGAATTTCGGGGAAATGAAGCTGTATTTCCAGCTATTCCATGCAATGTGCTAAGGGAAGAACTTAATGAAAAAGAAGCTGAACTGCAGCAGTGTACTGCCCGTTTGGAAATACTTTCGGACCACATTTCGTTACTTAAATCACATGCCAACGAATTGTCGTCAAAACTTGATCTTTACCTGACCGGAGCTTCGGCAGAAAAACAAGTTGAAGACCATATTGATCTCTTGACTGGATTCGTTCCCACAGACAGGACAACGGAGCTGGAATTATTCCTGGAAAAGGAAAGCCTTTATTATTTAAGTTCACCGGCAGAAACCAGCGATAATCCTCCCGTAAAATTGAAGAACTCATGGTTTTCGAGCCTTTTCGAACCCATTGGGCAGATGTATATGCTGCCTGTTTATGATGAGTTGGATCTTACCCCGTACTTTCCTCCGTTCTACATGCTATTCTTTGGTTTTTGCCTGGGAGACATGGGATACGGGCTCCTGCTCATCCTTGTTGGATTGTTAGGCAGGATTTTCCTTCCAAAAATGAAGGGATACCTTAACCTTGCTTTTTTCCTGGGACTGGGATCAGTCATCATGGCCGCCCTGCCGGGTAGTTTGTTTGGAATGAAAGTTGTTGATCTTTTTCCTTCTGTCACAAAAAACCAGGATTTTTTCTTCCAGTTCAACGACATGAAAATGTTTTGGTTTGCCATTCTCTTTGGCTTATTCCAAATAGTTTTTGCCCGCATACTAACAGGTATCGACTCCATCACAAGAAAAGGCTGGCAGCATGGTATGGCACCCTTTGGCTGGGCAATACTCATTGTATGGGCGACCATCGCCTACGCTTCCACAATGGTAGAGAATCTTAACATGCCAAAACCCGTATCAACAGCCATGCTTGTGCTGAGCATTTCCCTTATCGTGCTGTTTTCAAAACCAGAAGGACCTGTATATAAGCGTTTTGGAAAGGGCATATGGGCAATGTACGATATCACCGGTATCTTTGGGGATATGCTTTCCTATATACGTCTTTTTGGTCTTGGCACCTCTGGTGGTATTTTAGGGATGGTTGTCAACACCTTGGCAATGAGTATAATGTCAGTACCCTATATTGGATGGCTACTGGGTATTGTACTCCTGCTTTTCGGACACGCCCTGGTTTTAGGGCTAAGTGCACTGGGCGCCTTTGTTCACCCTATGCGTCTGACTTTTGTGGAATTTTACAAAAATGCAGGTTTCACCGGCGGCGGACGCGAATACAAACCGTTGAAAATAAAAGAATAATCAATACAATATTTTAAAATTAGTCAATTTATTATGAACACATTACCATTAATTTTAGCCTATGTAGGTATAGCACTTATGTTGATCCCCTCCGGAGTCGGAAGTGCTGTGGGAACTGTACTGGCAGGAAATGCCACCGTCTCAGCCATGAAAAAGAATCCTAACATTTTTGGATCTGCAATGATCTTGAGCGCCTTGGCTTCGACCCAGGGACTGTACGGTTTCGCTGCATTTTTCCTGAACCTGGGAGCCATTAACAATTTGAACGGAGTACTAACCATGAACCAGGCATTAGCTGTATTGGCAGCTGGTTTGGCCATGGGCGTTGTGGGTCTTATATCAGCCATCAAGCAAGCTCAGATCGCTGCCAACGGGGTAGTGGAAATGAGCAACGGACATAACGTATTCAGCAAAACCCTGGTTCTGGCCGTGTTCCCAGAACTGTACGCCATCCTGGCCTTTGCCGCGTCCTTCCTGGCTATGCCCAGCTAAACCATGAGCCTTATTCAATCCATCTCGGGGATAAGGGGTACCATAGGCGGTTTGCCTGGAGTATCCCTTTCTCCTTTGGACATTGTCCGCTTTACCTCGGCTTACGCCAGGCTCATTGTTGAGCAGAGCGGCCCTGCTCCCCATACTATTGTTGTAGGCCGCGATGCGCGTCTTTCGGGAGACATGGTACGGGAGCTGGTCTGCGGGACTTTGCGTGCCTGCGGGATGGATGTTGTGGACATAGGACTGGCCAGTACCCCCACAACAGAAATGGCCGTTCTGTTTTTAAAAGCATCGGGGGGGATCATTATCACAGCCAGCCACAATCCAAGGGAATGGAACGCACTTAAATTGCTGGACTCCAACGGAGAATTCCTAAATGCACGACAGGGTGCAAGGATGCTGGAAATCACGCGGGAAGAAACCCTGCTGTATCAGGGGGTGGATGGTCTGGGCACCTATATCACTGATGATTTTACGGATAAACACATAGAAGCCATCCTTAACCATCCGCTCGTAAATGTAGAAGCCATTTACCGTTCAGGATTCAGCGCAGTCCTGGACGGGATCAATTCGGTCGGAGGAGTGATCATGCCAAAACTCCTGGAAGCACTGGGGGTGACTTGCTACAAGATCCATTGTGAACCAACCGGAAACTTTGCCCACAATCCCGAACCACTGCCACATCACCTGACCGATCTGTCATCAGAAATGGTGGCCAGAAAAGCCACACTGGGCATATCGGTAGATCCGGATGTGGACCGGCTGGCACTTGTTTGCCAGGATGGAAGCATGTTTGGCGAGGAATACACCCTGGTGGCCTGTGCAGACTATGTGCTGGAAAAATATGCCACACTCTGTCCGGGGAAAAAGCAGCATACGGTATCCAATCTGTCCTCTACCCGTGCTCTGAAAGACATTACCCAAAAATACCACGGCACCTATTCAGCGTCAGCTGTAGGAGAAGTGAATGTGGTAGAGGAAATGAAACGCACCGGGAGTGTGATTGGCGGAGAAGGCAATGGAGGGGTCATCCTGCCTTCGCTTCATTACGGCCGGGACGCGCTCATCGGGACTGCCCTGTTCCTCTCGCTATTGGCAGAAAAAGAAGAATCCATGACTCAGCTCAGAAATTCCTACCCTGCCTACCATATGAGTAAAAATCGTGTTGATCTGAAAGAAGAAGTTACTATAGAAGATCTGTTTGGCCGTATCACAAAAGCATTTCCCGCTGCAACAGTTAACAACGTGGACGGATTGCGTCTGGATTTTGAGAATGAAAAGAAGTGGGTTAGCCTTCGTAAATCAAATACGGAACCGATCCTGCGCCTATACAGTGAGGCTCCCGATAAAACAGGCGCAGAAGAGCTGGCCTCTGAAATGATATCTTTGCTCTCATTATAATTTGGTTGAGCCAAAAAAATGCGTACCTTTGCAGCCCGTTTTACAGGAAATTATAATAACTCATAAGATGAAACAAGGAATACACCCGGAAACCTACAGGCTTGTTGCTTTCAAAGATATGTCCAATGACTATGTGTTCGTAACACGTTCCTGTGTCAATGCCAAAGAGACCATCACGCTGGAAGGCGTCGAGTACCCATTGTACAAACTTGAAATATCCAATACGTCCCATCCTTTCTATACAGGAAAGATGAAGCTTGTAGACACTGCAGGCCGTGTAGATAAATTCAGAAGCCGCTATGGCGACCGCAAGAAGTAACACCGAGCAGCACGCAACAAAAAGCTGTCCCCACAAGGACGGCTTTTTTGATGAATCCTCCTACCAGGTTATTGTTACCGAAGATGGTTCTCCTACAATCCGTGGAATGTGGGATGAAACATACCATTCCATTTCAGGCGCCCTACAGGAATCGCTACACGTGTATATCAGGAACGGACTGCGTTATTTTGCCCAAAGAAATGCAGAGGAAGGTTCATTGTCTCAAACGGTTCATATACTGGATGTTGGATTTGGAACGGGACTCAATGCCTTATTGACCTACAGGGAAATGCTTTCAGGCCTTTTTCCTGAATCCACCAGCATATATTATGAAACGGTTGAAAAATTCCCATTACCTGAAAGTATCATCCAACAGCTTGTTTATACCGATTCAGAGCAGGAAATGGAATTTTTCCGGAACATCCACCGGGGAAAGTGGGGAATGCCATTCCGGGCCGCACAAGGTTTCACTATGCTCAAACATGAAGGGGACTTGATTGGCTACCATCCGGCACAGAAAATTCAGATAGTCTATTATGATCCTTTCTCACCTGCTGTTCAGCCGGAGCTGTGGACCAGCGAAATAATTGACGGCATCACACCCTCCCTGCAAAAAAACGCTGTTCTTACCACTTATTGTTGCAGGGGCAGTTTCAAGCATGTTTTGCGTGAATCGGGATTCGTAATAGAAAGGTTAGAGGGGACAGGGAAAAAGCGGCATATCCTGAGGGCTGTTTACTGCCCGCATAACCTGCGTATCACCGGAGTCACTAGTTCTTCCATGATAAAATAGGCATCGGGGTGAGGATGAACCCCGTCGGAAGAAAGTTCTTCTTTCATTCCACCCTTACCGTTGGACATAGGCGTCCAGAAATCCACATATTCACAATCATTCTCAAGGGCATATTGCCGGATCATATCATTGAGCCTCTGTATAGCCTGGCCGGGAAGTACCTCCCGATTGAATTCCTCTGACCGCCAGAGGTACATTTCCGCCGGAAGAACAGAACAGAGAATTACCCGGATATTGTGAAATCTTGCCAGATCGGCCATGGAGGCAATATTGTCCATGATTTGCCTGTGGGTTACATATCCCTGATTCTGGGCTATGTCATTGGTGCCGGCCAGAATCACCACCACGCAGGGTTCCAGCCCTAAAACATCTTGTCTGAAGCGGTTCAGCATTTGTGAAGTAACTTCTCCTCCTATGCCTTTTCCGACATAATTATTTAAGGTAAAGAAGTCCGGATGAAAATTTCTCCAGTTCTGAGTTATTGAATTACCAAGGAAAACTGCATCCGGTCTTACCGGTTGTCTGTTTTGTTCCTTAGCCAGGGATATAAAAAAACAGGAGCTGAATAATACAAGTACAAACAAACGTTTCATATTTTTATGATATTTGGTTGAATTAAAATAGTAAAGGGCGGGTTGCTCTATCGAAAATTCCCCTGGTGTAGGCAATAGCCATCCCGTAATTGCTTACGGGGACACCTGCTTTAAGGGCTTCACGTATTCTGGCCAGCACCTGTCTGTGGGTGATCATACACCCCCCGCATTGTATGACAAGTGCATAATGGTTTAGTGGATTGGCCGGAACATCCAGGCCGGATATCATTTCAAACAGGAGCTCCTTTCCGGTATAACGTTTTAATAATCCGGGGAGCTTTACCCTGCCGATATCATCACAGGTGCTGTGATGACTGCATGATTCCAAAAGAAGTATGTGGTCTCCGTCCCTGAGCCTGTCGATGGTTTTTGTGCCTTCAAGACATACCCCGAAGTCTCCTTTAGTGCGTGACAGCAGTATGCTGAAACCGGTTAGCGGCTGTTCTTGCGGAATGTGTTGTTCTACGCTGCCAAATAACTGGCTGTCTGTTATCACAAGGACCGGTCTTTCCCGTTCACCTGTTTTAATTTTGTTAAACCATGACGCCAGTTGGGTTACCTGCAGGACAACAGATATAGCCCTGCGATCGAGAATTTCCCTAATCACCTGAACCTGGGGCAGGATCAGGCGCCCTTCCGGTGCTTCTGAATCAGTGGAACAGACCAGTACTACCTGGTCGTTTTCCCTGACTAATCCTTCCAGCATAGGTTGTGTTCTGAATGGAGAAGGTCCCAGATTCTTTGAAATCAGGGCAATGAGTTGTTCTGAATTATGGGGATCCTTGCAGCTGAAATCAATTATGTCTGCACCATATCCGCGGGTGATCTCCTCTTCAATTTCAGGGTCCAGCGGCACTTTGTCAGACATATTGTGCAATAATAAAAAAGGGACTTCCTGTAACCGGAAGTCCTCCATCAGATTTTTTTCGTATTCGCCCAGAAAGTTCCCTGTGAAGATAAGGATGGCCAGGTTGACCTGAGCAATAACCTGTCGGCTGCGCAATACCTTCTTTTCACCCAGCAGCCCCGTATCGTCCATACCGGCAGTGTCTATCAGAACAATAGGACCCAGCGCAGGAATCTCAATGATCTTTCGAACGGGGTCGGTGGTTGTGCCGGGAATATCCGATACAATGGCCACATTCTGACCGGACAACACATTGATCAGGGAACTTTTACCGGCGTTTCGACGGCCAAAAATCCCAATCTGCGGGCGTGTTGCCATGGATAATATCAATAATTCTCTTTTTTCTGTTCAAAAAAAGCTTTGGCATGCAGGCAGGCAGGGCAAACTTCGGGGGCCTTTTTACCTTTTGTAATGTACCCGCAATTGCGGCACTGCCATACAATCTCTTCATCCCTTTCAAAATAGTTTCCGCTTTCTACCCTCTCCAGCAATTTGCGGTAACGGGCCTCGTGTTCAGCCTCAACGGAAGCAATAGCAAGAAAAGTAGCGGCAATTTTGGGGAATCCTTCTTCTGCTGCAATTTTAGCAAACTCGGGATACAATACAGCGTGTTCCTCGTGTTCTCCTTCAGCGGCAGCCTGCAGATTTTCGGCTGTAGTGCCAATCATTCCGGCAGGGTATCTGGATGTAATCTCGATCATACCCCCTTCCAGAAACTTAAAAAAGCGTTTGGCGTGTTCTTTTTCCTGGTTGGCGGTTTCTTCAAACACACCGGCAATTTGTTCAAATCCTTCTTTTTTGGCCGCAGAGGCAAAAAAAGTATAACGGTTGCGAGCCTGTGATTCTCCGGCAAAAGCGTCAAGAAGGTTTTTTTCGGTTCTTGTTCCTTTTATTGAATTCATAATTATGGAATTATAGTGGGACTTAGTTATTGTGGTAGCCCCACCAGGACTCGAACCTGGATTTGAAGTTTAGGAAACTTCCGTTCTATCCCTTGAACTATAGGGCCAAACCTTTCAGTTGTGATCAGACAACAGTCTTTTGAAGGATCTGACGTCCACGGTAATAACCACATTCCGGACACACCCTGTGGTACATGACGGCGGCTCCGCAGTTTGAACAGGCTGCCAGTGTGGGAGTTTCCAATTTATAGTGGGTTCTTCGTTTGTCTCTTCTCTGTTTTGAAGTCTTGTGTTTTGGATGTGCCATATCTCGTTAACTTATAAAAATTATTATTTCATAAAATCCGCCAAACTGGTAAATAATCCGTCATCCTGGTGTTTTTCCTGAACGGATCGTTGTTTCCAGATGCGGAGCATTTCCTGGTCACAGTCTTTTTCTGGTTCATGAAAACGCCTGATTGGAATGGCAAGACATATGTTATCGTATACGTATTGCGTAAAATCCATCTGACCGGTAAAATCATTCCGGCATTCTAGGGTCTCCTCATTATCCAATTTGCTCTCAAAAGAAACAGGGACAACCAGTCGGTCCAGGCACCTGTCGCACAAAACAACCACAGTTCCCGACACTGTCACAGTGATGATGGGTTCCTGTTCCTCTATCCTGCAAATTTGTATTTTCGTACTCAGCTCAGCATCCAGTATTTCTGTATTTTGGAACGATGCAAAAAAATTCTTGTCCAAACAGAATGCATTCTCATATGTCCCTTGTGAAAATGTCTTTACCGCTACCTTCAGTCTTATGTTTTCCATCTGTTCCATATGGCCGGAAATGAGCCGACAAAGATAAACAAATATTTTAGATAATCGTTGTTTTGTTATACTTTTGCACCTCTACATCAACAGGTCTTCATATGAATGAAAAAATCCTTATTATTGATTTTGGTTCACAACTAACGCAATTGATCGGAAGACGGCTGCGGGAACTTAAAGTGTATTGCGAAATATTTCCTTACCATCATTTTCCCGAACCTGATGCCTCCGTCAAGGGTGTGATTCTGTCAGGAAGCCCCTATTCGGTCAAAGATAAGGATGCTCCTGTAATTGACCTTTCAGGGATCAAAGGAAACATTCCGCTGCTGGGGATCTGCTTTGGGGCACAATACCTGGCCACACGCTACGGCGGGGATGTGCATTCTTCCCTTTCCCGTGAATACGGAAGGGCAATGCTGGATATACTGGAACCCTCTTCCCTGCTGTTCTTTAACATTCCCTCGCCTACGACCGTATGGATGTCACACCAGGACAGCATTGATACGCTTCCGCGCGGAGCCGTGAACCTGGCATCAACAGACGATGTGCAGTACGCGGCTTACCGTTTTGAAGGAGAAGACACTTATGCCGTCCAGTTTCATCCGGAAGTGTATCATACGATCCATGGATCACGCATTCTGGAAAATTTCGCAATAAACATCTGCAAATGTAAAGGAGACTGGACCCCTTCCTGCTTTATAGAGGAGACAATAGCCGGACTGCGTGAAAGAATCGGGGAGGAACATGTCATCATGGCAATCTCCGGGGGTGTGGACAGTACAGTGGCAGCCACGTTGCTTCACAAAGCCATAGGAAAACAATTGCATTGCATATTTGTTGACACGGGCCTGTTAAGACTGAACGAGTATGTGGCAGTTATGAAATCGTACCAGGATATGGGATTGAATATTAACGCCATAGACGCATCCGGAACATTCCTTGATGCCCTAAGGGGGATTACTGAACCTGAAGCCAAACGTAAGGCAATCGGACGGACTTTTATTGAAGTATTTGTCAGGGAAGCCTCTAAGATCAACAATGTTGCCTGGCTGGCCCAGGGAACGATTTATCCCGATGTCATTGAATCCGCATCTGTACACGGACATTCATCTGTAATTAAATCTCACCATAATGTGGGAGGGCTGCCAGAACATGTTCCGCTGAAGATCGTAGAACCCCTGCGCCTGCTTTTCAAAGATGAAGTCCGTCGTATAGGGCTTGCTCTGGGTATCGGAGAAAACCTGATTAAACGACATCCCTTCCCCGGGCCTGGTCTGGCCATCAGGCTTCTGGGCGAGATAACCCCTGAAAAACTGCAGATCCTCCGACAAGCCGATGATATATTCATTCAGGCTCTGAGGAAAGAGAATTTATATGACTCGGTATGGCAGGCCGGGGCTATCCTTTTACCGGTCAGGAGCGTGGGAGTGATGGGTGACGAACGCACGTATGAATACACTATTGCCTTACGGGCAGTAGAATCCACAGATGGCATGACGGCAGACTGGATACACCTGCCTTATGAGTTTCTGATGAAAGTTTCAAACGATATCATCAATAAGGTCAAAGGTATCAACCGCGTAGTCTATGATATATCTTCCAAACCCCCTGCAACCATTGAATGGGAGTGATTCAGGGAGCTTTCGGATAATTTCCTGTAATAAGACACCTTTTCAACCAGCGGCATGGGATAAGCCCTGGACGTGGAGGGCATCCTGAACAACCGTAGCAACCGATCTCCGTATCTGAAAGTTACAGAAGCTCCCAGAGCAGGGAGTTTCAATTCCTGTGCGAAACCGGTTCCGGCCAGCACTTCAAGCACCGTCTGAGCCGCTTTTTGTCCTGTGACTGCTACATGAGTACATACAGGAAGCCTGTCCAGAACCCAGGCCAGGTCAATGGATTCTATAACTTTCAGGTATTGATCAGACGCATTCCCTGTTGTGCGGACAATCTTTACAGCTGCATCATATAATGCCAGCCCCCTTTCTCTGCAGAAAGACTTGATCAGTTCCCTGTTGAAAGCATTCCCTTCAATAAAATAACCGACCTGGTTGAAGAATACCAAACCCATTATGCGCCACATATCGTTCCGGAAGTTTGGATAATAAAAATTCATGGACCACCGGGTTACCGGGGGAGGAAAACTGCCCAGCAGGAGGAGGCGTGCACCTTGTGGAAGGAATGGCTCCAAAGGATGGTTTTCGGATTCAGGCACCTATATACTTGAACAATTCAAAAACCATAATGGCCGGCCATACAATAGCTTTGAGAACACCCAGGACACCTTCCCAGAAACCGCTTGCCTGCACGATAAAATAAATTACGGCACCTATAAAACCAATGCCATAAACAGCCCCTGATGCAGGGACGCTTTTTGATGATTCACATTTCATAAAAATTCTTTTTTGAAAAAATAAAAAAATAGAACAACGGATTCATAAAAGTGTTAATATCGCACATTATTTTACAAAACAAAATTATGAAAATTTATGGTATTCCCGTTGAGCCCGGGAGCTAAAAAAATGAAAATTGGTCTCACCTATGACCTGCAGTCCGAATACCTGTCTTTGGGGTACTCAGAAGAAGACACTGCAGAGCTTGACAAAACAGAGACGATTGAGGGCATCGAAACAGCCCTTCATTCATTAGGTTATGAAACCGAACGCATCGGAAATGCAAGATCGCTGATGATGCGTCTATTCAACGGAAACAGATGGGATCTTGTTTTTAACATCTGCGAAGGCATCTTCGGAGATGGAAGGGAATCCCTTGTCCCTGCCATCCTGGATGACTGGCAGATACCCTATGTGTTTTCCGGCGCTGCAACCATGGCCCTGACATTGAACAAGGCATTATGCAAAAGAGTCGTGAGAGATGCGGGAATACCTACTCCCGATTTTTGCCTGGTTCGCAGCATAAATGATCTGGAAAAAGCAAAACCCGACTTTCCCCTTTTTCTAAAACCCGTAATGGAGGGTTCAGGCAAGGGGATAGGAGAACATTCCCTGGTATGGACAGAAGAAGAATACCAGGCCGTGTGCTGCCACCTTCTCAAGCGTTACGACCAGCCTGTGTTGGTTGAAACATACCTGCCGGGCAGGGAATTTACAGTGGGTATATGCGGTAACGGGGAAGACACCCGTGTAATTGGTGTGATGGAAGTGGTCTTCAAGAAGGATGTATTGGAGATCTATTCATACCAGAACAAACAGAATTACAGGGAAACTATTGAATACATAAACCAGAAAGGTGAACTCGCCGAAAAATGCGCCCGTCTTGCCCTGCAGGTTTGGGAAGCTACCGGTTCGCGTGACAGCGGGCGCGTAGACATGAAACTGAACGAAATGGGTGAACCTGAATTTATGGAAATCAATCCCCTGGCCGGCTTGAACTACAAAGATTCTGACCTTCCGATCATAGCAAGAATGAACGGAATGAATTACACGCAATTGATAGGAGCTATAATGCAGGCTGCCCTGAAACGTACTTACGGAATCGAAACACAGCCAGTTGTGATGCAAAATGAGCAATACAGTTATTATCCTGCATAACCGGCTTTCCGAACACCCCACTCCTGATGAACAGGATGTAATGGACCAGGCGGGACTGGTCAGAAAGGCACTTGAAACCCTGGGTTACAAGTGCCTGGTTCGTGATGTGGGTACAGACCTGTACCAGGATCTTGTTCCCCTTACTGCAATCAAGCCTGCATTTGTGTTCAATCTGGTGGAATCGGTGCTAGGGTGTACCGGTTTGTTGCATATTGTACCCTCCATCCTCCATGCCTGGAACATACCTTATACAGGCGTCCAGGAAGAAGGGCTGTACCTGACCACCAGGAAAACACTGGCAAAAAAGATCATGCATGACCACGGGATCAAAACACCTGCCTGGTTTTCCACTTCCGAGGCGGGTCTTCTTGACAAGCACAAAAAATACATTGTAAAGCCCATTGCCGAAGAAGGTTCTGCGGGTCTTGACGAACAACATGTTTTTGATGCTTCCCTTCCCGAGAGTGCCAGCTGGCTCGGCAAATTTGATCCGCGGGAATTCTTTACAGAAGAATTCATAGAGGGGCGAGAGTTCAACCTGAGCGTAACAGGAAAGCCAGGAGCGTACACCACCTATCCCATACCTGAGATGATATTCAAAGATTATCCGCCCGGAAAGGCCAGAATCCTGGGGTACCGCTCTAAATGGGAGGAAGACTCTTTTGAATACAGACACACAACGCGTCAGTTCGGCACTCTGGAAGACAACCCTGAACTGGCTGCAGGATTAAGGGATACAGCTATAGCCTGCGGAGAGGTGTTTGGTCTTTCCGGGTATTTCCGGGCAGATATCAGGGTGAGCAGTGACGGTGTTCCCTATGTACTTGAGGTGAATGCAAATCCCTGCATAGCCCCCGACAGCGGGTTTATAGCAGCAGGATTGCATGCCGGGTATTCCCTTACAGAAATTATAAAACAGATCACTGATTGCCTCGATTAGCGTTTTGATTATATGGCTTTGACTTATAGAAACACCTTACGCAAAGGAGACCTCCAGGAGCTAACCACAGTCATGGAGTCTACCGGTTTGTTCTATGATTTTGAAATCCGTGTGGCCCTGGAAGTTCTTGAAGCGTCCCTGGAACTGGGCGAGGCTTCCGGGTATTGCTGCCTTGTTGCAGAACAGGACAACAAATGCGTGGGATATGCCGTTTTCGGGCCTACTCCGTGCACCCGTTCGGGATGGGATATTTATTGGATGGCCGTGAGCAAAGGCCTTCAGGGGAAGGGATTGGGTTCTGAAATGATGACCAGGGTTGAAAAGATAATTGTCCTGCAGGGAGGCACCCAAATATGGATAGAAACGTCGGGAAGAAAAGATTACGTACCGACCAGAGGTTTTTATAAAAAGCATGGATATGTGATTATGGCCGAATTGCCGGACTTCTATGCCCCCGGAGACAACAAGGTTATTTACAGCAAAAAAGCTTATCTTTGTAATAAAGATTGATTAACAACTTTATTTCAAATTTATGGACATCAAAGAAAGGAAAAGCATTGCCCTCCTTGTGGGCAGCCTGAGAAAAGAATCCCTGAACAGAAAACTGGCTGTAGTGATGGGGGAACTTGCCCCCGACTCCCTTGATCTGGAGTTGGTGGAAATAGGGAACCTGCCTCTGTACAACGAAGACCTTGATCAGGACCCTCCCGGAGAGTGGACAGAATTCAGAAAAAAAATCGCTCAAGCAGACGCAATTCTGCTGATTACTCCGGAATACAACCGTTCTACATCTGCAGCCATGAAAAATGCTATAGATGTGGGATCAAGACCTTATATGAAAAATGTATGGAGCAACAAGCCGGCTGCCGTTATATCCCTCTCACAGGGAGCTATCGGAGGGTTTGGTGCCAATCACCATTTGCGCCAATCCCTGGTGTGCGTCAATGCACTGGTGATGGCCCAGCCCGAGATGTATATTGGGGCCGCAGGCAACATGTTTGATGAAAACGGGAAACTGACAGATAGCAAAATGGAGGAACTTATCCATAAGTTTTTCCGTTCATTCAACCGCTGGTTATCCAATTTTATCGAGTAGTTTCAATGCACTGGCATTGTATCCCAGTTTGAACATCTCTTCCCTGTGTTTGAAGTCATAGGTGCTGTATCCTGCCATTTCAATATCTTGTATGACCATATCTGCAAGGCTCAGATCGTATGAGGCGCCTGCATTGAACAACATGGTTACACAACGTTCTGCTATATGTTTCATGGACCGGGAATATTCCACTTCGTTTTCTGACACAGGGAACAGGTTGACAGCCAGGACTTTTTTACATTCCTTACGGATAGGATATACCGGTACATTTCTGATAACACCCCCGTCCACATAATGCTTTCCCTGAATTCTGACCGGGGGAAATACCACAGGCACACTACAGGAAGCTATGATGGCATCTATGAGCGGTCCTTTTTCAAAGACCACTTCCTTTGACGATTCCAGGCAGGTGGTAACAATTTTCAGAGGGATCTTCAATTCTTCAAAGGTCTTTGCCATTAAAGTCCTTTCCAGAATTTTGCGTACAGGTTTTGAATCGGTCAGATACTCCTTTGGGATCCTGGGTTCTAGAAAATCCTTCAACGTTAACACATTAAAGGCATCCAGCATGTTCTCGGTGGAAAGTCCCTGGGCATACAGGGCTGCCACGATAGCCCCCACGCTTGTACCGGAAACTATTTGGGGCCTGTATCCTAGTTCCAGCAGGCGTTTTAGAACCCCGGCATGATAATAGCCTCTGGTGCCACCACCACCAAAGGCTATTCCAAGTTCATACATTTTTTTCATATCATAATCTGATCATCGTAATCCTCCCGATGTGCCGGTAGAGATGCCTGACGAGGTGTCCACACGGGATGCTTCTTCCAGGTCCCCTACTTTCCTGGTGCGGGCTGCTTTTCCCTGTCCAAACCGGATGCTCAGGCTCAACCGTATTTTCTGAATGTTGATACTCTGGTTTAATGCATATTCAACATTATCGTCCGATTTGTATACCAGGTTTTCATCTAAGCTACCAAAAAAATCACTTACATTGATGCTCAGTGTTGCCCTGTTGTCCAAGAAATTTTTCTTAACACCTCCATTCATAATAAAAATGGGATCAATCAGGAAGTAGCCATAGGGTACCTTACCCTGGTACATTCCCATTAGTTCAATCTTCCAGTCTTTGGGTAACAGCAATGTTATTTGTCCCTGCATGTTGGTCAGCACCCCATTGTTTATATATTGTTCGCTCTGCCCATTGGCAGGGTTAGCTGAATTGCCCATATAGACGCAAACCCCGCTAAGGGTAAAGTATAACCATTTGGTAATAGGCAATTCACTCACAGATAAAGAGCCGCCGGTCATAAACTGGTTACCGAAATTTTCCCACAGCAATGTTTTGGTGCCTGTCTCATCGTAATAGGGATTCTGCATGATCAGGTTTCTTGTATTGGCATAGACAAGAGCCAGGCTGTAATGGTTCTTGAAAGTCACACTCAGGGCCATCTGCCTGGACAATTGGGGGTCCAGATCGGGATTCCCTTCAGTATACGAATTGGCATCTATATAGTTGCGGAAAGGATTCAGCTGACTGAAAGAAGGCCTGCCTATACGGCTGGTATATGACAGGTTCAGGCGCCAATCGGCCGATGGGTTGTACCCGACAAACACAGTAGGAAATACATTGAAATATTTTTTAATGGTTTCACTATGAGTGGTAATCCAGTTACCCAGCGCATAAGTAAATTCACCCCTCAATCCCAGCTTGAGCGTCCATTTATTTCCCAGCATTCTTCCCACCGATGCATAGGCTGCGGCAATATGTTCGGTATATAAAAATTCATTGGACATATTGGTATTTGGTACCCAGCCGCCTGAGAGCGAATCCTCCCGGAACAGGTCGTTGTTTGTCTGGGTCATGGCCCATTTGATCCCGGTTTCGAGCATTCCGGTTTTCCAGAAGGATTGCTGGTAATCCAAACGCCCCGAAACCAGGTTGATATATTGCTGGCTGTTCTGACGGAACATTTCATTGATCCCAAAGCCGGAGACAATGCTGTTATCCTGAAAGTTGCCCGACATAATATCATAATAGGCATAGTCGGCATTGAATGTTAGTTCCCGAGCCTTATCTTCGTTGAAAATGCCGGTATAATTAATGTTGGTAGTCACATTATCGTAATCGGAATTGGTCCTGATAATGCTTTTCATACTGCTGATAAGATTACCATTGACTTTAGTTATGGTCAGGTTCTCATCCCCGTAGTTATCCTGTGACTGGTCGCGGAACATAGTGGTGACAATAAAACCAACCGTATTCTTTTTGTTCAGAAAGAAATCATTAGCCAGTTTGACTGTGTGGCTTTGTGAACCGAACAGTAAATCGGAATGGGAACTCTGTTCAAACTCATTAGCGTTTCCAATTATTGTACGGGAATCAAGCGCTGCCCCGGTATTTTCGTAACGACCGCTGTAATTGAACATGGTATTGGTCTTGTCGGTGCGCAGGTTAAGATTCATTCCACCGCCGGCTTCCTGCTCATAGCGCTTGTGTTTCATGCCACCATAGTAGCCATTGGCTGATCCGCTGAATCCTTTGAGCAGGTTTTTCTTCATTTTTATATTAATTATCCCTCCGCTCCCTTCTGCATCATAACGGGCCGAGGGATGCGCCATAAGCTCAATTTTATCAATGGTGGTACCGTCCGTGGAACGAAGGAGCGCTTCGAGTTCCAGACCGCTCAGGTAGGACGGACGTCCGTCTATCCAGATGCTTACAGCCTGGCCGTTGAGCTTCACATTCCCGTTCATGTCGATGGTGACACCCGGGGCCTTGCGCAATACATCAAGGGCGTTGCTTCCTTCTGTGGAAACAGCTTCGGCCACATTCATGACAATCTTGTCGATCTTTTGCTCAATGACCGGGACTTTGGCCGTGATAACGGCGGTCTCAAGGGTCTGCACGTCTTCTTCCATTTCTATGACACCGGTATCGGTTTTTGCAGAAGAAATGTCCACCTGCATTGTCTGTTCTTTGTATCCGATAAAGGTGGCTACAAGTTGGTATGACCCATAAGGTATTCCATCCATCAGAAAGGTGCCATCCGATCCGGCAGTTGTGGCAGTTATGACGGAGTTGCTGCTGTCCCTAACAGCTAACGTGGCATAGGCAAGAGGATTGCGCGTTTCCTTATCAATAACAATCCCCCTGATTGATGATGTGTTGCGGGCGGCTAAAAGATTTCCTGTTCCCAGAATCAGACACACCAAAAGTGTTGAAAGATATTTCATTTTATTAGTTTGTTATAATGGTCCTGAATTTCTTTAAAAGGTATTGAAAGCAGATCAATTCGTTTGAAAAACACAGGAAGTTCTTCCTGTAAAAATTGTTCCTTAAGGGTTGTCAGAATGACCTGACCTGCCCCCGGTGCAACAAAATAGCCAATGCCTCTTTTGTTGTATATGATTTCCTTTTGCTGCAAGTAGTCATAGGTCCTGGCCACCGTATTGGGATTGACTCCCAGCGTTGTCCCAAGTTCCCTGACAGAAGGAATCCTTTCCTCAGCCTTCCACTTCCCGCTCAGAATTCTCTCGCACAAAGATTCGGCAATTTGCAGATATATAGCCTGATTGTCTTTAAACTCCATGAGAATCAATATTTTGTGGTTTTAATAAGACGGTATACACCGGCCCAGCATGCGGCCGTGATCAACCCGTAAACAGAATATGTTATAATGATTATGTTCCTGATAATGGGGATTTGCCAGTACGTGCTGATGTAAATTTTATAGCTGAGTGCGTTCCAGTCGTCGATATCTTTGGGTAGTTCAGCCAGAATGGTGTTGGCAAATTTTTCTATGTTTTCCAATCCAATGATACGGAACACAAGAAGCATAAACAGACCAATAATGAAGACAATTCCTATAAGGCTGGTAAATGTTCTGACAACTTTCTGCCTTTTGAAAACCATATTTCCAAGAATGAAAATTGACTGTAAAAAAAACAGGTCAAAAAGCTCTGCTCCCAAAAGCAGTGCTGTCGTATCGTTCAGCAGAAATTCCCCCATACGGGAAGGTATAATCAGGTATAGCAGCATATCTGACACAAAAAGCCCGGCCACAACAAGTATAGTAGTACAGATAAAATTAATGACAAACATGCTGAGGGTTTTCTCCAGGGCAGAAACAGGCAACATTACATAACCCAATCCTTTCTTGGTGTGATTTACGTATCCGTGCAGTTTGGACGGGGCTACAACGATGGTTATCGTAACCAAGACCATAATCATAGTCATCCTTGTAAACGGAGAGACAGAGGATCCGAGCATCATCATAAGCAGAAGCAATAATAAATACCACCCTATCATACCAATAATGGTCAGACCGTATTTTCCCGGTAATTCCCGGAATTCCTTATATACAAATGCCTGAAAGCGTTTTATATTAAACAGGTTGCTCATAATGTCATCGTGTTAAATTGTTCCTTAAACCATTCTTTCTGTATTAAAACGGCATTAAATAAAGTCTCCAGATTAACTTTTGTGTCAAGACCGGCCGTATTTTCCCTGACCATAGAAAACCCCAGCGGGGTTTCTTCACAATAGAGTGCGTCTTTCTGCTTCTCGACAGAATTGATGAAACATACTTTTTGGGCGATTTCCTCAATGGAGGCATGCAGCAGAACATCCTTACGATCGAGAATTATGATAGGATCTATCAGATTTTCAAGATCCCGGACCTGGTGTGTTGAAATGACAAGCAGGCGTTCCTCGTTTATCTGGCCGGCAACGATACTGCGAAAAATTGTCTTTGAAGGAATATCCATCCCGTTGCTGGGTTCGTCCAGAAGTAAGATCCTGGTGTTTAGAGAAAGGGCATAAGAAACATACGCTTTTTTCTGCTGACCTGCAGAAAGGTCTCTGAATCGTTTTTCCGGTTGCACCTCAAAACGGTCCAGTAATTCATAAAAAAAATCTTTGTCAAAAGTTGGGTAAAATGATCCGTTGTTCTCTGCAAACCGGGCAACCGTTCCCTGGGGGCAGGCTGGTTCTTCAGGCAGATAATAAATATCCTGAAGAAAAGCGGGCAGACGTTTATACGGATGATAGCCGTCAACTATGCAAGACTCCTGCTCGCTTCTGAGTAAACCGGACATTAATTTTAGCAATGTGGTCTTCCCTACGCCATTTTGTCCCAACAGGCCGTATATGTTGCCTCTAGACAATGAAAGGGACAGGTCACGGAATACGTTATTCTTTGAATAACTGAAAGATAGGTTTTTGATTTGAATCATTTTTTAGTGTATTAGTATATTAGTACACTGCAAATGTAAACATCATTTTTAATATTCCAAAAAAAAATTCACTTTTTATACCAACTGTGCCCTTTTACTATCTTTGTATAAAAAGAGCATAATGGCTATCATAAGGCTTTCGGGAGTAGATGTGATAAAGGACTCTAACCTGATCTTGCAGGGAGTTGATCTGACCCTTGAAAAAGGAGATTTCATCTACCTGGTAGGCCGGGTGGGAACAGGAAAAACATCGTTAATCAAAACACTGATAGGCGAATTCCCTCTGAAAAACGGAGAAGCAGAAGTAGCCGGTTTCAACCTTGTGAAATTGAAAAGAAGACAGATACCTTATTTAAGAAGAAAAATTGGTGTCGTTTTTCAGGACTTCCAGCTGCTCCAGGATCGTACTGCCTATGACAACCTGGAATTCGTTCTCCGGTCTACCGGATGGAAAAATAAAAAGGAGATGCAGCAACGTATAGAACAGGCACTGGAAAGCGTGGGTATGCTGCATAAAAAACACAAGATGCCGCACCAGCTCTCCGGCGGGGAACAACAACGCGTAGCCATAGCCCGTGCAATACTCAACAATCCGGAAATCGTTCTTGCCGATGAACCCACCGGAAACCTGGACAGTGACACTCAACATGAAATCATGCAATTGTTCATGGAAATCCATGAAAAGCAGCAGCCTGCTATGATGGTGGTAACGCACAACCTGAGCCTGCTGCAACGTTATCCTGGCCTGATATTCCGGTGTGAGGCCGGTAAATGCACCCAGGTTGCCGATCGCCGTGAAATTGACCTTTCAGGTTTTATGGAATCATGAAAAAGAAGCAGGAAGTTCAGAACATCATCTCCTGGTTCAGTACCCATATGGAGGATCCAAGATCGGAGCTGCAATACAGAGATCCCTACAGCCTGATGGTGGCCGTGATCCTATCGGCACAATGCACAGACCAGCGTGTAAATATGACCACCCCAGCCCTGCTGGAGCGCTTCCCATCAGTAGAAGACATGGCAGCCGCAAGAGCGGAAGATATTTTTCCTTTTATCCGCTCCATAACCTATCCCAACAACAAGGCACAACACCTGGCCGGAATGGCCCGCAGTGTCATGGAACTCTATGACGGGAAAATACCTTCCGATCCCGCGGAGCTTCAGAAATTGCCGGGTGTAGGCAGAAAAACTGCCCATGTGATCGCATCTGTTGCCTTTGGTAAGGAGGTTATAGCCGTAGATACTCACGTATTCCGGATTTCCCGCAGGCTGGGATTGTCAGAGGGAAAAACCCCTTTGTTTGTGGAATACGACCTGAACCATCATTTCCCGCCTGAGCTCAGGGCAAGGGCTCACCATTGGCTGATCCTTCACGGAAGGTACGTATGCACTGCCAGAAAGCCCAGATGCACTTCTTGTGGTCTTTCTCCCTGGTGCGACACGTACAAAAAACAACACCCGCAATGAAACCGGTAACCGGAATGGACCGGGAATGGACAGAAGCTACCAGTGATTTCCTGATGTACCTGCGTCTTGAACGGTCCCTGTCCGAAAATACGAGGAAGGCATACCTTCAGGACATAACTCGCTTCCTGAAACAGTTGAAGGCATACGCTCCTGAACAGGCAGCACTGCTACGGCTTTCCGATATCACCGCAAAGCATATAGAAACCTTTCTTGCCGAGGTAACCAGGTCGGGATCTTCTGCCAGAACCCAGGCAAGGATCCTGTCGGGGCTTAATGCTTTTTTTCGCTTCCTTACCATGGAGAAACGCATAGCTTCCAATCCCTGTTCTTCTATAGACACCCCGAAAACGGGCAGACACCTGCCTGTTGTCCTTTCGGTCCGAGAAATTGAAATACTGCTGGAATCGTTTGATCTGAGCATCCCGGAAGGACACCGTAACAAAGCCATTGTTGAAGTGCTCTACGGATGCGGCCTGCGTGTAAGTGAACTTACAGAACTGAAATTTTCCCAGATGTTTCCAAAACAGGGTTTTATCCGCGTACTGGGCAAGGGAGACAAGCAACGGCTGGTCC
Organism: Bacteroidales bacterium UBA5226; assembly: GCA_002409325.1. Taxonomy (GTDB): domain Bacteria; phylum Bacteroidota; class Bacteroidia; order Bacteroidales; family UBA932; genus DMER64. The sequence continues at coordinate 18,865 of DHUU01000008.1, read as the reverse complement.
CCATAGGATCTCATGCGCTCAAAGCACTGGAACTGTACTATCCCTGGAGAAATTCACTCAATATTCGTTCCGCCCATGAAGACTATGTGTTCCTGAACCATTACGGCAGGCCGCTTTCGCGCAACATGGTGTTTCTGATGGTCCGTCACCAGGCAGAAAAAGCCGGACTGAAAAAGACCATTTCACCTCATACCTTCCGTCACTCCTTTGCCACCCACCTGATTGAAAACGGGGCTGACCTGCGTGTGGTTCAGGAAATGCTGGGGCACAGCAGTATACTAACCACAGAAATCTACACACATCTGGACACGGCTTTCTGGCAGCAAACGGTCCTGAGCCATCATCCACGGCCATAATTTCGGTATGATTCTTGAAAAACAGTATATTTGCCATATAATCCCGTTTCACACATGACACACTGGTTGCGTTTATTTTTCCCCGCTGTTATACTCCTGATCACCACCTCTATCTACGGACAGGAGCCGCAACGTGCCGGTGATGATCTGTTTGCCAGAGCCGTTGAACTCTACAGGCAGGAACAATACTGGAGCGCAAGCGAACTGTTTGGAAGACTGGAAAAAGACAATTCTGCCGGACATGTTTCCCTGTCTGCTTCATACAGGCTTCTTTGTGAAATTGCACTGGAGGATCAGGCGGTGGAAAAACGGGTTGCCCACTGGGAGCAAGAGTACCCTTCGGCCCCGCTTAAAAACCAGGTTTATTTTAATTTGGGGAACCTCTATTCATCCCGCAACCTGTTTAGCAAAGCGATGGCAGCCTACGGGAAAGTAAAAATTGGCCGTCTTCCTTTAAAGGAACGCGCCGCCTACACATTTAGAAAAGGATATGCAGCCATGCAGTGCGGCGATACTGAAAATGCCGCTGCCCTGTTCCTGGAAACAGAAAATTATCCAAAGGGTGATTCATATAAATGGGCCTCAAGATATTACCGGGGGTACATTCAATACTCTGAAGGGCGTTTTGAGCAGGCTGTCCCTTTGCTGGAACCGCTCAGTGAAGTGCCCCAGTATGCTTCCCTATCCTCGGCGTACCTGCTCCAGGCATTATTATATCTGAAACAATATGAGCGTGTAATCCAGACAGGTGTACCTGTCTACAAGGACGCCGATCCTTCGCTGAGGACCACCCTGGCAAAAACCTTGTCAGAAGCATATTTTGCCCTGGACCGGACTGTAGAGGCGCGCAGTTTCTTTGATGATTACCTGAAGGATGCAAGCACCCTGACATTGACAGACCGGTATTTTTCCGGGATCCTGTATTTCAAATTGGGTGATTACCTGCGGTCAGCAGAAGAACTGGCCATAGTGGGAGAAAGGCAGGACAGCCTGGGCCAGAACGCCCTGTACTACCTGGGAGAATCCTACATACGGCTGCGGAACAAGGTAGATGCCATAGAGTCCTTTAAAAGAGCCAGTGCCATGCCTTACGACCCGGTCATCCGGGAAGATGCCTTCTACAACTACGCCAAGCTGTCCTTTGACCTGCACGGGGACATTGGAGTCTTGTCCTTATACAGGAAAGCATACCCGGATTCTCCAAAACTGGACGAAATCCAGACATATATTGCAGCTAATTATTTTATTAACCAGGATTATGCCTCGGCTGTTGAAGCGCTGCAAACATTGAAAAACCCCACTCCTGACAACAGCCGGGATCTGAAAAAGGCCGCTTTCCTGCGAGGCATCCAGTTGTACCAGACCGGCTCTTTCCGGGATGCGGAAAAATATTTTTCACTGGCACAGGAACCTTACTGGATAGCAGAATGTTTGTACCGAAGCAACAAGTTCAACAATGCCATCAACATCTGGAAACAATTCATCAGAGAGAGCGGATCGTTCTCCAATCCTGAAAAATACCGCACCAGCCATTACAATATTGGCTATGCCTATTTCAAAATGAAGGATTATCAGAACGCTGCCGATTGGTTCAAAAGATACCTGCGGCTGGGAACGAGCGACAGGAGCCTGGCGGCAGATACTTACCTCAGGCTGGGGGACTGTGCCTTTGCCCAATACCAGCACCAGGAAGCTACCGGGGAATACCAGCATGCACTGGACTACAAAACAACCGCTCCCGATTATGCGCTTTTTCAGATAGCCATGGCCCAGGGTGTGTTGAACCGCGAAACAGAAAAAATCATAACACTCGACCGTCTGATGGAAGAGTACCCCACATCCTCTTTCTTTTCATCAGCCCTTTTTGAACAGGGCAGGACTTATGTCCAGACAAACCAATACGAAAAAGCGGAAGAGAGGTTCAATACCATCCTTTCGTTTGCATCACACAGCGCCTTCCACGCCAAGGCATTGGTAGAACTGGGACTTATCAGGATCAATATGCAGAATCCCGATGCGGCTCTTAATTATTACAAGGAAGTACTCCGCCGGTATCCCGATTCGCCCGATGCAGCCAACGCACTGGCCGGGATAGAAAACGTTTACATGGCACGGAACGACTCTCAGGGATTTTTCGATTACCTGGAAACCCTGGGGATTGATTCGGGTAAAAGCCCCGATGAAAAGGAAATAATGGTTTTCACCTCGGCCGAGCAGCTGTTCCTGAACAATTCACCGGCAGCTGCAGTTACTGCCCTGAACAACTTCATCAGCCAGTACCCGCAAAGTGTAAAAATCCCGGCAGCTCATTTTTATCTGGGCGAGTGTTATTCAAAACTGGGAAAAATACAGCTGGCTGCCGATGCCTACCTGGTGGTCATGAAAAAACCCTCAGGATCTTTCACCGAACTTGCCACCCGCAATTACGCGGTAATCCAGTATGACCTGGAACAATACGCCAATGCGGTAGATGCCTATACGAGCCTGTATGATATCGCTCAGATAGAGAACAACCGCCTTGACGCCCTGAAGGGATTGATGTGGTCTTTCTATAAAAACAAGCAATACAGAAATGCCGTTGTGCAATCTAATAAAGTACTGGAAAACAAATCTTTTGACAACACTGTTTATGTTTCGGCAAAATATGTCAAAGCCCAGAGCCACCTGGCTTTGGGTGAAAGAACGGAAGCGCTGCTCCTGCTGGAAGAACTTTCACGCGGGCACCATACGGCCATAGGGGCCGAAGCCTACTATCTGCTATGCAAGGACGCTTTCGATTCCGGGGATTTTGACAAAGCCGAGACCATGATATACAATTTTGCCGATACTGAAACTCCCCAGGAGTACTGGGTAGCTCGTGCTTTCATTCTTTTGGGGGACATTTTTGCAGGAAGGGGGGAATGGACACAGGCCAGGGCTACCTACGAAAGCGTACAGAAAGGCTATAAAGCTTCAGAGCCGGACGATATAGCCCAGATTATCACACTGCGTATCAAAAAATGTGAGGAAGAAGCACAATGAAAAGATGGTTATTCATAGCCTCCTGCCTGGCTGGCGTTTCGCTGAACGCGCAAAATCAGATCAATCCCGTGATCCAGGTAGAACGTCTGTACGATGCCGATCTTATAGAGGTCACCAAACCTTTACTGGATACACAGATCCCGGATTCGCTGCGCACTTTCAACACTTCCTTTCAATACGGCATTTTTGACAAGCCCCTGGTCAACCTTTATGAATTTATCCCGCTGCCGCCTGCCACTGTCAGATCTTCAGGGGTGGTGGCAAAACGTTACGGCACCATAGACCTGGGCTTAGGGTATCCGTGGACACCCAGGGGAGACATCCTGCTGCAGGCCCCCATTGGTACGGGCTGGCATGCAGGTCTGCAGGCCCGTCACCGTTCGTTGCTCAGCGGGGAAAAAAGGATGCGCACAGACGGCATGTTCACCCTGGAGCACAGGGGAAAGCAAAACACGTTCCGAATCAGTGCACTGGGAGAACACCTGAAAAACGACTACGCGGTTGCAGATGTTTTATCTGCCACCGGCCTGGCATACCAGAACTACTACAATGCAGGCGTGGCCATTGAAACATATGCGCTGAACGGGGCAGCAGGATCCTGGCATTATCACTGGAAATCGGGATACAATCACGCGAAGAACAACATCACCGGCGCACATGACAGCCTGTCGCTAATACGGGAAAATATCCTGGATATTGACGCGGTAGCCGGTTATAACCTGACAGAAAAATTTTCCATAAACCTGGGAGCGGCTACCCGTTTTGCCAGTGACCGGTGGACATCGGACGGGGTATCATCATCCAGGGCCGTAGTCAGTATATTCCCCCATGTGATTCTGGCTGGAGAAAGATACAAAGTGGGTGCCGGCCTGCGCGCAGGTTACCTGCTTGGTCCGGATGGAAATCGGTTTGGAATTTTCCCCTGGTTTAACGCACACCTTACCATTGCCCAGGACTGGCTTTCAATTTATGCAGGGATGCAAGGATACCACGGTCTGAACACCTACCAGGATAGAATGACTGAGAATCCCTGGGTATTTGCCAACCAGATGTACGATGCAACAGTTCCCTGGGATGTGCAGGCCGGGTTTACCGGCTCTCTGGGCGACCGGTTCCATTACAAGTTATTTGGGGCCTACCGCTATACAAAAAATCAGTTTTTCTACGGGACACAGGTATTTCAGCAGGGTTATCCGGGCTTGTACACACTCAGTTACTCAGATGAAACCAGGTATACCGCCGGCGGATCCTTAGCTTTCCGTTCAGAGCCCTTTGAAGCAAGTATCACAGGCCAGTGGCATAAGTATTCGCTCAGCTCGGGGAATCCTCCATGGCACAGGCCGTCATGGGAAATAAGGGCCTTTGCCCGCTACAACTGGAGGGAACGCATCATAGTATCGGCATCTGGGTATTGGCGGGCCTCCTGTTTTGCACCGGACTGGATAGCGGGAAACCCAGCCATAAGTTTGCCCGGATTTTTTGATCTGGGTGCCCGCATAGAATACCTTGTCAACAGGCTTTTTGGGGCATATGTTTTTGGCAACAATCTTCTGAACAGGACTATCTCCTATTTTTATCTCTATCCCAATCCCGGATTGACTTTGGGAGGTGGAATAAGCTTGCATTTCTGATTAGGATTTATAATGCTTTTTTCGTATCTTTGTTTGTTATTCAAAGAAAGAAAAAGTGAGTATAGAGAATCAGTATTCTGCAGAAAGCATCCAGGTGCTGGAAGGCCTGGAAGCAGTCAGAAAACGTCCCTCCATGTATATCGGGGACATTGCATCCAGAGGATTACACCATCTAGTTTATGAGGTTGTAGACAATTCCATTGACGAGGCCCTTGCGGGCTATTGTGACCTGATAAAAGTTGTCATCAATGCCGACAACAGCATTATCGTGAATGACAACGGTCGCGGCATCCCTACCGGGATGCATGAAAAGGAAAAGAAATCGGCCCTTGAAGTGGTTCTTACCGTGTTGCACGCGGGGGGAAAATTTTCCAAGGACTCCTATAAGGTTTCAGGCGGTCTGCACGGAGTAGGCTTATCGTGCGTCAATGCGCTGTCCAGTAAGCTGGTGGCCACCATTTACCGGGAGGGAAAAATATTCAGGCAGGCCTATTCACGCGGAGTTCCCCAGACCCCGGTTGAAATCCTGGGAGATACAGAGTTAACAGGCACAGAGATATACTTTATGCCGGATAAGGAAATATTTACCCTGGGAATTGAATACAGCTACGAGATCCTCTCTGCCAGGCTCCGCGAGCTGGCCTTTTTGAACAAGGGTGTTCGCCTGATCATTGAAGACCAGAGGTCACGTAACGTGGAAGACACCTTTTCCGAAGATGCCGACGAGGAAGCACTCCCCTCCGGGAGTTTTCTCAGAAATGAGTTCTATTCCGAGGCCGGATTGCTGGATTTTGTGGAATTTCTTGATAAAACAAGAGAAACCCTTACCCAGCGCCCCATCTACCTTGAGAACAACAAAACCAATATCCCAATTGAAATTGCCATGCAGTACAATACGGGATTCACGGAAAACATCCACGCCTATGTCAACAACATCAATACTATAGAAGGGGGAACCCACCTGACAGGATTTCGAAGGGGGCTGACCAGCACACTCAAAAGTTATGCCGACAAGACCGGAATGCTAAGCAAATTGAAATTCGACATCGATCCTGCCGATTTCAGGGAAGGATTGACTGCCATTATCTCGGTCAAAGTCAATGAGCCGCAGTTTGAGGGACAAACAAAAACCAAGCTGGGCAACAGCGAAGTGACAGGCGCCGTTTCGCAGGCTGTCAGCAATGCTCTGGAAAACTACCTGGAAGAAAATCCCAAGGATGCCAAAACCATAGTGGAAAAAGTGATTGTGGCTGCCACGGCCCGTCACGCTGCCCGTAAGGCCCGTGAACTGGTCCAGCGCAAGAATGTTATGTCTGGCGCTGGATTACCGGGGAAACTGGCAGACTGTTCTAACAGGGATCCCGAACAAAGCGAGATTTTCCTGGTTGAGGGAGACTCGGCAGGAGGTACAGCAAAAAGCGGAAGGGACCGTTCATTCCAGGCGATTCTTCCCCTGCGCGGCAAGATTCTGAACGTGGAGAAAGCACAGGAACACCGTGTTTTTGATAACGAAGAGATACGCAATATTTACACTGCCTTTGGGGTTACCCGAGGCACCGAGGAAGACAGCAAAGCTCTGAATATGAGCAAGCTCAGATACCATCGTGTGATAATCATGACCGACGCCGATGTAGACGGAAGCCATATTGACACCCTGCTGTTAACTTTCTTTTTCCGCCACATGCCCGACCTGATCCGTAGTGGTCACGTATACATCGCTTCTCCCCCGCTCTATCTTGTCAAAAGAGGCAAAGAAGAACGGTATTGCTGGACCGAGGATCAAAGACGGAATGCTGTGGAAGAAATCGGTAAAGGAAGGGAGAGTTCTGTTACCGTCCAACGTTACAAAGGTCTGGGAGAAATGGACGCCATCCAGTTATGGGATACCACCATGAATCCTGAAAACAGGATCCTTAGGCAGATAAACATTGATAATGCTGCAGAAGCAGACCGAATTTTCTCCATGCTCATGGGTGACGAAGTGCCACCCAGAAGGGAGTTTATTGAACAGCACGCCAAATACGCTAACATAGACGCATGATTATGGACATTTTTGATAGAATCATACAGGATGAAGGAGGCCCTCTGGGCCAATACCGCAGGAAAGCTCACGGATATTACATGTTCCCAAAGCTGGAAGGACCCATTGAGCCGTACATGACATTCCAGGGAAAGCAGGTGCTGGCCTGGACATTCAACAACTACCTGGGACTGGCCAACCATCCTGATGTTAGAAAAGCCGATGCCGAGGCAGCCGCAAAGTGGGGCCTGGCTTACCCCATGGGGGCCAGGATGATGAGCGGACACACTTCCTTACATGAGCGTCTGGAAATGGAACTGGCTGAATTCGAAAAGAAAGAAGACGCATACCTGTTCAATTTCGGATACCAGGGAATGGTTTCAACCATAGATGCGTTGCTAAACCGTCGCGATGTTGTGGTCTACGATTCCCAGGCTCATGCCTGCATTATGGACGGTATGCGCCTGCATATGGGACAGCGTATAGTTTACCCCCACAACAACCTGGAAAAGTGCGACAAAGCACTTGAGCGGGCTACCCGCCTAACACAAAAAAGCGGAGGAGGTATCCTGCTCATCACCGAGGGTGTTTACGGAATGACAGGTGCCCTTGGCTTTCTGGATCAGATTGTTTCTCTTAAGAAAAAATACAATTTCCGTATCTTGATTGACGATGCCCACGGATTCGGGGTCATGGGAAAGAACGGACGGGGTACATCCGAGCATTTTAACGTTATGGATGAAGTTGACCTGTATTTCGGGGCTTTTGCCAAATCCATGGCAGGGATTGGCGGATTTGTCGCAGGAAAGACAGATATCATTAATTACCTTAGGTACAACCTGCGTTCCCAGATTTATGCCAAGAGCCTGCCCATGGCCATGGTGGAAGGACTGCTCAAACGCCTGGATATGATCCGGACCATGCCAGAATTAAGGGAAAAACTATTGCTAATCACTTCTAAACTCCAGGAAGGATTAAAGAAGAACGGATTTGACATTGGTCCGGCCGAAGCCTGCGTTACTCCCGTTTTCCTTAAAGGAGAACTTCCCGAGGCTACAAACATACTGATAGACCTGAGGGAAAACTACAGAATATTCTGCTCTGTTGTGGTATACCCGGTAGTTCCCCGGGATGTGATCATGTTCCGGCTTATTCCCACTGCCATGCACTCCCTGGAACACGTAGAATATACCCTCAATGCTTTTAGCCAGATCCAGAAGAAACTAAGCCAGGGTTTCTATAAGGGAGGTGAAGTCAAAGACATGGCTGTCAAATAAGTATGGCTGGTTATCTCAAGGGCAAAGTAGCCATCATAACGGGGGCCTCTTCCGGCATAGGACTGGAATGCGCCCGTGTTTTTTCCGCTGAAGGAGCCTCTGTTGTTCTGGCAGCACGTTCGGAAGATAAGCTCAAAGCCCTGGAAAAAGAATTGAACAACGTCCCGGTATTGATTGTTGTTACAGACGTGACCGTTGAATCTGACTGTAAACGACTGGTAGAAGAAACAATCGGCCGTTATGGCAGGATAGACATACTGGTCAACAATGCCGGTCTTTCCATGCGGGCCCTGTTCAAAGACCTGGACCTGTCTGTTATGAAAAGACTGATGGATGTCAATTTCTGGGGATGCGTGTATTGTACCAAATACGCTTTGCCATGGCTGCTTGAAAGCAAAGGGTCTGTTGTGGGAGTCACATCCATTGCAGGTTTCAGCGGGCTCCCGGCACGTACAGGTTATTCGGCTTCAAAATTTGCCATGAATGGTTTTCTGGACACCCTGCGCACCGAACACCTGTACGATGGATTACACGTAATGACGTTTGCACCGGGATTCACATCATCCAATGTACGTATTGCTGCCCTTTCAGCAGACGGAACCCCGCAAGGTACTACTCCCAGGGCAGAAGAAAAAATGATGACTGCCAGGGATGTTGCCCTGGCCATGCTCAAAGGGATCAGAAAACGGAAAGATTTTGTGATCCTTACAACAATGGGAAAAGCTACTGTTTGGCTGTCAAAATTTTTTCCACGGTTTGTATCCAGGCTTGAATACCGTGTGATGGCCAAAGAACCCGACTCTCCACTGTCAGGCGCTAAGCAATGAAGCGTGGTCTGTTGGTTTGAGATACCATAAGGCATTCTCCTTTCTGAACCTTTCCTCCCCTCCCCCTGTAATGTTGAGCATGATAACGGACGAGGTGTCCATATGTCCCTGCTTAACATTCTTTATCAGGCTGGCGGTGGCTACAGCTGCTGCAGGATGTATGTCAATGCCTTCTGATCTGATAAACAAATCCATGGCCTGATCCAGTTCTTCATTGGTGGCATAGTCCATAGTCCCGCCCGAATCTACCAGGGCATCGTACAGGCCCCCGGGCACACCGTAAGGAGGTTTCCTGTTGGAAAGCACCCTGGCTTTGATGCAGGCAAATTTTTCCCTTGCTTCCCTCGCTTCCATGACTTTCATTTCACGTCCGCTTGTTTTCCAGGCTTCATAGATAGGCAAAAACGGCGCATTTTGTGAGGCCACAAGGCGCATAAGGTGATTCCCAAAGCGGCCGTCACCTATCAGGCGCTTATTTGCTTCCCAGGCAGCAATCACTCCGGTTCCGCTACCCACTGCCTGAAAATAATAATCGGGAATACGTCCGATGAAGGTCGTGGCTGAAAGGACGGTAGTTCCCATGCCATCCCTGCGGGCTATGTTCTTTGCCCCGCCCTCGGCAAAATAACGATTTGTATTTTCACAAATCGTATTACTCAGTTCAATGGCATCAAAGTAATCCGTACCGGGAGGGGAACAGACCAATTGCACGCAAGGGTCCGGTTCTTTGTCAAACCACAGGGTATCCAGATTGTCATAAGGCACAAAAAGAAGCAGGGGAATCTTGTTCTCCGAACACACCTTAGCAAATGCACGGGCAGTATTTCCTGCCGAGGCCACAACCATGGTACGTTTTTCACCTTCAGGAATATGAGCACAAACAGAATAAGCCTCGGTCTCCTTGAAAGAGCACGTCTTCATGAATGCCCCTCTTTCCGGCCAGTACCCGCTGAACGTTATGTACAGATTCTTTAGCCCTAAGTGGCTTGCCAACCCTTCGCTTTTATAGGTTACCGGTGCCGCAGAATCTTTCAGTATCCTGTTAACGGGCATCCAGTCGGCAAAGCGGTAGATTCCTTTATCATGGTCGCTGTAATGAAGTTGCTTTTTATGATACAAAGCCCTGATAAGGGAATGACCCGTATACCGGGGATCAGACAACAACCAGCCAGAATCTTCAAATACCCTTCCTGTTGCACAATTCTGTAAGACATATGCTTCAGCCATAATTACTTCTTTTTCAGGAGTTTCTTCATGTTTTTATTGAGTTTGTTCAGAACCTCCGCCACTTTGGCCAGTTCATCTTCGGGAATGCCTCCAAGGATGTTGCCAGCCGCGTTTATGGCAATGTGCGTGATCTCCTGTTTTTGCGCCTGCCCGTAAGCCGTCACAACTACCACATTTTTTCGGCGGTCATTATTATCTGTTTCCCTTAGCACATACCCTTTCTTTTCCAGCCCGTCTATCAGTTTTGTTATGGAATTCTTATCCTTCTGCATCCTGTCTGCGATTTCCTTTTGCGTAAGCGGGCCCTCGTCCCAGAGCAAATCAATGAGCAGGTATTGTTCCGGGGTAATATCCACGTTGTTGTTTACCAATTCTGTAAGGAAACATTGCTTGAACAGGAAATGCGCCTGGTTCAGGTATACACCCATTTTTTTACTTAGTAACATATTATATAGTAAATGCTGTTACAAATATACAAATCTTATACATAACGGGCAATAAATACCCTGGATTCTTTTACAGCAGGGGGCTCAGCAAACGGGTAAGCTGCTCGTAAATCTTTTGGCGGAAAGGCCTTTTGTCCCAGGATTTTCGGACTATCAGGCGGGAATCGTTCAGGTACCTGTCAAACTGATCTTCCACCTCTATACTGACAGAGGGATTGTAGATGATAGCACCCACCTCAAAATGGTGTTCCAGGCTTCTGTTATCCAGGTTGGCAGAGCCTATCACACAACAGGTGCCGTCTATGCTGATGGTCTTGGAATGAATGAATCCTTTGGTGTACATATAAACCTTCACACCGGCATCCAATAGCTCTGTAACATAGGAAAGGCTGGCGTAATGTACAAAACGGGCATCGGACTCCCGGGGAAGCATGATACGCACTTCCACCCCTCCCAGGGCTGCTGTCCTGAGGGCGTTCAGGATGCTTTCGTTTGGAATCAGGTAGGGAGTGGTGATGCTTATACGGGTGCGGGCTTCTGTAATAGTGGTCAGGTACAGTTGCATGATGTCGGCCCAGTCACTGTCCGGTCCGGAACTGACGATCTGCATATAACAGGTCTCGGGAACAGTGTCTTCTTCAAGGTAAGGAAGCTGGTAACTGTAATGTCTCCTGCGCCGCAGGTTTTTATGGGTAATGAAATACCAATCCATCAAGAAACTCGATTCGAGCTGTTTGACCGCTTCTCCCCGGATACGTATCTGGGTATCGCGCCATTCCAGACTGGATCCCCCGTCATAATACCTGTCCGCTATGTTCACCCCTCCAAGATACCCTTCCTCTCCGTCCACAATCAACAGTTTGCGGTGATTCCTGTAATTGATCATAGCCCTTAAGCCCGGAAAACCCACCTTCCCGAAAGGCTCAATATGCACCCCTGCTGTACGCATCTCCTTTATAAAATATTTAGGCAGATACCAGCTGCCAAAATCGTCGTATATGACGCAAACATCCACTCCTTCCATAGCCTTTCTGCAAAGCAGGTTTTTCCACCGTGTACCGACAGAATCATTTTCAATGATAAACGATTGCAGATGAATATGGTGCCTGGCTTTTCCGGCACTTTCGTACATGGCTTCCAGGGCTTCCTTTCCTGTATAGTACAGCCGGGTACTGTTATGAACGGTAAGAATGCTCCTGCTGTTGTTCAGTGCCAGGAAGACGAGTTTTTTGTGCACTGCGATATCGGCAGGCAAATTTTCCTGTGCCTGATTCAATTGCTCAACCTGGAGTGCGCTCAGCTCTCTTTTAAGGCGTTCGTCATGAAGGCCCTTGCGGCTGTACATTTTGTTCTTTCTGAAATCCCTGCCTACATAAATGTAAATGATCAGCCCCACATAGGGCAGCAGCAGCATCACAACAATCCAGGCCAGAGATTTTGCAGGATTGTGTTTTCTGAATATCAGGTCATAAATAAAATATAGGGCCAGCCCCAGGTAAAAGAGATAGAGCAGCAAGCTGAAGATTGAACTTATACTATAATACGTCATGTCCTGTTTTTTTACCTGTGAACAATACCACAACACCAGGGAAGAGCCGGGTGTATGCAACCTGCACGAACCCTGCCTCTTCCAGCTCACGGCAGATCGTCTGTGGCGTAGGGAACGATGCTATCGAGTCCCTGAGGTAATAATAAGCGTCTTTTTTCCCGGTGCTGAGCCACCCCAGCAGGGGAAGGACCCTGCCGATGTAAAATCGTTGTAAAGCCATCCCTGCGCCGGCATTCGCCTTAAGCGAAAATTCCAGGATGAACAGTTTCCCGCCCGGTTCCAGCACCCGCAGCGTCTGGCTGAACGAGGCATCCCTGTCGGCAAAATTCCTGATTCCGTAAGATATGGTGATCACCTGGAAAGATTTATCAGAGAAGGGAAGCAACTCGGCATACCCCTTTTGAAAAACAATGTTGGGCCTGTAGGGGGTTCTGCCCGCGGCTTTCCGGAGCATGCTGTCCGAGGGGTCCAGGCCGGTGACCTGCGCTCCAACCAGCTTCCCCAGTCTTCTGGTGAGCGTACCGGTGCCACAGGCCAGATCCAGGACTTTTTGGTGTGATACCTTCTGTACCTGACGGATCAATTTATGTTGCCAGAAACGGTTCAAACCAATTGACACCAGTGTGTTTGTCCGGTCATACCTGGTGGCAATTGCGTTGAAAATCCCGTTGGTTAGATCATATCTGTCGGATATTTCCGTAGGACTGGTCATCAATGCGAATATCCCCCTTTGTTACGTGGCCCAGCGTCATAACAGTTATCTGGTTGTCAAAAAGAAATTGGACCAATTCCTCGTCTTTGTCTGCGGGCACCGCCACAACAGCACAAGTACCCGGGTCTTGAAAAAGGAACTGCTCCTCGGGTATCTCGGAATCTGTGGTTATGTCGAATCCCAGTCCGGCAGGCATGGCGGCCCTAAGCAATGCCTCAAAAATTCCGCCATCGGATACTTCCTGAACACATGAAACAAGGTTCTTACGCATGGCAGAAAGCATAACTTTCTGGATCTTGTAGTCCTTGTCCAGGTTAACTTCTGTAGATCCGGTTTCTCCCACCAGATATATCATTTCTCCTTTGTTCCTGAAAAGGCCGAATGCTTCTTCCGGTGCTGGTTTATCAGCGCCTTCGCGGTGAAGCCTTGCCCTCATTTCAACAACCTTGCGTAACAAAATGCTTTGCGTATCCATAGTCTGATTTTTACCAAACAAATATAGGAAGAATAAGGAAAAATATCTTATATTTGCCGCGCAAATTGCCCAGGTGGTGGAATTGGTAGACACGCCACTTTGAGGGGGTGGTGCCGGTTGCGGTGTGCAAGTTCGAGTCTTGTCCTGGGCACGCAACGTGAAACCAAACTATTGAAAATCAGTAGTTTGGTTTTTTATTTAACCGTTTTCGTCCCCCAAACGTCCCCCACTTGAGAAATAGAAGGCAAAAAAGAGGCAAAAATTGAAATAAAAAAGCGCCGGGTTTTTACGCCCAACGCTTCACTTTGCTTAAAATTATCGTCTGACTCACGTCATAAGACGGTACGAATATAATCAATTATTTCATACCCTAAAACGTCAGTAAATGATAACTCAACCCTACCCCGATGTACGGGACCGGTTTGAAGGTGTTTTGCTGGTAGGTGAAGCCGTAGCCGGCCTGAATGCCTATTCCCCACCGTCGGGTTTTGACGGGTCTCTGGTTGATGGTGGTTGAGGTGATGACCTGATGGGTGTTCCGGTATATGTGGATGCTGTCCAGTTGGGGACGGTAGCCGGAGACCCAGGCCCGGAAGTTTTCTTCCTGGTAGATTTTCTGTTCCCTGGGAAGATTTACGAAAACAGTGTCTTTGATCCGGACGGTGTCGGTTACCGCGACCAGGAACGTGTCGATGGTCTTGATGAGTTGTGGGACGGGTTTTTCCATGCGGATGGTATCGTGGAGATATAAGGTGTCTACCTGGACAATGATCTCCGGAGCGGTACTGTTGTTCCGGTGGCAGCGGCTCATGCTGGAAACGCCGGCAAAAGCGATCAGGAATACGATCACAATGCCGGCAATGCGGGCATACAGTTTTATATAGTTAATGGAAATCATAGTGTCGCCCCCCTGTATGATTTGTCATAGAGGATCTGATGCCGTTGTGGCCCGTTTGCCTTGAACGAGAGATGCAGGAGAGATTTGTACAGGATCATCTGATCAAAGGGAAGGCCATTCCAGAGTACCGTCTGTGCCAGCAACAATGTTTCCAGGGCGCCCTTGCAATACACGTCGGCGGCTTCACCTCTCATGTGTTGGGAGTTCTTAGCCCCTCCCACTGCCTGGTTCAATGCAGGAGATCTGTATCCGCTTGACACTATTAGCGGACGTTGCAGTTTGTCCCTCAACGGCTGCAGGAGATTCACCACCAGGAGCCGTATGGCGGAACGGATTTCGTCGGACGGGATGCGATTATCCATGCCGAGTTCCTGTGCCTTCCGGCTGTATTCAAATTCTTCATAGGTAAAATGTTTGGTTATGGGTGTTTTCATGGTTCCTCCTTTTTGTCAAGAATCTCTTTTACTTTTTCCGTACTGCCAAACGGCGGGACCCGCTTGACGCATTTGGTGACGTAGCAGCGCATCAGTTGGGATACGGCAAAATGGGTATTGGCCGCATCGAGCTGTGTCCGTAATTCCGCGTTTATATCATAGAGTTTTTCGATCTTTTCTGTGGCCGCTTCATACTTCTGATTCAGCGCCAGAAAATCACGCTCTTTCTGTGCAACGACCAGTTGCCATTGTTCGTTGACTTTTTCGGTGTTGGCCAGTTGGGCCGCCGCTTTCTTTTCGATGATCAGGAACAGGGCAACAAGGCCGCCGGTGCCGAACAGGGCCGAGATTAGTTGTATTATCAATTCCGGTGTCATGATATTCAGGTTTAAGAAAAATCCCTGCATTGTATCACTACAAGGCAGGGAGTGGTCAGATTGGGTTAAGGTGAAGATGGTTGGTAAGGATTTCAAATTATGCGGAAAGTGTAGCCAGTCCCATCATCTCTCCCGATTTCTCGCCGGTAGTGGTATTGACATAAAACCATTTCACGAATACTTTCGGAGTGGCCGGGCTTGGAGCTTCGTACTTGGCGTCATAATCGGTTTTGAGCGCTATGGCAGTGGCTACCGGTGTCTGCGGATCGGTAATAACGGCTGCCCTGGCGTATGCGTCACTGATTCCATTGGACTGGGGCATGGATGCCCTGACAATCAGTTTTAGGTTGGCAACATCTTCGGGGATGCTGGCCAGCGTAAGGGTGAAAGCACTGGAAGTGAGGGAAAGCGTTGCATCGGAAGGGGCTTCCACTCCTGTCAGCGCCGGAGGTGTTACCAGGGCGGTGCCGCTACAGGCGACCACCCAATGGTTCAGCCGGAGGTAAAGGTTCAATCCGGAGATTTTGGTTTTAGCCCCGAGGGTGGAGCGGCCTTCCTGGGTCTGGGCCAGAGCGTTCCATGCCGCGATCTGTTCCGCAGTCAACGATTTGAAGCTTTTGGTCAGTTGTCGGAAGATGGCTTTGACATTGCCCTGGGAAGCCGAGTTGGATGAGTTGCCGTAGCCCTTGTTACGGATGTATTTGCGACCGCGGCTCTTGGCTGCGGTCACGCCCTTTGCAGATCCTGCAAATTCATCGAAGGCAATTGAAGGTGTGTACTTCATAGAGGTTAAGTATTAAAAGGTTGGTTTTGCCACAAATATAATAAATATTTCATAATACACACATTTAAGCTGTTAAATAACATTATATAAAGTGTTACTTTAGATATAAACGCTAATTCCGTACCGCGAAGAAATTGAAGAAAGAAGATTGCCCACCCATATTGCCGGCTCCTTCCGGATAGCTGAAAGTCAGGTTGCCGTTTTCGAAAAATCCAACGGTAAGCCTGGATCCCTTCTTGCTGGAATCAATCACATTGCCATGAACGACCAATGGAATTTCACCGCTCACATCGGGGGCAAATCCGGACAATTGCAGGGTAAAGGGACCTTGCCCGTTTTTACTGTACCTTGGAAAATCTGTGAAGAAAGCCGTGAAATACACATAATCGTTCGTTTCCACATAACGGTAATCACTAAAACGGAAAAGGTTGTCGGTGTTTAGAATGGTCAGGGAATAGGATACTTTAAGAAAATCATCACCATGGTAACCTCTGGTGACAAAAGCCGAATTGATATGGATCTCGTAATTCCCAAACGAATCCCATTCCGTTATTTTTTCAATACAAAGCCTGTTGTTCTCAATCCAGCAATGCAAGACGGTGCCATAACGGTCTATGGGTACATTGGAGACAAGAATGGCGGTGGACATGGCACTTTTGGGCATGGCAAAGTCCGCGGGAAGGTCAAGCTCCAGCCTGGTTGCAGCCATGTAGCCCGGATTGGTTGGGTCAACAGTGATTTTTCCATTGAGGACACAGATGGCCGCACTCTGATAATCCTTAAGCGTTATGCTCCCGCACCCGAAATTATTCATAGTAAGTGTGATCATAAATTCTCCTTTAACTGGTTACAAAATAGGTCCCGAATGTCTCAAAATGGTCTGTGAAATATCCTGCCTTGCAGGTAAGTGTAATTGTTTTGGTATACTTGCTGTTTTGAATCAGGACCTCTGTGCACTGGATCATATACTTCATCTTCTCTCCCGTACCTCTTGAATACTGGTAGGTACGATCAAAATCAAAGGCGGATGGCAATCCGTTGTGATAGAACCTACAGCCTAAAGATCCTTTATTATGCATTGCGCTAATGCTGTTGGAAGTTATTTTTAAAACGGGAGACAGTTCGTAATCAAAATTAGTGCACCCGGCGTCTTGTGTTTCCGGTGTAAGCTGTTCCGTGGTCACCCGGGCGCGGGGCATGAATGGGACACGATTATACAAGGATGTCTCCCGGGCTTCCATGTAAAACCGTGTAAATCTTTTTACATACCCGCATTCAGCGTCGATCCAGCACAGCTTCATATAAACCATTTGTCCAATGGTTAGCGGGGTTATGAATTTTTTCAAGAAGGCTTGCGTAAGGTCCACATCTCCCCAATCGGTCTCCTGGAGGACCGCTACGATGACCGTCTTGTTCCAGGCATTGGCTTCACCGGCGCTTTGGGCCGCATACATTTCAATCAGCAGGGCATCTGCAGGGTTTTCACTGGGAATCACGCCGGTAATAAAGACACGTTCGGGCGAGAGCCACATATCAAAATCATCATTCATATTTATATAGTCGGAGGGCTTCAGTGAGGCAGGAGCATCGGCACATTGCGGTTTTCCGCAAATTTTCCGATAGGTGTTGATGGCCACATACAGGTTGTGGCCGGTCATATTCGTACCGGTCCCCCTGGCTAAAGAGATCCATCCCCGGCGCTGGTCTTCGCTGATTTTGGCATAACCTCTTACCGTATCGGCAAACCGGCAACGCGTTGCCGCCTGATACTTTGTTTTCTTCCTGGAATGTTTTGTCCGTGTGGAAAGGTACGTTTTAGCGCCACTCTTCCGGGCGGTGACATTGCCGGCCGAACCGGAAAAGTCGGAAAATCCAATGGAGGGAAGTAACTTCATGATACCGCAATAATTAATATGTAACTAATTAATCTATTGCAAATATAATAAGTTTACCTAAAGTGTTGGTATAATTAAATGGATTCCATTAAAGAAAATGAACAAGATAGCTTCTTATGCAAATTACGGTATCCGGTGAGCGTGTCCAGAAGCAGGTAACGGATGTGCAGCGTATACTCCGGAAGATCCAGGCCCCAGAGGGCCCGGTAGTCCGGGATGACAAACAAAATGGTCCGGTTATTTGACGGATCGGGCGAAGCCTCAACCGATAAGAAATTCCGAAGCTTCCCGGGATGGCAGCCCCTTCCGGGTTCCACCAGCTGGATCTTTCCCAGGGCCCGGTACCGCAACGGATCGGCGGTTCCGCCCACGAAAAGCGAAAACCTCAACTGCAAGTCGGCATTTCCGACCACTTCTGCAGAAACAAACTTCGCATAAAACGGAGGAAACTCCTCGAACCGGGCCGGCGTCGGGACATGCTCATTCCCCAGGGTGGCAAACCCGTGGTAAGCCGAGACAAAAAGATTGTATCCGCTGATGTGGTTTTCCTTCAGGAACGGGGGCCGGTGGGCTGCCACCCCGCGGGCATACGATGCCCATTGCACCTGTTCCCGGTGGTCCAGCGTCCGCCATGCGGCCAGGGCCCGAAAATGCACCGCCTGGTGATCCAGCTGCCCCAGGGTCCCGGGGAACGCCGGGGCCGGCTTGGCGCGCCAATAACACTTCCCGTTCCGGTGGTAGAACGTGATCCCTCCTACTGAGGACCAGCAGTCGGAGAATCTGATATTGGGCTGATAGGTGGGCATGGGATCCGGCAGTTACAAGTTACAAGTCTTAATCACAAGGCTATCTGGTGTGTCGGTGCAAAGGTACGAAATCAGGGTTGTAAAGGATAATCCTTTAATTCGTTGAATTGAGGTGGTCTAATCCTTTAGG
>DHUU01000002.1 GCA_002409325.1 Bacteroidales bacterium UBA5226 | reverse complement strand
AAAAAATACTACTTTTGTATGAAATAAATGCCATAGCCATGGAACAAAACCCCAAGAAACAAATCAACATTGAACTGCCCGAAGAAGTTGCCCAGGGATGTTATTCCAATCTTGCCATAATAACCCATTCCAGCAGTGAGTTTGTTTTTGACTTTATCCGCATGATGCCCGGTATACAAAAAGCCAAGGTTCAGAACAGGATCATCATGACACCTGAACACGCCAAGCGCTTTTTCAACGCACTGGAGGATAACCTTAAGAAATTCGAAGAACACTTCGGGAAAATCAACCTCTCCGGGAAGGGAATGCCCAATATTCCTATGCATTTTGGTGATGGAACGCCCGAAGCTTAAACTGGAACTGATATTCTTTCATTCTCCATTACACGATTACATGGTATTGGAGGAATCAAGAAGGTCTCTTCTGGAGTCGCTTGGAAAGCGCTTCAGTATCTCTGTGATATCTTACAAGAACATAACAGCAGAACGCTTTGTTGATTCTGAAAAAGTCTATATACCCTTTATTGCATCGGGCGGGTGCGAAGAAATCTTTCAGAGCTATGGCTTTTCACTTCCCCTGCCTTTGTTTTTTCTATATGACGACCAGAGCAATTCCTTGCCTGCCACTTTAGAACTTTCTACCTATGTAACACAGGGCAGGATGAGCATACCACTTATTTTTTCTGAAGATGAAATCACAGAAGAATTGCTCAGCAGAACACTGCGTATGCAGCAAACTTTTAGAAAGTTAAAGAACACACGCATAGCACTGTTCGGAGACACATCGCCCTGGCTTTTATCTTCCAAAGTGGACACACAGGCTATCAGCCGTATGCTGAAAGTAAGTTTTCAGAAGATTGACATCCCGTTTATCTGCAAACAGTACAAACACCTTACAGCGCTGAGCCATGAAAACAAGGAATTGTACAGCAATATTCTGAAAAAAAGCACCGGCATTAAGAATTGCACAAAAGAAGACCTGAGTGATGCCATAAGGATGTACCAGGCCATGGATGAACTGATGGTTTACTATTCGTGCAATGCTTTAACCGTAAAATGTTTCGATCTGATAACATTATGCAACGTTACAGCCTGTATGGCCATGTCCCTTTTTAATCAGGCAGGGATTCCGGCTGCCTGCGAGGGAGACATTCCCTCACTGCTGACCATGATCATGGCAGGTAACATATCCCAGAGTCCCGTTTTTATGGCCAATCCCGTTGGTTACAACAAGGAATTAAACACCCTGGATATTGCACATTGTACGGTGCCTTTATCCATGGCATCGTCTTACAAACTGAATTCACATTATGAAACGGGGACCGGTGTTGCCGTGGAAGGATACTTCGAAAAGAATGTGCCATATACAGCCGTCAAGTGGATTGGCAATACCCTGGAACGTTTTTTTGTATCAGAAGGAGTTGCAACAGAGTCAAAACATTCCGATAACATGTGCCGCACGCAGATGACCCTTCGACTGGACAGGCCGGTAGGTGATTATATTCTCAATGCAATGGCCAACCACATCATGGTAGTCAAAGGCAGACACGCAGAAGTTCTGAATATCTGGAACGAGTTTCTTTCTTTCCTGCGGTAAATCACATTCCGGTTTTGAATATCTGTGAAATCTCGGGATCTGAAAGCACCCGGTCATAAAACCTGAGGCAGGCCATATCGGCCGGCAGAAATGTGTTGAGCGTGTTGCTGTCAAGTGCATTAGCCCCTACCACAAAGTCATTCTGCAGGCCAAATGTCATCTGCATGGGCTGGGTGTAGAGATTAATTCCATCCAGATATACAGTCATTGAAGTCCCGTTGGATACTATTGACATCATATGCCAGCTGGTTCCCAGCATAGAGGAAATATCAATTCCGGCAAAGGAAGGCAGCGTGATAACATGGGTTTCCTTGCCTGGCCCCATGCAAAGTGTCAGGACCCAATCGGTCCCATTGTGACGAATTTCCACATAGAATCCTCCTTCAGATACCGAACCAAAGAAGGGATAAACCAGCGATTTGTTCATAGTCTGCCGGAACCGGAGCCAGAAATTTATGGTTCCCCTGTCAATTCCCGAGACAGGATTCTTATTACTACTGAGCAGGTATCCGCTGCTTCCGTTAAAGGAAATTGCGGCATTGGTTCCAGCCGGTTTATTGTTTCTGTTATAAACAATCCCATTGGATACCACAAGGTCGGGAACCCTTCCCGTCCAGTCATATGCTTTGGGTGTCTGGTCTGTGGTAATGTACATTTTGAGGCCGTCCTGCACAACTACCTGCTCGTCTCTTGCAGATGTAAATTCCATGACCTGTCCGTAATAAACACCCTTTGATGTTTTCACATACGCGCAGTAATAATACGGGGTGTTGATAAGCAATCCGGTAGCCCGGGATGAATATTCGCCTGTGTACGAAGGTGTTCCCAGGTCGGAATGACTCCCCTCTATGGTCGGCACCGCATCTGTGCTCCAGCAATGACCATAAGACACTATCTTCTCAGACCCTAAAACAGAAATATTACCTTTCATAAGGGCTTCATAATAAGAGATTTCTTCCACACCGCCCGTTTCAATCCCCGGCTCCTCAATATCCAGATAATAGGAACTCGTTTGGGAGAGGAATAACCCGAAAGCATTGATAGCGTAGCTCCGGACAAAATATTCGACTCCCCGCTGGGGATTGCTTATATTGTAAAAGAAAGAGGAGCCCGAAGATTTGCTTCCCAGGCTGATCACCTCATCCTGATCCAGGGCAGGAGCTGCCCCCGATGTGTTCCACACAAACCCATGATCTGAAAACGGCAGGCCGGAAGTCTCTGTTACCCTTAATATCAGGATGTTGGATATAGTGTTATAATCTATTACTGGTTTTGCCAGAATCGGGGGCAGATATTGCAATGTCATGGTCTGACCGTAGGAGATGCCCATTTCATTGACGGCATATGAACGGAAGTACCAGGTGGTTCCCCAGGACAGTAGTTCATTAGGATAAGACACGAAAGAGCGTCCTTCTTCTATGGGCCCCATATCTGTAAAGAATCCATTTTCCAGATCCGGTGCGGGATTGGTTCCCCAGCAGTGTCCGTGCCGGATCACCGATCCTCCTCCGTTGCTTACGAGCATTCCTTTGAGCCGAAGCTTGTAAGAGCCGTCCAGCTCATAACCTTCAGTGGTAACCTCAGCAGGGACAGCTGCTGTCGCGTAATTCACCTTTACGATAAACTCCTGATCAGGGGCAAGAATCTTAATCTGGCTTTCAGATGCACCAAACGGGATGTTTTCACGGTCGAGGGTGACCTGAATTTCGGCCATAGGATTGTCAATGGTAATAGCACCCTCTTTGTCAGATAGATACAGGTTGTTGTCCTGGCATTCCACCGTAAAAGAAACCGGGTGAATGCCCGATAGCCGGGAAACAGTCAGGGTGCGAACGGTGCTTTCAGTTCCAAAATCCAGTGACTGTGAAGAAACCTGGATCAGGTCCTGTGTCCTGGATATGGAAAAGAAGTAAGAGGTATCTCCCCCGTTGGATCGCAAGGTTGTGCTAAAAGAATGGGTGCCAAATCCCAGGGAGGAACGGTCGGCGGTTATGTGTACCTGTATTTCTTTCCCGGCAGGTACCGTGCCCTGGAGGGGATCCCAGCCTAGCCAGGCGGGCAATTCATCTTTCAGATCCCAATCCAGCGGAATGTTTCCCTCGTTGGCAAGGATGGTGATGGTATCGCTTTGAGCTTCCCCAAAATCGAAAGCCGTACCCTGTGCTTTCAGCAATGCCCCTTCTACAAGCAATCGCACCTGGACGGTTAAGGGAACCTCACCGCCCACCAATTGTACCTCTGATTGCTTTTCACCAATGGGAAGGCCGCTCCGGTCACAGGTAAAAACCAGTGAACGGGATGCACCCATTTCCAGCTCTCCGCTTGAGGGATTGACTTTCAGCCATTGGGGAAAATACATTTCCAGGAAACCCCACCTCAGGGTATCTCCGCCAGGATTTGACAGAGTCAGGGAAACAGAAGTCTCACCGGCTCCGAAATCAACGCTCAGCGATGATAGAACGGCTTTGGCAATGCGGGAGCGGAGCTGTGCATCTATTGCATACAGATTTTTCTTTTTAGGAGACAACGGCATGCTCAGGGTTTCCCAGCTTTCGTAACCAGGCTTGCTGAAGACAAGGTACACGTTTTCGGTTGTGCGTGGCAGCACAATGGTGTACATCCCTTCCTGGTTTGTTTCCTGGCCGAGGTTAAAAGGCATTACCGTGACGGCAACTCCCGGCAAAGGTTGTCTTGTTTCGGAATCGGTGACTGTTCCGGAAAAAGTGGTAGTGGTTCCTGTCTGGTCGCAGGAAGTAGTAAAAAAGCCGGAAAATATAACTGCCAGAACCGCTGTAACGGTTTTCAGATAACCAAAAATGCGCATGCCATTACTGTTACTTGTGCAAATATAATTAACTTTGCGGATGTTAAAACAGACATATGGGTAATTATAAAAGCAAGCTTCACAACATCAAGGCATTTGCATTTGATGTAGATGGAGTTCTTACAGACGGGGGTGTTATTTCCCTACCCGACGGGGACCTGTTCCGAACACATTATGCACGCGATGGTTATGCCATCCGTGTGGCCATAGAACACGGGTACCCGGTAGCCATTATTACCGGGGGCGTTTCTCCTTCTGTAGAAATCCGGTACAGGAATATTGGTGTAAAAGATATCTTTTCTGGTGCCCGGGATAAACTGCCTGCATTTCGTGAATTTTGCAAAAAATATAACTTATCCCCGTCTCAGGTTGCCTATGCAGGAGACGACATTCCCGATATTCCTCCCATGAAAGTATGCGGTCTGCCCTTCTGCCCTTCCGATGCGGCAACGGAAGTCCGCCACCTGGCACAGTACATATCTCCTTTTCCCGGCGGGCACGGGTGCGTGCGTGATTTTGTGGAACAGGTGATGCGTCTGCAAGGGAAATGGTACAAAGAAACGGATGACGTTCCGGAAGATATGCTGGAAACGGCTTCGGAGTAAAATGATTACTACCTGCAGGATTATACTCGGCTCGGCTTCTCCCAGAAGACAACAGCTTCTGGAAGGAACAGAGCTGCCTTTCACGGTAGAATCGGTCAACGGATTGGATGAGAAACACCTTCCACCAGATACCAACCCGGATGAAATCCCTTTGTTGCTGGCCCGGACAAAATCCCTGGCCTTTCCAAGGCCTCTTAAAACCGATGAACTCCTGATCACGGCAGACACCCTTGTTTTTTCTGAAAGCAGAAACGCAGGCCCCGATTCCGGCTGGACGGTGCTTGGAAAACCCGCCTCGGCCCTTGAAGCACACCGGATGTTGGAACAGCTATCCGGCCGCTGTCACAAGGTCATCACAGGGATCTGCATCCGCCTTGGAGATCAGAGGACACATCCTGAACCCATATGTTTTTCAGACAGCTCTCTTGTCTGGTTTATGCCCCTGCTGCCGGAAGAAATCCGTTATTACGTGAGCAAATACAAACCTTACGACAAAGCCGGTTCCTACGGAGTGCAGGAATGGATCGGATATATTGGCATAGAGCGTATTGAAGGCAGCTATTTCAACGTTATGGGATTTCCTATCCACTTACTGTGGAAATATCTAAAAGAACTTAATGTGATTTCATTATTATAAGCAAATATTTTTTCTTTAAATTTATACTTTCTAATAAAGAACAGATATGGAAAAACAACCTTCAGTAGTCATACTATGTGGTGGCGGGCCGGCTCCCGGAATCAACACGGTAGTATGTACTATAACTAAAACATTTATTACCAAGGGATACCGCGTTATTGGCCTTCACGGAGGTTATACCGGACTGTTTTGCAAAGAGAAATGCCGCCAGGAGGACATGGATTTTGACAAGGCCGACATGCTTTTCAATCGCGGGGGATCTCACCTGCGCATGAGCCGTTTCAAACCCACAGACGAGGATTTTGAAAAACGCTTTAACCTGGATTTCTTCAAGGAAAACAACGTGAAGCTGTTGGTGACCGTCGGAGGAGACGATACGGCTTCCACGGCAAACCGCATCTCCAAATTCCTGATCCTGAAACAGTACAACATTGCCAACATTCACGTTCCCAAAACCATAGATAACGACCTTCCCCTTCCTGAAGGAATCCCCACGTTCGGATACCAGAGTGCCAAGGCACAGGGCACCGACCTTGGACGTACCGTGTACGAAGACGCCCGTACCAGCGAAAACTGGTTTATCGTAACAGCCATGGGCCGTTCGGCAGGCCACCTGGCTTTCGGGATCGGTTCTTCCTGCCATTTTCCCATGATCATCATTTCCGAGATGTTCTACAAAACCCAGATAACAGTAGACAAGATCGTGAACCTTATTGTGTCTTCGGTCATCAAACGCCAAATCCGTGACATCCCTTACGGTTGCATCATGATCTCGGAAGGCGTTTTCCAGTCTTTTTCAGAAGAAGACGTAAAGAATGCAGGCATCGCGTTTACTTACGATGCACACGGCCATCCGGAACTGGGCAAGATATCAAAATCCCATATTATTGACAACCTGGTAGAGAAAAAACTGAAAGAACTGGGTATCAAGGTCAAGACACGACCTGTGGAAGTGGGTTATGAAGTCCGTTGCATCACCCCAAAATCCTTTGACCTGGAGTATTGTTCCATGCTGGGCATGGGTGTATACGAACTTTATATCAAAGGCGTTAGCGGATGCATGGTATGCCGTGACGGGAATGGCAAGATCATTCCTCTGTTCCTTCAGGATCTACAGGATCCGGCTACCGGAAAGATCCCTCCGCGTATTGTTAATATGAAATCACAGGAGGTCCAGTTCTACATGAAGCATATCATGGACTATATTACACTAGAGGACTACGAGGCAGCCAAAGCCATCGTCCCCAATCCAGAGGAATTCGATTTTCACAAGATCTTGAAGTTCTAAGGACGCATTCGGTCGCTGCAGTCTACGGAAGCTGAGGACCTGAAGCTACCAGTTGGCGTGCAGCATCATTGTTGCAGTACTGCTCAAAGTTCTTGATGTACTTAGCGGCCAGCGAAGTTGCTTTCTTTTCCCATTCCTTTTTATCTGCATAGGTGTCACGCGGATCCAGGATACCTTCCGATACTCTGGACAATTTGGTGGGGATGGTCAGATTCATGATGGGAATGTGTCTGGTGGGAGCTTTTTCAATGCTTCCGTCCAGGATGGCGTCAATGATGGCACGAGTGTCTTTCAGGGAAATCCTTTTGCCTGTTCCGTTCCAGCCGGTATTCACCAGGTAAGCTTTTGCGTTGTGCTCTTCCATTTTATTTACCAGGTTTCTGGCATAGATGGTCGGGTGAACGGTCAGAAAGGCTTCTCCGAAAGCTGCAGAGAAAGAAGGTACGGGTTCTGTAATGCCGCGTTCGGTTCCTGCCAGCTTGGAAGTGTAACCGCAAAGGAAGTGATACTGTGCCTGTTTCTCATCCAGAATGGAAACAGGAGGCAAAACGCCGTAGGCATCGGCAGAAAGATAAATTACCTTTTTGGCATGACCGGCCTTTGAGGGCAGCACGATCTTATTGATATAGTATATGGGATACGAGACACGGGTGTTTTCCGTCACAGAGCCATCTGTGAAATCAGGGGTTCCGTCGGGCAATATGGTAACGTTTTCAAGCAAAGCATCACGGCGGATGGCTTTCCAGATATCGGGTTCTTTTTCCTGACTCAGGTCAATACATTTGGCATAGCAGCCTCCTTCATAATTGAAAACGCCATGGTCATCCCATCCGTGTTCATCATCCCCTATCAGGTACCGCTTTGGATCGGCAGACAAGGTGGTTTTTCCCGTTCCGGATAGGCCAAAGAAAACGGCCACATCGCCATCCTCACCCACGTTGGCAGAGCAGTGCATGGATGCAATTCCTTTCAGGGGCAGGTAGTAGTTCATCATGGAAAAGATCCCCTTTTTCATTTCACCGCCGTACCAGCTTCCACCCACTACCGCTAGGCGCTCGGTCAGGTTGAATACCACAAATACGTCTGAATGCAGGCCCTGTTCTTTCCAGTTGGGGTTGGTTGCCTTGGAGGCGTTGATCATCACAAAATCGGGTTCTCCGAAGTTTTCCAGTTCATAACCGGAAGGACGGATGAACATATTGGTTACAAAGTGTGCCTGCCAGGCAACTTCCATAATAAAACGCACTTTCAGGCGGGTATCGGCATTGGTTCCGCAGAAGGCATCCACCACGTAGAGTTTGTCTTTGCCGGTAAATTGTTTTTGGGCAATTGTCTTCAGTGAGTCCCAGACTTGTGTGGAAATGGGTTTATTGATCGTCCCGTCCCACCATATGGTATTTTCCGTTGTAGCATCTTTTACTATGTACTTATCCTTGGGTGAACGGCCTGTAAAAACGCCTGTTCTGACGTTAACCGCGCCCATATTGGTAAGTAATCCTTTTTCAAATCCTTCGTTGCCAGGATCTGTTTCTGCCTGAAACAGTTCTTCATAAGAAGGGTTGAACACAATCTTCCCTACATTGGTAATCCCATACTTGGATAAATCTATTTTACTCATAATCAATTTGTTAATTAAAATTAAAGACCTGAAAAATCATATTTTTTACCAACTTGCGAAGATACTCATTTTATTTATCTTTGCAACAAGAGGAAAGACGGGTATGAATAACAACGGAATTTTCCTGCAGACCCTGCTCCGGTATTGGGGTTACAATACGTTCCGCGAGAACCAGGAAGAGATCATCTCTTCTATCTATAATGGAACGGATACGCTGGCTCTTTTGCCAACAGGCGGGGGCAAATCAATATGCTTTCAGGTCCCTGCCCTGCTTATGGAGGGCATATGCATCGTGGTCACTCCGCTTATTGCCCTGATGAAGGACCAGGTTGAAAAGCTCAAATCAATCGGTATTAAGGCACTAAGCGTACACTCGGGCATGAGTCCGTACGAAATTGACATCGCACTGGACAACGCAGTCTATGGTTCGTACAAATTTCTGTACCTCTCTCCGGAACGGCTTGGTACCGAATTGTTCCGGGTTCGCGTGCAGAAAATGAACCCCTGCATGCTGGTGATAGATGAAGCACACTGCATCTCTCAGTGGGGTTATGACTTCCGCCCTTCCTACCTGCGCATTGCTGAGTTCCGGGATATATACCCCGACGTGCCCTTTATAGCACTGACTGCCACTGCAACTCAGCAGGTGGTGGAAGATATCAGGGAAAAACTTCGTTTTCGCAAAAAACAAAACGTTTTCCAAAGTTCCTTCGAACGCAGCAACCTGGCCTATGTTGTCCGTCGGGCCGAGGACAAACTGGGGCAGCTCCTGAGAATAGCCAAAGGTGTGGAGGGTACAGGGCTGGTTTACGTACGGGAAAGGAAAAAAGCCGAGGATGTGGCCGAGTTCTTGATATTCAACGATATAAAAGCCGATGCTTACCATGCAGGAATGGATTCCCGCGTGAGATCATCCAAGCAGCAGTCTTGGAAAAAGGGGGAAACCCGTATCATGGTTGCAACCAACGCTTTTGGCATGGGCATTGACAAGTCCGATGTTCGTTTTGTCTGCCATTTTGATCCCCCCGATTCTCCTGAGGCATACTTCCAGGAAGCCGGCAGGGCCGGCAGGGATGGCAAAAAAGCTTACGCCGTTCTGCTCTTCAATCCATCAGATGCCAAACGAATGCGGCAGATCTTCACTCTTTCCTTCCCCGATCCGGATCTGATCAGGGAGACATACCAGAATCTCTACACATACCTGGGACTTGCCTACGGAGAAGGAGCCGAGCAGCAATTCGACTTCAGACTGGAAGATTTCGCAAAACGCTACAGGAAACATCCCTCTGCCCTTTGGTACGCCCTGCAATGCCTGGAACAGGAAGGATACATATCACTGACAGAGGAAGTAGACAATCCTTCCCGGATCATGTTCCGTGTCAGCCGCGATGAACTTTACCGTGTACAGATAGCCAACGCCGGACTGGACACGTTTATAAAACTTCTTTTACGTACCTACACCGGGCTATTCAACGGTTTTGTCTCTATTGATGAGCAGTACCTGGCCAACACAAGCCGGATTGCCCCAGGGGTCATTTCCGAATACCTCATGAACCTCTCCCGGATGGCTGTAATCTCGTATATACCAAAGAAAAGAATCCCTCAGGTTTTTCTGCATTCAGGCAGACTGGAGCCGGGCAACGTCTACCTTAATCCTGCAACCTTTATGCAACGCAAAGACGCCTATGCAAGGCGCATGGAAGCCATGCTGCAGTATGCCCAGTCAGATGCCCCCTGCCGGAGCAAACAGCTTCTGGCTTATTTCGGGGAAGGGATGAAACATGACTGTGACATCTGCGATGTCTGCCTTCAACGCCAGGGAAGTGACAATCCCAGCCAGACATTTGAAAGGATTGCCGGCAAGATAACCAGGACACTTCGTACCGGACCGCTCCGCATTCAGCAGCTGGACCTGCTGTTTTCAGAATCCGGTGGACAGGTAATGGATGTACTGCGTGCCATGGCCGAAAACGGAGAAATTCTCATAAAGGACGATACCATACAATGGAACGGTCACAACACGTAATATCAAACTACTTCGTATCTTTATCGCATGAATCGCAGTACGGCAATTGCCAGGATAAGGGAGTTGAAAAACGCGCTAAATGAGCACAACCGAAAGTACTATGTGCTGAATGCTCCCGATATTTCCGACTTTGAATATGATTTGCTTCTGCAGGAACTCAATACCCTGGAGAAGATGTTTCCCGATCTGGCAAGTGACGACTCTCCCACCCGGCGCGTGGGCAGTGACATATCCCCGGAAAACAGCTCTTTCCTGCAGTTTCCGCACAAACACCCTATGCTTTCGCTCAGCAACACGTACAACAAAGAGGAGTTACTTGAATTCCATAACCGCATAGCCAAAACTACAGATCAGCCTGTTGAATATGTCTGCGAACTCAAATTGGACGGAACGGCCATTTGCCTAACCTATAAAGACGGGCAGCTATACCGTGCCCTGACCCGCGGAGACGGGACCATAGGAGATGATGTAACCCGCAATGTACTTCGCATCAAATCCATACCGGAAAAATTGAAGCCTTCTCCCATAGCTGACTTTTCCTATCCGCCTGAATTCGAAATTCGGGGCGAAATCATTATGCCATTCAGCAGTTTCAGGGAATTAAACGCAGTAAAAGAAAAAAACGGGGAACCACTTTTTGCCAATCCGCGCAACGCGGCAGCCGGGACATTAAAGCTACTCTCAGCCGATGAGGTGGAACGGCGCGCCCTGGATTGCTATCTGTACCATTTTATTGGGCAGGTTCCAGGGATCGATACCCATTGGAAGGCTTTGGAAATGGCTTCCCAATGGGGATTTTCCGTATCTGACCATCGCAGGCTGTGCCAGAACACAGACCAGATCATGGACTTTCTGGATTATTGGGACCAAGCCCGCGCAGACCTTCCTATAGCCACAGATGGCGTAGTAATAAAAGTCAACAGTTTCTCGCTTCAGAGAACACTTGGTATGACAGCCAAAAGTCCCCGATGGGCCACCGCCTACAAGTTCAAGGCAGAGCAGGCGGTCACCCGGCTTCTTTCGGTGGTTTTTCAGGTGGGCAGAACCGGGGCTGTCACTCCTGTGGCCAACCTGGAACCGGTATTGCTGTCCGGAACAACAGTCAAAAGGGCTTCGCTTCATAATGCAGACCAGATTGCCCTGCACGACATCCGTCCGGGAGACATGGTTTACATAGAAAAAGGAGGAGAGATTATACCCAAGGTCATAGGGGTGGACCTTCCTTCCAGACCGCAAAATACGTTGCCATTCCAATATATCACGCATTGCCCGGAATGCGGAACACTCCTGGAAAGAGAACCCGGAGAAGCAAAACACTTCTGTCCCAACCGCTGGGAATGCCCCCCGCAGATTAAAGGCAGGATTGAGCATTTCATGAGCCGCAAAGCCATGAACATCCTGGGAGGAGAAGCCCTGGTGGAACAATTGTACAGTAAAAACATAATCAAAGATCCTGCAGATCTGTATTTTCTTGAACCCCACATGCTGGAAACACTGGAGAACTGGGGGGAAAAGTCCACACAAAACCTGCTCCGCAGCATAGAAGCCTCACGAAAGGCGCCATTTCACCGCTTTCTCTTTGCCCTGGGAATTCCCTTTGTGGGAGAAACCACGGCCAAATACCTGGCATCCCACTTTGGATCACTGCAGGCCCTTAAAAATGCACCTGTTCAGGAACTGACTGAAGCACAGGAAATAGGGGAAAAAATCGCATCCTCTATCCGGGATTTCTTTGCAAACCCCCGTATTCATGAAATGCTCGAAAAATTATACGCTTCTGGTCTGCCACTCTGCCAGGAAGAGGGGGAAACGGAACGAGTTTCCAACACTCTGGAAGGGAAACAATTCGTTGTCTCAGGCACTTTTTCACGTTCCAGGGAAGAAATCAAAAAACTTATTCAAATGCACGGAGGCAAAGTTCTTTCTACTGTGTCAGGAAATGTAGATTTCCTGCTGTCCGGAGAAAAGACAGGGCCCTCAAAACTACAGAAAGCAGCTTCGATGGGGATCAAGACAATCGGGGAACAGGACTTTTATCTTCTTATTGGAGAATTGTCCCCTGAAGGCACACTTTTTGAACCGGAAAAACAACCTACAATATTTTAATCATGACCGCAAACATTCTCGACACCCTGCATTTTATTGGCACCAACGACAGAAATAAGCCTTTTTTTGAAAGTAACTGGCCGCTGCCTTTTGGGATATCTTACAATTCCTATCTGATTACAGACAAAAAAACAGCCTTGCTCGACACCATTGAATACGGAAGCGACCGCTCCTATATGGAAAATCTGGCACGTATCCTGAACGGGCGCGGCCTGGATTACCTGGTGGTTCTGCACATGGAACCGGACCATGCCGGTATGATTGGCGAACTCTTGCAGCGCTACCCCCTGGCCACGGTCGTCACCAATGCCCGAGCCATTAAATTGATGGAGCTGTATTTCCCGGGCATAGATAAAAACAGGATCCGGGAAGTCAAGGAAGGAGACAGCCTGGAGCTGGGATACCACAACCTGCAGTTTGTCATGACCCCTATGGTACACTGGCCGGAATCAATGATGGCATACTGCACCACAGAGAAAATTCTTTTTTCCCAGGATGCCTTCGGGACTTTCGGTACCCTGGACGGAGGCATATTTGACGATGAAATTGACCCGGAGTATTACAAAGAAGAAATGCTCCGTTATTATACCAACATCATAGGACGTTTTTCTTCTCAGGTTGCAAAATCCCTTCAGAAAGCTGCCTCGCTTCCCATAAAAATCATCTGTCCGGTTCACGGCCCTGTCTGGCGTACCAACCCGGAGATTGTTTTTGACTGGTACAGCAAATGGGCAGCAAGCCAGGCCACAGAAGGGGTTGTGCTGGCCTACGCCACCATGTACGGCCATACACAGAGAACAGCAGACTACATAGCCCGAAGGCTGGCCTTAAACGGAGTCCGCAACATCCGCGTTTTTGACGTGTCCAAAACCCATCCCTCCTTCATACTCAAAGAAATCTGGAAATATAACGGTCTGGTCCTGGGTTCCTGTTCCTACAACACAGGAATGCATCCGGCCATGCACCAGTTGTGTAACGAAATAGAAATTATGCAGCCAGGCAGGAAAAAAGTATTCCTCTTTGGAGGGTATTCCTGGAGCGGTGGAGGACTTAAAAACCTGCAGCTGTTTGCTCAAAAGATGGCAGAACAACACAAATGGGAGCTTTCTGCCCCCGGGACTGAACTTGCCGGTTACCCTACTTTGCAAGGGTTGGAAAGCCTGGATGACGACCTTGCCACATTTGCCAAAATCCTGAAAACCAAAACTACACAATAATTGCAAACCACGGGTCAGATAGATCAGTATTTTGAGCCGCTCAGGCAGTTAAGCCGGGAGCGTTGTGCCAGTGAAGAAGAATACGAACTGGTTCTCAAAGCTTACCATTTTGCCAAAGATGCACACAAGAACCAGAAGCGCATCTCGGGTGATCCCATTATCCTGCACAACATTGACGTGGCAAGGATTGTGGTAGAAGAGATAGGTCTGGGTTACAAATCCATCATTACCGCCCTGCTGCATCACACCCTAACCGATACGGAATACAGCAAGGAAGATATATCGGGGATGTTTGGTGAAAAAATAGTAGAACTGGTTGAAGGCCTGGGAAAAATGGAACGGGTATTTGCAGCGCAGGATAAAACCCAGGAAGAGACCTTTAAACAGATGCTGCTTACTGTTAACAACGATATTCGCGTACTGCTCATCAAACTCGCCGACAGGCTACATAACCTGAGGAACCTGGAAGAATTGCCTGTAGAAAAAAGAGCCCGCAACCTGGGAGAGTCCATGTATGTTTTTGCCCCCCTGGCACACCAGCTGGGACTATATTCAATCAAATCCGAGATAGAGAACATCTGGATGAAACACGCCATGCCCTCTGAATACAACGAGATTGAGGATATGGTCAAAGCCGAGATGGGGAGGCAGGGCACAGAGATCACCC
Organism: Bacteroidales bacterium UBA5226; assembly: GCA_002409325.1. Taxonomy (GTDB): domain Bacteria; phylum Bacteroidota; class Bacteroidia; order Bacteroidales; family UBA932; genus DMER64. Next base: position 53,541 of record DHUU01000002.1, on the reverse strand, counting down.
AGACCTTCCTTGGCCCCATCCGGCAGATTCTGGAGCATGAGGGCCTGGAATTTACCCTCTCCACCCGCATCAAAACACCGTATTCCATCTGGTCTAAGATGAAAAAAAGGAACGTGCCCTTTGAAGAAATCTATGACCTGTTTGCCATAAGGGTTGTTTTTGTGCCCCGGGTCACCGATATTGAGCAGGAACACCAAATGTGCTATGCCATTGAGCAATGGCTCAACCAGCACTGGGAGCCTTATAAGGAACGAAGGCGCGACTGGCTCAAAACACCCAAGGAAACAGGATACGAGGCCCTGCACTCTACCTACCTTACTCCATCGGGTAATTGGCTTGAAGTTCAGATTCGCAGCAAACGCATGGAAGACATTGCAGAACAGGGAGTGGCGGCACACTGGAAATACAAAGGCATCTCCCCCGAAATCAGCGGTATAGAAAAGTGGCTGGCCAGGGCACGTGAATCACTCGAAAATAAAAACGCAGCATCCCTCGAATTTTTTGACAATTTCCAGCCCGGAAACCTGATTTCGGTCATATACGTTTTTACACTAAAAGGCGAAATGCGCATGCTGCCCAAAGGGGCCACCGCACTGGATTTTGCCTATTACATCCATTCCCAGTTGGGGAACCGTGCCCTGGCAGCCAAAATCAATGAAAAACTCATGCTCCTTTCCACCCCGCTGCGCGGAGGGGACCAGGTGGAAATCATAACCACTGAAAAGAACCAGGTGAAAATGGAATGGCTCAGATCCATAACCACATCCAAAGCCAGAGTCATGATTCTGGACACACTAAAAAAAAGCGGGCTTGATCCCATCCAGGAAGGCAAAAAGATGTTGAATTCCCGCCTGTCCGGTTTCGGGATCACACCCAACACGCGGCTTATGAACAAATTGCTGGCTGCCTACAATATCAGCTCCAGGGAAGAGTTCTACGGCAGGATCGGGGCTGGCATTGAGGATTTGTCCACTTTGCGGGAAGTATTGCTCAAAGGAACCCCTTCTCGCAAATTTATTACCTGGATACCTTCTCCCGACTGGAAACGCCGCAAAGACTTCAATTCATACCATTTTGCCCCCTGCTGCCATCCCGCTCCTGATGACAGACTCATAGGGTTTATAGACAGGATAACATCCGATCTGTTCATCCATTCAGTCACCTGTTCCCGTGTCCCAGCCCTTAAGAGACTTCACAAGAATGACAACGCAATGGTCAATGTGGTCTGGAAAAAGCAATACACATCTTCCTCACTGGTACGCCTGACCCTGCGAGGCAGCGACCGGCTGGGGATCATTTACGACATCACCCAGACTATATCACTCACCCTGTGCGTGAACATCCACAGTTTCTACCTTGTAACACACGATAATATCTTTGACGCCAGCCTGGAAGTTTATGTTCAGAACCACAATGACCTTAACAACCTGATTGAACAGCTGAAAATGATCAAAGGCCTGGAAACGGTCAAAAAGACATAACTTATGAAAAGGCTTTTACCTTATGGTTCCATAGCCGCTGCAATCCTCCTGTTTGCCGCATCGTTGCTAATACCCCATAGTTGTGCGAATACCTCTGCGGCTCCTGCAGGAGGCCCCAAAGACACCATACCCCCCCTGCTCATTGCCACCCTACCGGATGTAAACCAGGTACAAGTGAGCACTTCTCTGAAGAAAGTGGAACTGCAATTCAACGAATACGTTAAAATCACAGATGCCAACAAAAACATCATGCTCTCTCCTCCCCAGGAAAAAAATCCAACGGTGCGAACCAAAGGTAAAGGGGTCATAGTGGAACTACAAAGAGAACTCCTGCCCAATACCTCTTACAGCCTATATTTTGGCAATGCCATCAAGGATAACAACGAAGGCAATCCCTTTCCGGTTTTTGCCCTGAGCTTTTCAACCGGTGAACAGTTGGATTCGCTCATGTATTCAGGCCTTGTTCTGGATGCCTCCACGCTGCTTCCGGTAGAAAATACCACCGTCATCCTTCATAGTAATCCAACAGATACAACGCTGAACAGCACACTTCCGGTAGCCGCCACACGTACAGACTCTTACGGATATTTTGTTCTTAGAAACCTAAAAGACACGCTCTATTCCCTGTTTGCCATCACAGACCAGAACAACAATTACCGTTACAACCAGACAGAAGGTGAACTGATTGGCTTTATGGATTCTCTTATAAGGCCCGTAAAAAGAATGTTCACCTATGCCCCGGAAATCCAGCCCTATTTTTCGACAGACACTGCGGGTTTGCTACGCAGACCTCTGGAAGGGAATGTCTTTCTTTTTAAGGAAGTCGGCTCCCGCCAGTCACTCAGGGGCTACAAGCGCATACAGCCCCGAGCACTGGAACTGAAGTTCGGAGCCCCCTACCCGGAAATAATCAGTGCCCGCATCCCGGGTATGGATTCCACACAGATCATTCGTCAGCACAATTACTCCCGCGACAGCCTGGTCTGGTGGCTGACAGCCCCTTCGGTCCCCGATACCGTGCTCATGCATCTGACCTACCTGGCAACGGATGATTCCCTGAACATGCTCGTTCCGCGTACCGACACCCTGCGGTTTACCCCCTATGTAGACGAAAAGGCAGCAAGCCAGGAAAAAGAATTGGCCAACACCGGCAGGGGACGCACAGACAGACAACAGGCCCCTCCATCGGTAAAACCAGAAAGAGAAGTCATGGATATTAAAATCAGTGCTTTACCGGATTTGATTCCGGAACAGGGCATCCGGTTACGGTTTAAAAGCCTGTCCACAGCACCCGACTTCAGCCTGGCAGAAATGGCACGCATCACACCACAGGAAGACACCATCCCGGTTCATTTTACGGTCAGTCGTGATTCACTGGACTTCTGTCTTTACACAATATTTCTGGAAAATTACATGGAGGGCACCCAATACCTGCTAAACATCCCAGCAAACGCTTTTACAGATATTTACGGTCTGCCCAACGATACCCTGCAAACCTCGTTCAAAACATTGCTGCGTGAAGATTTTGGAAACCTTATCCTGCAGCTCGGGAACGTACCCTCCCCGCTGATAGTGGATCTTATGAACGAAAGCCGAAGCCAGGTCTTGCGTTCCAGCCGTCCCGTATCAGATACCACAATAACCTTCCCCTACCTGAAAGCCGGGAAATATACAATCCGTGTTACCGGAGACCTGAACGGAAATGGCTTCTGGGACACAGGCAACATAGCACAAAGAAGACAGGCGGAACGGGTGCGCATGTTCCGTTTACCTTCTGGCAATCCGGTCATAGAACTCACAGAAAAAATGGAACTTACACAAATTATAGATATAGAACAACTTTTGAACCAGAATGTTACGTTATCTGTCCCGGTTAAAAAAAGGTAAATGGCAAGTCCTGCTGACAGTACTGATGCTGACGGGTATTCCTGCCGGGGCTCAGACCAATTCCCACAAAGAACACATGATTGGTGTACGCGGAGGATATGCCTTCAACGGGGTTTCTTTCAACCCCGATAGGAAACAAAAAATGGTGCCTTCCTATATCAATGCTTCTTTGCTCTATACATTCTACCACGATTTGTGGAAGACCATGCCCTATTTTGGGCTGCAGACCGGATTCACCTATACGCAGCAGGGATACCAGACACCCGATCTGAAAAGGGTTTACCAGGTGCTTCGTATTCCGCTTACCTCGCAATTCCACATAGACTTCTGGAAAATGCGGCTGCTGATCAACCTGGGCTGTTTTGGCAGTTATCGCATGAGTGCAGTAGATTATACCATAGATATACCGGATGGCCAACAGGTTGCATTTGACTGCAATCATCTATACCTGGATTACGGGATCCAGGGCGGCCTGGGCCTGTCACTGGTCCTCAGGCCATTTGAATTCCAGATAGAGGCCAATTACTTCTATTCCCTATCCTTGATAGAAAATCCGGCCCTATACAGCAACGAATACTACTCCTACGGCTATCCCAGCCAATTGCTATTCACACTGGGTATATTCATTCATCTATGACCATGAAGACACATACAGTCTATGCCGGGAAACTGGCCATCGGAGGAGGACATCCCATATCTGTGCAAACCATGTGCAATACAGATACCCTGAATGTGGAGCAATCCGTTGCCCAATGCATGGCTCTCGTCCGGGAAGGAGCTCAGATGGTACGACTCACCACACAGGGTCCTTCGCAGGTCATAGCCCTGGCCCAGATAAAAGAAAAGCTGAGGTTACAGGGTGTGGACATTCCCCTGGTGGCAGACGTGCATTTTTCTGCTTCCACCGCTATGGAGGCTGCCCGGGTAGCAGACAAAGTACGCATCAACCCCGGGAATTTTTCCCGGGACCGCTCCAGGGTAAATGAATTGCTTGCAGAACTGTTCGGGATCTGCCGCCAGCACAACACCTCCCTGCGCATTGGGGTTAACCACGGTTCGCTGCCATCCCATATTCTGGAAACCTATGGGAACTCGGCCCAAGGCATGTGTCAGGCTGCCCTGGAATACCTGAGTATATGCAGGAAAATGGATTTTCCCCATGTTGTAGTGTCGTTAAAATCGAGCAATACGCGCATCATGGTGCAAGCCAACCGCCTGCTCGCTCAAAAAATGGAAGCCCTCCGGATGGACTATCCTTTACACCTGGGTGTGACCGAATCGGGCAGCGACCGCCAGGGACGCCTCAAGTCGGCTGTCGGGATCATAACCCTGCTTAAAGAAGGAATTGGCGATACCTTCAGGGTATCACTTACCGAGGCGCCCGAAGCAGAAATCCGCTTTGGCAAATTGTTCCTGCCGGTAACAAAAGACCGGAGCCAGCCCGTCAGCTGGGATGAACTCATTGTCAGTGCCTCTTACCAATGGGCGCCCGGCCTGCTGGACGGGACCATAGACTGGCAGAAACTGCCCATGCCCTTTGTAAAGGCACCCTTTGCTTCAAAAGAGGAACTCACCGACTTCTGCATGGACCTGCTGCAGGCCACCCGTTGTGTCTTCACACGGCCCGAATACATTTCATGTCCCGGTTGCGGGCGTACAAAATTCAATCTGGAAGAAACAGTTCGCCAGGTCAAAAAGGCCACTTCACACCTTAATGGCTGCACCATTGCCGTTATGGGATGCATAGTGAACGGACCGGGCGAAATGGCCGATGCCCAGTACGGATACGTAGGCGAAGGAAATGGCAGGGTAACCCTGTATAAAGGAAAAACCCCCGTTATGCGGGGGATTCCTCAGAATGAAGCCGTGGAACGGCTGCTGGAGCTTATAGAGTCTCAACAAAAATAACACCGCTTTCTATCCGTACCACTTTAACCGGAGTATCTTTGGGAATGTATCCTACGACCGCGCGGGCTTCTACCCAACGCCCTCCAATGGTAACCTTTCCCGAAGGCCTCAGATCTGTAAAAACCACGCCTTCCTGCCCAATGGAAATATCGTTCAATGTTGGCACTCCTACAAAACCGTCATTTTTCCTTAGGTTCGTGCGCAGGGCAATTCGGTTGAACACACGGGTAGGAAAGAGCAAATGTACGGAAAAGAGTATCAATACTATGGAAACCAAGCCAGTGACAGTAACAGTGGCTATTGGAACCAGGATCCCGTTCCAGGGAAAAGGTCCTTCATAATCAAACACCCGGTTATCCACCATAGAGAGGATCAATCCGGCAGCCACAGCAATAATGCCCAGGATGCCCAGCAGACCGAACCCGGGTGTGACAAAGATCTCTATGGCCAGCAGGATCAGGCCTGCTATTATGAGTATGATTTCCCAGTACTGCACCAGACCTTCCAGAAAAAGCGGGGAAAAATAGCCGATGGCGCAAAAAACCGCCACCCCAAGAGGGAAACCCACACCCGGGGTTTGCAGTTCAAAGTATATGCCCCCTACAATACCCATGAGCATCAATGCCTGCACCAGAGGCAGTAAGAAAAAACCTATGATCTTATCCAGCCATGTTTCCTGATATTCCCTTATCACGCAGTTTTCCAATCCCATCAGGGCTACGGCTTCCTCAACACTGGCCGCCTGTCCCTGGCTGTAACCCACGTCTTTGGCTTCCCTGGTAGTCAGGTTAACTATGGTATCGCCGCTCACCATTTGCTCGGCCAGCGCGGGATCGCGGCCCGTTTCCTCGGCTGTGGCACGCATCAGGGACCGCATGTAAGACTGATATTTCTCGGGCATGAGTTCACCGGCCTGGTTCACAATACTGGCAGAACCCAGGGTAGAGCCGGGCGCCATATAAATGGTATCGCAGGCCAGTGATATCAGAGCTCCTGCCGAGGCTGCCTGGTGGTCTATAAAAGAGACCGTGGTGAAAGGAGCTTCCAGCAGGGCTGTCCTCATTTCTTCGGCTGCATCCAGTGCGCCGCCAAAGGTGTTGAGACGCATGAGAAATACACAGGCATTCTGTTTTTTTGCTTCTTCCAGGGCTTTTTCCAGTGTCCTGGCCGATTTGGCATGAATCTCGCTGTCAATGCTCAGCACATAGACCAGGCATGAATCGGCGCCTTTTGTCACCAGGGGCAAAAGCAGCATAAACAGAAGTAAAAAACGTTTCATTTCATTTATCTTGATTCCAAAATTTTTCCGTTATCCTTAACTACCGCTTCTTTCCATTTTTGTGTTTGTCCGCCGTATTGAGGCGATGCAGGGATACGTTCATCGTTCCCGTTATGGGTGAAAGATCCATCCGGATTCTGATGTTTAATATTACCGTCAATATACTTAACAATCAGGTATTTATCAAGCTCTACCCACTTTTCGAACAAAGCCTGGGCCGCATTGACCGAGAAATCAGTTAAAAACTCACGGGCCAGGGCGGGATCCTGCTGATACAAAGCCAGAGCAACCTGGTCAACCCGCACGGTCTTTTCCGCCATTTCATTTTCCCAGGCATCCACTACGCCGCGTACTTCTGCCCCTGTCTGGTTGTAACGCAGATAGGCAAACTGGGCTACGCGGTTAACGATCCAGAATAGCGACGTCTGTGAGTACTCCAGCATGCTTCCGTTCCCTTCCTCTATACAACCGGGAACACGCTGGGAAACGCTATAAATAGGTATCAGGGCAGATGTTCCGGCATCGTCCACACCAAACCAGTACAAACCTCCAAGGTCCCTGGGCAGGTCACTCCTGCATTGCCCCACAAACCACCACCCGGTCTGTTGCGTTGCTATCGCCCTTTCATTTACATAAGTCTTTCCATCCACTTCAAATGACATGGGCCTCCAGCGGTAGGGCAATGCATTGCTTCCTGCGCCAATATCACAAGTCATATCCATAGGGGTTCCTTCAAAATGATCTCGCATCATGTTGGCAACATCCTTAAAGGACAATTTAACATTGGGTTTTACATACAAGGGCATCCGGTTGGCCAGGTTATGTCCCATGGCATAGTCCAGGTACTTGTCCATCCCGTTGGCAAAGCGTTTGAAAAAGGCCCAGATACGGGCATCACAGGCCCGGGCGGCTCCAAAATCCACCGGGGCATATACATCGGAAAAACTAAAATCTTTGTCCTTCCCGGTAAAAACACCCATTTCCCTGGCATGGGATATGACATCGGGGCTATACAGGCAATTATCGGGATCGTTAAATTCAATTGTTGTGATACGGGCCTGGTTGGCATGGCCGCTAATATACCCGTCGGGAATGCGCCTGGCTACCCAGACACCCCCTTTGTTCACATTAACCCCTTCTACCATCCTGGGAGCCTTAGCTATAATTTCCATGATCCAGACTTCATCGGGATCGGCTATGGAAAACGATTCCCCGCTGGATGCATATCCATATGTCTGCATCAGATTGTCAATCAACAAAATGGCTTCACGTGCGGTTTTGCAGCGCTGTAAAGCCAGGTAGATCAGGGACCCATAATCCATCATCCCGGTCGGGTCATTGAACTCAGGCCTGCCCCCATAGGTGGTCTCCCCAATCAGCAGCTGGTATTCATTCATGTTCCCGGTAACTGAATAGGTTTGCCGGGCCTGCGGGATTTCCCCCATGTACTTCCCGGTATCCCATTCAAAAATTTTCATCATGGTTCCTTCGGCCCATTCGGCTGCAGGCCAGAAATACAACTCGCCGTATAACTGGTGTGAATCGGCGGAATAACTGACAATTACGGATCCGTCTTTTGAGGCACCTTTTGTTACAATCAAATTTGTACACGGCAAGGCAGTGCCGGCACTCACGCACATAGCGACAAGGCTTAGGAAAATCTTTCTGGTCAACATTGGCAAATAATAATTTTAGTGTCTTATTTGTAAAAGTACAAAAAAGACCAACACGCAGTGATTTTTTTTTACCTTTGATTTTCATATAAAAAAATCAATCTACTGAACTATGAAGAAACTTCTCTGCACACTGCTTGTCTTGCTCGTGGCAGGCATTAGCGGCTTTTCACAAATGGCCAATCCGCAGGAACCGTTGAAAAACGATCCTGCAGTACGTATTGGTAAACTTGAGAACGGGCTTACTTATTACATCAGGTATAACGCAAAGCCTGAAAAACGTGCCGAATTCTATCTTTTCACAAACGCGGGAGCCATACAGGAAACCAAAGCCCAGGCCGGCCTGGCACACTTCCTGGAACACATGGCCCTGAACGGCACCAAAAGCCTTCCCGGAAAGATGCTTATCAGTTACCTGGAAAGCATCGGATGCAGTTTTGGGAGGAACATCAATGCCGGAACCGGTGTTGAGCAGACCATGTACATGCTCAACAACATTCCCATGTTGCGGGAAGGTGTGCTGGACACCTGCCTGCTTATCATGCACGATTATGCTGCCTTTGTAACCAACGACCCTGCAGAAATTGACAAGGAACGTGGTGTGATCATAGAAGAATTGCGTACCCGCAGAACTGCCCAGTGGCGGATGTTTGAAAGTTCTCTGCCTTACCTGTTCAAAGGATCCAAATACGCGGAATGCAACCTGATAGGAACCATTGAAGGACTTCAGTCATTTCCGGCCTCGGAACTTCAGGACTTCTATAAAACCTGGTATCGTCCCGATCACCAAGCTGTAATTGTGGTTGGCGATATTGACGTAGACCAGGTAGAAAGCAAGCTTACTGCACTATTCACCGACATACCCGCCCCTTCCACGCCCAGCCCCAAAAAAGTGATTCCTGTTCCTGAAAATGACGATCCCATTATCGGGATAATTACAGATCCGGAAGCACAAGGCACGGGTGTTGAATTTATCATCAAATCCGAACCTGTTCCTAACAATATGCGTTCTCTGGGAATGATCTATATGGTAGATATGTTCAAATCCTTTATTGCGGGGATGATGAACGACCGTTTCCAGGAAATAGCTCAACAGCCCGATGCTCCATTCCTGGGCGCCAACTTAAGTTTTTCCCCCATTACCACCTCTGCAGATGCCATATATTTCTCGGCTCAGGGCCGTGATGGCGAAAGTGCCCGGGCATTTGAAGCCCTTATGACCGAAGTTGAAAAGATGCAACGTTACGGGTTCACAGACGCCGAACTGGAACGTGCCAAAACCAACTTCCTTCGTCGCCGGGAACGCGCTGCAGAAAATGTAGCAGACCGGATGAACAGTGAATTTATAAGTGCCATAACAAACCACTATGCCTATAATGAACCTATCCTGGATCCCCTCTATGAGCTTGAAGTCGTCAAAGGATACCTTCCCTTTATCCAATTGGACCAGCTCAATCAGATAGCCCGTCAGTTCATCACGAAAGAAAACCGGATCCTGCTTATATCCAGTCCTAAGCGGGAAGGCCTGCAGATTCCTTCCGATCAGGCATTTCTGGATATCATAAAAAAAGTGGAGGGGATGGAAATTCAGGCGTATGCAGAAGAAGTGTCCGACGAGCCTATTGTCAACACAGATGCCTTAGTCCCCGGAAAGATACTTGACCAGAAGGAAGGCGCTTATCAAAGCATGGTGTGGACACTATCCAACGGGATCAAGGTTGTTGTAAAACCCACAACCCACAAAAAGGACGAGGTGTTATTTTCCATGCAAAACCACGGCGGACTCTCCATTATACCTGAAGAGCTGCTCCCCTCTGTTGAAAATACTGTTTTAAGCTTCTGGATGCAAAACAACGGTGTTGGAAATTTCAGCGCCACCTCGCTTAAGCGCAAACTAACCGGGAAAATTGCGTCTGCCGGACCTTTTATCAGGAGCTACAGTCAGGGAATCTCGGGCAGTGCCTCGCCACAGGATATCCAGACACTCCTGGAGCTGGTTTACGCCCACATTGTCACACCCAGGTTTGTGGAAAGCGAATATGAAGCTTCCATGGCTCAATTGAAGGCTATCGTCCCCAACATTGAAAAAACCCCTGATTATATTTTCCAGAAAGAGATATATAAAACAATATTCAACAACAATCCTCGCAGCCAGTTGGTTTCTAGCGAATTGATGCAGAAAATATCACTATCTGACCTGGAAAAGGCCTACCGCTTATGCTTTGCAAACAACAACGGTGCAGTTGTTACCATTGTCGGGAATGTTGATCCGGAAACTTTGAAACCCTTGGTGGAACTTTATCTGGGTTCATTGCCCTCGGCTACACAACCGTCTGTATGGGTAAAAGACGATAACCGCATCCGGAAAGGCACGTTAGAGAATCATTTCAGGGTGGTTATGGAAACACCCAAAACAAGCATTGCGCACCTCTATTCGGCAGACCAGGATTACAACCTCAACAACGAAGTCTACCTGGATGCCATACAATCCATTCTCAGTATGACCTACGTTCAGACCCTCAGGGAAGATGAAGGAGGAACCTATGGTGCCTCGGTACAGAAAATATCCTCCAAACAGCCTGAAGAGTATGGTGCAATGCTCATCGCTTTTGATACCGACCCCGAGAGACAGGAAAGAATGCTCCAGGTGGTCAAAGCCGATGTTTTGAATCTTGCCAAGAACGGGCCTTCAGAGGAATATGTGAACAAAACGCGTGAAAACCTCCTAAAAAACCGTCAGGAAAACGTGATAAAGAATAACTTCTGGCAGCAGTCACTCATAAGTTATTATACAGAGGATCTGGATGTTGTCACAGATTACGAACAGATTGTCAAAGGGATAACCCCGGGCAATGTTAAGAAATTCATTAAAAAATTCCTGAAACAGAAAAATTTTATTGACATTTCAATGAATCCTGAACAGTAATATCCCATAAAACATGAATCCAGACAGGGCTCTCAGAGGGCCCTGTTTTGTTTTGTATGTATTCAAGTCCTTTGGCAAAAAGACATGCCAGGCGGGCTGGCAGCGACAACCGGGGTTTTTCCAGGCGTCTTCCGCAGTGTATGCAAGGCTCCTCCTGTTCATAGGATCCATAAGGAAATTCAAAACGTTTATACACAGCATAGGATAACCGGTTGGTTTTATAGACACCCCTGCCCGGATATTCAGTCCTGGTGAACGGCTTGTTGCCAAAGAGAGACATCAGTCGTTTCTGATCAAAAGAATTGATATGCCCTGTGGTAGGGTTAATGCTTCCGCAATGAACGCAGCGGGTGGCATGGACCCTCAAATCCTGCATGAAAGGGACCCCAATAAGAAGATACCGCCTTGAAACGCGTAACAATTCGGCGCAAGCCGTTTCCAGTATCTGCGGGGGAATATGCTCCAGTACTTCGGTACAAACGACCAGATCAAAGGACTTATCGGCAAAAGCTAATGAAGTAATATCGCCCTGCACGCAGACAACCCGGGGATGGGCAATGGCAGGCAGTTTTAAATCCAATGCTGTGACGACGGGGTATTTTTCTGCCAGCTTCAGGGTAATGTAACCGTCCCGGCACCCGGCTTCCAGTACCTGGTGTGCATCGGCGGGTAGCATGCGGATAATGGAATCTACACGTTGAATTTCAACCTCTTTACGCCGATATTGTGCTGTGTCAAACATCATTAATTCTTCTGCTCATTCTCTGAAATAACTGTAAATATGGGAAAAACAGAGAGGGTAAATTCCAATGCAGAGAAAGCATAAGGCGTAAGGTCTTAAGCGGACCAAACGAATTCACAGTGCAATATTTGAGAAACCTTAGCAATATCTCGTTAGCCAGCAGGTAAGGTCTGAAAACCGGATTCTTTTCATTTCTTTTATACAACGCTATACACCACATAAGAATATCGCGGTAGTATTTCTGCTCATTGACCGTCCCGGTAACCAGCCCCGAAAGCCTCAGGTGGGCGGCCAGCTCCTCATCCTGTGGCTGGAAACCCATTTTTTGCAACATGCTGCAAAAAACCCGGGAGGCATGTTTGTTTTGTGCTACAGAATTCTCTGAAGAGATCTGTCCCGGCCTCCTGCGGTAATAGGTCAAATAACGCGGCAGCAGGTGAAAGTTCCCGGCAAATACAGCCCGGCTCCACAATTCAAAATCATGCGAAAAAGAAAAAGACTGGTCGTACCAGATGTTTTGCTCATCAAGGAATGAACGCCTGATCATGACAGAGGAATGAACCAGGGAACAGCGGAATAATGTGGAACACCTGATTTGTCCCGGATATAAGGGAAAGCGTACCGCCTTGTTCCGCCGGCCCGTCTGGTCGGTCTCGTAAACATAAGTGCCCAGAGCGGCTGCAGATGGGTGCTTCTCCATAAAACCGACCTGTTCTTCCAGTTTCTCAGGAGCCCAGAAGTCATCGGCATCAAGAATGGCCACATACCTGCCCGAGGCTTCTGTAATGGCCCTGTTCCTGGAAAAAGCGGCACCGCTGCGTACTTCATTTCTGAAAACTTTCAGGCGAGGGTCTTTGCAGGCATCCAGCATTTGGTGTGTTTTGTCAGAAGAGGCATCGTCCACAACTACAACCTCAAAGTCCTTAAAGGATTGAGCAAAGACACTATCCAATGCAGTGTCAAGGTAATCCTGAGCATTGTGTGCTGCCATTATTACTGAAACCATACGCAAATATAAAAAAACCGGATGTTTTCCTGAGAAAACACCCGGTAAAGATAGCTGTAAGTTTGTTATTTTACAGTAGCCATGTGCCGGATCATTTCCATGATCTTGCACGAATAACCCCATTCATTGTCATACCAGGAAACCACTTTCACAAAATTCGGATTGAGATAAATACCGGCTCCGGCATCAAAAATAGATGTACGGGAATCGTGTATGAAATCGGAAGAAACCACGGCATCTTCAGTATAACCCATGATGCCTTTCATTTCACCCTCGGAAGCTTCTTTCATGGCAGCCTTGATTTCATCGTAGCTGGCTGGTTTTTCAAGACGGCAGGTCAGGTCCACAACAGAAACGTTAACGGTGGGAACGCGGAATGACATTCCGGTAAGCTTGCCGTTCAACTGGGGGATTACTTTTCCCACCGCTTTGGCCGCACCCGTGGAAGAAGGAATGATGTTGGCAGCTGCGGCGCGTCCGCCTCTCCAATCCTTGGCAGAAGGTCCGTCCACTGTTTTCTGGGTGGCTGTAATGGCATGAACTGTTGTCATAAGTCCTTCCACGATCCCAAATTTATCGTTCAGAACCTTGGCAAGGGGGGCCAGGCAGTTTGTTGTACAGGATGCGTTGGAAATAACAGGTTCGCCCTTGTAAAGCTTGTGGTTGACACCATATACAAACATGGGGGTATCATCCTTTGAAGGAGCAGACATCACCACACGTTTTGCCCCGGCGTCTATATGTGCCTGTGCTTTTTCCTTTGTCAGGAAAAGACCGGTCGATTCCACTACGTACTCTGCCTCTACTTCATTCCATTTCAGATTGGCTGGTTCTTTCTCTGACGTAACGCGGATGGATTTGCCATTTACAACCAGCATACCGTCCTTCACTTCAATAGTGCCCTGGAATTGCCCGTGGACGGTATCATACCTGAGCATATAAGCAATGTAATCAACGCTTATCAGGTCATTTATACCAACTATTTCTATGTTGTTAATGTCCTGGGCGGCCCGGAAAACCAACCGTCCAATACGGCCAAAGCCGTTAATTCCCACTTTAATCTTATTCATATTTTTTGTTTTGTTTTAAAATCAAATGCAAAGTTAATATATGAAGCGAAAAGCTCAAAAAAAATCATTAAATTTGCAAATTATGCATATACTGATAACCAACGACGACGGGTATACTTCCAAAGGGCTTCAGGCTCTCATAGAAATGGCCCGCCAATTTGGTGATATCACAATAGTCGCTCCACAGTATCCCCAAAGCGCCATGTCCAACGCCGTCAGCATTGGTAAACTGCTGCGGATGGTTCCCGTCGGGAATCCCGACGGATTCCCTGAAAAAGGCATACAAAGGTATTACTGTTCCGGTACCCCTGTAGATTGTGTGAAAATGGCACTGAACCTGCTCTTTGACACCCGCCGCCCGGACCTGCTGCTGTCTGGGATCAATCACGGATTCAACGGTTCTTCTGCTGTTCTGTACTCGGGAACCCTGGCCGCCACACGCGAAGGGGCACTGTACAAAATCCCTTCCCTGGCCTTCAGCCTGAACGACCACCACGCCAACGCCGATTTCTCCGCCAGCATATATTACGGGAAGCAGATCATCGAAAAGTTCATTGAATCTCCCCCCGCTCCTTTTACGTATGTTAACGTGAACATACCCCAGGGAAGCATAGACGAGATCCGTGGAATCCGTCTGTGCCGGTTCGGGATGGGGGCCTGGATCAAGGAAATTGAAACCAGGATGGACCCCTACGGCCATCCCTACTACTGGATGGTAGGTGAATACGAAAACCTTGAACCCAACGAACCCGAGTGCGACCATAACCTTCTTGAACAACATTATGTAACCATAGTTCCACATAAAATTGACAATACAAACTATCCCGAGCTGGAGCGCCTGAAAGAAGTGTGGAAAGACCTTACCCGGGATAGGGAAACATAAAGTAAGATGCGATATTTTGTAATTGCAGGAGAAGTTTCCGGCGATCTATACGCCAAAAAGCTTATGCAGGCTCTTGCAGAAGCAGATCCCCTGGCCGAGTTCAAATACAGAGGCCCGGGCACCAGGTCCTCTGTAATGGGATTTGCAGAAGTTGCCGCATCCCTGGGCACGCACATAAAGGAATTCCGCCGCTGCAGGAAAGAACTCCTTGAATACAGCCCCGACGCCCTCATCCTGGTGGATTACCCGGGATTCAACCTTCCGATGGCAAGGTTCGCATCCCGCCATGGAATCAAAACGTTGTACTATATTGCCCCAAAAGTTTGGGCCACCCGGGAATACCGTGTAAGGGCTATTCGAAAGTATGTTACCCGGCTCTATGTCATCTTCCCCTTTGAGGTGGACTACTTTGCTTCAAAAAAGATCAATGCGGTCTACCTTGGAAATCCGGTTCTTGACAACCTGGCAGATACACTGGAAAAAGCTGATCCGCCCGATGTTTTCGGCAAGAAGTATAAAATCGGACCGGAACCGGTACTGGCTATCCTCCCGGGAAGCCGCCTGAACGAAATCAATTTTCTGCTTCCGCGCGCCAGGCAGATCATCAATAAATTCAGAGATTACCAGTGGATCGTTGCTGCAACGCCCTCCATCCCCACTACCGTATACGACTACATCCTCAAAGACCTGCCGGTGCGCGTGATGTACGGCCACACACACCAGATTTTACAACAGGCCGAGGCGGCGCTTATCACCAGCGGTACTGCCACGCTCGAGGCAGCATTGCTTAATTGCCCCCAGGTGGTATGCTACGGAGGCAATCCGCTCTCTGTAGCCATTGCCCGGCTCATCATCAAAGTGAAGCACATCTCCCTGCCCAACCTGATCCTGGAGAAGACCTCGGTCCGTGAACTCATACAAAAGGATTGCAATCCGGAGCGGATGGAAGAAGAACTGCGCCTGCTGCTCAAAGGACGCCAGAAGCGAAGGAGCGTTCTGGCAGATTACAAGCGTCTGGGAAGGATCCTGGGAATGGACGGAGCTACAGAGCGCATTGCCCGCCATATGTACGTTCTGCTTACCGGTGGTCACAAAGTGCCGCGGTTCAGGGTTTACACCACCACCCCGCTGGGCAACTTTTATATCTCGGCAAACGAGTTTGAAGAAATCACCGCCTGTGAATTCGAAGACAATTCCAACCTGAAAGGTTTTTACAAAAGTGGAGAGCCCATGGACCCGGAAGAAAACAAACCCCCTATCCTGTTGCTGGCCCTGGAACAGCTGGACGAATACTTCAAGGGAACGCGCCGTAGCTTTGATTTGCCGTTGCAGATTGAAGGCACCGATTTCCAAAAAGCCGTATGGGAGAATCTTAGAAAAATCCCTTACGGCACTACCGTATCTTACTCGGAACTGGCCCGCATGACTGGCAACCCTAAAGCCGCGCGCGCTGTGGGACAGGCAAGCAACGCCAACCCCTTTGCCATAGTAATTCCCTGCCATCGCGTTATCGGGGCAGACGGATCACTGGTAGGATATGCCTCGGGACTGGGGCGCAAGCAGAAGCTTCTGGGCATGGAAAAATCCTATGCACCTGAATCTTCCAACGCACTTTTTTAGTATATTTGTAAGATAAAATATTGACCTATGAAATTTGTTGTATCAAGCTCAGAATTGTTGGGAAGACTGCAATCCGTAAGCAGGGTTATCGCTTCCAAGAATACGTTGCCCATACTGGACAATTTCCTGTTTAACCTGACCGGGGATTCCCTCACCATTACGGCCTCGGATCTGGAAACCACCTTACACACCACCATGCCAATAGAGAACGTGATGGAACAAGGTAGCGTAGCCATACCTGCCCGTATCCTGACAGATTCCCTAAAAGAATTTCCGGAACAACCCCTGACTTTTGCATTCAACAAAGAACAGAATATCATTGAATTCACCTGGGCCACGGGCAAATTCCAGGTTCCCGGCTTCCCGGCAGAAGATTACCCGGTTGCCAGGGAACCGAACGAAAACCTGTCCATCACTTTCTCACCGGACGTTTTACTCGAGGGCATCAACCGTACCCTCTATGCAACAGGCGATGAGGAACTGCGCCCTGTGATGAACGGTATCTTCTTTGACCTGAAAACAGATGCAGCCAACCTGGTAGCCTCGGATTCACACAAACTCATATGCTATACCCGGCCCGATGTCAAATCAACGGAAGACGCTTCTTTTATCCTGCCCAAAAAGCCGGCCAACATACTCAAAAACCTGCTCGTAAAGGTAGAAGATGTTGTAACCATATCCTTTGACAAAACAAACGCCTTCTTCAATTTTGGTTCCTACCGTATGACTTGCCGCCTTGTAGAAGGCAATTACCCCGCCTACAGGAGCGTCATTCCTCAGAGCAACCCCAACAACATTGTGGCAGACCGGGTTGAACTAATGAACGCTGTACGCCGTGTAAGCGTATGCGCCAACCAGGCCACCAACCTCATCAGACTGCTCTTTTCTGCCAATCAGATATTTGTTTCGGCCCAGGACGTTGAATTCCGCATAGCTGCCCAGGAGCGGATCACTTGCCAGTACGACGGCCCCGCCATAGAAATGGGCTTCAAATCTGTATTCTTGGCCGAGATTCTGGCCAATCTGCCCTGCACCGAGGTCAACATTGCCCTGAGCGATCCCTCCCGGGTAGGCCTGATCACACCCATCTACACAGAACCCGAGAACGAAGAAATCTGCGCCCTGCTCATGCCCATGATGATCACCCAGTGAAAGCTGAGTACTCTTGATGCATTGACCTGTATAACAGAAATTTAGTAAAAAAGCTCCCCCGGGGAGCTTTTTCTGTATAACGTTGTTAACCAACATTATAAATCAACACTGCGCGGTCTTTGTGGCCACGGCAAGAGTAAACTCCATGTTTTTTTGTACTTTTGTATCTCAAATAGTCCAAAATAAAATGAAACTCAACCTTAAAAGACCCATCCTGTTCCTGGATCTGGAAACGACTGGCCTGAATGTGGCAACTGACAGAATTATTGAAATTTGCGTTCTTAAACTGAATCTGGACGGGACACGAGAAATCAAGACACGGCGTATCAATCCCACCATACCCATTTCTCCTGAAGCACAAGCAATACATGGTATTTCTAACGAAGATGTGGCGAATGAACCCACTTTCAGAGAACTTGCCAAATCACTAGCCAAAATGATGGAAGGCTGTGATATAGTGGGCTATAATTCCATAAAATTTGATGTTCCCATGCTATCGGAAGAGTTTCTCAGGGCCGGAATCGACTTTAACTTCCGCAAACGCAAACTCATAGACGTACAAAATATTTTCCATAAAATGGAGCAACGTACGCTTACTGCAGCTTACCGGTTTTACTGCGGCAAAAACCTGGACAATGCCCACAGCGCAGAAGCCGACACCATTGCTACAATGGAAATTCTTGAAGCCCAGCTGGACCGTTACCCCGATGATCTGAATAACGACATAAACTTCCTCTCCGATTTTTCTACCAGAAACCGCAACCTGGATTATGCCGGCCGCATAGTGCTCGATGAAAAGGAAGAACCCGTAATCAACTTTGGCAAACACAAAGGCCGGAGCGTCAAAGAGGTCCTGCAGTCAGAGCCCTCCTACTACGACTGGATAATGAAAGGCGACTTCACCCTGGACACCAAAAAAGTCCTGACTGAAATTAAGCTGAGTCTGTAGGCCGCACTGAGGTTCCTCCTCCGGCCAGTCTGCCCGTAGCAAACGCGATTTGCAGGTTGTATCCGCCACTGTCGGCATCAAGATCCAGGACTTCACCTGCAAACGACAGGTTATCAATTAGTTTTGAACGCATAGTACGCATATCCACTTCTTTCATAGATATCCCGCCGGCCGTCGCAACCGCCCGGGCCCAGCCTCCATAGGAAGCAATGGGAAAAACCCACCTGATCATGGCATCTACGGGATGCAAGCTACTCAAAGTCAGATATTTTATAAAAGGGCCACTCAACGTTTCCGGCATATATGCCTTTAACCGCTTCAACAGATAAGCTTCAGATCCACTCCCCTGACCAACTGAATTCTTTCCCGAAATCTTACTCCCTGCCCCACACGAATAATTAACCGAATTAGCGCCACTTGTCTTGTCCTTTTCACGTTCCCATCTCGCCATTAGCTGTTCGCGCGTTAGTGCAGGCTTCAGGTTCAGATGCAGGGATACCCGCTGCCCTTTATTCAAAGCTACCACTGCCTGCCTGCTCAGGCGAAACCCAATAGGACCTTCTATCCCCAGGTTGCTGAAAAGCAGTTCTCCCTCCTCGGATCGCCGCAGCACTTCTTCTATGTACAGATCCAGCCGGACATTACGCAACTCCACTCCCTCAAGCCGCCGGTCGTAATCCACAGGCATCAACGCGGTTAGCGTTGGAAAGAGCGGTTCTATGGTATGGCCAAGCGCCGAGGCCAGCGTATAGCCGTCCCCTGTCGAGCCAGTACCTGGATATGATTTTCCACCCGTGGCCAGAATGAAATGGTCTGCAGTCAATAGCTTTTCTTCACCCCGCGAATCCCTGACTCTCACCGCTTTGATCCGTGTGAGTGTGTTGGTGTTTTTTGTGCTGCCTGGGGCACTTGCCGAGGCTTTTGTTTCCTGAGCTCCGCACTTTATTGTCAAACTGCTTACGGAACTCACGTAGGAGTTACCGGAAGAGTGGGCAACTTGAATTTGCATTTCTTCAGGCAGGAATTCCAGCACCTGACAGCCGCAGATCATATTCACACCCAGTCGCTTAAGCCAGGATTTGAGAGCATCTATCACATCAAATGCCCTTTGGGAAGCCGGGTACACCCTGGTTCCCCGCTCCACTACAGTGGGCAATCCAATACCATTAAAGAATGCTACCGTATCTTCACTGGTGAAGTGATAAAATGCCGGCTTGAAATACCGGTTCACCGGATGAACATGAAGGCTGAAATCTTCCCAGTTCTTAAGATTGGTAATATTGCACCGGCCCTTTCCTGTGATGGCCAGCTTGCGGCCCGGCTTCTCCATCTTTTCAAGCAAAACAACACGTGCGCCTTTTTCGGCCGCCGTACCGGCAGCCAGCATTCCCGCAGGCCCCGCTCCAATGACAATCACTTCTTTCATACTGCAAAGATAAAACTAAAACTGCCTGCAGCTAGTGGTTTGCAAACGAATTGCCCGGGTTGATAAAAATCCTTAAATTCGTCTGATATTATTCATAATCTGTAATGAAAACAAATACATTTCCACCTGCAGTTCCAAACTTTCATGCGCCTTCTGGTGTCATTGATTTTGGGGTAAAGATAAGGCTGTATTCGGGGATCCTGTGTTTTGCAGCGGTCCTGTTATTTATGACAGCGTGCAACCGACAGAAACAACTCCCAAGAATCGGGATTGCAGGGATTGCCATAGAATGCAGTACGTTTTCTCCTGCCAGAACCGTAGAAGAGGATTTTAGCATCAGCAAGGCAGAAGAGGTGTTCAGCCGGTACGATTTTTTGGCTCCTGATTCTGTATTACGCCAGAAAGCACAGTGGCTGCCGGCTATGTATTCCAGGGCAACTCCCGGCGGGATCGTTACCAGGGAAACGTATGAATCACTCGTGAGCCAGACCCTGGAAGAGCTTAAAAAGAACCTCCCCTACGATGCCCTGTACTTTGACATCCACGGGGCTATGAGCGTAGAAGGACTGGATGACCCGGAAGGAGACCTGATTCTGAGGATCAAAGAAATCATAGGTAACAAACCCCTCATATCCACCTGTATGGACCTGCATGGAAATGTGTCCCTGCGCCTGGCAGAAAACACAGACCTGATTACCTGCTACCGTACGGCTCCGCACGAAGACGCGATGGAATCAAAAAGGCGGGCTGTGGCCAACCTGCTGGAACGGCTGGAAACGCGCAAAGGACGTCCTGCATACAAAGCCTGGGTGAAAGTCCCCATTCTTCTGCCCGGCGAAAAGACAAGTACCCGCGTAGAACCGGCCAAATCCCTGTACGCCCGGGTAGCTCCTGCTGCAGCTCAGGAAGGCATCACAGATGCAGCTGTCTGGATTGGATATGCCTGGGCCGATGAACCCCGCAACCACGCTGTAGTGATGGTAACCGGTGACGACAAGGGTGCAGTTGAAAAAACGGCCAGAGAACTTGCCCGTGCCTTCTGGGATGTAAGACATGAATTCGATTTCATCGCTCCTACAGCCTCGCTGGAAGAATGCCTGGAAAAAGCACTGGCAAGTAACAAAAAGCCCTTCATGATCAGTGATATGGGAGACAATCCAACGGCCGGAGGGGCGGGAGATGTCACCTGGACCCTCGCCCGGCTTTTAGAGAGGCCCGAGTTCCGCTCTTCCGGAGGCATCAGCACGTTCCAAAGAGTAAGCTCTTCCCCGGATCAGGGCTCGCCCGGGATTACACGTTCGCCACGGGGCCCAAATCTGATTTACGCTTCCATACCCGGACCAAAAATGGTGGAAAAGGCACTGGCAGCGGGCATTGGCGCTAAAGTAGAAGAATATGTGGGTGCAATGGTGGATGACCGGTACCATCCGTCGGTTCTGCTCAGCGGAACGGTCGAATTCATAAGGAAAAGCGACACCAATACAGAGGTGGTGATCAAAACCGGCACCATGCACGTGATAGTAACCCAAAAGCGCAAACCCTACCACTACGAAAGCGATTTCGAAAACCTCGGCTTCAAACCGCGGGAAGCCGACATCATCATGATCAAGGTCGGTTACCTTCCCGAAAGTGTTTACAACATGCGGGGTGACTGGATGATGGCCCTTACACGTGGCGGTGTAGACCAGAACCTGCTGGAACTCCCCTACCAACGCATAGAAAGGCCTATGTATCCGTTGGATCCGGACATGCCCGACCCTCCCCTGGAAGTGAAGATGTGGAAGTAAGAGATGAACCTCATATAAATTCTTTTCTTATATTTGCACCCCATTGCCTTCTTAGCTCAGCTGGTAGAGCAGCTCATTCGTAATGAGCAGGTCGCGGGTTCGAGTCCCGTGGAAGGCTCAAAAACAACAACTTGTGGTTAAACCAAGAATGCTTAGAGGGAGCCTGATAGGCACTTGCGTGTTGATGTGCACACTTGCTTTTCAATCATGCCCCACAAACAGAAGCAGGTCTTTCCGAAAACATCCGCTGGAAGAATACGGCCTGTCCGAAGGAGACATTGACTACATCTATAAACCAAGGTTCGCCAACAATTTCTATCTCGTCAGGGAAGAAGGACAGAAGGTCCTCTATCTGACCGACCCCTCTACCTACAACACTACACGTCACGTTGTTAGCAAGGTAAATAAGGTCGTATGCCTTTCCTCCACTCATATCGCCTACCTGGATGCACTTAATGAAACAAACGCCATAGTGGGCGTATCGGGTGCGCAATACATATACAACAAGAATATCCGCAAGGCTGTAGATCTGGGATACGAATCGGCTATTAATTACGAAGCCCTGCTGCAACTGGAGCCCGATATTGTCTTTGCCTATGCCATACAGGGAGAATCGGCAGACTACATAGAAAAGATAAAACAACTGGGGTTAAACATAGTACAAATCCCCGAATACCTTGAAAATCATCCCTTAGGAAAAGCCGAGTTTCTCGTGGCATTTGCTTCTTTCTTTGATAAGGAACTCATGGCAATAGAGCAATTCAGCAGGATAAGCCATACATATCTTGAATATTGCAAGCTGGCAAAACAAACAGCCACAATGCAAAATCCGGCAGAATCACTTAACGAACACTATGAACCGGTTAAAGTCCTGGTAAACGCCCCGTTCAAAGACGTATGGTACGTTCCCGGAATTGACAGCCACCTTCACATCCTGGTCAAAGACGCAGGCGGCATGATTCTGGGCTCTGAATCCGGAGCAAAAACCACTGCCATTAGCGTGGAACAGGCATACCTGTATGCCCAACAGGCCGATTTCTGGATCAATACCAACCAGTACAACAACCTGGTTTCGCTGGCCCAGGTAGATTCCCGTTTTGCCGAGGCTCCCGCCTTCCGCAACGGGAACGTCTGGAACAACAACTTGCGCAGCACTCCCGAAGGCGGGAGCGATTTTTTTGAATCGGGAGCGGTAAATCCCCACCTGATCCTGGCCGATCTGATTGCCATTTTTTACCCTCAGGCACTGCCAAAACACATGTTCAACTATTACCGGAAGCTAGAAGGTGAATAGAAAATTTCCACCTCCGGACACTCAGCAGCTTCGTAAGCCCCCAAATGATAACCATATAGATAAGCGCCACCATAACCAGGGGGAAGAAGGCGTCAAATGTACGGCTGCGGATGATGTCACCGGCTTTAGTCAGGTCCTGGACAGCAATATACCCTACAACTGCCGTCATCTTAATCAGCGATATGATCTCTCCCTTATATACGGGAAATGCTATGCGGGCAGCCTGTGGCAGCAGGATATATCTGAAAGTCTGATACTTGTTGAATCCCATGGCATAGCCGGCATAACGCTGACCCAAGGGTATGGCCTCAAGAGATGTACGGAACAGCTCCGATGAATAGGAAGCAAAAATTAAGGAAAAGGACAGAACGGAAACAAAAATCCCGCTAATCCGGACCGTGGCAAATACCACATAAAACATCACCATCAGGATAACCACCTGCGGGATGGCACGAAAGAGGGTGATATAGCCCATGGCAAAAGCCCGGGAAACTGTATGGCGGGACATCCGCAGGGTACAAATCCCCGCACCTGCAATGGTGCCAAAGATCACAGACAAGACAGCAATCAGGATGGTGATCCACAACCCGTCCAGAATCAACATATACCTCTTTTCCAGCAGCAGGTTCCGGTACAGCGAATCGGTAAATTTTTCCCAGAAACCCTTTCCGGAAACTCCGGTTTCATCGCCTGCTGCCGTAGCAGGAACCCATTCAATAAGAACCTGAGGGTTAACAAAATAAACAGCTGAAAAATCTACCTGTTTTTTGCGCTCTGCAGTTGCCGTCATATTGGAGGCCACCGCATCAACCTTTCCCGATTGCAAGGCAGCTATAAGGGCCGCATACTTCATGTCCACGAATTCAACCTCCCTTCCCAGGGCATGCCCTATACGCATCATCAATTCCCAGTCAAGGCCCGAAATGGTGTTGTTTCGCACAAAGCACATGGGTTCGCGGTTTGCAGATGTTCCCACGCGCAACGGCGGCAACACGACAGTATAGGAGGTTGTGCCCTGTGTGTCAAACTGTGTAACCACGTAATCAGAACCATCCTGCCTGATCCAGTTCCCGATGATCTTATCCAGTGTTCCGTTCTGTCTGAAGGCCGCCAGTACAGAATCTATCTGGCCGAGCAGTCCCGTTGTATTGTTTTTTGCCACGGCCACACCGGCCCCTTCATTGGTCAGATGGTAAGGCAGTATTCTATAGGAAGGATTGGAGCGCGAGACCACATAGGCGGTTGTATAGGCGGTCAGCACATAACGGACTTTGCCGGCATGCAAGGCCGCAAATCCGTCCATGATATCATCAAAGCACTGGATGGTCACCTGTGGATAACCCTGGCTTAGCATAATCTCGCCCAGGGACCCGGTCATCACGGCAACATTGTTGCCCGACAGTAGGCTGTCTGCTATCAAATCCAGTACAGAACGCTCTTCATGTACCGGCTCCTGAGCCTGATGCAACTGATCCTGGCACGAACAGGCGGCCGCGGGCAAAACCCCGGTCTGCAGTAAAAGGAGGATTGTCAGCAGCAACAAACGTTTCATCCCTCAAAGATAATTATTAACTTTGAGCCTATTCAACAAAAAACCGGATATGAAAGGAATAATTCTGGCCGGAGGTTCTGGCACACGCCTGTATCCCATCACAAAAGGAGTTTCCAAACAATTACTTCCCGTTTACGATAAACCCATGATCTACTACCCGTTGTCGGTTCTGATGCTCGCCGGAATTCAGGATATCCTGATCATTTCCACTCCGCAGGACCTGCCATCCTTTGAGCGGCTGCTGGGAACGGGCGAATCCTTTGGGGTACGCTTCCAATACGCCCCACAGCCCCGGCCGGAAGGCCTGGCTCAGGCACTGATCATTGGCAGGGACTTTGTTGGCAGGGACAACGTATGCCTGGTCCTGGGCGACAACATCTTCTACGGTCAGGGCTTCCGGACTATGCTTCAAAGCGCCCTTGTCTCGGCAAACAACGGTTTTGCACACATTTTCGGATACCCCATCAAAGACCCGCAGCGCTACGGAGTGGTAGAGCTCGGCCCTGGAGAAATTCCGTTATCCATCCAGGAAAAACCGCAAAAGCCGAGGTCAAATCTGGCCGTTACCGGCCTTTATTTCTACCCCAACAACGTGGTGGATGTAGCCTATGCCGTAAAGCCATCGGCACGTGGAGAATTGGAAATCACCTCGGTCAACGACCATTACCTGCACCACAGGCAACTGCACGTTACCACCCTGGGCCGTGGCTTCGCCTGGCTCGATACCGGGACCCACAGTTCCCTAGCCGAGGCCTCCAGCTTTGTAGAAACCATCCAGGCACGACAAGGTCTTAAGATCGCCTGCCTGGAGGAAATCGCCCTGCGCAACGGCTGGCGCACACCGGAACAAATCAGAACCGATGCCCTTCCCATGCAGCACAACGAATACGGTCAATACATCCTTGAACTGGCCGCTGCTGCACAGAAGACAGGCACTCTGGAGCCTCATATAAGAAGCTGATCTTATGGAAGATAATAAGAAATATGTTATAGAATGGCGCGGCAACTTTACGATTCTCATTACCGGCGGGTGCGGATTCATAGGATCGCATGTGGTACGGCATTTTGTGAAGAAATTCCCGCAGTACCGTATCATCAATGTGGATAAACTAACCTATGCAGCCAATCCCGAATACCTGAAAGATATTGAAAACGAACCCAACTATGCCTTCATTCGGGCCGATGTCTGCGACCATCCTGCAATGGAAGACATCTTCAGGCAATACCCCATAGATGCAGTCATCCACCTGGCTGCCGAGAGCCATGTGGATCGCAGCATCACCGATCCTTTTGCCTTTGCCCGTTCCAACGTCATGGGAACGCTCACCTTGCTGCAAACCGCCAAAACATTCTGGAAAAAGGAAGATTACAACAAACACCTGTTTTACCAAATCTCTACCGACGAAGTTTACGGGGAACTGCATTTTGATGACAAGCCGTTCCAGGAAACCACCCCATACGATCCCCGTTCCCCCTACTCTGCATCAAAAGCCTCGGCAGACCACTTTGTACGGGCGTTTTACCACACCTACGGGCTGCCCGTGAGGATTTCCAATTGCTCCAACAATTACGGACCCTGCCAGTACCCGGAAAAGCTCATCCCCGTTATCATCCATAGCATAGCCAACCGCAAGCCCCTGCCCGTCTATGGCAAGGGAGAAAATGTACGGGACTGGCTTTATGTGGAAGACCATGCCCGTGCCATTGATCTGATCTTTCATAAAGGCCGCAACGGAGAAACCTACAACATAGGCGGCAACAATGAATGGCAGAACATAGAACTGGTACGCCTGCTCGTAGAAATCACCGACCGTCTGCTGGGCCGCCCTGCAGGCGACTCCCTGCCTCTGATCACCTATGTTACCGACCGTCCCGGGCACGACCTGCGCTACGCCATAGATGCCACCAAAATAAAAACAGAACTCGGCTGGCAGCATCAAATGACCTTCCGCCAGGGACTTGAAAAGACCGTGTTGTGGTATCTGGCGCAGGGAAATCTCCGGGTTTCTGCCGCCACTGCCCCCAAAGCCAAAACACTATAAAACCAAAGCCTTATGAATATAGTTATTGTTGGTACCGGGTACGTAGGACTTGTTTCCGGAACCTGTTTCGCAGAAATGGGAGCTCATGTTACCTGCGTAGACATTGACCGGCAAAAAATTGAGAATCTGAAAAAAGGAATCCTGCCAATCTATGAACCGGGACTCGAACCCATGGTACAGCGCAATACACAGGCCGGAAGGCTTCATTTCACAACAGATCTCTCAAGGTGCATGAACCAGGCTGAAATAGTCTTCAGCGCCGTGGGTACACCCCCTAACCAAGACGGGAGCGCCGATATCCATTATGTGCTGGATGTAGCCCGTACTGTTGGAAAGCACATGAGCAACTACCTGGTTTTCACCACCAAAAGCACGGTCCCGGTAGGAACAGCCGCCAAAGTGAAGCTGGCCATACAGGAAGAACTGGACAAAAGAAACGCCAATATCCCCTTTGATATTGCCTCCAACCCAGAATTCCTGAAAGAAGGCGACGCCATCCGGGATTTCATGAGCCCTGACCGTGTGGTGGTGGGCGTGGACAGCGAAAAGGCAAAAAAAATCATGGAAAACCTCTACCGGCCTTTCCTGCTCAAGAATTTCCGGGTGCTCTTCATGGACATACCCTCGGCCGAGATGACTAAATACGCCGCCAATGCTATGCTGGCCACCCGCATCTCGTTCATCAACCAGATAGCCAACCTTTGCGAACGCGTGGGTGCCAACGTAAACAGCGTGCGAACGGGAATCGGCTCGGACAGCCGTATAGGCAATAAATTTCTCTACCCCGGGGCGGGTTACGGAGGCAGTTGTTTTCCAAAAGATGTCAAGGCACTCATCAGTACAGGAAGAGAAACCGGATACCCTCTGGAGCTCATAGAATCGGTAGACCGGGTAAACGAGGCACAGAAAATGGTGCTGTTCAATAAATTGTACAATCATTTCTGCGGTGAACTCAAAGGCAAAACCATTGCCGTCTGGGGGCTTTCTTTCAAACCACAGACTGACGATGTGCGCCAGGCCCCCTCGCTGGTGCTCATAGACAACCTGTTGCTGGCCGGTTGCCGCGTACGGGCCTACGATCCGGTGGCCATGGATCAGGCACAACAACTGCTGGGCAAGTCTATCCATTTTGCCAGCGATATCTACCAGGCCGCCCACCAGGCCCATGCCCTGATTCTGGTGACCGAATGGAAGGAATTCCGGATGCCCGACTGGGATAAGTTGCGCAAAATCATGCACACGCCACTGGTTCTGGACGGACGAAACATTTACAACCCACAGGAAGTCACAGAGAAAGGATTTACCTACATAGGCATTGGATTGAGTTCATGACCTAGATCATTACCTGGCGCATGAAGGACATACAGAACATGACCGAACTTGAACACAAACGACGCATAGCCAGAAACACGGCCGCCCTGTACGTGCGCATGCTTTTACGCCTTGCCGTCACTCTTTACACTTCGCGCATAGTCCTGGACATATTGGGTGTAGATGACTTCGCGCTCTACGGCATAGTCGGAGGCATCGTTACCCTGCTCACCTTCCTGCAAACCGCCCTGAACGCTTCTAGCCAGCGTTTTATGAGCGTGGAGCTGGGACGCGGGGACACAAACGCCCTTAAGCGTGTTTTTGATGTGAGCATGACGCTTTACCTGCTGGTGGCCCTTGTCATTATTCTCCTTGCCGAGTCAGCCGGCCTGTGGTTCCTGAACACCCGTCTGGTGATACCGCCTGACCGCCTGGGCGCCGTCAACTGGGTTTTTCAGTTCTCTATCCTGGTCACCTGCGTGAACATCATCCAAACCCCTTACAACGCCAGCATCATCGCTCATGAGAAAATGTCCTTTTATGCCTGGATCAGCATTGCCGATGTGGTATTGAAACTGGGTGCCGTCTTCCTGTTGATGGTATCCCCGGTGGACAAACTGGCTTCTTACGCCGCGCTCCTGCTGGCGGTCTCACTGGTGATTTTTTTCATCACCCGGGGCTATGCCCTGCGCCAATTCACCGTCTGCCGTTTCAAACCCTGCTGGGACAAACCGCTGCTGCGCCAGATGGCCGCCTTTTCGGGCTGGACCCTGTGCGATTCCGGAGCCCAGCTGGCCGTCACACAAGGCCGGATATTCCTGCTCAACATCTTTACCCCGCTGGTGACCAACGCTGCCATGAGCATTGCCACCCAGGTCAGCACAGCCGTATACAATTTTGTAATCTACTTTCAGTCCTCCTTCAACCCGCAGATTACCAAAGCTTCGGCTCAGGGCAACCAAAGGTATCTGCAGGATCTGGTCAACCAGACCTCCAAATTTTCATATTATATGATCTTTGCACTCACCCTGCCCGTCCTGTTGAATATGGAATACATCCTGGGAATCTGGCTTAAGGAAGTGCCCCAATATACTGCTGTTTTTTGCAGCATTACCCTGTTGTACTACCTTGTGGAATCGTTGAGCGGCCCGCTCTGGGTCACTACCTGGGCAGGCGGCAACATCCGCCGCTACCAGATCACCGTTTCCCTGATGCGTATCATCACCCTGCCTGCTACCTGGCTCCTGCTCAAATACGGCATGAAACCCTGGACAGTACTGGTAGTCTGGGTGCTTGTCAACGGACTTTGTTATCTTTACAGACTTATTTACGTGCGGCGCAATACAGGGATTCCTATGGCCCCCTATATCCGCGAAGTTATCGTGCCCATTGTCCTTATCACGATCCTTGCCCTACCCCTGCCCCTGCTCTCCCATTACATGCTGGCAAGATGGACAGACCTGGTAGTCACCACAATGGTCTCGTTACTGATTACCGGGATACTTGTCTGGCTCATGGGGCTGAAGCCCACTGAAAAAAAGCACATCAAAGAATTCGTAAAGAGACGTTTGTCATGAAAGTATCAATTATCATCCCCGTATACAATTCGGCACCCGCAATTGAACGGTGCCTCTGTTCGGTCCTCAAACAAAGCTATCAGAACCTGGAAATCATACTGGTAGACGACCACGGAACGGATAACAGCATGGTCCTGGCTTCCCGCCTGCTGGACCCTCCGACCGGTGATAACGCTCAACCGCTGGCTGCTTCACAAGCGCACACTGCAGAGGCCCAGACACAGGAAGATCGTGCCGGTGGTACAGCAGACACAAAGGCACATGCCCGGTCTGTAAAAATCCTGCACCACAGTGAAAACCGCGGTCTTTCTGCAGCACGGAACACAGGCCTGGACGCTGCCACCGGCGATTATGTTTTCTTCCTGGACAGCGACGACGAAATTCCTCCCCGGTCCATAGAAAACCTGGTCCACATGGCAAGTCTCTATAGTCATCCACACCTGGTATGCGGAACCGTAGATGTCCTTCCAGACAGAAAGACTTCATTCAATATCAGTAACAAACTGCCCGACTATGTAGAAGGCAACAATGCCTCTTCTAGGGCCATTCTGCGCAGGGACATCCCCATTATGGCCTGCAACAAGCTTATTAACAGGGATTTTCTGATTTCCAACAAAATCTACTTCAAGGAAGGACTCATACACGAAGACAACCTCTGGAGTTACCAGCTATCTGCATTGGTGCACAATATTGCCATAGACAGACAAATAACCTACATATACCACCTGAATAAAAAGGGACTGACTCTGGAACCCGTTACCCCACAGCGGCTGAACAGCATCAAGACCATCATTGCCCTGCAGATTGAAAACCTGGCCAGCGAACGTCCGCTGCGGACCCTGCAGGAAGCCTACATCTTTTTCACGGCAGCCTGGTTCCTGGACCTTCTTCACGAACAGACCCATCCCGAATACTACAAGATGCGGGGTTGGACCCGTAATATATTGCGCCCTTTCGGCCTTGGAATGCACTACCACACACTTACAAACCACCTGCTTTACCGGGCCATTTATTTGCCGCCCACAGTACTGCGGACAGGTAAAAAATTCCGGGACAATACGTCACGGGGCCATTCTTAATATTCAATAAACAGTTAATCATTATGTTACATATTTCCAAATCGTTCCGAAACTATTTCTCCAGCTTCTTTTTTTCCTTCCTGCTCCTGCTTATGCTGGCAATTCCTGCCCGTGCCGATGAAGGCATGTGGCTTCCCATGCTCATTCAGCAAAAAATCCTGCAAATGCAGGAACTCGGTTTCCGTCTTACGGCCGAAGACATTTATAGCGTGAACCGTGCCTGCCTCAAAGATGCAATAGTTCACTTTGGTGGCGGTTGTACCGGAGAGGTCATCTCGGCAGAGGGATTGCTCATAACCAACCACCATTGCGGCTACGGTCAGATCCAGGCCCACAGTACAGTGGAACATGATTACCTGAAAGACGGTTTCTGGGCCCGTACCAGACAGGAAGAACTGCCCAACAAAACCCTGACCGTCACCTTCCTGCGTAAAATGGACGATGTGACACAACAGGTGCTCGAAGGGGTGACTGTCCAAATGAGCGAGGTAGAACGCCAAGGACAGATAGAAGCCAACATCAAAGCAATCAGCGAACAGACGCTACAGGGCCTGGACCGCAAATTCTACTCGGTCAGTATCGCGCCCGCCTATTATGGAAACCAATATTTCCTCTACCTGAACCAAACGTTCCGAGACGTACGTCTGGTAGGCGCACCGCCCTCTTCCATAGGCAAGTTCGGCGGCGATACCGACAACTGGATGTGGCCGCGCCACACAGGCGATTTTTCACTTTTCCGCATCTATGCCGGTAAGGACAATCAACCGGCAGATTACAGCCCCGACAACATACCTTACCGTCCGCGTTATCACCTGACCATTTCGGCAAAAGGCGTGCAACCCGGTGATTTCACCATGGTATATGGCTATCCCGGGCGCACCCGGCAATACGTGCTCTCCCCGGCGGTAGATTACCTGGTCAACCGCTCCAACCCGCATAAGATCCGCATGCGCGCCCTTCGCCTGGAGGTGATGAACCGCGAACAAGCCAAAGACCCGGCTGTACGCATCCAGTATTCCAATAAAAATGCCGGGGTTTCCAACTCCTGGAAAAAATGGCAGGGCGAAAGCCGCGGGATTTTGAATGCCGGCACCATGGGCAAAAAGCAAGCATTTGAAAAGCGCTTTCAGCAATGGGCCGAGGCCTCCGGCAGGCAGGAGTACATCACCCTGATCCCCTCTATGAAGGAACTATACAGACAGCTTGAACCTTATATGTTCGCTTCAGAGATGTACTCCGAGGCCGTGATGGCCGTGGAACTGCTGCGTTTTGCCAGCACCCTGGAAAGCACCTTAGTGCGCAACGGAACAGCCCGTGCTACAGAGACCGCCCATGCCTTCTTCAAGGATTATTTCCAACCCATAGACCAAGAAATCTTTGAACTGCTTTTCACTGAATTTCACCAGGTAATGGACCCCTTCAGCCACCTGCTCCCTTCCAATATTTCCACCGGCGAGTGCTTTTCTGCTGCCACCGGACAGGCGCTTTCCATTTCTTCGTCTACCCAGGTCCCATTTCCCATTGCAAATGCGGACTATGCAGAGCTGGCTGCCCACCTGTACAGCACCTCGGTCCTGACCGACCGTAAAAAGACACTGGAACTGCTGGCCAAAGACTCGGCCCAGGCCCTGAGCCTGATCCGCGAGGATCCTGCCTTCCGTCTGGTCGATCCTTTTGTCAGGAAAAACAGGGACGAGATCCAGCCCCGGATCACAGAAATCAACCGTGATCTGAACCTGCTGTACCGCACCTGGATGCAGGCCATCATGGAGTTTGACTGCGACCGCGTTTTCTATCCCGATGCCAATTCCACCCTGCGTATTAGCTATGGAACCGTACAGGGCTACAGCCCGGCCGATGCCGTTATGTACCTGCCTGTAAGTACCATAGAAGGAATCATGCAAAAGGACAACCCGCAGATTTTCGACTACGACATCCCGCAGGCACTGCGGGACATTTACGCTGTACGGGATTTTGGACACCGGGAATCAAACGGGACAGTCCCTGTCTGCTTTATTGCTACAAACCACACCAGTGGCGGAAATTCAGGATCACCTGTTCTCAACGCAGACGGTCACCTGCTGGGCCTTAATTTTGACCGTGTCTGGGAGGGTACTATGAGCGACATAGAGTTTGATGCGTCTGTTTGCCGCAATATATCTGTAGACATCCGTTATGTGCTGTTTGTAATGGAAAAGATCGGAAAAGCCGATTATTTGATCAAAGAGTTGGATATTTGTGAAGATTAGTTAAATTTGCCTGAGTAATTAACACCTTAGTACTATGGAACAACTTATTGAAATCATTTCTGCCCTTTTTGCACAAATTGCAATTTGGTTCGAAGCTCTCATTGAATGGATTATGGGCCTTGTTGGTACCCTTTAATCACATTTATTGTTTTAAATGAAATTTTATTCATTAAAAAGCCATCCCCCGGGATGGCTTTTTTTATAAGAGAATGCAACTTTTGTGATTTTTTTGCATCTTTACAACTAATAACACTATCATTACAATAGATTTTAATCATGAACTTTACTGATGTTATCACTTGGCTGTCGCTGATCATATCAATCCTGACAGCTATCCTGGGCGTTTTCCAGTTGTTTATTCCTTCAAACAACTGAACCACCGGAATTGTTTATTACTCTGGAAAAAAAAAGCTGACTTTGCAGTCAGCTTTTTTTACAACTTATTGACTCATGGTTACATGTCGTGGGACGGTACTGCTGCAGGACGTTCATTGGCAACTGCCACATTGATAGTTCTACCCATGTGTTCAATACCATTCAACGCCTTTATAGCGGCAAGAGCCTCTTCTTCATTAGCCATCTCAACAAAGCCGTAGCCACGGGAACGGCGGGTCTCCTTGCTCAGGATAATGCGGGCAGATAGTACTTCTCCAAACGGAGAAAAAAGTTCTGTCAGGTCTTCTTTTTTTGCCTTAAAACTAAGGCTGGAAACAAAAATGTTCATGGAATAAGGAATGATGTTAGGTTAAATGTAATTCAAATATAATATTATTTTTATTCCCCGCAACCCGAACCATCAAAACAGTAGGTACATAATTTTTCCCGGGGCAATCCTATAGAAGCAATCAAATTATTTATATTGCTGAATTTCAGCGTAGTAAAGTTCATTTCCTGTCGTATGCCCTCTACCATAGCCTTATGCTCGGGGGTAGTGCTGTCAATGTAAAGATTCAGGTTATCAGATTTCTGAGTCAGTATAAAACGACGTGTTATCAATTCCGTATCGGAACGGGTTGTTGTAAAATGCATATAAGGACACTTAAAGATCAGCGGCGGGCACGATATCCGCACATGGATCTCTTTAGCCCCGTTGCGTACAAAAACACTAACGTTGTTCTTCAGTTGTGTTCCCCTGACAATGGAATCATCACAGCATACTAGACGGGCACCCCGTATCACATCGGCATTAGGCAGCAATTTCATGCGGGCAACCAGCGCCCGACGTTCCTTATCGGAGGGCATAAAGCTCCTGGGCCAGGTGGGTGTATATTTGGCAACTGCCTGCCTGTAAGGCACTTTCTTTCCCACAGCGTACCCCATAGCCATCCCCGTTCCGCTGTCAGGAATGCTGCAAACAGAATCCACTGGTGTTTCTTCTTCCTTGCCCATTAACATCCCGTTACGGAAACGCACCTCCTCCACATTGATCCCTTCATAGGCCGAGGTCGGGAATCCGTAGTACACCCAAAGGAAAGTACAGATCTGCAACTTTTCGCGCGGCGGCAGCAGCTGTTGCAGCGCAGGCATCCCAGGCTGTGTGGGATCCGAAAATAAGGCGTTTTGTGCAAGCACGGCTTCCCCGGGCCCTAAAAAACCGGTCAATTGCAGGTCCAGGTTCGGGAAACTGCAGCTCTCACTGGCAAAGGATATGGCAGTAATCTCCCCGGCGGGAGTTGTTGCCCTGTTTTGCGCCCCGTCAGGTTGGCATTGTTGCGCAGCGAAAGACTCCGGAGCGTCTGAGGACCCTGCCTCGGCAAGGTTCTTTTCAATGGGGATGGGGCCGTGACCGTTTTTACGGCGTACTCCAATCACAACGGGAGTGCGGCCGTACCGGTCGCGGGCTGCAATAATCCCTTCTTGAGTCATAAGCAGCATGCTGCAGCTTCCGCGTACTTTTTCCTGCACCAGGCGGATCCCGTCGGCAAACGATTGCCCCAGGGTGATCAGATGCCCCACTACCTCGGTAGGATTTATCTGTCCAGAGCTGAGTTCAGAAAAATTTATACCCCTGGAAAGCAGTTCATCGCCCAACTCTTCCAGGTTGTTGATCTTGCCCACCGTTACGATCGCAAACGTTCCCAGATGGGAACGCAACACAATGGGTTGCGGATCATTATCGCTAATGATTCCAATCCCAGAGTTGCCGGTAAATTCACTCAACTCGTCCTCAAACTTGTTGCGAAAGTAACTGTTCTCAATCCTGTGAATACTCCGCTTTATGATTCCCTGCTCGTTCATGGTCGCAAGGCCGGCACGTTTGGTACCCATATGAGAATGATAATCAGTGCCATAAAAAAGCGTATTCGCACATGGCGACTTTGATACAATTCCAAAAAAACCTCCCATGGCTGCAAAGATAAAAAAAAGTGTTTCACGGCCTGCGGTTCTCCCTGTCACGAAGAAAAAAATAGAGGTAGCCGGTACACCAGAGCATCAACAACTGTTCTGTCACGTGAGGCTGGTAACGGATGGGTGTATAAGGAAGCCCTGCAAAGAACATAACTGCCTTGTCCAATATGGTCGCCAGAATTAGAAGCAGGCGCGTCACCAGCGTCAGGGCGTTTTCCAGATGCAAACCCATTACAACCAGGTACAGCAGAAAAAAGTACAGGATGACCGCACTAAAGGGAACGACAAAGAAATTGCATAGCAGACTGTATAAAGGAATAACCCCAAAAGTACCTGAAGTAAGCCAGAGCGTGCCCAGCTGGACAGAAAGCGAACAACAGAAAAGTTCCCACAGGTATCTTAACACAAAATGACGCAGACTTAACAGGTTGCGCAACAGCGGAAAAAACAAGATCAGGCTCAGAACAGCCGTAAAAGAGAGCTGAAATCCAAGGTCGTATAGATTCATGGGCTTAAAAACAACCAGAATCAAAGCTGTAACAGACAGAACGTTAAGACTATTTGTCCTGCTACCGAGCACCTTCCCTGCCCCGTAAACGGACAGCATCAGGGCAGCACGCATCACACTGGCACTAAAACCCACAACCGCTGCATATGCCCAGATCAGCAGCAAGGCAATAATATGCGCTCCCGCACCACCAGACAGGGAATACGTTTTGAGTATTTGCGACTGCCCAGGACCAGTCTGCATAAATTCCTGACCCTGGTCAATCTTCACCAGGTGCCTGCTTCTGTACCGACGCGCCTGTCTTATCTTTTGAGGCAGTCCCAGGACAAAGACAAGGCAGCCATAAAGCGCTCCTACGTGCAATCCGCTGACCGCCAGTATGTGACTGGCTCCGGCCACATTGTACTTTTCCCGCACCTGCTTGCCCAGCCCGGATTTGTCTCCCAGACAGATCCCTGACAGCACTGCCCCTGCCTCCCCCTCCCATCGGCTGATAAGCGGTACCCGCAAACGCCTGAGTCTTTCATATAAAGTTAAATTTGTCGGAATCCGCTGGTAATCATATACATAAGCCCTGCAATAAAACCCCCTTCGCGCCATATACCGTGGATAGTCAAAAGACGAAACAGCCAGTGCCCCTGAAGACGTAGGTGCCACCGGAGTTTCAGAAACAAATGAAAACGCCCTGCAGCGTGTCATTAAGACATCTCCCGGCAACAAACCCGTGGATAGTGTAGCGGTGTTCTCTTTCCCGTACCGGTTGCCCATGGTGCTGTCCAGGGCAATATATACCAGCATGTTTTCGCTCCCCTGAATCTGCTTGCGTCCGTCGGCTGAATACATGACCAACCTACACTCCATACGCTCGTAATGACGTCCGGCCGCAGTAAGAACAGGAACCGGGAAATCACTTACCCTCAGGCACAAAATGTTTCTTTCACCTGCAGGTACCCTGCTCTCAGCCGATCCTATATTAACATATTGCAGCAGACCGTTCCAGAGTGCACAGCAAAACAATACAACCAAACCGGCATAATACAGGACGCGGCCGTAACGGTAGCGTAGCTGGCTCTGTGAGATATATTTTGAAGCATTCCGTTTCAGCCTTTTGTGCATATGTCCCGGACGCCGTCTGAACACCCATAAAGAGACGAAGAAAAGCACAAGAAGCAGCACCGTCATGCACAGGAGTGCCCAAAACACCCACTGGACCCGGGCAGTCTGCCCCGCCCCTGCAGCAAGCCCCGGTACAAAGTATTCTGGTTCCAGGGGCTTCCAGAAATCTCCCGCCAGCAACTCCCCAAAATAAAGACCGCCCAGTGTGCCACAGATAACGGCCACTGCAGGCGGCAACATCACACTATTTTTCCCCCTCCTCACGCTTGCACATCACATATAGTTTCCGTAATTTTGCAGATTCTTTTACAATCTATTACATATAGTTCAAATATAATAAAAAAACCTTACCAAAACCAATCATGATCATTCTTGTTTTAAACTGCGGGAGTTCTTCCATCAAGTACAAAGTTCTTGACATGAAGACAGAAAAAGATTATTCCATTCTGGCACAAGGAATTGTCGAACGAATAGGGCTCGAGATGGGAAGTGTAACGCATAAAAGACTAATAGGGGATAAGGAAAAATACAAAAAAGAACTTCCCATTCCTCACCACACGTTAGGCATCAAAGGAATCCTTAACTTGCTCACAGATACAAAATGGGGTGTTCTTGAATCACTTACACAGATCCAGGCAGTAGGACACCGCGTGGCTCAGGGTGGCAAATATTACAAGGATAGTGTTGAGATTGACGAGGGGGTTAAAAATAACATCAGTAAGCTTGCCGGGCTGGCCCCGCTGCACAACCCGGCCCACCTACTGGGTATAGATGCCGTTGAAAAACTGCTGCCCCACGCACATCAGGTGGCTGTTTTTGACACAGCCTTCCATCAGACCATGCCAGAGCATGCCTACATGTACGCCATTCCTGTTGAATTGTATGAAAAATACGACATCCGCCGCTACGGTTTCCACGGAACAAGCCATAAATATGTGGCCCGCAAAGGTTGTGAATTCACCGGACTGGACTTCAATAAGGCAAAAGTAATCACCTGTCACCTGGGTAACGGTTCTTCCATAACCGCCGTTGACGGTGGCAAATCAATAGATACCTCCATGGGATTTACCCCCCTTGAAGGATTGATCATGGGCACCCGCACAGGCGATATCGACCCCTCCATCGTCACATTCCTACAGGAAAAAGAAGGATGGACAGCCGCCCAGACCAACGACTTTTTGAACAAGAAATGCGGCCTCCTCGGCTTGTTTGGAGAAAGCTCAGATTGCCGCGATATTGAAAATGCAGTCCTCCAGGGGAACAAGCGGGCCATCCTGGCTCAACACGCTTTTGCTTACAGGGTGCTCAAATACATCGGAGCGTACACTGCGGCCATGAACGGAGCAGATCTGATAGTATTCACCGGCGGAATTGGCGAAAATGACACCGTAGTCCGCCATATCATCGGTACCCGCCTCGGCTTTCTGGGTGTTTCCTTTGACCAGGAAAAAAACAAAACGGTACACGGAGAAAACGCCATACTGTCAACCAACGGGACCAGAACTCAGGTAGTCGTTATCAGCACAGATGAAGAACTGGTCATTGCAACAGATACGTACAACCTGACCAACCATAAATAATCACACCTATGAAATCATTTGACGAAATATTTGAGCAGCTTCGCTCACAGAATAAGAAAAGGCTAGTTGCCGCCTGGGCCGTTGACGACCACACCATTACCGCTGTTTACAAAGCCATTAAGAAAGGCATCGTGGACGGTATTCTGGTGGGAAAGGAATCTCAGATCAACGCCATATGCCACGAAGAAGACATAGATCCGTCAGCCTTTACCATCATCAACGTAGAACAGGAACTCCCGGCCATAGCCCGTGCCGTGGATATGGTACGCAACGGCCAGGGCGACATCCTGATGAAAGGCCAGTGCAGCACAGACAAATACATGCGTGCCATCCTGAACAAGGAAACCGGCCTGCTGCCTCCCAAAGCCGTATTGAGCCACGTATCTGTACTCACACACCCCAACTACCCCAAATTTCTGATCATAGGGGACATGGCCGTGATTCCGGCACCAGACCTGAACCAGAAAGTTGCCATCTCCAAGTATCTGGTCAGCACCGCACACGCCCTGGGCATAGCCAAACCCAAACTGGCTTTCCTTGCTGCTACCGAACAGATGCTTCCCGGAATGCCCGCCTGCGTAGATGCTGCCATCCTCTCCAAAATGGCAGATCGCAACCAGATCCCGGGATGCATCGCAGACGGTCCCCTGGCCCTGGATGTATGCCTGAGCCCCGAGGCTGTCGCCATCAAGAAACTGCAGAGCCCTGTGGCAGGTGATGTGGACTGCATCCTCTTCCCCAACATAGAAAGCGCAAACGTAATGTACAAGAGCCTCACCCAGCTGAGCCCCGAATCAAAACAAGCCGCCATTGTGGCAGGTGCCTCGGCTCCCTGCGTACTTTCAAGCCGGGCCGATTCCATTGAAACCAAGCTCAACTCCATCGCCCTGGCTGCAGTGACTGCTAAATAAAAGCGACCAACTCCATTATACTGGTAACCGTTCTTTAAAGAAAAAGTTATGAAAGAACACATTCTGGTAATCAATCCCGGCTCCACATCAACAAAAATTGCCGTTTTCGAAGGCCGTAAAGAAGTATTTGGAAAAACCATTTACCACACCCCACAGGACCTGGCTCCTTATCCCAAGATTAGCCAGCAGTACGAATACCGGAAGGAAACCATCTTTAACGAGTTGAAAAATAACAATATCCAGACCGGTCATTTTGCGGTGGTTATTGGCCGTGGCGGTCTGGTGCACCCTATAGCCTCGGGAACTTATCGTGTGAACGAACAGATGCTCAAGCACCTGGCCGAGAGCATTAGCGGAGAACACGCCTCCAACCTGGGGGGTTTGCTGGCCCACAGCATTGCCTCGGAGATTCCCGGATGCCAGGCCTTCATTGCCGATCCGGTGGTGGTGGATGAACTCCAGGATGTGGCCCGGGTTACCGGAATACCCCAGATAGAACGCGTATCCATCTTCCATGCGCTCAACCAGAAGGCCATCGCCAAACGTCACGCCAGCATCACGGGAAAATCCTATGAAGACCTGAACCTGATAGTTGCCCATCTGGGCGGAGGTATATCGGTAGGAGCACACCGCAAAGGCAGGATTATTGACGTGAACAACGCCCTGAACGGAGACGGTCCCATAGCCCCAGAACGTGCCGGAACCATTCCGGCCTTGCAATTGGCAGAACTTTGCTACTCAGGTAAATACACTTTCGAAGAGATCAAAGGAATGATTAGCGGAAAAGGGGGCGTTATGGCCCATCTGGGTTCAAACTCCTTCATGGAACTGAACGACAAGGTGCAGGCAGGTGATCCCAAAGCCACGCGTCTGTACCAGGCCATGGCCTATACCATCTCAAAGCAGATAGGTGCGACGGCTGTGGTTCTGAGCGGCAAAATTGACGCCATTCTATTTACCGGAGGCATTGCCCACAACAAACGCTTCATAGACCTGATTACGGAACAGGTCGGATTTCTTGCTCCGTGCTTTACCTACGCCGGAGAAGACGAAATGCTGGCCCTGGCAAACAATGCCTATAACGTCCTCACGGGAGAAGAGATTGCTCAGGTTTACACCGGGTGAGTACCGCGTACTCTTTATCTGAAATACAAAGCCCGCCTGAAGGCGGGCTTTTTGCTTTATGAGCATTACCAATGGATATTACCAATGAGCATTACCTCAGGGTTTTACCCATAGGTATATTTAGGTGCTTCTATTGGCCCTGGAGCATCTGATTGTATTTTTCGTAAGCTGCCTCGTACTCGGGGCTCTTGGTGCGCAGGCGGAAGTAAATGTTTTTAAGGTATTCCACCACAACAGAACGGATCTCCTGGTCGTTCACCAGTTCAAAACTCTTTTCAAAAGGAGTAATGGCTTTTTCAAGCATCAGATCCAGCTCTTCCACCATCTTCAAATATTTTGCATCGTCCAGTTCATCAGAAGCAGCTGTCTGAATATCCACCGCTCTGTCATAATAAGCCTGACCCATCTGGAAGTAACCAAAGAAGAAGTTGGCATCGGTTTCAATCGATTTTTCATACAGACGCAAGGCGTCTTCAAATTTGCCCAGATTTTTTAGCACGTTGCCTTCTGCATAATACAAGCTTGGATTATTGGGCTCGTTTTGCTGGGCACGCTGAATGAATTCAAGTACCTTGTTTGGGTCATCGTTGCTTTCCAGGTATACGTTTATCAAAGCCACAAGAATGCTCTGGCTGTTGGGGTATTTTGTAAATCCAAGGGAAAGAAGCTCTTTGCTCTTTTCCATATCACCCATCTGTTTGTAAGCTTCGGCCAGGTTGGCATACGTGTCACCGGCCGATTCAAAGTCCATTTCAATACATTTATCAAAGAACTTTACGGCTCGGCTGTAATCCTGGTCCATCAAAGCGGTCAAACCTACATAATACACAATGGTGGTATCTATCACGTTCAATGCCGGATGTGATGCTGTAACAAATGATTTCTCAAATTTTACAGAGGCATCTTTATAGTTGCCCAGCGTATAGGCTGCCATAGCATCGTTAATGAAATTGTTGGCAACTAAAGTGAGTCCTTCCTGAATATCAGCTTTGCTGCTGCCACGTGTATCCAGTTCCGTAGCCTTGATGTAAGCTTTGTAAGCCTCCTCCAGCATGTCCACATCCTTTATCAGGGGTTTGGTAATAATCCAGAAGGACAGTCTGCCATCTGCATTGTAATAGAGGTCTTTGTCCTCGTATTTAACAATTTCGAATTGTTCTCCCTGAATGTTCTGGTATTCAGTAGAGAGCGCACGCTGATCCTTAAGCACCACCTTTGATTCCAGTGAAGAAAGGCCTATCCACAAATTATTGGTTGGGAAAGAATAGGCACTTGTCAGGGCCTTTGCATAACGTATCCAGCCAACGGGCTTGGTGGCACGTTTGGCATCGGAGATTTCCTGTTTTGCTTTATCGTAGGCTTTAAGGAGGGCTTGGACCTCTTTTGATTGTGCGCCCAATTGTAATGCCATCAAAAACATCAGGGCAGCAGTAATAAATTTTTTCATGATGTATTATGTGTTTGTTCAGTTAAAAAATCACTTTTATAAATCCTCTCCCTCTTCTTTAGGCAGGGGATCGCTCTTGGGAACGCAGCAGACAGCGGCAATGGCATCACCTTCTCTCAGGTTGATCAGTTTCACTCCCTGGGTGGCACGTCCTGCCAGGCGTATATCTCCTACAGCAACGCGGATGGTAATGCCCGAGCGGGTGATGATCATCAGATCACTCTCGTCTGTCACTGCCT
This sequence comes from Bacteroidales bacterium UBA5226, assembly GCA_002409325.1. GTDB lineage: Bacteria > Bacteroidota > Bacteroidia > Bacteroidales > UBA932 > DMER64. Next base: position 11,373 of record DHUU01000002.1, on the reverse strand, counting down.
TTATGGCAATGAGCTTCCCGGTTTTTCCCGTGATGTTCAGGGTTTTCACGCCCTTGCCTCCACGGGCAACCTTTCTGTAGTCTTCTATCAAGGAACGTTTGCCGTACCCGTTCTCGCTCACCACCAGTACATGCGGCAATAATGTGGCCTCTACAGACGCATCTGCACATATCATGCCAACTACCTGATCAAGCTCCTGAATGGATATTCCGCGCACCCCGGCAGCCGTACGTCCTATGGGACGGGCATCTCTTTCGTTAAAGCGGACACACTTGCCTTCGCGGGCGCCCAGGAGCAATTCGCAGGAGCCATTGGTCATGCAGGCTTCCAGAAGCTTGTCGTCTTCACGTATTGTAATGGCATTCACCCCTTTGGATCGTGGATTGGAGTATGCCTTCAAAGTTGTTTTCTTGACCGTTCCCCGCTCGGTGCACAGTACTATGTAATTGTTCTCCAGGTACTGTTCGTCTGTCAGATTAACCACATTTATATAGGCACAAACGCTGTCTCCAGACTCTATGTTGATCACATTCTGAATGGCCCTTCCCTTAGACGTCTTGTTGCCCTCGGGAATCTCATATACCTTGAGCCAGAAGCACTTCCCGTTCTTGGTAAAAAACAGCATGGTGCTGTGCATATTGGCCGTATAAATGTGTTCAATAAAATCTTCTTCACGGGTATTGCTGCCCTTTGACCCAATCCCTCCGCGGCCCTGCAGCCGGTATTCATTCAGGTTCGTCCTTTTTATATATCCCAGGTGCGAGATGGTAATCACCACATCTTCATCCGGATAGAAATCTTCTGGATTAAAATCCCCGGCAGCATGCTCAATCATAGTCCTGCGCGGATCGTTGAACCGGGCCTTGATGTCCAGCATTTCGTCCTTGATGAGCTTCATCTGCAGCGCTTCGCTGGCCAGCAGGGCATCAAGATTGTGGATCAGCTCAATCAGCTGGTCGTACTCGCCCTGTAGCTTTGAGCGTTCCAGCCCGGTAAGCTGGCGAAGCTTCATTTCAACAATGGCCGAGGCCTGCTCTTCGCTGAAGCCGAATTCTCTCTGCAATCCGGCGCGAGCCTCATCCACCGTCTGGGAGGCACGGATCAGGTTGATCACCTCGTCCAGGATATCAAGGGCCTTGAGCAGCCCTTCCAGGATGTGGGCGCGCCTGGCTGCCTGTTCACGTTCAAACCGGGCACGGCGGACCACCACCTGATGGCGGTGGCGCACAAAAAACTTGATAAGCTGTTTCAGGTTCAGCAGGCGGGGACGCCCGTCCACCAGGGCAATGTTGTTGACCGAGAAAGTGCTTTGCATGGCCGTGAATTTGAACAGGCTGTTGAGCACCACGTTGGCCACCACCCCAATTTTGAGCTTGATGACAATGCGCATGCCGTTGCGGTCGCTCTCGTCGTTGACAAAGGCGATTCCTTCCAGCTTCTTCTTTTCCACCAGTTCTGCAATCTTCTCTATAAGCTCACGCTTGTTGACCATGTAAGGAATCTCGGTTACCACAATGGTTTCGCGCCCGCTCGAAGACACCTCAATATCGGTTTTGGCACGCACTACCACCCGGCCGCGGCCGGTTTCATAGGCTTCGCGGATGCCAGAGGTGCCGTAAATGATCCCGCCCGTTGGGAAATCAGGACCTTTTACGTATTTGAGCAATTCGTCCAGGGTAATGTTGTCGTCATCTATGTAAGCACAAACAGCATCCACAATTTCACCCAGGTTGTGGGGCGGCATGTTGGTGGCCATCCCCACGGCTATTCCACTGGCGCCGTTTAACAGCAGCAGGGGCACCTTGGCGGGTAATACAGTGGGTTCCTGCAGAGAATCGTCAAAGTTATTCTTAAAATCTACGGTATCCTTGTCCATATCGGCCAGGACCTCCTCGGCAATACGGCGCAGGCGGGCCTCGGTATAACGCATGGCAGCAGCGGAATCCCCATCAACAGAGCCAAAGTTACCCTGGCCTTCCACCAGCATGTAACGCATGCTCCAGTTCTGTGCCAGGCGCACCATGGCCTCGTAAACGCTGGAATCTCCATGGGGATGGTACTTACCCAGAACCTCCCCTACTATTCGGGCCGATTTTTTTGTTGGTTTGTTGCTAGCAAGCCCCAGCTCGGACATGCCAAATAGCACCCTGCGGTGAACTGGCTTCAAGCCGTCTCGAACATCGGGAAGGGCGCGGGAAACTATCACGGACATAGAATAATCTATGTACGCACTCTTCATTTCGTCCTCGATGTTTATCTTCTGAATTCTATCCTCCATATGCTTCAAAATAATCCTTCAAAAGTACAAATAATTCCGCTAATTTACAACGGTATTCGTGCCTTCCGGATTCAGGTCCACATGCAGTTCAGAACCGGTAGTGTTCTCCATACGAATGATTGCCTCTGACAGAGGGTCTTCAAGGTATTTTTGTATGGCACGCTTCAGGGGACGGGCCCCGTATTGCGGGTCGTATCCCTGCGAGGCTACAAAATCTTTGGCCTTTTGTGATATAATCACGGTGAAACCTGCATTTTTTGTACGTATATAGAGGTCTGCGAGCTCTATCTCTATGATCTTGAAAATATCTTCCTTATCCAGTGCATTGAAAAGAATCTGTTCGTCCACACGGTTCAGAAACTCGGGGGTAAACATCTTGCCCAAACTCTTTTCAATGATATGGCGGCGGCGGTTCTCGGCTGCTTTGGCCGCTCCGGACGAAACGGTCGTAAAACCGACCCCTGTACCAAATTCCTTCAATTCCCGGCTGCCAATGTTGGAAGTCATAATGATAATAGTGTTGCGAAAATCCACATGGCGACCGTTGCTGTCGGTAAGGCGCCCCTCGTCCAAGACCTGCAACAGCAGGTTGAAAATGTCGGGGTGCGCTTTTTCTATCTCGTCCAGCAAAACGACCGTATAAGGCTTGCGGCGGATGCGCTCTGACAGCTGCCCCCCTTCGTCGTAGCCCACATATCCCGGAGGCGCGCCAATGAGCCGGCTGATAGCAAATTTTTCCATGTATTCACTCATGTCAATACGTACCAGGCTGTCCGGCGAATCAAACATATAGGTGGCCAGCAGTTTTGCCAGGTGCGTTTTGCCCACCCCTGTAGGTCCCAGGAAAATAAAGGTGCCTATGGGCTTGTTGGGATCCTTCAATCCGGCGCGGTTGCGGTGGATGGCCCGTACCATGGAGTCTATCGCATCGTCCTGTCCAATGAGTTTCTGTTTGAGTATTGAAGACATATTGAGCAAACGCTCCGTTTCCGATTCCGAGACGCGGCTTACGGGCACCGAGGTGATCATGGAAACCACTTCGGCAACGGTATCGGCATTCACCTCTTTCTTATTGGCCTTTTGTTCCGAGTACCATTTGTCACGGGCCAGGCGCAAAGAATCAATCACATCCCGTTCCCGCTCCCGCAGGGCGGTAGCCTTTTTGTAATCTTTCTTGTCAACGGCTTCCCGTTTCTGCATCATGAGCGTATCCATCTCTTCTTCCATGACCACCAGTTCCTTGGGTAACTGCAGGTGGGCAATGTGTACGTGGGAACCGGATTCGTCCATCACATCAATGGCCTTGTCGGGCAGGCAGCGATCTGTGATGTATCGCTCAGAAAGGCGCACGCAGGCTTCCAGAGCCTGGGGCGTGTAGCTCACCATGTGGTGTTCTTCGTATTTGGCCCGGATGCTGCGCAGGATCTCCAGCGTATCGTCGTATTTGGTAGGTTCCACAATCACTTTCTGGAAGCGGCGTTCCAGGGCACCGTCTTTTTCAATATATTCCCGGTATTCATCCATGGTGCTGGCCCCTATGCACTGTATCTCGCCCCGGGCCAGCGCCGGTTTCAGCATGTTGGCGGCATCGAGCGAGCCCCCGCTCCCTCCGGTGGCACCCGCGCCAATCAGGGTATGGATCTCGTCTATGAAAAGGATGATATTGGGGTTTTTCTTTATCTCGGCAAGAAGCGTTTTCATGCGCTCTTCAAATTGTCCGCGATATTTGGTTCCGGCCACCACCGAGCCGATATCCAGCGAAAGGATTTTTTTGCCTTGCAGCGTTGGTGAACCTTTGCGCCGGGCTATGCGGTTGGCAAGGCCCTCCACAATGGCGGATTTTCCCACGCCGGGCTCGCCAATGAGCACCGGGTTATTCTTCTTGCGCCGGCCCAGTATCTGCGCCAGGCGGTCAATTTCCTTGTCACGGCGCACTACCGGGTCTAACTGCCCGGCACGTGCTTCCTCGGTCAGATCCAGCGCGTACATGTCCAGCATGGGGGTGCGCGAGCCATCCTTCTGAGGCTCCTGTTTGCTATCGGTTTGCTTTTTAGCGTTCTTCAAAGCCATATCCATCTGTTCCTCCATGTTTTTTATGGACTCTTTCCGCTCCACGGCACGCCTACGCTGGGAGCCTTTCACCACCAGCGGCAATTCGCCTTTGAGGTAGGCACGCAGGGTCTGTTCGGTCACGCCCTTAGTGCGCAGCCAGTACACGCCAATTCCGTTGTCAATGTCAAGAAGGGCAAGCAGCAGGTGCAACGTGTTTGGGGTAGTCTGTCCCAGTTTGCTCGCCTCCAGGTACATGGCCTTGAGACATTTTTCGGCATGTTCGGAAAGAGATAGCTTGTCGGCCTGATCGGGTGGAATCATGTTGCGCCCCATCTCCTTGCTTTCAATCAGGTTTTTCATTTGCCAGAGCAGCAAATCCAGCATGGTCAGAATGCCATAGGCCTGGTTTTCCTGGTGGCGGATTATGGCCAGAAATATATGGTCACCGGTAACCGTATAACTTCCCAGACGCATGGCTTCCTCCCGTGCGAATGAAAGTATCTGGTTCAGTTCTTCGGGCAGTTTGAGGTTCATGGGACAAAGGTAATAAAACCCTCTGAAAAAAGAGTTTTCTGTCTTACGATCGCTGTCGTTACCGTAATGCGGTATGCGCTTTCAGTGTTTTTTGGTTGCTTCTTTTCTAGCAACTTGTTTTATTGTTACCGGCTTTTCCCTGCTGCTTAATGCATTTACTTTATCGTGAGCTTTCCGGATTTGTTCCCAAACTGGTTGCACTTGGCGTTTACCGTGATCACGTTGCCTTTGGACAGGCCGGGAAGCGTGATCTCATAAGTTTCCGATTCGGGGGAAGATTGCTTTGTCAGCACCTTTTTTTCAATTTCCTTGTCTGCAAGCAATACCTGAATCTCACTAATGTAATGCTTTTCAGTATCCCGCACGGGGTGCAGGATGGTCACAGACAATTTTTGTGTATCTGCATCATAAGTCAGGGTCACCTTACGGGGTGGATTGGCACTCAAAACTAATGGCAAAATCATTAAAAGCAGTAACGTAAATAGTGTTTTTTTCATATGTGTATGATTTAATTGTTAATAACCAGGTTCAATTATTGTCCGGCGTGCGGCTGCTTGCCGCCAAATGCCGCGCTGCAGTTCTTTCATGGGACGGCGTTCAGAGCCTCGGCAAATTTCTTGATATTCCTGTGCGAAACAAGATCCTGATCACCTTTCTTGCCTGTGATCTTTGCGAGGATAATGCGTTCCACAAAATTCATCTTCTTCCACTGCAACGCACCGCCCAGGAATGCCACATGGCGGGCCACGCTGCGCAGGTGTTCAGGAAAAGCAGCTGCCATTTCCTGCTGCTGCCCCTCTGGCCTCCTTTCTATTCCACAGACAAACAGGTATAGTGGCTTTTCTGCCAATGTAGATGCATATGTATTACAAAATTTCTGCATAGCTATAAGTGGCTTACCCCTATATACAGGCACCCCAAGCACATAACGTTCCGCCGTTCCTAGATACGGTGTGTAATCCTGCTTGCAGTCATCAACATCCATAAGTGTAACCTGATCCTGATTAGAGATCAATTCTCCGATCTCTTCTGCTATCAATTTGGTAGTACCATAATTTGTAGTGTAAAAAATCGTAGTCCTCATGAAAAATTGATTTGAATTTGTATTTCAAAGTTAATCAATACAATTTAATAAAAAGCGTATTATCTTTATAGTATAAAATATGTTTTCAACTATGTGTAAAGATAGTGTTCTTAATAAAATCCTCATCGTATGCTGTTTGGCTGTGCTGAACAACTGCTCCGGGGGAAAGCAGGATGCTCCTGCCAATCTCAGGCCCTACAACAAGGCCAACCTGAATTACATTATTCAGCCGGCAGGCGGATCGTATGGATTTCTGTTTTATTCATCTGCAGACTGGAGCGCGATCATTACCTGCCAGATAGGGGATGTGGAGATTCCCGAAAGGCCCACGGTTAATCCTTCATCAGGCCGAGGCTCATCATCCCTACAATCTTTGAATTTCACAATCCCTGAGAATAATACGGAATTTTCCAAAACTTATAACCTGACTATCCTGTCTGCAGACAAAACGCTTGTCGTGGTCATCCGGCAAAGATCTGACCTGGGGTCTTTGAGTGTTACTCCCGCCGAGATCACACTTCCTTCATTGGGAGGCGACGGTGTAATCAATGTGGAATCCAATGCAGACTGGAGTGCACTGGTCACGGATAATTGGTTTACGGTATCACCACGTTCAGGAAGTAGCAATGAAAGTGTTAATATTGTGGTAAATGCCGGGCAGAACAATACTGTTTTCAGAACTTCTTCCTTCCAGATCATTTCGGATACAATTACCTGCATTATCAATGTATCGCAACACGCATTTAGTGTTATCCCTCCAAACACAACAACAGTCTCATTTGACGGCACTCATGTACTCGATTTTTCCATCCTGAGCAGCCTTCCCTGGGAAGTGTCGGGCGATGAAGGCACCTGGTTTTCTTTATTAACAACATCCAGCCAGGCATCTGACGATCCTATTGGTAATCAAATAACCATACAACCTAATCCCGGAGGTACCCGGACGGCAAAGATCACGGTAACAAATTCTCAGGATGAAAAGCAGTCATTTACCATAACCCAGAAAGGAGATGTGAGTGCTTTGCTAAACACCAACTGGTCCGGAACAGCTACTGTCAATGCCCTTACCATATCCAGGACCGGATCCATGACAATGACCATTGTAGATGAGGACAATGTAATGGTAAGAGGATATCCCGGAACAATATCTTACCTGAGTAACGAGTCTATCAGTTTTCGGGTCAATATTGGTGAAATAACTTATCAAGGTTTTACCGGGACCAACATCACCGCAACCTTCACCGGCACTTTTTCTGCCAACCAATCCAGTATCTCCGGCACCCTCTCCGGCAGCGGCCGGGTACTTGGGATGACCATCCCGGTTAGCGGCAGCTGGCAGGTGGCGCAGTAGACTGCCGCGCACTCTTGATGCATTGTCCTGTATAACAGCTAAATAACAAAAGAGCTACCTGGGGGAGCTCTTTTGTTATTTAGCTGACAGTCAACAGAATGAATAAAGAGTGCGCGGCAGTCAATGCCCAAAGAAGCGGTTCTGCAGCTCAAGGGCGACGGTATCGGCTTTAATCATGGCAATGACTTCTTTCAGTTGTGCTACTGAGGAATCCAGGACCAGGTGGCCGATCAGGGGATCAGAGCCGGTGGCGTCCCCGGCGTAATGATTGGGATAGCGGGCGTACCACCAGATGCCTGTGTACACGTTGGGCAGCGGCAGGCGGGCCTGGTCTCGGCCCGTTTCAAGAGCCACCCGGTCCATGTGCACCAGGTCAGGACGAATGATACGCATAATGGCGGTTTCCTCTTCATCGGCATGTCCCCCCGTGGTGCCTTTGCGAAGTTCTGCAATGCGGCGGGCGGTCTCCCTGTCCTCGGCAGGGTTAAATAAAAAGACAACGTAATCCCGCTCCTCTTCCAGCTGCGTCTGGCAGAAATACTGGAGGAAGTGGGTGTTGCCGCCGTGACCGCTCACCAAAATAATCTTGTTAAAGCCGTTGCGTGCGATCTCCCGGCATGTCTCATCCAGCAGGTTATAAAGTAGGCGGCTGCTATACGAAATAGTTCCGGGTTGGTGCCGAGCCTCGAAGATCTGACCGGCAAAATAATACGGAAAGACCACAGCATAGTCGTCTCTGGCTGCAGTAAGCGCAATCTGGCGTGCGAAATAGATATCGGTGCCCATGGGCAGGTGCTGCGCGTGCTTTTCAATCACCCCCATGGGGATGATGCAGACGCCCTGCGCCAGTCCGGTGGCCTTTTTAAAGTCTGCCGAGGTAAGTTCTTCCCAGGCCACGGGAAGGTCCTGCGGCTGTGGCCGGGCTTGAGCCTGCGACTGTGCCTGCGCCACAGGAAGGTCCTGCGGCTGTGGCCGGGCTTGAGCCTGCGACTGTGCCTGCGCCACGGGAAGGTCCTGCGGCTGTGGCCGGGCTTGCAGGCTGGACATAGGCAACAGCTGCAGCATCAGAGGCAGCAGGGGCAGTAATAATGTTGTGAGGATTTGATTTTTCATAGATATTTCTTTTTGTATCATTTGGACTATAATGGTTGGATTTCAAAGATACAAAAACAGGTGGAACCTCTTCTTCAAATTTATAGCTAATATTTGATTTCAGAGCTAATGAGTGCCGCGCACTCTTTATTCATCCTGCTGACTTTCAGCAATATAACAAAATAGCTCCCTAGGAGAGCTATTTTGTTAAACACCTACTATACAGAGCAATACATCAAGAGTGCGCGGTACTCATCCCCAGCGGGAGGCGTGCCCCCCTACTTCATCCTGGCAGCATCTTCCAGAAATTTGGCCAGGCCTTTTTCGGTCAGGGGATGGTCCAGCAGGCCAAGGATGGGTTTCAGGGGGCAGGTGACCACGTGGGCACCTGCCTCCATGCAATCAATAATGTGGCGCGTGTGGCGGATCGAGGCGGCCAGCACCTGCGTTTTGTACCCGTAAATTTCAAAAATGCGAACAATCTGCGCCACAAGCGCCACCCCATCTTCACTCACATCGTCCAGGCGGCCTACAAAGGGCGAGACGTACCGCGCACCGGCTTTTGCGGCCAGGACGGCCTGTCCCGCATTGAAAACCAGCGTGCAGTTGGTCGGAATTTTCCGCGCCGAGAGGGCTTTGATGGCCTTGATCCCTTCGCTGGTGCAAGGCACCTTCACCACAATGTTCTTGTGGATGGCCGATAGTTCATGGGCCTCGGCAAGCATTCCCTCAAGATCCGTTGAAAAGACCTCGGCACTCACATCGCCGTCCACGATTTCACAAATTTGCCTGTAATGCGCCAGGATGGCCGCATGGCCGCGAATGTTCTCGCGTGCCATGAGCGAAGGGTTGGTGGTCACTCCGTCCAAAATCCCCAGGTCCCGCGCCTGGCGAATCTGCTCCAGGTTGGCTGTGTCGATGAAAAATCTCATAATATTATTAATTTTGCGTATCCAAAGATACACACAAAAACGATTGCCGCTCACTATTGATGCACCGTGTTAATTTACAACATAATAACAAAACTGCTCCCCCGGAGAGCCATTTTCATATGTCATTTACTATCAGCAGAATACATCAAAAGTGCGCGGCAGTCGTTTTCCTGGCTTTAGCCATTGTTTCTTGTTCCAGGGAAGAACCAGAGGAGATATTGAGCGACAGAGCGGACCTGATATCGTTCGTTCTGTCAAAAGCCGATAACCCATCCCTAAGTGCTGACCTTCACGGAATTCGGAACAGGAATTTGTTTTACATGACGGTCCCCGAAGGTGTCGATCTGACCAGCCTGAAGCCCAGTCTGACGGTGTCGCCGGGCGCGACGGTCAGGATCAACAATGTGCCGGTTACGAGTAACGTCAACAATACTGCCACTGGCACAAGTGATTACAACCCGGGAGCAAATATAAGCGACAGCAATCTTTCCGCAAAAAGTAGCGGTAGCAATTCCCCGGCAGGCAATAGCAGCGATCCCCTGGCAAGTGGCAATAGCAGTGATCCCCTGGCAAGTGGCAATAGCAGCGGTCCCCTGGCAAGTGGCAATAGCAGCGATCCCCTGGCAAGTGGCAGTAGCAGCGATCCCCTGGCAACCAGGAGTATACCTGCTGTGGATTTTACTCGGGTGGTGACGGTAGAGGTGACTGCGGAAAACGGAAAAACCCTGCAGTACAAGTTGCTTTTGAAAAATGGCAGGCAGGAATTTGATAACCTCGTTTACCTGTTCATGGCCAAGTACGATATCCCGGGGATTTCCTTTGCTTTCTCAAAAAACGAAGAGATCATTTACCGGAGCGGATTGGGTTTTGCCATCACGGAAACCGAAGAAAGAACCACTCCAGGCCACCTTTTCAGACTGGCAAGCATCTCCAAGCAATTCACCACATTATGCATACTGAAACTGTACGAGGCAGGAAAACTGACCCTTGATGACAGGGTGTTTGGGACCGGAGGCATCCTGGAGCTGGAATATGCAGACGTGACACCTCGTGCTGCAGCGGTTACGATCAGGCATTTACTCCAACATACCAGTGGCTGGGGAAACGACCCCGACCCCATGTTCTCATCTACCTTTACCGGTAAGACACTTGACCAAAGGATACGCGATATGCTCGGCTCTTCCCAGGCAGAACCGGGAACCGTGTTCACTTACAACAATATGGGATTCGGAATTTTAGGAGAGGTCATAAAAAAAGTTTCCGGACAACCCTACGAAGAATACCTGAAAACCGTACTTTCAGAGGCGGGCATCACCGACATCCATGTGGGAAAAGACCAGGCAGGCAGAAGGTCGAATGAAGTGGTTTACTACTCCCAGAACGGGTACAACGGTTATGCGAACCCCATGGATGTGATTGCCGCTGCCGGCGGGGTCATAGCCTCGACAGAACAGATGCTGCAACTGCTCTTTCACATAGACGGACGTCCGATCGTGCCCGATATCATTAAGGCCGAGACTTTTGTGCAAATGCTCACCCCTTCTGCTATCTATGCCCGATACGCCCTGGGCTGGAGAAGAGGCCACAAATTCTTCCCCGACGCTGCCTACCACTCCGGGAACCTGGCAGGGACCGCTGTCATGTGGGTGATGGGCAGCACCCCGGGCACAAGCAGCACCGCAACAATCGCCGGCAATGCGACTGCGATCAGTCCTGCAGCAACGGCCGGCTATGCGACTGCGATCAGTCCTTCAGCAACTGCCGGGTCTGGTGTAAACTGCGTGGTGCTCTGCAACTCAAGATCTTATATGACCGACCCGGACGGCACTACTTTTGACGATGGATTGTACATCCTGATGGGGGAACTGTACAACCTGGCGCTGTGAGTGCCGCGCACTCTTCATTCATCCCGCTGGTTTTCAGTATATTAACAAAACAGCTCCCCAAGGGAGCTGTTTTGTTAAACATCTGTTATATAGAATAATACATCAAGAGTGCGCGGAACGATTTCCTGATTTTTATTATTTATCTTGTAATTATATTAAAAAAC
>DHUU01000018.1:310979-311570 GCA_002409325.1 Bacteroidales bacterium UBA5226 | reverse complement strand
CCACTTTAATCGGCGAACAGCCGAACCCTTGGAACCTGCTCCAGCCCCAGGATGTGACGAGCCGACATCGAGGTGCCAAACCGCTCCGTCGATTTGAGCTCTTGGGAGCGATCAGCCTGTTATCCCCGGAGTACCTTTTATCCTTTGAGCGATGGCCCACCCATGCGGAACCACCGGATCACTTTGCCCTACTTTCGTACCTGGTCGACTTGTTTGTCTCACAGTCAAGCGCACTTTTACCAATATACTCTTTGCACGATTACCATCCGTGCGGAGTGCACCTTGGGAAGCCTCCGTTACTCTTTTGGAGGCGACCACCCCAGTCAAACTACCCACCAAGCGGTGTCCTTTTTAAGTTAGATCCCAGATAAGCAAAGGGTGGTATTTCAACGGTGACTCCACAAATACTGGCGTACCTGCTTCACAGTCTCCCACCTATCCTACACATCACTTATCCAAAATCAGCGCTAAGCTATAGTAAAGGTTCACGGGGTCTTTTCGTCCCGTTGCGGGTAAACGGCATCTTCACCGTTACTACAATTTCACCGAGCTCATGGCTGAGACAGCGCCCAGATCGTTACACCATTCGTG
>DHUU01000018.1:192578-310823 GCA_002409325.1 Bacteroidales bacterium UBA5226 | reverse complement strand
GTCGGAACTTACCCGACAAGGAATTTCGCTACCTTAGGACCGTTATAGTTACGGCCGCCGTTTACTGGGGCTTCGATTCAGCGCTTCGCCTTGCGGCTGACGCCCCCTCTTAACCTTCCAGCACCGGGCAGGTGTCAGGCCTTATTCTTCATCTTGCGATTTAGCAAAGCCATGTGTTTTTGTTAAACAGTCGCCTGGGCCATTTCTCTGCGCCCCCTCGCAGGGGTCCCCTTTTCCCGAAGTTACGGGGTAATTTTGCCGAGTTCCTTAGCCATGATTCTCTCGAGCACCTGAGGATACTCTCCTCGCCCACCTGTGTCGGTTTACGGTACAGGCTCTATGATATCAACGGGGTAGAAGCTTTTCTTGGTAGTCTGTTTACTGTAACTATCCGCGCAGCCGAAGCCTTGCGGTACTGTCGCACTTCTGCATCCAATGACTCTTAATCTCTGGATATACTTACGTGCTTTAACCAACTATTCCGTCAGTCGGCGTACATGTCACTCCTACGTCACTCCTTCCCTCTATCATACAGGTAATGGAATATTAACCATTTGTCCATCGGGTATTCCTCTCGGATTCCCCTTAGGTCCTGACTAACCCTGATCTGTCTAACATTGATCAGGAAACCTTGGGCTTGCGGTGTGCGGGTTTTTAACCCGCATTATCGTTACTTATGCCTACATCTGCTTTTCCAGACGCTCCAGATACCTTCGCAGGTTATCCTTCTACGCCCTCTGGAATGCTCCCCTACCACTTCATTGAAGTCCATGGCTTCGGCAGTGTGTTTGATGCCCGATTATTATCCATGCACAGTCGCTCGACTAGTGAGCTGTTACGCACTCTTTAAATGATTAGCTGCTTCCAAGCTAACATCCTAGCTGTCTCAGCAACCGCACCTCGTTCTATCAACTTAACACACTTTAGGGGCCTTAGCCGTTGGTCTGGGCTCTTTCCCTCTCGCTACCGGACATTAGCACCCGGCAACTCACTCCCAAGCATCATTTACCGGCATTCGGAGTTTGTCAGGATTTGATAGGCGGTGAAGCCCTCGCATCCTATCAGTAGCTCTACCTCCGGTAAACTCTGTAGCTTGAGGCTGTCCCAAAAGACATTTCGGGGAGTACGAGCTATCTCCCAGTTTGATTAGCCTTTCACCCCTACCCTCAACTCATCCAAATCCTTTTCAACGGATACTGGTTCGGTCCTCCATATCCTTTTACGGATACTTCAACCTGGCCAAGGGTAGATCACTAGGTTTCGCGTCTACTACTGCTAACTCTGTCGCCCTGTTCAGACTCGCTTTCGCTTCGGCTCCGTACCTGAAGTACTTAACCTGGCTAGCAACAGTAACTCGTAGGCTCATTATGCAAAAGGCACGCCGTTACGGACTTATGCCCGCTCCGACCGCTTGTAGGCGTACGGTTTCAGGTTCTTTTTCACCCCCCTGTTCGGGGTACTTTTCACCTTTCCTTCACAGTACTGGTTCACTATCGGTCTTCCGGTAATATTTAGCCTTACGGGATGGTCCCCGTAGATTCAGACAGGATTCCTCGTGTCCCGCCCTACTTAGGATACCCAATAAACTTTACCAATCTATAAGTACGCGACTTTCACGCCCTGCGGTGTGCCTTTCCAGGCAGCTTCCTCTTCTTTGGTATTGTTTGTCCTCGGGTCCTGCAACCCCGCTCTTGCCAAAAACAACAGCGGTTTAGGCTCTTCTCCTTTCGATCGCCACTACTCAGAGAATCGATTTTTCTTTCTTTTCCTGCAGGTACTAAGATGTTTCAGTTCCCTGCGTCTGCCCCACATTGCTGTGGTACCAGGCCTTCAACCTGGTGGGTTGTCCCATTCGGAGTCCGCCGGATCAACTCATGTTTGCTAATCCCCGGCGATTTTCGCAGCTTACCACGTCCTTCTTCGCTCCCGGAAGCCAAGGCATCCCCCATACGCCCTTCGTAACTTTTTCTCGTTCCGAATCTCGCTGTTTCTTCAGCCTCACGGCTGAAAATCCTTGAGCTTCATTGTAGTCCCTAATTTACGGTCTTTAGACCTTATTATTACAGACTTTTCATTTTTGATTTTTACCTCTATTATCTCTCTTTAATACGTCAATGAACGACCGCTTATTTTCAAACGGGCTGCAAAGGTAGCCGAATTTCCAGAATTCGCAAATTTTTGTTGGATTATTTCACTATTTTCGCAGTATGAAAGGGTTTTTCCTGTGTTTTCTTTTACAGGTTTTTTTGCCATCTCCAGATACATTGCCCGGGTACAAACGGCATGAAAAATCCGGTATTACCGTGGCCGACACTTCCCTGGGAATTCTGATTCTTGTCAACAAAAAGCACATACTCCCTCCGGGATACCGCCCGTATGATCTGGTGCCCCTGGATGAAAGGTACAACCGGAGTGTAATGAACCTTCTGCGCCACGAGGCAGCAACTGCCTTTTCCCTCATGTGCCGCAAGGCAGAGGAAGACAGCATCTTCCTGTGGAACATTTCTGCCTACCGGTCAGACACCGTACAGCGCCAGCTGTATGACAATGCCGTTGAGCGGAGAGGGGTTTACAGGGCAGACCGGGTTTCTGCCCGTCCCGGCCACTCGGAGCACCAGACCGGACTTACGGCAGACTTCAACAGTACACACGGTTCTTTTTCCAGAACACCCCAGGCGGCCTGGCTACGGCAACACGCCCATCTGTTCGGTTTCATAGAGCGCTATCCCCGCCATAAAGAAGACATCACCGGTTATGACCACGAGCCCTGGCATTTCCGTTATGTCGGGGTAGAAGCGGCTACTACTATATATACTAACAAACTTACTTTGGAAGAATACCATGGAACAATCCAAAAACCAACCCGGAACCCTGCCAGATAACGCTTACCGGGAATTAAAACCGGGAGAAACATACGAACCCCTGATGTCTCCCCATAAAAAACACCCCGAAGTCACCTTCTGGTCTGTATGCATCGGCCTGGTTATGACCGTGCTGTTTTCGGCAGCAGCCGCTTACCTGGGACTCAAAGTGGGACAGGTATTTGAAGCCGCCATTCCCATTGCCATCATTGCCGTAGGCCTTTCCTCGGCGCTTAAACGCAAAAATTCACTGGGAGAAAACATAATCATCCAATCCATAGGAGGCTGCTCGGGAGGTGTGGTGGCCGGGGCCATCTTTACCTTGCCGGCTATGTATATCCTGCAGGAAAAATACCCGGAAATGTCGGTGGATTTTATCAAAATCTTCTTCAGCTCTCTGCTTGGAGGCGTACTGGGAATCCTTTTCATCATTCCCTTCCGAAAGTATTTTGTTAAAGACATGCACGGCAAGTTTCCCTTTCCCGAGGCAACAGCCTCCACCCAGGTCCTGGTGAGCGGGGAAACCGGCGGCAAAGGTGCGCGGTATCTTCTGGCCAGCGGGCTGATAGGGGGGGTATACGACTTTGTGGTCTCCTCCTTCGGCTGGTGGAGTGAAGTCTTTACCACACGGGTACTTCCCTGGGGAGCCGCCATTGCTGACAAGGCCAAGTTGGTGGGAAAACTGAACATAAGCGCAGCGGTCCTGGGACTGGGGTACATCATCGGCCTGAAATACGCCTTCATTATTTGTTGCGGGTCTTTCCTGGTCTGGTTCGGGATCATCCCGCTGATGAACCTGATCTGGGGCGGACAGATCGTTGACCTGATGGGCAGTGGCATTATTCAGACTGTGGGGGAAATGAGCCCCGAGGTGATTTTTACCACCTACGCAAGGCATATTGGCATAGGTGGCATTGCCGTTGCAGGCATCATAGGGATTATCAAGGCCTCCTCAACCCTGAAAGCCGCCCTGGGAATGGCAGGGAAAGAACTCCGGGGCAAGCACGATCCGCAACAACAAGCCATCCTGCGCACCCAGCGTGACCTTTCCATGAAAATTATCGTTATCGGGACACTGGTTACCCTGGCTCTTGTTTTTGTTTTCTTCTATTTTGGCGTACTGAGCCTTAACCTGTGGCATGCCGTCATTGCCCTGGTTGTAGTGGCAGTTATTGCCTTTCTCTTCACCACAGTGGCTGCAAACGCCATTGCCATAGTGGGAACAAACCCGGTAAGTGGCATGACGCTCATGACTCTGATCCTGGCCTCGGTAATCATGGTAGCCTCGGGTCTTAAGGGGACCGCCGGCATGACAGCCGCCTTGATCATAGGCGGGGTTGTCTGCACGGCACTTTCCGTTTCGGGCTCATTTATTACTGATCTTAAAATTGGTTACTGGCTGGGAAGCACTCCCTATAAGCAACAACTCTGGAAGTTTGCAGGCACACTGGTTGCCGCTGCAACGGTGGGAGGGGTGATCATAGTTTTGAACAAAACGTACGGTTTTACAGGCCAGAATGCCCTGGTGGCACCTCAAGCCAACGCCATGGCGGCAGTCATTGAACCGCTTATGTCAGGAGGCGGCGCTCCCTGGCTTCTGTATGGCATCGGCGGCGTGATTGCCATCTTGCTCACACTCTTCAAGATCCCTGCTCTGGCCTTTTCACTGGGGATGTTTATTCCCCTGGAATTGAACCTGCCTCTGCTCGTAGGTGGGGCTGTTGCCTGGTTTGTTTCCACACGCAGCAAGGAAACCTGGGTTAACGAAGACCGCAAGGAACGGGGTACCCTGCTCGCTTCGGGCTTCATTGCCGGAGGCGCCCTTATGGGCGTTGTAAGTGCTCTCATGCGCTTTGCCGGAATCAACCTGGTCAACACATCCTGGCAAAGTTCCACGGCCGGTGAACTCCTTTCACTGGTCGCTTACATCTGCATCATCATATACCTGGCCATCAGTAGTATGAAGGCCGCAAAAGACAAATAGACCTGATATTATGGAAAAGATCCTCGACAAGTTTCTCCTGTATATCTCCTTTGACACGGCTTCGGATCCGGAATCACAAACACAGCCCAGCACGACAAAACAATTTGCCCTGTTGGAAGTACTGCTCAAGGAATTGCACCAGTTGGGCGTTGCAGATGCCAGCCTGGATGAGTACGGGTACGTTATGGCTTCCATTCCTTCCAATATGGACAAGAAAGTCCCCGCTATCGGATTCATTGCTCACGTAGACACATCTCCTGATGCCAGCGGCAGGGACATCCGCCCGCAGATCATTCGGCAATACGATGGAAAACCCGTACTGCTGAACAAGGCAAAAGAATTATACCTTGATCCGGCCGAGTTCCCGGAATTGCTTTCCTATAAGGGCCAGACCCTGATAACCACAGACGGCACCACGCTTCTGGGGGCAGACGACAAAGCCGGCGTGGCAGCTATCATGTCTGCCGTCCAATACCTTATGGCACATCCGGAAGTAAAACACGGTCCGGTAAAGATCGCCTTTACTCCCGACGAAGAAATTGGCCGCGGTGTGGCAAAATTTGATGTAAAAAGGTTCGGAGCGGACTATGCCTACACCATAGACGGAGGCCAGATAGGAGAAATGGAATATGAGAACTTCAATGCTGCCATGGCCCGCATACATATCCAGGGTCGCAACATCCACCCGGGCTATGCCAAGGGCAAAATGATCAACGCCCTGATCATTGGCACAGAACTGAATAACATGCTCCCGGTAGAACAACGGCCCGAGTTCACGGACCACTATGAAGGATTCTTTCACATCATCTCATTCCGGGGCACGGTAGAAGAGGCAGAACTGAGTTATATCATCCGGGATCACGACTTGAGTAAATTTGAACAAAAGAAAAAGCTCATGCAGGAAATTGCAGGATTCCTGAACCAAAAATATGGTCGCTGTGTCACCCTGGAAATCAAGGACCAGTATTTCAATATGCGCACGCAGGTAGAGCCGTACATGCACATCGTGGAAAAGGCAGCCAACGCCATGAAGGCAGCGGGTATCACTCCCATAGTACATCCCATTCGCGGAGGAACAGACGGAGCCCAGCTTTCGTACCGGGGACTTCCCTGCCCCAATATTTTTGCAGGAGGACACAACTTTCACGGAAAAATGGAATACCTCCCCCTGGAAAGCATGGAAAAAGCCTCGGAGGTAATCCTGAGGATCATAGAGGAATATACACTTATTTGATAGCCAGGTGAAGCAAAAGCGCTGCAAAGGTCTCTACCCCCCAGTCTGCATGTGTGCCGGGGCCTGACTTGTATTGAATATAAGCCCCTGCTTTTTTGAATTCCCGGTAAGCATAGTTGGCGGCTTCCAGCGGAACGTACAGGTCTTCTGTGGAATGATACAGGTATATGGGCATATAGGGGACCCATCCGTCAACTGCGGAATTCAAATTCAGGATGGGTTGCAGCTTTCCAAATTCGGCATTTCTTTCTTCTGCCGGTTTAAAGAAATCGGGGTGCATATAGTTGCGCATATCTTCCCCTATTAAAGAAACCAATCCGCTGGCATTGCGTGTCCTGTCATACCAGGTGGCATAGTTGTCTGCCAGAGGCCCCTGGAAAATCTGATGGTAGTCCAGATCCAGATTGTAATAATAATCCAGGGACATAATGATGCCGGGTAAGAGCGGATAGGTACAGATGGGATTTTCTGCAAAACCCCTGAAGGTGGCATTCAGGTCACAGGCACCTCCGCCTATCACTACCCTTTTCACATAAACTTCATTCCGGTGGTTTTCCTGGTAATAACGGGCTACGGCCAGCCCCACTCCCCCTCCGTATGAATACCCGGCAATGATGGTGCTCCGGGGAATGTTGTACCCAATTTTCCTGAAATACTCCGTTGCTGCCAGACGCATATCCCAGGCCACTTTGCCTAAATTGTTCCTGATCATGAACGGGTGGGGCATCTGCTTGGTATTTCCGAATTTGCCATAACCGATCATGTCGGGAAGTATTACCGCATAACCAGCCAGTACAGGCAAGGCTTCCAATACCGGAATATCTTCCGAATTGCCATCATCTTTGTTCATGTGGGCAATCCCCGACATTTCCACTACGCCCCTTATTTCACAATCCAGCGGATAATACAGCGTTCCGTCTGCGACTACGGCGTTTCCGAAAGGGTCCGTAGTATGATAGGTGACAACGGAGGCACGAAAATTCCGGCTGGAAATGATGTATTCCAGTTTGGAAGTGATCTCGGGATAATCTCCGACTCCGAACGAACTGAACAATTCATCCAAATTCAGGTCTATGGTCTTATGAACCCCTGCAAGGTATTGATCAGGGCCCTGAGGTGCATCATGGAACGGCTGACACGAAACAAGCAAAGTGGCAATGATGCAGGTAGCTGTTTTCAGGATTGTTTTCATTTAATTCTTATCTTTATTTTTCAAAACAATAACAGGGCTTATGGAAGTAACACAGTATATTCATGGTTACTCTCCCCGGGGAGAGGCAGTTGTCAGTTACAAAATTACCAATAAAAAAAGATCTTACGTACAGTTATGCAACATCGGGGCTACGGTAACGGGCATTGGCGTACCCGACCGTAACGGTCAGGTTGAAGATGTGGTGCCGGGTTACAAGGACGTAATGCAGTATTTCCAGGATCCTCCGTATTTTGGCAAGACGGTGGGACGCTTCGCTAACCGCATTGCCCGGGGGTCATTCTCCCTGGAAGGAAAGCAATACCAGCTGGCCGTTAACAATGGTCCCAACCACCTGCACGGGGGCCCGCATTCCATGTGTGTACAGGTGTGGGTATCAAGAATAGAGGAGGGTGACGATGCCGTATCGTTCACGTATGCCAGTCCCCACGGAGAAGAAAATTATCCGGGGAACATGCAGGTAACAGCCACTTTTCGCTGGAGTGAAGACGATATCCTGACACTGGAGCTGCGGGCGGTCACAGACCAGGCGACCATCATCAATCTGACCAGCCATACGTATTTCAACCTGGCAGGGGAAGGCAACGGATCCATCCACAATCATATCCTGCAACTCAATGCCCAACATTACCTTCCCGTAGATCCCACCAGCATCCCCCTGGCAGATCCTGCCCCGGTCAGGGGAACTCCTTTTGATTTTACATTGCCAAAACCGATAGGCCGGGACATTGCCATGGATAATGAACAATTACGCATTGGCAACGGATACGACCATTGCTGGTGCCTGCCTTCTGCAGAGGGAATACTGCAACAGGCCGCCTTTTTAAAAGATCCTGTCAGTAGCAGAACACTAACCCTCCTCACGACACAGCCCGGGATACAGGTGTACACGGGCAACTGGCTGGATGGCAGCGGAGTAGGAAAAAACGGCATCCCGCACAGAAACCGTCATGCCGTAGCGTTGGAATGCCAGAATTATCCAGACAGCCCAAACCGTCCTCAATATCCAGACTGTATACTCAGGCCGGGGGAATTGTACCTGCAAAAAATAGTTTATGCTTTTGGAACCGATCAATCGACCGGTGGCAGATAATCCAGCAGCACGGCACGACAGGGAGAACCCTCCATCCTTCCCAGTTTTAAGGGAAGAGAAATCAGGTAATAATTGCCTTCGGGGACATCCTTCAAAACCAGCCCCTCCAGTATCACCAGGTTGCTTTGCAATAATTCATGGTGTACATCATCAATATGGGCCCCGTAACCGACAGACTGGCTTTCTGTCCCTACCATAACTATTTCACTTTCCGCCAGGGCCTTGGCCGCTTTCAGGGTAAGCCACCCTTTTCCTTTGAACAACAGCCGCTTGGCTCCCCTGCCCAATAACGGGGAAATAAAACCTTCATCAATCGGTCCGTTGGCAGACAGGACCGTGCAGGGACCAATACAATGTTCCAGCCTGATCTGGTCTATGGTAAGCCCGTCTTCCAGATAATGGGAGGGAGCATCAATGTGTGTGGCATTGTGCAGACACATAGATACGGAAGATAAATTGTAAGGGTATCCGTCTTTGATGCGATATAGCGGCGTGGCTGCAGGAACCGGATCTCCTTTAAATACGTCGCCGCTGAAAATTTCCTGTGAAATGTCGTATATTCGCATATCAGAATTTCAAATGGATCGGCAATTTACAAAATAATATAACATGTTACGTTATCTCTTAGTCTCCTTAATCCTGTCCCTTCTGCCTTCATTTTCCCTATGGTCACAAACCGGAATCATAGCCCACCGGGGTTTCTGGACTGTGGAAGGATCGGCGCAAAACTCCAGAAGTTCAGTACAAAATGCCGTTGATGCCCGTTGCTACGGAGCTGAAATAGATGTGTACCTGACTACTGATGGGAAAGTGGTGCTGGTGCACGATCCGGTAATAAAAGGAACACGTGTGGATGCGAGTTCCTACCGCGAACTCTCCGGCCATCTTTTATCTAACGGGGAAACACTCCCGTTGCTTGACGAGATTCTGCCCTTAATCGCTGCATCGGACCACACCAGACTTGTCATTGAGATCAAAACCCACCGGGACAAGCCTACAGAAAAGGCAGCCGTGGCAAAGATTCTGGAACTGGTAGAGCGTGCAGGTGTTCAAAACAAAGTGGAATACATCAGTTTTTCTTCTCATATCTGCGAGACGATAATCCAATCAAATGCAGATGCACAGGTGGCTTACCTGGGCGGCAGCCTGTCTCCGGACCAGCTGAAGGAAAAAGGATACACCGGACTGGACTACAACATGAGGGTCCTCAAGGCTAACCCGCAGTGGATTGCCCGGGCAAAGGAACTTGGCCTGAGCGTGAATGTGTGGACGGTTAACCGGCCGGAGGATTTTCATTATTTTATTCAATCGGGAGTAGATTACATTACCACCGATTATCCCCTGTACAAGGCCACGGAAGAATGGCAGGATCCTGCTGTGAACCAGATCAACCGTGCCCCCATGCGCACTTCCTTCTACGGGTATGAAACACGTCCCCTGGCCCTTGACGGTTGCCGGGAATCATCTCTGTATTTCAAAGACCTGAACGGCCTGTGGAAATTTGCATGGACCAAGGATGCCCCGGGAAGTTACACGGGGTTCCAACAGGCATGTTATGACGACAGATCCTGGGACATGATGGCTGTTCCCGGTCTTTGGGAGTTGAACGGGTACGGGCACCCGCTGTACCTGAACTACGGTTATGCCTGGTTTAATCAATACCGGTCTGCTCCTCCCATAGTCCCCTTGGCTAACAACCATACCGGCTATTACCGCCACACTTTTTTCCTTCCGCAGTCATGGGACGGCAGACAGGTTTTCATTCATTTTGGTTCGGTCACATCAAACATGAACCTCTGGGTCAACGGAATGTTTGCCGGGTATTCAGAAGACAGCAAGTTGGGAGCCGAATTTGATATCACCCCTTACCTCCGGCCGGGAGATAACCTCATTGCCCTGAAAGTGAACCGCTGGTGCGACGGAACATACCTGGAAGACCAGGATTTCTGGCGTCTGAGCGGAATTGGCCGGGAAGTGTTCCTTTATGCCAGGGAAAAGACACACATACATGATTTCACCTTGCTTCCTGTTCTGGATGAAAATTATGAAAACGGCACATTGGACATATCTGTTACCCTAAACAGGGCTTCAGGCCAGGCGCTTGTTCAGGCCGAGCTTATAGACCCCCGGGGCAAAAGTCTTGGGCTGAAATCCTTGTATGTTGCTGAAAACGGAACATATACCGGCTCTTTCCCCGTAAAAAACGCACAACCCTGGTCTGCCGAACTGCCTAATCTTTACACCCTGGTTCTATCGCTGGCCGATACCGGTACCGGGAAGGAAACGGAATTCATTCCCTGGAAGGTGGGCTTCCGGAACGTGGAAATAAAGAACGCCCAATTGCTGGTCAACGGAAAACCCATACTCATCAAAGGGGTTAACCGGCATGAGATGGACCCGTCCACAGGGTACATCGTGTCTGTGGAGCGTATGATACAGGATATTGAACTGATGAAAAAATTCAATATCAATGCTGTAAGAACCAGTCATTATCCAAATTCCCCAACCTGGTACAACCTGTGTGATCTTTACGGGATCTACGTGGTGGACGAGGCCAACATTGAATCCCATGGCATGGGTTATGGGGAAAAGACGCTGGCTGCCCGGCCCGATTTCCTACAGGCGCATCAAGAACGCATTGAAAGGATGTACCTCAGGGACAAGAACCACACCAGCGTGATCATCTGGTCTATGGGCAACGAAGCCGGGGACGGGGATAATTTTACCAGGGGCTACGACCTGCTTCGCAAGGCAGACGTGCAAAAAAGGCCCATACAGTACGAACGTGC
The DNA here is from genome assembly GCA_002409325.1 of Bacteroidales bacterium UBA5226. Taxonomy (GTDB): domain Bacteria; phylum Bacteroidota; class Bacteroidia; order Bacteroidales; family UBA932; genus DMER64. The sequence goes on along the minus strand of DHUU01000018.1, from coordinate 299,652 downwards.
CACCCGGCCGGAAATATCGGACATTTTTGCCCCCATGTACATGGGCTACGAGAGTTGTATCCGTTACCTGGAAAACAACCCCCAAAGGCCCCTGATACAGTGTGAATACGCCCACGCCATGGGAAATTCCATGGGAGGTTTTGACGATTATTGGCAGATCATCCGCCAATACCCACAGTACCAGGGAGGATTCATCTGGGATTTTGTAGACCAGGCACTTTTCCTGGAGCGTAAGGAAGGACATTTTGTTTATGCCTATGGCGGCGATTACAATCCCTATGACGCATCTGATCAGAATTTCAACAACAACGGGCTGTTCAGCCCTTCACGCGATGCCAACCCCCACGCTTATGATGTGGCCTATCATTATCAGAATGTGTGGGCACAGGATGTGGATGTGTCCAATGGAAGGATTGGCGTAAGAAACGAATATTTTTTCCGCGACCTCTCACACCTTTCCATGGAATGGGAACTGCTGGCCAACGGAATCCCCGTCAGGAAAGGACATACAGACAACCTGAAAACACCTCCGGGAAAAACAAGCGTGCTGGAGCTTGGATACAGCCAATCCGACCTGGTACTTTACCGTGATAAGGAATTGTTCCTGAACGTTTATTTTTCCACCCGTAAAGCCGAGGCACTCCTTCCGGCGGGCGTGGTCCTGGCCAGGGCCCAGCTCCCTGTTCATACCCCGGATGCCCAAAACCCCTCTGCAGAACAATCCGCAGAGCCGGCCTTTACCATAGACCAAAACGACAGGAACTGGCTCATAGCCTGCTCCGGGAACATGCGGGCGGAGTTCAGCCGGCACAACGGACTTGTCTCCCGGCTATTCTTTGGGGGCCAAAACATACTGGAGGAAAAATCGTGCATCACTCCCAATTTCTGGCGTGCCCCCACCGACAACGATTTTGGCGCATCGCTGCAATTAAAATACGCCCTATGGCGCAATCCCCTTATGGAGTTTACCGGATTCCAAACAAAAGAAAATGAAATTTGTGCCATATATGAACTGCCGCAGCTCAAAGCAAGACTGACCATGACCTACCGGCCAGAGCCACGGGGCGGGCTGCAAATAACCCAGAAACTGGAAACCCTGGCAACTGCAGAAGAAGCCGGGAAAATGCCCCCGATGTTCCGCTTCGGGGTACGGTTTAACACACCCAAAAAATACAACCACCTGGTTTATTATGGCAGGGGACCCGGTGAAAATTACCCCGACAGGGCCAAAAGTGCTTTTGTGGGCCTTTACAGGCAAAGCGTATCCAGCCAGTTTTACTCTTATATACGTCCGCAGGAAAACGGTACGCGTACCGGCCTGCGGTGGTGGGAACTGCTCGATGTTGCAGGCTCGGGTATGAGGGTAGATTCAGATTCGCTGTTTTCGGCTTCGGCACTTCATTATTCCATAGAAAGCCTGGACTCCGGCCCGGCCAAGCGAAACCTTCATTCCCGGGACCTGCAGGAGGAAAACCTTACTCAATGCTGTATAGACCTGCGCCAGATGGGCCTGGGATGCATCAACACCTGGGGCGCTCTTCCCCAATCCGGTTATATGTTGCCGTATGGCAATTATTCATTTACATTTACCCTGTCTGAAACCAACAACAAATACTGATATGAAAATCAACCCGGTAAAATGGCTGCAGACTCTGGCAGTTTTCGTATTCCTCACCTGCCTGAACGGCAGCGCACTGGAGGCAAAGGTAAAAATCCATTCCATCCTGTCTCCCGACGGCAAAATGGAACTTCAGGTAGTAACACAGGCAAACATCTCATTCTGCCTTCTAAGGCAAGACCAGGTACTGGTCTCATCCCCGGCCCTTTCACTAAGCCTGGAGGATGGAACAATCCTGGGACCCAATGCCAGGGTTTCCCGTACCAAAACTACCAATGTACGGGATGTCATCTCATCCCCTATGTACAGGAAATCAGAGATTACAGCTGGATATAACCAGCTGGAAATTAGCTTTCGTGAAGGATTCGGAATTCGTTTCCGTCTGTATGACCAGGGGGCCGCATACCAATTCTACACCACGGGAAGGGATTCTCTGCATATTGTAAACGAATCGGCCGGATTCGTGTTCGAAAAAGATTACACCTGTTACGTTCCTTACAGCCCGGGTGAAGCCGGTTCTTTTGAGAATTCATTTGAAAACATCTATACGGTAACCCCTATAAGTGGTTTTAATTCCGGAGGCCTGGCCTTCCTGCCGCTTCTGGTCTGCCTGGATAACGGTTTAAAGATGGTCCTGACCGAATCTGACCTGGAGTCCTATCCGGGCATGTTCCTGCGGGGTGGAAAGACCAGCCGGGGTTTCGAGTACAGCGGGGTTTTCGCGCCCATCCCCTCCGGAACAAGAACCGATCCCGTACGGGGCCAGGTGATCCCCACCGGTTATTCCTCCCTGATTGCCCGCACACAGGGAACGCGTACTTTTCCGTGGCGAATTATGGCTGTGTCAGAAAAAGACACCGAACTACCCGTCAATGACCTGGTATATGCACTGGGCGCTCCCAACAGGACAGGCTCCACTGATTGGATAAAACCGGGCAAAGTGGCCTGGGACTGGTGGAATAACTGGGGAATAACGGGGGTGGATTTCCCGGCAGGAATCAACACCCAGACCTACAAATATTATATAGATTTTGCTGCTGCCAACGGAATAGAGTACGTTGTACTGGACGAAGGTTGGTCTCCTCCCTCGGACCAGGATGTCATGCAGGTAATCCCGCAGATAGACCTGCAGGAGCTGGTTACCTATGCAGGAAAAAAGAATGTCGGACTGATGCTCTGGTGCGTGGGTTATGTGCTGGATGAAAAGCTGGAAGAAGCCTGCAGGCTTTATTCCCGAATGGGATTCAAGGGGTTCAAGGTCGATTTCATCAACAGAGACGACCAACCCGCAACTGAAATGTTGTACCGTATAGCAGAAACAGCAGCCCGTCACCAGTTGCTCATAGACCTGCACGGGATGTTCAAGCCCGCCGGATTCAACCGCACTTATCCGAACGTGGTGAATTTTGAAGGCATTTTTGGTTTGGAACAATCCAAATGGAGCCGGGAAGACATGGTTCCCCACGATGTCACCTTCCCTTACATAAGGATGCTTGCCGGGCCCGTGGATTATACACAGGGCGGGATGCGCAATGCTACCCGCCAGGATTTTCGTCCTGTATACAACAATCCCATGACAGCCGGGACACGGGCAAGGCAGGTGGCCACCTACGTAGTCTTTGACAGTCCCCTGGTCATGTTGTGTGACAATCCCACAACCTACATGAAAGAACAGGAAACGACTTCATTTATTGCTGCAATCCCGGTTGTATGGGACGAAACACGTATCCTTCACGGAGAACTGGGAAAATACATTGTGACTGCGCGCAGAAAAGACTCGCAATGGTATGTGGGAGGTCTGACAGACTGGACCCGGCGTACCTTTACCCTGGACTTGTCTTTCCTGGAGGCAGGACGCACATACAAGGCAAAAATTTTCAGGGATGGTGTTAATGCCCACCGTCATGCCACGGACTACAAGATAGAAGAACTGGAAGTTACCTGTAAAGACAAGATTACGGTTGATCTGGCCCCTGGAGGGGGTTTTGCGATAAGCTTCTAAGTATCTGGTAATCACGGGTATTGTAGATTTTGATTTCCCCGGGCCCCTTTCCCTCGGCTATCAGGGAAGAGGGTGTGTCTGAGTTATTGATTAGCAGCAACCTGTCGCTCAGGGGCATGTATATGTTGAATAAGTTGTTAATTCCGGACCAGTACCTGCGGCGGATAACATTTTCAGGTATGGTGTGACCCCCGGCCATTACCCGGTTCTGAACCCGTTCCACCGCCAGGTCGGGGCTGTTGAGCCAGAAATATACCAGCATCACGTCGTATCCTTTTTTCTTGATTTTGCCAATCAGGTTGGCAAAAGAACGGACAGCCAGTGTTGTCTCGATGGCAAAGTCCTCCCTGGTCTCTGAAAGTTCCTTGATCCTCCTGAGCATCACCCGGCCTGCATCTATAGCTGCATTGGAAAGATCAAACGGAGAAATGCCCCTGGCAATTTCGTCTGAGTTGACAAAAGCCCTGCACTGGAGCATTTCAGATAAAATGGTATACGAAGCGGTTGTTTTACCCGATCCGTTGCACCCGCTTATCACATACATAGTTGGCATAATACAAATTTACACTAAAATCCCGTACATTTGCCATATGCCCAGAAAAATTCCAAACAGGGAACTCCGCCGTCTATCCCCCCGGGAGTTCCGCGCCAGTCCAAGGATGCCGGTGGTACTGATCCTGGACAACATCCGCAGCCAGCACAACATTGGCTCGGCTTTCCGCACCTCGGACGCCTTCGCCCTGGAGCACTTATGCCTGTGTGGAATCACGGCCTGCCCACCCTCGGCCGAAATACACAAATCGGCACTGGGAGCGGAAAACACCATGGAGTGGACGTACTTTGAGAACACACTGGATGCCGTCCGTTCCCTACAGGAAAAAGGGTATGCCGTTCTGGCGGTGGAGCAGGCCGAGGGAGCCGTTAATCTGGCGGCTTTCTGTCCCGCAGGGCATCAGAAAACAGCCCTGGTCTTTGGAAACGAGGTGCGTGGCGTCAGACAGGAAGTTGTGGACGCCTGCGACGGATGCCTGGAAATCCCCCAGCATGGTACAAAGCACTCGCTGAATGTTTCCGTTGCCATAGGGGTGGTTCTCTGGCATTATTACCTTACCATAAGGGTCTGATAGATTTCTACGGTCGCCCGGGATTTGTTGAGTGTATAGAAATGGAGGCCGGGAGCCCCCAGCATGAGCAGGTCACGGCACTGGCGTATGGCAAAATCCATTCCGGCTTTGTAGACCGCATCGGGGTTGTATCGGTTGCTTTCCAGTTGTTCCAGGAACGCTGGGGGAACAGATGCGCGCGACAGGTTCACAAAACGCTCCAGCTGTGCATATTTGGTCAAAGGAATAATCCCGGGAATGATCCGGCATTTGATCCCCGCCTTGCGGGCACGGGCGACAAAATCAAAGTAACGTTTATTGTCAAAGAAAAACTGGGTTATCAGAAAGTCGCAGCCGGCATCCACTTTTTTTTTCAGGTTTTTCATATCGATTTCTGCGCTGGGCGATTCGGGATGCACTTCGGGATAGGCTCCGCCGCCTATGCAACAATCATCAATATATTCGCGGGCAAATGAAATCAGTTCCGTTGCATTTGGAAATCCGTCGTAACAGGGAATAAAACCATACTTGGAACCTACCTCGGGGTCCCCCCGGAGCAGCATGAAATTCTGTAATCCCAGCTTGCGCAGAGTTTTTAGGTCTTCCAGCGTTCTGGACCTGGTGCTGCCCACACAGGTATAATGGGCCACAGTATTGAGTCCCACCCTGTTTTTCAGGTAGTCAACCAGGTCAAAGGTACGGGACTGTGTAGAACCCCCCGCTCCGTAAGTCACCGATACAAAGGAAGGGCTCAGTTTGATGAGTTGCCCTATGTTCAATCCAAAATCAACCGCTGCAATCTCGTCCCTGGGAGGATAGAACTCAAAGGAAAATGTTTTCTCGGAAACTTTAAATATCTCGGTCAGTTTCATAGGCCCGGATCCTTGTGAACGGTGAAATAATGTGCCTGCGGGTGCGTTATGTACATGCCGCAAATGGATGCGGAAGGCTGCAGCATATAGGACGATGTCAGGGTAATGTCCAGGTGCCCGTCAGGCTGCAAGAGTGCAACCACGTCTTTTTTTAGGGTGTGATCGGGGCAGGAAGGATAGCCAAAAGCCGGACGTATTCCCCGGGGTGTCCCGCAAGGATATGTCATCAGTTCCCGGTACAGGGCTTCGCTTGCAGCCTCGGCTAGAAGATCGAGTAATGTTTTTAGTATGAGCGCTTCATACACATTTCCGCACTTCTGCATATTTTCCGCCAGTGTTTCCAGCTCCGGGGACGAGGCCGTCAGCAGGAACAGACCGGCAGTATCGGGAGAACAAGCAGGATCTTCACCGGCTATGAAATCGGCCAGGCACAGGTTGGGCGATCCGTCCCCATGGCGCAGCAGGTCACGGTCCAAAGGCATGTCCAGGATGATGCGTCGGGAAGAAGCCTCGGCAAAAAACAAAATGTGATCCTGGGGAGTGGAGCAGGCAGGCCAGAAACCCACAGCTGCGCGGGCTCTGGCAATGTTCCCATAATGTCCCCCTACCAGGTCTTCCAGCAGACGGACAGCATCTTCTATGGCGATTTTTCCCTGTTCCCTGTTTTGACGAACCTCCCAGATGCTCAGGAACCCATCCCAATCCAGATATTTGCGGAGTTTTTCAAAAGGTATATCAAAATCCCGCACTCCAACAAAAGGAGGAACAAAATTATCTGTTCCGTGGTGCTGTCGGCAACAGGAGCAGGGTTCCGGTGTCTTAGGAGCAGCTGCAGGGATCCATTTGTTGGCACGTGCCTGCGGGGGGGACAGGTATTCTTTTCTGGCTGCAGCCTTCGTGTAGGCATTCCTCAGGCGTTTCTGGGTTGCATGCAGGTCTGCTAAAAAACGTTCTCTTTCACCGGAGTCCTTTGAAAAACAACCGGCCAAAACAGGGACTACCCCGGCTGCATCGGGACAATGTATGACCGGGCCGCTGTAGCGGGGGGCAATCCTCAGGGCAGTAAACAGGGCGGAAGTTGTAGCCCCTCCAATGAACAGGGGAATAGCCAGTCCTGCCTTTTCCATGGCACCGGCCACTTCAACCATTTCGTCCAGCGACGGGGTGATAAGACCGCTCAAACCCACAAAGGCAGCCTGCTCCTGAAGGGCAGCTTCCACTATCTTGTGGGCAGGTACCATCACACCCAGGTCAATGACCTTGTAATTGTTACATTCCATTACAAGGATCACCAGATTTTTTCCAATATCGTGCACATCCCCCCTTACTGTGGCAATGATGCCTTTTACCGTTCCTGATTTTGTGCCCTCTGTGTCCTGATTTTTCTTTTCCGATTCTATGCGGGGTTGCAAAATGGATACGGCCTTTTTCATGGTCCTGGCGGTTCTGACCACCTGTGGCAGGAACATTTTACCTTCTCCAAAAAGTTTGCCCACCCGTTTCATGCCTTCCATCAGGGTGTTTTCCACAATTTCAATGGCCGGAATATCGCTTATAGCTTCCAGGTCTTCTTCCAAATGTTTCTCAATCCCGTGCGCCAAGGCATAGTGGAGCCGTTCCCCCGCATCCAGGTCCCTCCAGGCTTCCCGTGCAATCACTCCTGTATCCTGTTGTCCGTGACTGGCTATGGTGCCGGCCATTTCTATGAGCCGGGAAGTGGCCCCGGCATCGGCATCCAGGATCACATCTTCCACAGCGCGGCGCAAGGATTCCGGAATTTCAGAATAAATGGGCTGTGCGCCGGGTTTGACAATGGCCATATCCAATCCGGCCGCTATGGCATGATAAAGGAAAACGGAGTGCATGGCTTCCCGGATTGTTTCGTTGCCGCGGAAAGCAAAAGATAAATTGCTGACTCCGGCTATGACCAGGGCCCCTTTCAGGTTTTGTTTCAGGTACCGGACTGTCTCCAGGAAATCAACGGCAAAATGCCGGTGTTCTTCCATCCCCGTTCCCACGGCTAGCACATTCGGATCCAGTATGATATCCTGTGGTTCAAACCCGGCCTCATCTACAAGCAGGTGATATGCACGGGTACATATTTCAATACGGCGTTCATAGGTTGCTGCCTGTCCCTGCTCATCAAAAGCCATTACCAGAGGCACCGCCCCATACCGTTTAATCAGCTTTGCCTTGCCAAGAAATGCTTCCGGCCCTTCTTTCAGACTGATTGAGTTTACAATGGACTTGCCCTGAACACATTGCAAACCGGCCTCTAGCACTTCCCAGCGGGAAGAATCCAGCATAAGAGGCACCTTTGCCACTTCCGGATCGGAACCCATGAAGAACAGGAACTCCCTCATGGAGGTTGGGGAATCCAGCATAGGATCATCCATGTTCACATCCAGTATATGTGCCCCGTCGCGGACCATTCCCTGCGCAATTTCCAGCGCCTGATCGTATTTTTTCTCATTGATCAGCCTGGCAAACTTCCGGCTCCCCGACACGTTGGTGCGCTCGCCCGCTATCAGAAACGCGGGTTCTTCGCGTACGGTAAGCATATCCAGGCCGCTCAGGGTAATCCTATGTGCCGGTTTGTTTTCTCCCCCGGCGTGAAGCTTTCTCAGGGGGGCTTTGCTCTGACGGACCATTCTGGCCAGGGCCTCAATATGGCCCGGGGTGGTGCCGCAACATCCGCCAATAATATTGACCAGCCCTTCTTCTACAAAAGGGTTTACCTGCCGGGCCATTACTTCCGGAGAAAGCGTATAGTTTCCATACAGGTCGGGCAATCCGGCATTGGGATGAGCACTAGTGAAAGTCTTGGCAAAACGGGACAGGATGCGCATGAAAGGCAGCATTTTGTCTGGGCCGAAAGAACAATTCAACCCCACGCAAAACAGTCCGGCGTGTGCTGTTGAGACCAGGAACGCTTCAATGGTCTGGCCGGAAAGAATGCGCCCCGAGTTGTCTGCAATGGTTGCAGAAAGCATCACGGGAATGCCGGGAGCTTCTTCTAAAATGGCAAACAGGGCCGCTTTGGCGTTGAGTGCATCAAAAACGGTTTCTACAAGTAACAGGTCCACCCCGCCTTCTTTCAAACCACGTGCCTGCTCACGGTAAGCCTTAACCAGAGTGGCAAAATCTGTTGCACGCACTCCGGGCCGGTTCATATCGGGTGAAATGGAGGCCGATTTGTTGGTAGGCCCCATGGAACCGGCTACCAGCAGGGCACCGCTTTGTCTTGCCAGGCGCGCAGCCTGGTAGTTCATCCTGTAAACCTGTTCCTGCATGCCGTAATCCTGCTGGGATATGGCGTTTGCATTAAATGTGTTGGTGGTGATGATGTCGGCTCCGGCCTGAACGTATTCCTTGTGTAAGGACAATATCAGGTCTGGCTGTGTCAGGACAAGAACATCATTGTTCCCCTGGTTTCCGGGGGGAAAAGACGGGGCAAAACGCTGGATCATAGTACCCATTGCCCCGTCCAAAATTAACGTTCGCCCTGTTAAAAGACTTGCGGGCAGACTATTTTGCCAATTCACTTATTTTTTCAAATAAGGCATCAATCCTGTTCAGAAAATCTTCTTTCAGTGCCTTTATATGAGGTTTTGCGGGTTTTTCGTGAATTTTGTTCAGACGATCAAACATTTCATCCCTCAGGGCAATGGCCTGGTTAATTACCTCCACAGCCTCGGCTTCTTTCTTGTCCGGATTGACATAAATGAAAGTACAACAATCCGATATTACCTCGTCTATCAGATAGTCAAAGTCTTTTTTTAATGTTCTTAAATTTTCAGGCATACACTTTTGGTATATAAATATTATAATGGTTCAACGCCTATCCCGGGTTTGTCTTCCAGGGTAATGTACCCGTCCACCACCTTCATTCCGTTAAATATATCGTTAGCTATCAGCCAGTTTCCATCCAGGTCTGCCCATTCCAGCTGACTGGCAAACTGGGCTGCTGCCGATATGGCCACCGATGTTTCTGTCATGCAACCCATCATGATGCGCATGTGCAGCGCCTTGGCCAGGGTGATCATTTCCCGGGCTTCGCGCATCCCGGTACATTTCATGAGTTTGATGTTAATCCCGTCGTAGGCTCCGTAGAGTTTACGGATATCAGACAGTCGCTGACACGCCTCATCAGCCATAATGGGAAGTGGGCTTCGGTCGCGAAGCCAGGCAGATTCATCCAGCATGAGTTTGGGCATGGGCTGCTCTACCATTTCCACACCCCGGGCAGCCAGCCATTCAATCATCGAAAGGGCCTGCCCTTTTTCTTTCCACCCCTGGTTGGCATCCACTACAATGGGTAGGTTGGTCACTTCCCGGATGGTGCTGATCATGATTTTATCGTTTTCCTCGGTATTGCCGAGTTTCACCTTGATCAGGTTGTAATCCAGGGTTTCCAGGGTCTTTTTGCGCACTTCTTCCCTGTCAATACTGCCGTCAGCCGCATAGGCCAGCCCCACGGTAACACAGGTGCTGGGCAGATTCCTGTTGCTCCATCCCCAGATCTTCCACCAGGGCTGTCCCATAAGCTTTCCGCACAAATCATGCAAGGCAATGTCCACGGAACATTTGGCCGCCGTATTGTTGGTTGTGATATTGTCTACATAGGTCAGGATCTCTTCCATCTGGAAAGGAGAACTGAAACGGCTCAGGTCAACGCGTCTTAGAAAATCCATAACAGAGGCCGAGCTTTCTCCCAGGTAGGGCGGCATGGAGGCTTCTCCGTATCCCACATGACCCTGGTATGAAATCCTGGTCAGCACGATGGGCGTGGTAGAACGGGAAGATCCGGAAATGGTAAAAACGTGCTTCATCCTGGCCTCAAAGGGCTCAAAAGTGAGTGCCATCTTATCTGATGATAATGCCTTTTGTGTTTGGCCTGTCTTTTTTGTTCCCGCCGCAAACAGTTTTGCCGGGCTTGCAAGCGCAGCCGCTGCCGCCATTGCCATGGATGTTTTCAGAAAATCGCGCCTTGTAGCATTCATAGTACTCTTGTGTTTATGGTAAACTATTGACCGGAAATCCCATACCAGGGATGCTCCCTTACAGAAACAACATGGGTGCTGTCGTCAATGTGATTCAGGATTCTGGCCGCCCTGAGCAACCGGTCGGATCCTTCGTAAAAAATGTCACTGGCCGGGTCCAGGGAATTGATCCTTACCCTGCCGGCGGAATGAATGAAACGGCTGTCTCCAATATATATGCCTACGTGGGTTATGCTCTCCTTCCTGCCCTCGCTGGCTTTCCGTCCAAAAAATATCAAATCTCCCATGGACAGGTGCTGCCATCCTTGGGTTATGTCCACTGGTTCACCCATGCGGGCCTGCTGGGACGCATCCCGCAATAACACAATCCCGTTCAGGTAAAAGGCGGTTTTTACAAGACCGCTGCAATCCATTGCCTTAACAGAAGTTCCGGCCCACTGGTATGGAAAACCAACGAACTGCATGGCCGTTGCAATGATATCCTCGGGTAGGGGATTCCCGGCTTCTGCCCACGTCAGGAAGGATTCCGCATCAAAGCGCGGCAGGTATGCCTGTTTTCCATCGGGTAGGCGGACCTTGTAAAATAAAGGTGTCTGACCCTCCAGTTCCACAATATTGCCCCATACCCCGTCGGAAACCAAGGGTGCTCCCGGGAGGGGTTGTTCCCTGAATAACGTATAGTGTTTGTTCACGATCACTTTGGGTGCTTTCATCCATTGTCCGTATGTCGCCTGATCCATTTCCTGAAGGCTTGAGGAAGTAACCCAGGCAATATAGCCTTCCGGGGTTCTAACCCTGGTCCAGCCCCCTTTTTTGTCCAATATCCGCAGGGGCATCCCCATAAGCGTCTGGGTGGCCAGTTCTGCTGCATACCTTGGTTCATACCTCAGGTTTGCTACAGACAGGCAGGTTACACCGTATATATTCCCTTCCAGGGCGGGATCCGGCAATAACGTAAGACTGTCTGCAAGTTCAATCCCCTGTGATGCAGCAGCTGCAGTCAGAGCCGGTGCCACATCAGGTTCGGTGGTGGAACCTTTCATTACATAGGTGCTTGAACCCTTCAATTGTTCAAAGGTGATTTCATAAACATGATCGCGCCTGTCAGGGGCGAAAGCTGTTTTCACATTTTCGGAAATAACGGCAAGTTTTTCCAGAGTACGGGCTTTCGCGCATCCGGCAAGGAGGGCCAATGCGGCCAATACTGCCGGCAGAAAATTGAGTTGCTTTTTCATATCTTACAAATTTACGGCAAATCTTTGATTTGACAAGACATACTTTTTACCTTTGCATTATGCAGCGTTACAAGTCTTTTACCAGGTATTTCATTAATAGATACGGGGCTCGCCTTCAGAAGGTGGTCGTTGATGCCGGCTTTTCATGTCCCAACCGCGACGGGACCGCCGGGACAGGCGGTTGTACCTATTGCGATAATCGGGCATTCCATCCCGGCTACAGCACCCCGGATAAAAGCCTGACCCTGCAGATAGACGAGGGCATTGAATTCCATCGTGTCCGTTACAGGAAAGCCGGAGGTTACCTGGCTTATTTCCAGCCTTTTTCCAACACCCATGCCCCGCTGGAGGACCTTCGCAGGATATACAGGCCCGCCCTGGAAGATCGGCGCATTAGCGGAATAGTGGTGGCCACACGTCCCGATTGCATGGACGACCAGAAGCTGGAATATTTCAGGGAGTTGTCACTGGGAAAGATTGTCATGCTGGAATACGGGGTGGAATCCTGCTATAACAGAACCCTACAGCGAATTAACCGGTGCCACACCTGGGAACAATCTGCCGCGGCCATCCGTGACACCGCAGCCCTGGGCCTTCATACCGGGGTACACATGATTTTCGGGCTGCCCGGGGAAAGCCGGGAAGAGATGCTCGCCGAGGCGGCCTTCCTGAATGAACTGCCCATTACCAGCCTCAAACTCCACCAACTGCAGATTGTCAAAGGAACACCCATGGAAAAGGAGTATGCCCAAAAACCCGGGGATTTTGTAACTTTTTCTCTAGATCAGTACCTGGACTTTATAACCGTTTTCCTGGAAAGGCTGCGACCGGACATTTTCATTGAAAGGGTTGCCGGAGAAGTGCCACCCCGCTTTGTACACTCCAATCCGTGGGGGTTGATACGCAATGTGGAAATTCTGCGCCTGCTTGAAAAAAGGCTGGAAGAACGCTCTACTTTCCAGGGGGCCCTGTATGTCAATCCCAAAGAAAGTGCAACTGACGGCAATCATCCACGACCTGCAGGTGTGAACGAAACCGTTCCGTCATGAATCCCAGGTTAACCATATGATCCAGCTGGGCAAGCAACGGATCATAAAAGCCCCCGATATTGAGTAACACAATGGGTTTGTCAATTTTCCCCAATTGCTTGAGGACCAAAGCAGAGAACAATTCATCCATGGTTCCGTAACTGCCCGGAAAAACCACAATGGCATCGCAGTCTTCTATAAGCTTTTTCTTGCGTTCCTCCAGTGTTGACACCGGTATCATCCGGGTAAGGTGACGGTGGGCTATGCGTTTCTCCTCTATGAGCGAGGGCATCACCCCCTCCACCCTGCCACCCCTGTCCAGCACGCTGTTGGCCAGGATGCCCATGATTCCGATATTTGTTCCCCCATAAACAAGTTCAACTCCTTTTTCAGCCAGAATGGATCCCAGGAGTACCGCCTGCTGTACTATACGCGGGTCATTCCCCGCATGGGATCCGCAGAAAACACTAACCCTTTGCATAAATCTTATTGACTATAACGGCTATCGCCCCGTCTCCGGTTACATTGCATGCCGTTCCAAAACTATCCATAGCAATATACAGGGAGATCATCAGTCCAATGGCCTCGGGATTAAAACCCAGAACGGACTGAAGAACTCCAATGGCAGCCATTATGGCCCCGCCGGGAACGCCGGGCGCAGCAACCATGGTAATAGCCAGCAGGAAAATGAATCCCACAAAAACAGTCATGTCAACAGGGATGTTCATCATGATCATAACGGCCAGGGCACAGGCGGAGATTTTGAGCATGCTCCCCGACAGGTGGACCGTTGCACAAAGCGGGATGACCGATCCGGCTATACGTGGATCCACGCCTAAACTGATGGCCTGACGCAATGTCACCGGTATGGTGGCAGCAGAAGACTGCGTCCCCAGTGCCGTTACATAGGCGGCAAGCATGGTGCGCAGCATGGTAAACGGATTCCTTTTGGCCACCAGGCCCGCTATGGCGAACTGAAAGACCAGCAGGATAACGGTCAGAATGAAAATCAGTATAACAATCTTTACAAAAACACCCATTACTTTGGCTACGTGGCCTTCGGCGGCCATCTTCATAAATATGCCGAACACAAAGACGGGCAATAAAGGCACGATCACTCCGGAAATAGTCTTGTTCACAATCTCCCTGAAACCCAGTAGTATCTGCATTAAAGGTTCCCCGTTGTTGATAACCGTCAGTCCCAGACCCAGAACAAAGGCAAAGACCAGGGCAGGCATCACACCAAAGAGAGGAGGAAAATCCAGTGTAAAAAAAGGAGTAAGTGACTCACCCTCAGACAATGTTTCTCCGATAGTGGGGACCATTGCCATAGCCGTTTCTGCGCCTCCGAGCAAAACAGGATACATCAGTTTACATGAAAACAGAGCGAAAAAACCCGTCAATACAGTGGAGCCATACGCCAGGGCCATAGTCGTTCCCAGCATTTTTCCGGCCCCCCTTCCCAGCTCGGCAATTCCAGGGGCTATCAGGCCCACGATGATAAGTGGAACAATAAAATCAAGGAAATTACTGAAAAGACCATTGAATGTCAAAAACACCCTTAAAGCCCAGGTTGGAAAGAACAGTCCCGAAAGAATTCCCAGTAATATGGCTATTGCTACCCGGGCAAGCAAGCCTACCTTCCATTTTTTCATGGAGACAAATATAACACATAATCACTCGTTTTCTTTATATTTGCGGGATAAAATCTTAGGCCATGAAATCTTCAGCTGATCGTATACTCTTTGAAGGGCTTACATTTGACGACGTACTGCTCCTTCCTGCCGCCTCTGCTGTTCTTCCTCGCGAAGTGGACCTGACTACGCGTTTTTCCAGGAATATTATACTCAGTGCCCCTATAGTGTCTTCTGCCATGGATACTGTCACTGATTCAACCCTGGCCATAGCCATTGCACGTGAAGGCGGTCTTGGCGTGATTCACAAGAACATGACCATTGAACAACAAATGGAACATGTGCGCAAAGTCAAACGTTCCGAGAGCGGGATGATCTATGATCCCATTGTTATTGGGCCCGAAGCCTGTGTTGGTGATGCACTCCGTCTTATGGCCGAGAACAGCATTGGGGGAATCCCGGTGGTTGACAAAAAGCACAAACTCATTGGCATAGTGACCAATCGCGACCTCCGTTTTGTGGACAATGACTCAACACCCATCACAGAAGTAATGACCCGGGAAAACCTGATAACCATCCGCAACGGGGCCGATCTGGGCGCTGCCACCAAGCTGCTAAAAATATACAAGATTGAAAAGCTGCCAGTGGTTGACAAAAATTTCAAACTCATAGGACTGCTCACATTCAGGGATATAAAAAAAATCAAAGACAATCCCAAAGCCACCAAGGACAGCAAAGGCCGCCTGCGTACGGCAGCCGCAGTGGGCGTGAGGGCCAATACGCTGGAACACATAGAAAAACTCCTGTCGGTAGATATCGATGTGGTAGTTATTGATACAGCACACGGTCATTCCAGAAGCGTTCTGGAGACGGTGCGCAAAGCGAAAAAAGCTTTCCCGGAGCTTGATATAGTAGCCGGGAATGTAGCCACATCCGCCGGAGCACTCGCTCTTGCTGAATGCGGGGCAGATGCCATCAAGGTGGGTATAGGCCCCGGTTCCATCTGTACAACACGTGTTGTGGCCGGCGTAGGGGTTCCCCAGTTATCGGCCATCATGGGGGCATATGAAGCTCTCAGGGACAAAGGCATCCCAATTATTGCCGATGGCGGGGTTCGGTATTCCGGAGATATGGTCAAAGCGCTGGCGGCAGGAGCCGATACGGTCATGGCCGGTTCCCTGTTCGCAGGAGTGGAAGAGTCTCCCGGAGAAACCATCATTCTGAACGGAAGAAAATTCAAGAGCTACCGTGGCATGGGATCTCTGGAAGCCATGCAGCAGGGCTCCAAAGATCGTTATTTTCAAGATGCCGAGGAAGATGTGAAAAAACTGGTTCCCGAAGGCATTGTCGCCCAGGTTCCCTACAAGGGGACACTGAGCGAGGTCTTTTATCAGCTGGCAGGCGGACTACGAGCCGGAATGGGATACTGCGGGACACCAGACCTGGCTTCGCTCAAAAAAGCGGGGTTTGTACGCATAACCTCTGCCGGTGTAGTGGAAAACCACCCGCATGACGTTACCATTACCCGTGAAGCACCCAATTACTCCAGATAAATTACTGCCATGAAAAAGTGGACCCTCATCCTTTTTTGTCTGACAACACTGGCTTCCTGCCATCAGTTAAGGCGGTGGTTCGGGAATGAACCGGAAAGGGTGGCCCAGATCGGCAAGGAGATCCTGTATAAAAACCAGGTAGAGGGATTGTTGAAAAACGCCCCCTCCGCTGACGACTCCCTGAACCTGGTCAATCACTATATTGACCTATGGGCAATAGACAACCTGCTGTTAAAAAAAGCCGAGGTCGAACTCACTAAAGAAGAAAAAGATGTAGACCAGGAATTGGCCGACTACCGCAAATCCCTACTGGTCTTCAGGTATCAGAAAAAATATGTGGAAGAACGCATAGACACCCTCATTGAAGAAGAAGAAATCCTTTCCTATTACAACAACAACCAGGAGCTGTTCCTGCTGGATTCCCCGCTCTTTAAACTCCGTCTGATCAAAATGCGCCTCCACTCGCCTTACCTGCCCATGGTCCGCAACATTTACCGCTCGAACACAATTGAAGACCAGACGCAATTGAAGCTGTTGTGTGAAAGTTCCGCCGAAATCTATACCGATTATACTGGCAAATGGCTTTCCGGGCAGGAATTGGCACAGGATTTGCCCGTTGGAAACATGGACCGGATACAGGCATTAAAAACAGACGGATACATAGATACGCGCGACAGCCTGTATGCTTACCTTGTGCGGGTAGATGATTTTGTTCCGGCCCGGGAACCTGCCCCCATAGAACAGACAGTAGCAGGGATACGCCAGATTATTGTAAGTAAAAGGAAACAGCAATTGCTGAAAGACCTGGAAACTGAAGTGTTGAAAGAAGGCTGGAACAAACAAATGATAAAAATCTACAGAAAAGATGAAGATTAAAAAATCTGCCGCAAGTTTGCTGTTTTTCCTGCTGATAAGCGCTTCTGCATTTGGTCAGAGATATGACAATGGTCTGGTTGATAAAGTGATTGCTCTCATTGGGAACGAGATGATCCAGCTTTCTACCATAGAAGAAGATGTACAGATGCAAATGATGCAGGGGATCATCACAGACAAGAACCTGCGGTGTGAAATATTGGAAAACATGCTGATTTCCAAGCTCATGCTTAATCAGGCCCGGCTCGACAGCCTTACCGTTAATGAAGAATACGTTGAAATGGAACTTGAGAACAGGCTCCAGGACATCAAGACGCGGCTGGGCGGAGAAAAAGCGACTGAAGATTATTTTCATAAGCCAATCTTCAAACTCAAACAGGAATGGAGGGATTTGTTTCGTGAACAAAGCCTTACGCGAGACATGCAATATGCCGTAACCGAAAAAGTTCCCGACATGACTCCCAAGGATATCGAGGCTTTCTACAATATCACTCCAAAAGACAGCCTGCCTATCATCCCCACACAATACCAGCTCAGCCAGATTGTCCTATACCCTCCCAAAGAGGAAGCTATACTGCTGGTCAAAGAGCGTTTACTCGAGTTCCGTGAAAGGATTCTCAACGGAGAACGCTTCAGCACCCTGGCTGCCATGTACTCTCAGGATCCCTACTCGTCCCGCCGGGGAGGAGAACTGGGTATGGCCGCCAAACAAATGTACTGGCCGGCTTTTGGCGATGCAGCCATCATCCTCAAAGAGGGACAGGTGTCACAAATTGTGGAAACCCCCGACGGGTTCCATATAATCCAGATGATAGAACGGGAAGGAGATATGTTCAATGCACGCCACATACTACTCAAACCCCAGGTGCTGAGCACAGACCGGGTAAAATGCATGGACCGCCTGGACAGTATTGCTACCGCCCTTAAAGCAGACAGCACTACCTTTGAGAAAGCCGCGTTGTTTTATTCAGAAGATCCGCCCTCCCGGCTCAACGGGGGACATATGTCCGATGAAAACTCCGGGTCCATGCTCTTTGACAAAGACCAGCTAAAAACAAGCGATTATAATGTGCTCAAAGATATGAAGGAAGGAGATATTTCCGCCTCGTTCGAGAGCCGGGACAATGAGGGACGCGAGGGGAACGTAATCTACAAGATCATCCGCCTTGACAAGATCATTCCTTCTCACGTGGCCAACCTGCAGGACGATTACAACGTCATTCAGGACATGGCAAAGAACAAGGCAAGCCTGGACGCTGTAGAAAAATTCATCAGGGAAAAACAACAGACTACATACATCCGTATTGACCCCCTGTTCAGGGATTGTGCCTTCAGGCGGGAAGGCTGGATCAAATAATGAAAAAAATCCGGGTTCTGCTGCTCTTGGTCTTGCTGGCCGGGTTGATGACAGCCCGGAATGGCATGCTGGCCACGACGTTCAGACAGGAAAGGACAGAGGAAGAAAAAGTACATCTTATCAATGCCCAGATGGCCGAGATGTATGAACTTTTCGGGGTCAGTTACCGTAAAGTCACAGGTCCGGCCCGTTTCCTGCACAACAATACCTATATTCTCTGTGATACGGCTATCTGGAACACGGCAGACAATATCATTGACGCTGTGGGAAACGTCCAGATCATCCAGGAGGGAACGCGTCTGACCGGAGAAACCATACATTACCTGGGAGACCTGAACATTGCCGAAATCCGTGGCAGGGTGGTCGAACTCATAGACAAGGAAGAAAATCGTCTGCGCACACAATATCTGAATTTTAACACAAAGGACAGTATCGCCTATTTTTATAATGGCGGCAGCGTGGTAGATAACCAGGGAACCATACTGGAGAGCCGCAGGGGATATTACTATTCCAAAGAAAAGCTTTTCTGCCTGTATGAACATGTTGAAATGGGAACCGACACGCTCAGGTTAAAAGCCGATTCACTTTATTATCATTCTGACCTGAACCTGGCTGAATTCTGGGGCAACGTGCAAGCCTGGCATACTGACGGTTTTCTGACAGCCCGGGAGGGCACCTATAAAAGAGACGAAGAATTGTACCATTTCTTGCACGATGTGTTCATACACACAGAAGAACAGGAAATCCGGGCAGAAGACGTACATTACGATAAAGGCAAAAATTCCGGGTTATTACGTTATAACGTCCAGGTAAGGGATACCACCCAACAGGTCCACATTCTGGGCGACAGGCTGGATTTCCGGAGGGAACCGGATTGGGTGCAGGTAACAGAAGAGCCCGTTTTCATTGCATGGGAAATTAACCGTGAAACCAATAGCAGGGATTCGCTGTTTATGCGTGCCGATACCCTGCTTGCCTATACATCCACATACGGAGCTATGGACTCCCTGGAAAGAATGCGTGCCTTTGAGAGGCAGGAAATTCCCGAGCGGAAAAAAACTGCAGCCACAGCAGATTCCACAACCCGGCCAGACTCCCAGGCCTTACCGGGCTCCGTGGCTCTTAACGACTCCCCTTCCTTGCCCGCCAAAGACTCACTTCCCCTGGCCAAAGACTCACTTTCCTCGGCCAAAGACTCGCTTCCCCCGGCCAAAGACTCTGTCCCTGATCCTGTGACAGAAGATGCCGTAAATTACCTTAAATCCACCCTGCTTGAAGTGCAGTTGTCATTTATTAAGGTGGACAGCATCCTTCTGTCCAATGTGAGTTTTTTAGGTGACAGCCTTTTCAATACCACAGAAGTTCATTTTTTATATGGGTACAACAACGTCAGGGTGTATAAAAGCGACATCCAGTCTGTATGCGACTCCCTGGTATTCAATAGTATAGACTCAATGATGCGCCAATACGGCTATCCGGTGCTATGGAACCAGGAAAGCCAGTTAAGTGCAGACAGCATTCAGTTCCGTTTCAGCAGGGATTCCCTGTACCGGGTTGATTTTCTTTCCAATGCCTTTCTTATTTCTCAGGAAGAAGAGGTGTTTTTCCACCAGATCAAGGCTGACCTGATGTATGCTCACGTTCGCGACAACGACATTTACCGGTTTGACGCCAAAAAAAATGCCAGGGCTCTTTTCTATATCCCCGAAGACAGCATCATCACGTCCCTGAATATCAAAGAATGTGACGAAATGAACGTATGGCTCAAAGATAGACGGGCTCAACGGATTATCT
Source organism: Bacteroidales bacterium UBA5226 (assembly GCA_002409325.1). Taxonomy (GTDB): domain Bacteria; phylum Bacteroidota; class Bacteroidia; order Bacteroidales; family UBA932; genus DMER64. The sequence continues at coordinate 279,580 of DHUU01000018.1, read as the reverse complement.
ACAAAACATCCATTAAAAGTGACATGATCCCGCTCTATGATCTAAAAAAAGACCAGGAGCGGTTATCCGGCTTTAAGTGGAGGGCACCCGACCGTCCACTGGACCGTCATGCCATCACGTCCCGTACGATTGAGGCAGATTTTACACAACCCGGCGCTGATTACATAGAACCACTTTTCCCCTATACACTCAAATATTTCCCGTCTGTTCATGCTTTGCCTTCTACACTGCGTACCGGTGTAACCACAGATGCCTTGAAGGAACTCACTCTGAGGGAAAGGGAAAACAGGATCAATCCGTACGTTCCGCTGAAAGAAATGCCAGTAACACCGGCAAAACCGGAAAGCACGCCTCCAAAGCCGGCAAGAATGCCTGAAAATGTCAGAAAAATAACACCCGCTCTAAAACGCAAACAGCTACAGATTCAGGAAATTGAACAATTGTAACGCATCCTTTGCGTCATTAAGGTTCAGCTTGTTTTCAGCTATATAATTCTCAATATCGTCCCGTCTGTCGGGAAACAATCTTTTGAAATTCTTTACGTTGGCAATAAACAATTTGCTGCCATCATACAGTAAGCCATAATGGGTAAGAGTATACGGAATATGCCTCAGGTTCTTCAACCGGGTAGCAGTAGAACCTTCCATACCATACATCATATCGACGTTGGTGATTGACGATGTGACATCAGCCGTTCCATAAGCTCCGATTTTTACATCCTCGTGTATTTTCACAACGGATTTCAGGCAGAAGGCAGATGTTCCGCTCGTAGCCAGGATCCTTACCCAGGTTTTGTTATGTCTCAGGTATGTATCGTGGCCTATAATAAGCAACCGGGCCTCATCCTGATTTCTCATCACCAGCGTATCCTTATTGGAGTCAATAAAGTAAAGTTGCAGTCCGGGCAAATAGATATTCATCACTCCCTCGGCTATGCTCCTGTCCAGGAAAAGCACGCTGCCTTTCAGAAATTCCGGATACATGTATATCATATCATCCGGAAGTATGTCATTGATATCAGTGCCTATGGCCGCATCAGCATAACCCCTTTTTTGGGTTTGTGATCCCGCTGTTGTGGATACCAGTAAAGCTACAGTAATCAGCAGGGCAATAGTCAGTAAGTATCTATTCATGGTAATTATATTTATTTTACCAGGCGTACAAGGGGAGTCCGCCCATCAGTTCTTTCACTTTTCTCTTTACCCGGTCAATGACGGCCTGATCGTCCGGATTGCTCAACACTTCATCTACAAGGGAAACAACGGTTTCCATATCCAGCTCCTTAAGACCGCGCGTTGTCACGGCCGGTGAACCCACGCGGATTCCCGAAGTCTTGAAGGGTGAACGGGAATCATAGGGAACCATGTTCTTGTTCACGGTAATGTCTGCCCTTACCAGCACGTTTTCCGCATCTTTGCCGGTCAGTTCGGGGAATCTGGACCGCAGATCTATCAGCAGCAAGTGATTGTCTGTGCCGCCCGACACCAGTGTGTAGTTACGCTTTTTGAAAGCCGAGGCCATGGCCTGCGCATTTTTCTGCACCTGAACCTGGTAGTCCCTGAACTCGGGTTGCAGTGCTTCAAAAAACGAGACCGCCTTGGCTGCGATGATATGCTCGAGCGGTCCCCCCTGCACTCCGGGAAAAACACTGGAATTGATGAGCGAAGACATTTTCCTGATAACACCTTTGGGTGTGGTGAGTCCCCATGGATTATCAAAATCCTTACCAATGAGGATGATCCCGCCCCTGGGCCCCCTGAGTGTTTTGTGGGTGGTAGAGGTCACAATGTGGGCATATTTAACAGGATTTTTAAGCAGTCCCGCAGCGATCAGTCCTGCAGGATGGGCCATGTCCACCATGAAAATGGCTCCGACCATGTCTGCGATCTTACGCATCCGCTCGTAATCCCATTCCCTGGGATAGGCAGAACCGCCCCCGATGATCATTTTTGGTTTGTGTTCCAGGGCCAGTCGTTCCATCTGATCATAATCAATAACGCCTGTCTCGCTGTCCAGTGTATAGGCAACAGGACGGTACAGGATCCCGGAAAAATTGACGGGAGAACCGTGCGTAAGGTGCCCTCCGTGTGCCAGATCAAGACCCATGAAGGTGTCTCCGGGCTTCAGACAGGCAAGGAAAACAGTCATATTGGCCTGAGCTCCCGAATGGGGCTGCACATTGGCATACTCGGCACCAAACAATTCACAAATCCTGTCTATGCAAAGCTGTTCCGATTTGTCAACAACTTCACAGCCACCATAATAACGTGCACCGGGATAGCCCTCAGCATACTTATTGGTAAGCACAGATCCCATAGCGCTTAATACCTGGGGACTGACAAAGTTTTCTGAGGCAATTAATTCTATGCCGTTGGTCTGGCGGTTCTCTTCTTTCCGTATAAGATCAAATAGGGCAATATCCTGTTTCATAAAAAAAATATTAGTTTTCAAAGATACAAAAAAACCCGGGATTCCCGGGTTCCTTATGACTTACGCGACTGGCTCATTCTTCACCAACAACTTCTACCTGTATGGTAGCGTTGATTTCACGGTAAATCTTGATGACCGCTTCATGAACGCCCACTTCCTTCAAGGCTTCTGCCCCTGTAAAGGTAATGTTGCGGCGGTCCACTTCAATTCCCTGTGCAGCCAGGGCTTCTGCTACCTGAATGTTGTTTACAGAGCCAAAAACTTTACCGTTGCTGCTTACTTTGGTAACGATCTTTATCTGGCATGCTGCCAGCCTGGCGGCCAGTGCCTGGGCGTCTTCACGTACCTTGGCTTCCTTATGGGCACGCTGACGCAAATTTTCCTGGTGCATTTTCACTGCCGAAGCAGTGGCCATTACCGCCATTCCCCTGGGAATAAGATAATTGGTGGCGTATCCATTACGTACCTTTACAATGTCGTCCTTATGTCCCAGATTATCAACATCTTGTTTTAAAATGATTTCCATAGCCTCTCTCCTTATTTAAGTAAATCGGTAACATAGGGCAATAATGCCAGGTGGCGGGCACGTTTGACGGCCTGGGCCACTTTGCGCTGGAATTTCAAAGATGTTCCGGTAAGTCTGCGTGGCAGGATCTTCCCCTGCTCGTTCAGAAAACGCTTCAGGAATTCGGGATCCTTATAATCAATGTATTTTATCCCGGCCTTTTTAAAACGACAGTATTTTTTCTTTTTTACCTCCACTGTAGGGGGATTCAGGAAACGAATTTCGTTGTTTTGTGCCATGATTTATTCCTCCTCTTCAATTTCAATTTCGATATCTTCTACCACAACGGGTTTCTTTACCCGGAGAGCAGGCTTTTCTTCCTTTTCAATAACAGAAACGGCTTCTTTGGCCGGGCTGTGCTTTTTCTCTGCATAGGCAATGGCATGTTTGTCCATCGCGAAAGTCAAGTACCGGATTACACGCTCATCCCTGCGGAACTGGAGTTCCAGCCTCGCAATAAAATCGGGATTTGCTTTAAATCCTATCAAATGATAAAAACCAGTGGTTTTTTTCTGGATGGGGTAAGCTAATTTTTTTAGTCCCCAGTCCTCTTCGTAAGCGATCTCACCTTCTGCGGCAAGAATCTGATCACGAAACTTAGCAACCGCTTCCTTCATCTGAATATCAGACAAAACGGGAGTTAAAATGAAAACGGTTTCGTACTGTTTCAACATAGTGATTATTTATTAATTAAAATTATAAAGGGCTGCAAAGATAGGAAATTCCCGCAGCCCTGCAAATTTTATTTTCTGTTAGAAGGACCTGCTATTTTACCGGCGTATTTTTCAATGTTTCTACCAGTAAGTCCCAGAACTTTTGTACTGTAGGGATCAGACAGCGTTCATCGGGAGAGTGCGGTGAACGCAGGGTGGGACCAAATGAGATCATGTCCCAGTGGGGATAGGAACCTCCCAGTATGCCACATTCCAGCCCTGCATGGATCGCCTTGACTTTTGCTTCCTGGTCGTACATGTTTTTGTAGATATCTTTCATCACCTTAAGTATGGGCGAATCCATATCGGGCTTCCATCCAGGATAAGCCCCTGTGAAAGACACCTGGGCACCAATGTTAGCAAAGCAACAGGCAAGGGCCGTCCCCATGTCTTCCTTTGCCGTATCTGCCAGGCTGCGTATCAGGCAATGAACAGCTATTTTCCCGTCTTTTGCCCTGAATATGGCCAGATTGGACGATGTTTCCACCAGACCGGGCATAGATGCACTCATTCCCCACACCCCGTTAGGAGCAGCGTATACGGCACGGATGACTTTCAGGGCCGTTTCTGCCGGAATCACATGGGAGGGTATCTCACACAAGTCAAAGTTGACTTCCAGAGCGGGATCCACTTGTCTGAGTTCATTGCCAATGATGCCTGCCATATATTCAACCCCGTTTTTCACGCATTTTTTCTGTTCAAAAGGAAAACAGATCACGGCATCTGCCTCGCGCGGGATGGCATTGCGCAGGTTCCCGCCTTCCACCCAGGCTATGCTGATGTTGCATTCTTCCAGCAAGTGGTACAGGATACGCGTGATAATCTTGTTGGCATTCCCCCGCCCCAGTATGATATCCATTCCCGAGTGTCCTCCCTTGAGCCCCGTAACATTGATGCGGGCAGCTTTCCATCCGGCAGGAACCCAGGAAGGCTGGTACTCCATCTCAAATGAGCCGTCCTCGCCTCCGGCACATCCCACGTAAAGCTCACCCTCGTCCTCAGAATCCAGGTTCAGCAGAATGTCGCCATGCATTACGCCCGGTTTGAGTCCTCTGGCCCCGGTCATTCCGGTCTCTTCATCTGTTGTTATAAGCACTTCTACCGGACCATGCACCAGATCATCGGCCTCCAGAACAGCCATGGCTGCTGCTATGCCCATGCCATTGTCGGCTCCCAGGGTAGTCCCGGTTGCATAGACCCATTCACCTTCAATCCTGGGAATAATGGGATCTTTTTCAAAATCGTGTTCGGTAGCATTGTTTTTCTGGGGCACCATATCCATGTGTGCCTGCAGGATGATTCCCTTGCGGTTTTCCATACCGGGGGTGGCGGGCTTACGTATGATCACGTTGCCGGTCTCATCCACAATGGTTTCCAGTCCCAGATTTTTACCAAATGCAGCCAGGAAAGCACGGATTTTCTCTTCTTTTTTGGAAGGTCGCGGTATTTGCGTGAGTGTATAAAAGTGCTTCCAGACCCTTTGGGGTTTAAGGTTGATAATGTTCATAAATGTATTTTTTTAATTAATGATAAAGTTCACAACGGGGCCTTTCTGGTAGATGGGTATACGGGCCTGGAGCAGTTCTTTCTGACCGTCAGTGAGCCGCACCAGAGTTATGACAGGTTGCCTGTAATAAAGACGTGTTCCTGTACGTATACGGCCTTCTTCTGTCTGAAGCCGGGGGATGACTTCTTCGGCAGCGGTGTCAACCTCCAGCAAGATGGGCCGTCCTCCCACGTTACCGGAGGGCAGCAATCCTTCCGTCTCTGAAAAACGGAAGGCCACATAACGGGTATTATTCTCATCGGGCAACACATCGGTGGATAGATGCGTTTTGCCTGTGATGGTCTCTCCCAAAAACAGCCTCAGGTATTCCTCTTCCATGCGACGCATCTCTTCCACCGCCGCTCCCATGGCTTCTCCGCTGTAAATGGCATCGGTGTCTCCGGTGATGATGGCAAAACGCATGTTGCGTAATTCAAAAACCTTCCTGGCAGCTTCTTCTGCCCGCTGTTCCAGTGTTTTTTCCACCAACTGTGTCTGTTGCACAGGAATGGCAGACACTTCACGACCCTGGACCTGGGAACGATACAGGGTAGTACGTTCTTCTTTGAGATTTTCAATGATTCCGGCATCGGAAACTTCCGGCGATCCGTCCGGGGAGGGAAACCGCCAGTGGTTCTCTTTAGCGGCGTAGCTGTCGGACAAAAAAACCAAGCCCTGGGAAGTCAGTTGCAGGAACCAGGGTTGTGCATTGCCTGCAGACAAGTTGACCACGTAGAGCTGGTGGGGATCGGCTTCCAGCATGGGTGTCATCTCAATGCGCGAAAGTTCATAGGTGGTGGTTTTTGCCTGACTGGCGTCAATGCCAAGGAATTTGCGGGCATAACGGGCATAGGGTCCGGGGCTGAAGCTGGTGTAGCAAGCCTCGGCCACTATGCGGACACAGGTGCGGGGCAGGCTGTAGACAACAGCTCCCTGGGGAATCTGCTGTCCTTCTGTTACGGGTTGTCCCTGTATGGGGACCCACAGACTTATGGCCAGCAATAAGATAATCAGCTTTTTCATACTGTAATTTTTTATGTTTTATGCAAATATCGGGCCTTGTAATGGCGGTGTGCGTTTCCAGCGTTTATGGCTCCAGAGCCAAAGGTGGGGATTTTCCCGGATATCCTGTTCAAGGAGCCGGGCAAATCGGCGGGTTACATAACCTTCCTCATGCGAGGCGGCATTTTCAGTTATCAGGGTCAAATGCAGCGCATAACGTCCTTTCCCGGTTTGACGTATCAGGCCGTAAACCACGGCAAATCCGAATTTTCGCGCCAGGGTTTCGGGCCCTGCTATCATGAGCGCAGGCTGTCCCAGGAAACTCACTTCAATGCTTTTCCCTGCCGGACCGGGACACTGATCCGAGATCATGGCATAGATTCCGGGTTCCTCCCGGTGCTTTGCCATATACCTGGCAATTTTCCTGCTTTCCAGAAGGCGCCACCCTGTCTTGTACCGGCTGCGTAGGGTATGCATCAATTTGTCAAACAAAGGCGAGTCCATCCGCTGGTAGACCATATGCAATTGTTTCTGGTCATAGCCGCAAATACTTCCCCGGCCCGGACAGCTGCACGCCATGAGAAATTCCCAGTTCCCGGTGTGCGGGAGCATCACTACAACACTTTTACCCTTGATTTTCAGAGATTCCAGCACTTCCCCGCCTTCTATTGATAAGCGTTTCATCACGCTTTTTCCCGACGCGGAAAAAAGCCAGATAATCTCTGCAAACAGGCGGCCAAGATACTGGTAGAAATCCCGGGCAAGATGCTGAATCTGGTGGTAGGATTTATCGGGAAAAGACCTGGCCAGGTTGGTAATCACCGCAGTTCGGCGGTAGCCTGCAAACCTGGTGGGCAGCACTACCAGAACATGGGAAAGGCCATAGAGGACAGGCAGCGGGAACAGGCTTACCAGGAAAATTACCGCGAAAAGAGCAAAATATCCAAGTTGCGAAAATAGTGCCTTCATAGGCAGACAAAGTTACCAAATTTATCGTATTTTTGCCGGATACAAACCTAAATAACCATCTACTATGTTCAAAGGACAACCTAAAGGATTGATTGCCGCTGCGCTGGCCAATATGGGCGAACGCTTTGGTTTCTACACCATGATGGCCATTCTGTCTCTGTTTTTATCGGCAAAATTCGGCCTGAGCGAAACGACGACCGGACTTATTTACTCTATCTTCTATGCCCTCATTTATATTTTAGCCCTGGTTGGGGGTATCATTGCCGACAAAACCAAAAAATACAAGGGAACCATCCTTACCGGGATCATCATGATGGCCGTTGGATACCTGCTTATAGGGTTGCCCACGCCCACACCTGTTCCCAACCTGCCCCTGTACCTTGCCTTAACCTGCATCGGCCTGTTTGTCATTGCTTTTGGCAACGGCCTTTTCAAAGGGAACCTGCAGGCTGTTGTAGGACAAATGTACGACAACTCCAAATTCGCAGGCAAACGGGACACCGGGTTTCAGATCTTTTACATGTTCATCAACATTGGAGCAATTTTCGCCCCGTTCTTTGCCATTGCGGTAAGAAACTGGTGGTTGCAGTCGCACAACCTGGTCTACAATGCCGAACTGCCTGCCCTTTGTCACCAGTTCCGTGCCAACGAACTGACCGGAGAAGCCATGGATAAATTCGTCCTTGCTGCCGCCGAGGCCAGTCAGAGTCCCGTAACCGACCTGGCCGCCTTTGCAGACAGGTACCTGAACGTGTTCAACACCGGGTTCCATTATGCATTTTTCGTAGCAGTTGTGGCCATGTTCATCTCTCTTGTGATTTTCATAACCACCAAAAAAAGGTTGCCCGATGTTAAAAAAGACGGAGCTCCAAAAGACAAAGCCGCCGCTACCGTTACAAAAATGGAAGTCGCCGAGGTCAAACAACGCCTTCTTGCCCTTTTCGCTGTTTTCGCCATTGTGATCTTCTTCTGGTTTTCCTTCCACCAGAACGGGCTGTCACTGACCTTCTTTGCCCGGGATTACACAGACCTTAGCATGATTGACATCAATATTGGTTTTACCCGGATTGTGGGAGCCGAGATCTTCCAGTCGGTCAATCCTTTGTTCGTAGTGCTACTTACCCCGATCATAGTGGTTCTTTTCTCCTGGCTCAATCGTAAAGGAAAAGAACCCTCCACACCCAAAAAGATCGCCATAGGCATGGGGATAGCTGCTCTGGCCTACATAATCATGACAGTGGCATCTGTAAACCTGCCTGCTTTCTCAGAAGTTAAAGCTGCCGGAGGTCTGGATCCCTCACTAAAAGTAGGACCGTTCCTGCTGATCTCCACCTATTTTGTCCTGACCGTTGCCGAGTTGTTCATCAGCCCTCTAGGTCTCTCTTTTGTCTCCAAGGTAGCTCCTCCAAATATGCAGGGATTGATGCAGGGAGGATGGCTTTCCGCCACAGCTGTCGGAAACCAGTTGCTATTCATAGGAGGCCTGATGTATTCCAGGATTCCCCTGTGGGCTACATGGTCGGTGTTTGTGGTTGTCTGCCTGATATCCATGATCACTATGATCTCTATGGTTAAATGGCTGGAACGTGTAGCAAAATAGCAGGGAACCTCCGCAGGCAGGCCGGTTTTTATGCCGCCATTGCCATAGCATGCTGGTCTACTGTGGCCACTGCTTTCAAATGGGCGCTTGAAGGACTGACCCCTGCATCCATGCTTTTTATAGCTACCACCTCTGCGATCGCCGCGTTATTCATCCTGCTTCTGGCAGAAGGGTATCGCGGCGATTTTTTATCCATTCCCTGGAAGGCCTGGAAAAGGAGTGCCCTTCTGGGACTTGTTAATCCTTTTCTCTATTACCTGATCCTTTTTAAAGCTTATAGCCTGCTGCCGGCACAGGTAGCCCAGGCCCTGAACATGATCTGGCCGCTGATCCTGGTCCTGTTATCCATTCCAATCCTGGGGCAGAAGATTCGCTGGGTTGGTATACTGGCCATGATCATCTGCTTTGCAGGGGCCATGTTCATTGCCTTGCAGGGAGATCCGCTTTCTGTCCTGCGGGAAGGCATGCGCATAAAAAATCCCTGGGGCGTTGTACTGGCTTTAGGCAGTGCTTTCCTTTGGGCCGTGTATTTTTTGGTCAACATGAAAAACACATTGCCCGATGAAATATCCCTGCTTATGAATTTTCTCTTTGCCTGGGTTTACATAGCTCTGTTTCTGTTGGTGAGCGGTCTCTTTTCCCTGAAGAACGGGCCTGGTATCTCATCGGCGGCCTCCCTGAAAAGCATTCTTTCAGGCATCTATATCGGAGTTTTTGAGATGGCTGTTCCGTTTGTTGTCTGGCTCAAAGCACTTAAGCTGGCAAAAAACACGGCAGTTGTCAGCTCTATGATTTATGTTTTTCCGTTCCTTTCACTCATTCTGATCCATTACGTATTGGGGGAACCCGTGTTTCTGTCCACCGTCATTGGATTGCTCCTGATTGTAACAGGCGTACTGTTATCGCGTTTTTCCGGAAAATCTGTCCAAAAATCTGCTCTAATTCCATAACATGAAACGCCTGCTCAACAGAATACTCCTGACCACCCTGATCTTTCTGATTTCAGGAACCAATGCCTTATTAGGACAAAGGGCCCTTAAAAATCTGGAAGACCTGGACAAACCGGATGTCCGCATAGGGGTTCTCATTGCCACATGGCAGGAAACTTATGCAAGAGAACACTTCCCGCAGGCTGGGATTTTGCCGCTGGCCAATACCACCGACCTGCTTTCCTTATTAAGGAACGGGGACTGCGATGTTGTTTTTCTGGCCCGCCCGGCATGCATTTATATTCTGGAAGAAGCCCGGGACCTGAGTTTTTTAGATGAATGGGTTGCTCCCACCTCTGTATCGGCCGGATTCCCGTTTCATGATACCATATTTTTATCCCGCTTTAATGAATTCCTGCAACAGATCCGGAATCAGGGAATCCTTAAGGAGATGGAAGAACGGTGGCTTGAAAAATCCGGCAACACCATGCCTTACTTCCCTGAAAGCACAGATAGTAAAGAGGTCTTGCGGATCGGGACAACATGCATGGATGTGCCTTTCACCTTTTACCAAAAGAACCAGCCCGCAGGATTTGATATTGAAATGAGCCGTCGGTTTGCTGCCTGGCTTGGTAGAAAGCCGGTCTTTGTGATCTCGGATTTTACCGGCATGCTGGCCGGCATGTCGGCCGGAAAAATGGACATGATGATCAACTACATCATGGTCACACCGGAAAGGTCACTAAAATATTCGTTTTCCGAAACCTATCTTGAAACATATTCTTCCATGGTCACCCTGCGCTCCAGGATGGAACAGGGAGTGGCCGTTGATAAGCCCAAACTGGGATTCAGGGAACGTTTTTACAACAACCTGATTCTGGACAAGCGGTATATTCTTTTATGGGACGGACTCAAAATCACCCTGCTGATAGCAGTCTTGTCTTCCCTGGGGGGCACCCTTACCGGGGCATTCATTTGTACCCTGCGCATGAGCCGCAGAAAAATATTACGCTTTCTGGCTTCCGGACATATTTCACTTTTCAGAGGCATTCCACAGGTCGTGCTTTTAATGCTTATGTACTACGTGGTCTTTGCTTCAACAAGAATGACGGGTATAACAGTATCTGTAATCACTTTTTCCATGATCTTCGGAGCTTACGTGTCTGAAATGTTCCGCGCTGCCATCCAATCCGTTCCCCGGGGACAGACAGAGGCGGGAATAGCTTTGGGATTTAGCAGGACAAGCACCTTCTTCCATGTTGTGCTACCACAGGCCGTTAAACAGGTGTATCCCATTTACAAGGGAGAACTCATTGCGCTTACAAAACTGACCTCCATTGTCGGATATATTGCTGTGCAGGACCTGACAAAAGCCAGCGATCTGATCCGAAGCCGCACCTTTGATGCCTTTTTTCCCCTGATCGTGATCTCTGTCATTTATTTTTTCATTTCCTGGGGACTGACCCGTTTGCTGGATACCGCCCTGCCCACCAGCATAAGACACTCCTGACAATCAAAGGTAACAGGAAAGCGTTTTTGCCCCCTGACAAGGAAAAGAGGTTCCTGCAATGCTCCCGGAATATTTTCCCCCCCCCGCGGACAATACCCCAGGGTCTGTTTCAGGCAATACCGTGAGATCATCAGAGGAGTTTGCTCTCCTATGGGAGTTGCCGCAGTAAGGAATGATCCCGACGGATATGCCTTTTGTAAAGCCAGCAAAGGATCCTGTTCCGGCTGTCCGGGCTCCCGGGTATCGCGAAAACCCCGGGCACTGCACTGAACCAGTTGTTCCAGCCTCTCCAGGGCTTCTCTTTTAGCCAGGGCCAGTGCAGAGGCAGGGATAAACCAGGGAAAGTCTTCTGGCGAAAACACCACCTTGCGTATTCTGTACGGAGTGTTCCCCATCCGGGAGACGGTTGCTGCCAAAAAATCCCTGGCCTGAACGGGATCCTTTGCTTGCTCCGGGACACAGTCCAGTGGTACGGTTACCCGGACAGGCGGCTCCCCGGGGAGGGATTCCCGGAGCAGGGTAAGAAATAATACCCCGTCCCGGGCCTCTGTCTCAATGTCCATATCTATGCGGCGTTCTGCCGTTTTTCCTTTCAGTTGCTTATCAAACAGCCGGTCGTAATTCCTGAATATTTTCATACCCTTTGTCAGGGGAATGCCTTTCTGGAAAATGCGTTTTGCCTCCACCCTGTTGACGGCAAAACCAGAAAAGGTGCCGTCAGGTAGTGTAAAACATAGCCCGTCCCCTGTGTTGACAAGCGCATCGGTTTCAAATCCTCCGGGAAAAACACGGTTAATTGTTCCCAGGTATTCTCCGGTTGATTTTGGGGTGTTCCACTGATGAACAGGCAAAGTAAAACGGCCGTTTTCCGGAAAATATTCGGTCTGGTCGCGGTGAAATGTTTTTCTTGGGTCGGGCTCGAAAAAGAATGTGCATTTTCCCAGGGAAGTTTTTTGCCCCTGCAACCGATCCAGTTGCTGCCTGTAATAGGCCGTTATGTTTTTCACATAAGATACATCTTTCAACCGGCCTTCAATCTTGAACGAATCCACCCCTGCATCAATCAACTCCTGCAGACGCGCCGAGCGATCCAGATCCTTCAGAGAGAGCAGGTGTTTGTTCCTGACAAGCACATTTCCCGTCGCATCTTCCAGGTCATAGGACAGACGGCAATACTGGGCACATTCTCCCCGGTTGGCACTGCGGCCACAATCTTCCTGGCTTATATAACACTTGCCGCTGTAGCTGACACACAACGCACCGTGCACAAAACATTCCAGTTCAAGGGATGTGTTTTCCCTGATCTGACATATTTGTCCGGGAGCCAGTTCCCTGGCCAGCACTACCCTGTCAAAACCTTCCCTCTCCAGGTACAGCACTTTGTCCCCAGAAGCATTGTCCATTTGCGTGCTGGCATGTATGGGAAGCGGAGGCAATACCTTATGCCGGCGAAGGTATAACAGGCGGATGTCCTGGATGATCAGCGCATCGGCTCCCACGTTGTAAAGTTCATGCGCCATTCGGACGGCCTCTTCAAGTTCGCTGTCGAACAAAAGCGTATTCATGGTAATGAAGACCCTGGCTCCGTAACGATGTGCATAAAGGACTGCCTGTTCAATATCGTTGAGCGTATTGCCAGCTGCCGACCGGGCTCCGAACCTGTTTGCACCCATGTAAACGGCATCGGCTCCATGTTTGACCGCTTCCCGGGCACATTCCAGATTTCTTGCAGGTGCCAGCAATTCCACTTTCCGTATCATGAGGCGAATTTACGAAAAACCCTTACATTTGTCTTATGATGCCCAAAGTAGCCATAGTGATCCTGAACTGGAACGGTCAGCATTTTCTGGAACGTTTCCTGCCTTTGCTCATAGAAAGGACTCCCGAACCCTGGGCGCGCCTATATGTTGCAGACAACGGCTCTGCAGACGGATCCGTATCCTGGCTCAGGGAACAGTTTCCGGATATGCCCCTGATCCTTTTTGACCGCAACCTGGGTTATACCGGAGGGTACAACAAAGCCCTGGAACAAATTGAAGCGCAATATTACATCCTGCTCAACTCAGACGTAGAGGTGACACCCGGCTGGCTGCCGCCTCTGGAACAGTTCATGGATACTCATCCCGGCTGCGGCGTGTGCATGCCAAAGATCCTGTCCTGGCAAAATCCCGGCCTGTTTGAATATGCAGGAGCCTGTGGAGGATTTATTGACCGTCTGGGATTTCCCTTTTGCAGGGGACGCATCCTGACTTCCATTGAAACGGACCATGGGCAGTACGATCATCCGGTACGCATTTTCTGGGCCAGCGGCACCTGCATGGTGGTCCGCTCAGACTTGTTCCGCAGCCTGAAAGGTCTTGATGATCTGTTTTTTGCACACATGGAAGAGATCGATTTCTGCTGGCGTGCACAATGGGCAGGCTATTCCATAAATGTGGTTCCCTCTTCAAGGATCCTTCACGTAGGCGGAGGTACCCTCCCCAACAATTCCCCGCACAAGCTGTATCTGAATTACAGGAACAACCTGCTGATGATGTACAAAAACCTTCGCAAAGCCGAGGCTGTACCCATCATAGCCCTGAGGCTGCTTGCAGATCACCTCTCGGCCATTGCCTATCTTTTTCAGGGCAAATGGTCTTTTACCGGTTGTGTGTGGAAAGCGCACTTTCATTTCTGGTCAATGCGCCGTACTGTGGAGCGGATAAAAAAACAGACCCACCCTGACCTGGGCGGGGTAATGTACCGGGGCAGTATTGTCTTGCGGTTTTTCTTTTCACTCAAAAAAGTGACTTTCAGCAAACTCCGGATGCAATAAGTTTTGAAAGACCCATCCCGTTGGATCCTTTGACCAAGACCGTAGCTTCCTCCAGTGGCCGGGCGCTCAGGTGCAGTATCAGTTCTTCCACTTTGGTAAAACACATTCCGGCAGCCCCTAGTTCCTTCACTGCTTTTGAAAAAAGCGGCCCTATCCAGAACACCTCATCCAGCCCCATCTGTTCCACTTGCTTTACAATGTCCAGGTGGGATTGGTGCGCATAAGCCCCCAATTCCAGCATATCTGCCAGGATCGCGCATTTGTTCCCTTCCCTGATCGAATCCAGGTTTTCCAAAGCCAGTGACATGCTCACGGGATTGGCGTTGTATGCATCGGCAATGAGTGCATTACGCCTGGTTTTGATCCATTGTGAACGGTTGTTGGAAGGAATGTAATCGGCAACCGCCTCTGCGGCCTTTGTGTTTTCAATCCCAAAATACCTGGCCACTGCAAGGGCCGCCAGTACATTGGGTGTATTGTATAATCCGGCCAGGTGCGTTCTGATTTGCGGATAACCTGACACCGTGATAACCAACACGCCATTCTCCAGTGCGGTCTGCACTGGCTGTCTGCTTATTCCATAAGGTATGACGTGATCGCGGATCGTTTTTTGTTCCAGCATTTCCGTTAACACTGGATCTTCTGCGTTGTAAAATATGGTTCCCGCATGGGCATGCAGGTAATCATACAAAGCCCCTTTACATTGCTTAACCCCGTCCAGGTTCCCGAATCCCTCCAGGTGAGCTCCGGAAATGTTGGTTATCAGGCCGGCATCGGGTTTTACCATGTCTGTAAGAAAGGCTATTTCTCCCGGATGACTCGCCCCCATCTCAAACAGTCCGGCTTCTGTTGCGGGGCCCATCTTCAGAAGACTCAGCGGAACCCCTATGTGGTTGTTCAGATTCCCTTGCGTAGCCGTCACATTATAGCGTACAGAAAGCACAGCATGAATGAGCTCCTTGGTGGTGGTTTTTCCGTTGGATCCGGTCAGGGCCAGGACCGGGCCGGTAAAACGGCTGCGGTGCACTGCGGCCATTTGTTGTAAGGCCTGCAACACATCGGGTACTATGATACAGCGTGGGTCGGTTCCCGGGTAATGATCCGTAACAGCGTATGCTGCTCCTTTTTCCAGGGCCTGGGAAACAAACATGTTCCCGTCAAAACGTTCTCCCTTAAGGGCAAAAAACAGGCAACCCGGACGGATTTGCCGGGTGTCGGTGCATATATCGGGATGCTTTTCAAACAGTGCGACCAGACGATCCATAGGCTAATGATTATTGATGACCGGTAGATCCAAAACCACCTTTTCCCCTTTCCGTTTCTTCCAGTTGCTCCACCGGCTCCCATGCCACCCTCTGGTGTGAAGCTACTACCAGCTGTGCTATCCGTTCACCAGGCTCGATTTCCGCAGCCTGGCCGGAAAGATTGACCAGTAAGATGCCAATTTCTCCGCGGTAATCGGCATCAATAGTACCCGGGCTGTTCAGAATGCCAATGCCCTTGCGCGAAGCCATACCGCTCCGCGGCCTGACCTGTGCTTCATAGCCCGCAGGCAATTCGATGAACAAACCGGTGGGAACAAGAACCCTTTCCAGCGGCTGCAGGGTAATGACCCCCGGAATATGTGCCCGCAGATCCATCCCTGCAGACAGGGGGGTTGCATATTCAGGCATGGGAAAGGGAGAATGGTTGATGATCTTGATTTTCATAAATACAAATATAAAAAAAAACGCTACCTTAGCCTTCCGGAAAGCTTAGAAATAATCACGTTCAGCTATATGAAAAAAACAACGTTAATAATTCTGATTGGTATGAGTGCACTTTGCATGGGATCCTGTAACAATACGGGTAAAAAAGCCAAAGAAGCGGCAGTCGCGACAGCGAATGAAACAACAACACAGGCCGCCCCGGAATCGGCCTTCGACCCGGCCACATTGCCCGCAGATCCTGTATTTGAACTCAAAACTACGGAAGGGTCTATGATTATAAGACTGTACAGCGAGACACCCCTGCACCGGGACAATTTTGTAAAACTGGCTTCTGAGCGCTTTTATGACAACATCCTGTTTCATCGTGTGATCAATGGTTTTATGATCCAGTGCGGCGATCCCCGATCACGTACCGCCGCTGCCGGAGATAGGCTTGGTTCGGGTGGCCCAGGTTATACCGTCCCTGCAGAATTTGTAACGGGACTGACACATAAAAAAGGAGCGATAGCCGCTGCCAGGACAGGAGACGCCGTCAATCCTGAAAAGGCTTCTTCCGGCTCACAATTTTATATAGTACACAGCCCTGAAGCTTGCCGCCAGCTTAACGGTAACTATACGGTGTTCGGGGAAGTCACGGAAGGGCTGGAAGTCATTGATAAGATCGCTTCTGTAGAAACCGGCGCAGCAGACAGACCGGTCAAAGATGTGCGCATCATAAGCATTCTGCCAGTACTCTAGTAAGATTCGTTTTTACCGCGGCATTCAAAGGTATACGTTCTGGATACGGCCAGAGGCATTTCGTATCCCTGAGCGATAGCATCTTCGGCTGTAAGGTACAAATGTACCGTGAACTTAACCGAGCCCGCTTCCCGGGACAGGTCCTGTGATAATTCCTGTTTTCTGGATGTAAACTCATCCCCAAAACTTTGCATTTCCAGGTCAAAGTTGGTCACTATGCTGGAAGTAAAACTGGCAATGGCTTTGCCAACAGCATTTTCCATAGCCGCTTCCCGGGTGTTTCCCGAGCTGGTAACCATCCAGTCAAATTGAAAGTCTTTTTGAATTTCGTCGCGTTTCTGGGTAAGCATTTCAGCCAGCTCCCTAAGGCCGGGGGTATTGGTTGAGGTTACTTCACTAAAAGCTATGTTGGCCCGGGACCCGAAATAATACGTTGCGGGATAGCCCCCTTCTTCCTGGCACGAAATGGCCAGGATGCCTGTTGCCAACAAAAGAATAAGTGTTCTGATCTTATGATTCATGGTATCAAAGTTACTGAAATATGCGGTTCGCTATCATCCCACTGGGGTGTAAGCCGCAAAAGGGCAAAAGCAATCCCTGCCCTGAGGGGTGCCTCTGTCCGGAGTGTCTGCCCAACCTTTCCGTCAGGTTCTTCGCCGATGAGCCACATTTCCTTCCCCTCCAGGGTAAATAACACCCGGCCCTCAGCAGATGGCACCGGATGACCCTGGTGGTCTACCGCTTTTGCGTAGACAAATAGCAGATCGTTGGGGGCGGCAGGAATGTTGCCCGTATCCAGCCACCATTCCAAGGCAACCGCTTCACCCGGGGTATGGACGCTGTCGCGTGCACAAACCTCTTCTCCGCAGTATGCCTCGGCCTTTAGCCAGCCTTTTTCAAAGTGGGGTACTACAAACTTAAATGGCGGTTCCCTGCGCTCTACCAGTTTCCCGTTCAGCCACAATCCCACCTGCTCTGCATTGCTCAACACCTGCACTTCCACCGGTGCGGTTCCGGTTCCTTCCCAATAGTCGGCAATAAAGACCATGGGGTGCTCCAGGGGTGAACGCTGCGAGCGGAAGAAGTGCCAGGAGAATTTTGGGAGCCTTTCCAGAGACATAAGGCCCGAGGCTTCCAGATCATCGGCATATCCCCGGTTGTAATCAAACATGACCCAGTAGTTGTCTGCACAGGCATCAACCAGGTAATTGCTCTTGTGGGCTTCCCGGATATTGGTCACCTGCTGGAGCAGTCGTGTCTGACCGTATTCCCTGAGTTGTCGGCTGGATCGCTCGGCAGGTTGCAGGTTTTCCCAGTTTTGCTGGGCAAATCCCGCATTCAATGCATAATATTCCCAGTCCCCGTATTCAGAGACGATCAAAGGCTTAGGGATTGCTGTGGACGGATGCCCCAGCCGGTGTTGTCTGGCCTGCAGGAAAATATCGTACCCGTATTCCTGCCAGCCGGCGGTATATATGGGAGCCGGCATTTCACTGCGGGAAGCTTCCAGTATCCTGTCTATGAAATCTTCACTCATCCACGATTCGTTCAAGGATACTTCCCAGGCCAGGACACACGGATGGTTGCGGTCCCTGCGTATCATATCCCGGGCTGTTTGAATGACCTGTTCCTGAAAAGCCGGGTCGTCAGAAAAATACTGCCAGCCCGGGATGGCATCCAGCACAAACAATCCCAGTCGGTTACAGGCTTCCATGAAATCGGGGGATTGCGGATAGTGGGACAGGCGCACCAGGTTAAAACCGGCTTCCTTAATCTTTTGGGCATCACGCCATTGTGCGTTCCCGGGTACGGCATAGCCCACATACGGGTACTCCTGATGGCGGTTTACCCCGCGCAGAAAAGTCTTGTTCCCGTTGATATATAGTTCTTTCCCCCGAAAAACGGCTTCCCTGATTCCTACGGTGGTATGCACCCGGTCTACGATCACTCTGCGGTTCCGGGGGCCGGGCACAACAATTCGCGTTTCAAGGTCATAGCAATTTGGCTGTTCAGGGCTCCATAGTGCGGGTTCCCACACACTGAGTACATCAAGGGCGGTATAGGAACGCCCACTTTCCAGGCGGATCTCCTGCTCAGAAGAGGCACACACGCTGTCTCCGGCCATAAGGGTCTGTTCCAGGATAAAGGTTTGCGTTTCGGCCTGGTTTTCATCCAGGGGGCTATACCGTATATGTGTCCTGACCTGAACCAGGGCAGAGTCCTTTGAAACGGAAGGGCAGGTCACTAAAACGCCCCCGCCGGCAGGTGTGTATTCAAGGATGGGATCTGTAATATGAAGGGGTGACTTAATGATCAGGCTGGCATCCCTGTAAAGTCCGCCGTACATGTTGAAATCCAGCATTTTCAATGGCTTGGGTCCGGTAACCGGGTTGTCGCGGTTGTCCAGGCGGAGCTTCAATTCGGCCTGTGGCGACAAGTCTCCGTTTTCTTTCATAATGCCCGTTACATCACAGACAAAGGGAAGGTATCCCCCCATATGTCTGCCGGCATAATGGCCGTTAATCCATAGCTCTGCAACGTTCATGGCTCCTTCAAAGCGCACCAGCAGGTGTCTTCCCGGGGGTATATCCACCACCTTCCGGTACCAGCAGATTCCCTGCCACTGATCATTCACCAGGTAGGGTTCCAACTGCGGGGTATGGGGAAGAAAAACGTTTTGAATCCCCTCGGGGTCCTGGTCTTTCCAGAATTCCCACCCCGTGTTCAGTTCCTGTACCTTAAAATAATCCGGGGTACTGCACGACAGGGCCAGCAAAAACAGTATCCATGTCAACTTTTTCATAAAACAAAGGTAATGGAATTTTACCTACATTTGGATTCATGAAAATGAACAGACTCGCACTACTGTCAGGCCTGATCCTGGTCCTGATCTTGACTGCCTGTGAAAAACAAATCCAGCCCGACCCAGAACCAGACAAAGAGAAACCGGTATACCTGGGATTGAGCTGCCAGGGGGCCATTGTCATTGATGCGGACAGCGGGGAGGCGCTGTACACCCATAGTTCCGATTCCCCGCTAGTTCCTGCCAGCATGACCAAAGTGATGACAATGTATATTGTCTTTGATCATATTGAAAAAGGATATTTGTCCCTGGATTCGCAGATTCCCATCAGTGCCAATGCAGCAGCACGCTCTGTAAACCCGGGGGAGTCCAATGTCCCCCTTAATGAACAGCTCACTTATTCTATAGATGAAATGATCGGGGCTCTTTGTGTTGTCTCGGCCAATGCCTGTGCCGTTGCTTTAGGGGAATACCTGTCCGGGGGCACAGAAACGGACTTTTCTGCAATAATGAATCGGTATGCCGACTCCCTGAAGCTTGAAGCCCGTTACTTCGATGCCGCCGGCCTGTCTTCAAAAAACGAGATCACCCCGCGCTCCATGGCGTTGCTCACCCGGGAATTTATCCGGAGGTTTCCGGTTATCCTGGAGTACACATCGCTAACCAGTCTGGATTTCAGGGGAACTGTATACGGGTCCACCAATAATTTGTTGCCGGGGAAAACCTACCATTACAACGGGTGCGACGGCTTTAAGACCGGGTATACCTCGGCGGCCGGCCTATGCATTACGGCCACAGCCACCCTGGCAGACAAACGGGTCATAGCCGTTGTCATGAAAGCCCCTTCATCCTATGCACGGGCACAGGATGCGGCACGCTTGATGGATTATGGTTTTACTATGCTTATGAACAAGGTCGCTGTCTATGGCATCCAATCCTCGTTCCTGTAATCAAGGATGCGTTTAATGGCTTCCGTTGCTTCGCGGGCAGCGTTGGATGCACCCAGTTCCATACATTTGGCATAAGCATTTAGGGCTTTGCCCCAGTTTTCCTGCTGACGGTATAATCCACCCAGCTTATACCAGGCAGTCTGGTCACGGGAACCTTCGGGTGTTTTGACGTATTTTCTCAGTTCTTCTATTGTTTCCATAGCTGTCTTTTTTATACAATGCCTGAAAATCCCATAAAGGCTAGCGACAGGATTCCTGCCGTGATGAGCGATATGGGCACGCCCCGGAATGGTTTGGGAACCCCGACAAGATCCATTTGCTCACGCATGCCGGCAAAAATGATCAGGGCCAGGCCAAAGCCCAAGGCCATGGATGCAGTGTAAACAAGGGATTGCGGCAGGTCGAGCATGTGAGGTGTTCCTCCAAAACTGAATTCCTTTGTCACCACCAGGATAGCAACCCCCAGAACAGCACAGTTAGTGGTGATCAGCGGCAAAAAAATACCCAGGGCCTGGTATAGTGCCGGAGAAATTTTCTTCAGGATGATTTCCACCATCTGGACAAGAGCTGCAATGACCAGGATAAAAGTCACTGTCTGCATGAAGGCTATGTTGAGCGGATCTAAAATATAATACTGGACCAGATAGGTGAACAAGGTAGAAAGGGTCATTACAAAAACCACAGCGGCAGCCATCCCTGTAGCCGTAGAAATTTTGTTGGATACTCCCAGAAACGGACATATGCCCAAAAACTGGTTCAACACAATGTTGTTGACAAAGACCGCCGATATAATGATGATTATGTATTCCATACGACTATGCCTTATTTAACTTATTGAACAATACCATAAGGTAACCCAGGGCTATGAAGGCACCAGGGGCAAGGATAAAGATCAAAATGGCATCTCCGGGTATGATTTTCATACCAAAAAAAGAACCAGATCCCAGCAGTTCACGTACCGTCCCAAGTACGGTAAGTGACAGGGTAAAGCCCAGACCCGAGCCCAGACCGTCAAGGAAAGAATCAAACGGTTTATTCTTGCTGGCATAGGCTTCTGCCCTTCCCAGCACTATACAGTTGACCACAATCAGGGGGATGAACAGCCCCAGCGTCTGGTACAATGCCGGAACGTAAGCCTGCATAACCAGTTGTACCACGGTGACAAAAACGGCTATTACCACAACAAAGGCAGGTATTCTGACCTTTGACGGAACCAGACCTCCAATAAGGGAAATAACCATGTTGGACAACATGAGTACAAAAGTGGTAGCCAGACCCATGCTCATTCCGTTTATTGCAGAGGTGGTTGTCCCCAACGTGGGACACATACCCAGCACAAGCACAAAAGTGGGATTTCCCTTGATTATGCCGTTGATTAAGGTTTTTAGCCTGCTCATTGGTCGCCTCCTTCTTTTTGAATTGATTGTCTAAAAGCCTGGTAAGCCAGGTCCACCACATCGCAGAAAGCCCTGGAACTGATGGTGGCCGCTGTTATGGCATCAACCTGGCCTCCGTCCTTTTTTACGGCAAGCCGGAAAGATTCGGGGTTTTTCTGATTGAATTGTAACGAAAATTTACTTTTTTTCGGATCTATCTTATCTCCCAATCCCGGGGTTTCAGTGTGCGATATGACTGCCGTGTTGTTGATGGTGCCATCGGGCAGAAATCCCACCATCACTTTGATCTGGCCTCCAAAACCTTTGGTGGTGGTTGCCTCAACGGCCACCCCGGTAAGTACTCCGTTCAGGGTGCCCGGGTAAATGGTTAGTTTTTTTCCGTATGCCTCCACCTGATAAGCTTCCTGTGCCGGCATGTTGTCAAATTGTGGCAATACACCGCCCAGTGCCTGGTTAACCCTGGCTTCCTGTGCTGCCACTATAGGTTCGTAAGTAATCAGGTATACACCGCCTAAAAGTGCTGATCCGCCAAAGCAAATGATCAGCAGACACAGGAACATGTTCCTGAAATTCGATTCTCTAGCCAAGGCTCACCTCCTTTTTGTACGGGATTGGTTTGATCTTGTTTAACAGGGGTGTCAGGGCATTCATGAATAAAATGGCAAAAGAAACGCCTTCCGGATAAGATCCCCAGACCCGGATGATTATGGTCATCACACCTATGCCCGCCCCATAGATGAGCATGCCCAAGGGAGACATGGGGGAAGTGGTGTAATCGGTAGCCATGAATACAGCACCCAGCAGCAATCCCCCGGTAAGCAGGTGAAAGAGGGGATCTGCGTTCATGGAAGGGTCCATCAGCCAAAGGATCCCGGAAAAAACAGCCACCGTCACCAGGATGGAAACAGGAATCATAGGCTTGATCACTTTCCTGAGCAGCAGGTAGGCAAATCCCAGCAAGACGGCCAGAGCCGAAGCTTCCCCCAAAGATCCGTCTATGTGTCCGAAGAGCATTTGCCAGTATGAAAAATCGTGTTGCTGACTCAATGTTTCCATGGTCAGTCCGTTTGCCAGTCCTTCTTTAATGATTCCCAGGGGTGTGGCCCCTGATGTTGCATCCAGAAATTGTCCCTGGGCCCCGAGCAGTCCTTTTGGCAGTTCCCATGTATCGGGCCTGAAGATGCTGTTGTTCAGGGACCAGTTGGTCATCTGCACAGGAAACGATATCAAAAGAAAAACACGGCCCACCAGGGCGGGATTAAACAGGTTGTGCCCTAGTCCTCCAAAGGTCATTTTTGCAATACCTATGGCGACAACGCATCCAATCAGAACCATCCACCAGGGGGAAGAAACAGGCAGGTTTACAGCCAGTATCAATCCGGTAACCACAGCGGAGAGGTCATGTATCGTTGTTTTTTTCTTCATAAGGTACCGGACAATCAGGTGTTCCATGAGAACACAACCGGCAACCGAAACAATAATTACCAGCAAAGAACTGAGTCCTGCAAAATAAACGCTCACAAGAACAGAAGGCATCAGAGCGATGATCACATCGCGCATGATCCTGCGTGTATTCTCTTTGCTGTGCAGGTGAGGAGCCGGTGAAACAATTAGTTTGTCCATATTATTTCTTGCGTTTATTCTTCAAAGAGGCGTTTCTGGCCAGACGTATCTGATCCAGCAAGGGCAGGTGTGCCGGGCAGGTATAAAGGCAACATCCGCATTCTATGCAATCAAAAACGCGGTGTTCTTCCAGTTCCTGAGTACGACCCGCCAGGGCCAGCTGATACAAGAGATAGGGTTGCAGCCGCATGGGACACGCTTCAAAACACTTGGCACAACGGATGCATTCGCCGGGTTCCTTACGTTTTGTCTCTTTTTCGGTAAAGAGGAGGAGACCCGAGGTGCTTTTCATAACTGGTGCTTCCAGGTTGGATACAGGCTTGCCCATCATAGGCCCTCCGTTCACCACTTTGGCAAATTGCTGGGAGAGGTTACCATCCTTGTCCATGGCTCCTGCATGTGACAGGATGTCTGCAATGGGAGTCCCTACCCTGAAGCGGTAATTCTTTTGGATGGAAAGGTCCGAACTGCTAACCGTCAATACTTTGGAAATAAGGGGCTTGTTTTTTTGTACTGCCTCATAAACGGCATAGGCAGTACCCACATTCTGGACAATGGCTCCGGTGGAAATGGGCAGGGCAAACGATGCGACCCTTCTGCCCAGAGCTGCATCGATCAGTTGTTTTTCCCCTCCCTGGGGATACCTTTTTCTGAGTGGCACCACCTTCCATTGCAGGGACTTTGAAGTCAGCTCCCTCATCAGTTCTATGGCACGGGGTTTATTCTCCTCAATACCAATTATGCCGCTTACATCTGCTCCCAATGCACGGCGCATCAGTTCACCCCCTATGAGTACTTCCTGTCCATGCTCTATCATCAGCCGGTAATCCGCGGTAAGATATGGTTCGCATTCTGCCCCGTTCAGGATCAGGTACTCCGGCTTCATCCCTACGAGCGGGGTCAGTTTCACATGTGTGGGGAAGGAGGCTCCGCCCAGGCCGACAATTCCCGAGCCGGAAATTTTTTTGAAAATTTCCTCGGGGGTGGCAATGATTTCATGCCGGATCTCGGGGGAACGTTCAATCCCCTCCTCCCATTGATCCCCGGTGGTGTCTATGACAACGGTCAGGACTTTTTTTCCCAGGAAATCGGGATAAGGTGCCACATCCGACACCGTCCCGCTTACAGAAGCGTGAATCGGGGCCGAGACATATCCTCCCGGTTCTGCGATCAGTTGTCCCACCTTAACCGTATCGCCTTTTTTGACAACCGGCACAGCCGGCATCCCCAGGTGCTGGTTCGTGGATATGAAAACCCGTTTTGGTATGGGGAAATTTTCTATAGGATAATCCCTGGAGAATTTACTATCATCAGGATGTATTCCTCCAACTGAAAATGTTTTACTCATTTACGGTCTCTTGTTTTTTTGGTGGAAAATTGATCTCTGTTATGCATCCCACCGGGCATACAGGGGCGCATTTCCTGCACAGGCGGCACTTTCCCGGATCAATGGTTGCCAGGTTGTCATTTATGGTAATGGCTTCAAACGGACAGGCTTTCTGGCACAATTGACAACCAATGCATCCCACTGAACAGACCTTGCGGGTTAAGGCCCCTTTGTCCTTATTGGCGCAAGCCACATAGATCCTCCGGTTTTTGGGTCCTTTTGGCCTTATTTCCACAATGTTGCGCGGGCAGGTATTCACACAGGCACCACAAGATGTGCATTTGTCTTCCAGTACCACAGGCAGGCACGTGAGCGGATCCATGACAATGGCATTAAACTGGCAGGCCTTAACACAATCGCCCATTCCAAGACACCCATAGGAGCAACCTGTCTGTCCGCCATACAGATCGGCGGCCACAGCACAACTAGGACTTCCATTGTAGGTGTTGAGCCGTGGCAGTATCTGACAGGAACCGTTGCAACGAATCACGGCCACTTTTGGCACCTGCTCCTTAGCCTCCCTGCCAAGAATCTGTGCAATGTGCCGCATGGTTTCATTTCCACCGACAGGGCAAATAAAGTCAGAAGAATCGGTGTTGTTTATATAATGTTCGGCAAATGCCCGGCAGCCGGCAAAGCCGCACCCACCGCAATTTGCGCCTGGCAGGGCCTCCAGAACTTGATCTATACGGAGATCTTCCTGCACTTTGAACTTTTGCGCCACAAAATACAATATAACTGCCAGGAGCCCTCCCAGTATGCTAAGGCTCAAGATGGTGTACAGTAAAGTAGAAGTCATTTTGGATGCGATCTTTTAACAAATATAGAACAAAGAAATAAATTCCTATACCAAAAATAACTATTAATCCCATCATCCACTCGGGTAAATTCAGGAGCACACAAACAGCTATCAATAGCCCCATAACGATAGCAGGCAAAACCATCGCGTACCACAATGCTTTAAATCCCAGGCGGGTATGCATTTCAATAGACACCTCCTGGCCTACTGCCGGGTGCCAGTCCTGAGGTTCCTTCAGACGGGTAATCTCTTTTTGTTTTGTCTGGCCAAGTGAACATAACCCTTTTGCGTGGCAGGAATTGCACGCCCCGCTGGTGGTGATTTCTGCCCTAAGCGGATTCACCCCTGTGATAATTCCCCTGTGTCTGATACATTGAGCGGAAGACATCCCTATTTTATTTTACTTGTCAGCGGATACCGCAGGTTTTCATAGCTGCCCAGCCTGCCGTTTACCCGGCCTATCACTACGGGGGATTCTATAAATAAGGGGATCCTGTTGCGGTCGTCACTGATCCAGAAGCGCAGTTCTTCCTTGCCGTCAAATACCACACCCGCTACTGTCTGTGCGGAAAATTTCAGACAACGGAATGTCCCTATACCCTGAATGCGTATTTCATCCCTGCCATCAAATCTGAGGTACAAATCATAGATCTCCTCGTCAATGGCAAAAGATATGGGAGAAATGTCGCCCGGATTCATGTTTTTGAATTCCAGATTTCTAAGATAATAGAACAGGGTTATAAAATCAAATGTGCAGACCCTTCCGGGCAATATAGTATCCTGGACCGAGCCATCCTTGCGGATAATCCTGGCATTGATGGAATGATCTGTATTGTAATGGTAATAATTCTGGATGGTATACTTGCCTTCATGAATATCCCGCATAAAATATGTGGGACGCAGGTCTGTTTGCCTGAAATGACTTTCGTAGTAATCATCCATACGGAAAAACGCATTGAAGAAACGCGCTGTCTGAATGCGCCCTGTTGCCTGGAACAGCGGTACTACACCGTTGTTTTTTTCGGCAATCTCAAGGGTTACAGTTCCCACATCGGTATTAAGCACACCCCAGGTATAACTGGCAATGATGGTCAGTTTCTCTCCGCCTGCGAAGGCCAATTGTGAAGAAGCGACCTCCCTCAGGGGGAGGCAAGGTTTTTCAGCTTCCTGTGCAGAAGAAAGCCATGATACGGTCAACAGGAATAACGTAAGGATGGAATATCTATAACCCGCCAAAGTTGTCATTCAGATCATTCATTTGATTCATCCGCGAGGCATAAGTCATGCCCTCTCCTGTTGCAAAATCCGGACCACCTTCATTCAGATCCATAAAACGTATCTCGTTGCTGCGGAAACGCATCTGGAATTCCCCGACAGCTCCGTTACGGTGTTTTGCCATGATAACCTCTGCAATTCCTTCCAGTGAACGCCCGCTGTCATCTGCTTTAATTCCGTAATATTCTGGACGATAGAGGAATATAACTATGTCGGCGTCCTGTTCAATAGCCCCTGATTCCCTCAGGTCACTCAGCTGAGGCCGGCGGTTGCCTCCCCTGGTTTCCGAAGAACGGTTCATCTGCGACAGGGCGATCACCGGCACATTCAGTTCCTTGGCAATGGCCTTCAGAGACCGGGAAATGGCGGCCACTTCCTGTTCACGCATACCCCTAAGCTCAGGAGGTCCTGCCATTAGCTGCATATAGTCTATGATAATGAGTTTAACGCCTTTATGGGCAACCAGGCGCCGGGCCTTGGACCTGAATTCAAATATGGAAAGGGACGGGGTGTCGTCAATGAAAAGCGGGGCTTTGGTCAGGTTTATGATGCGTTGGTTGAGCTGTTCCCATTCAAAATTTTTTAATTTTTTACCCCCTCTGATCTTCTCAGATGACAAGCCCGTTTCACTTACCAGTAAACGTTTGGCCAGCTGGACATCAGGCATTTCCAGAGAAAAAAAGGCCACCGGTATATTATGGTTTACTGTCATGTTCCGGGCCATACTCAGCACAAAAGCCGTTTTTCCCATAGAAGGTCTTGCCGCGATCACAACCAGGTCTGCCTTCTGCCATCCCAGTGTCATCCGGTCGAGTGAAGTAAAGCCCGATGGAAGTCCGCTCAATCCGTCATCTCTTGTCTGTACATCGGACAATTCGTCCAGTACTTCTCCCAGGATGGAACGTACGGGACGCGTATCCCTGCGCAGGTTCAGATCGCCCAGGTCAAAAAGCTTTTGCTGTGAAGCATTAAGCAATTCGTCGGCAGGTATGGCGTCATCAAAAGCATCGCGCAGGATGCCGTATGCTGTGGTGATCAATTCACGCTGAATGAATTTTTGCGTCAACACCTTGGAGTGATAATCCAGGTGCGAGGCGGCTGCCACCCGCATGGAAAGCTGACTCAGGTAATAGGGCCCTCCCACTTCGTCCAGCAGGTTGTTTTTCTTCAACTCTTCAGCAACCGTATAAATATCAACAGGGTTGTGGGCCGAGACCAGGTCAGTTATGGCTGCAAAGATCTTCCGGTGACTTTCCTTGTAGAAATATTCCGGTTTTACCACCCCCACAATGTCGATCGATGCGTTTGGCTCTAGCAGCAACGCCCCGAGAACGGCTTCCTCCATGTCAATGGCCTGGGGAGGGACCTTTCCCATATCCAGACCCACGGTTTCAACCTGGGCCTGTCCCTTACCCTTTGCAGTGCTGGTATCAGGTGCGCGTTTTGCCATATATATCTCCTTTTTATTTCAATTTATCCAATGCCCTGGAAACTATACCGGCAGTAAGGTGCAATTCTTCCCTGTTTATACACAAGGGCGGAGCTATCCGGAATGCCGTATCGCAGTATAAAAACCAATCTGCCATGGCGCCTTCTTCCAACAGCAGGCGGATCATATCCTGTACCTTTTGGGCCGAGCCCAGTTCCACCGCAAGCAACAACCCTTCTCCCCTTACCTCCTTAACTGCGGGATGTGCGGCCAGTGCTTCTTTCAGAAAAGCTGCCTTTTCCTGTACCAGCTCTGTCCAACCTTCGCGCAATAGCACCTGCAGGGCGGCAAAACCTGCAGCACAACAAACAGGATGTCCTCCAAAAGTGGTAATATGCCCCAGAACAGGGTCAGATTTCCAGGCTTTCATCAACTCCCTGTTACAGACCAGAGCCCCCAGGGGCATCCCCCCTCCCAGAGCTTTGGCCAGAGTAACCATATCGGGTGTGACCCCATATTTTTGCATGGCAAAGAGGCTGCCTGTCCTGCCGAAACCTGTCTGGACCTCATCAAAGATAAGCAAAGTTCCCGTATCGTTACAACGTTTGCGCAGGGATTCCAAAAAACCCGGTTCAGGAAGGCGAACACCGGCTTCTGCCTGAACAGGTTCGATAATTACACAGGCAGTAGCCCTATCAATGAGCGCCAGATCTGCCAGGTTATTAAACCGCATTTCTAGTATGCCGGGCAATAAAGGCCTGAAAGACCGGCGGTATGTTTCATTGCCCATAACACTCAGAGCACCGTGCGTGCTCCCATGGTATGCATTCCGGAAACAAGCGATTTTATGCCGGCCGGTAATGCGTTTGGCCAGCTTCAGGGCTGCTTCGTTGGCTTCGGAACCTGAATTGACAAAGTAAACAGAATTGAGTGTCGCGGGAAGAAGTTCTGTCAGCAGGGTGGCCAGAAGTACCTGTGGTTGCTGAATAATTTCACCATAAACCATAAGGTGGAGGTGATTTGCTGCCTGGTCCGCTATGGCCTGGATGACTTCCTTGCGGGCATGGCCCACATTGCTTACAGAAACACCCGAAATAAGATCTACGTAACGTTTTCCGGAAGGCGACAGAAGAAATATCCCCTCTGCTTTCTGAATTTCTAACCCAAGTGGAGAGGGGGAGGTTTGGCCCAAGTGGTCAAAAAATTGCTGGCGTATGGAAGGCTTATTCTTCAAAATCAGGATCAACCAGAATTCTTCCGCAGTATTCGCATACAATGATTTTTTTGCTCATCCTGATGTCCAGCTGGCGCTGGGGGGGAATATTGTTGAAACACCCGCCGCAGGCACCCCGTTTTACCGTTACTACGGCTAGACCGTTGCGTGCGTTTTTCCGGACTTTGCGGTATGCAGAAAGGACACGTGCATCTATCTGGCTTTCTATCTGTTCCACCTTGCGAAGCAGGACTTCTTCTTCTTTGGCGGTTTCATTTATAATGCTTTCCAGTTCTTTTTTCTTTGCTTCCAGGTCTTTCTGCCTTTCGGTGTGGGCCTCTTTGGTTTTCTCCAGGTTTTCTTTTCTGTCTTTGAGCAACAGCGAAAATTCACGGATATATTTTTCTGCCATTTCGGCGTCTAATTTCTGGTTTTCGATTTCTTTGGCAAGGGAATCAAATTCGCGGCTGTTCTTCACATTGGCCTGCTGGGCTTCATACCTGCCGACCATTCCACGTGCATTGTCGGCATCGATTCTGCGAAATGCAATGTCTTTTTCAATATCACGGATTTCCTTTTGCAGATTCTCCATCCTGGTGGCCAGCCCTTTGATGTCGTCTTCAAGATCCTGTACTTCCAAGGGAAGCTCGCCGCGAAGCAGGTGTATTTTGTCTATCTGTGAATCTGTTGTTTGAAGTTGAAAAAGAAGACGCAATTTTTCCTCCATTGTCAGCGTTCCTTCCTGTTCGGCCTTTTGCAGGGCGGTAAATGAACCGGCTTCGGTCCCGGCTGTTTTTGTCGTTTTCTTTGTCATAGTATAATTGATAACTTAGTAATATCTGATGGGATTTGTGAAGATCTCTGTTTTGCGGACGGCAAAGGTAGGGAATTTTTTAATAAGCTGGTTGACTATCTGGTCCTGCACACCGGCCTCCGATTCATAATGACCGATATCTGCCAGCATAATCTGCGGAACCGTTTCAAAATAGGAGTGATAATTAAAGTCTGCACTAACATAAACTCCTGCTCCGGAACGCAAGGCATAGGGTATCAGGGAAGATCCGCTGCCCCCGCACAGGGCTATCCTGGAGACTTGCCGTTGAAACGGGACCGAGGCTTTAAAATGTTGCAGGGAAAAAGTGGTTTTGAGCAGGTTGAAAAAATCTTCTGTAAGCATTGGTTGCTCAAGATCCCCCACCACCCCCAACCCGCAAGGTGCAGCGTCCCGGTTCAGACATGATTCAGGGGCCAGAATGGAAATATTTTGCAGATTCAGTGCGCGTCCCATGGCCCCGCTCACACCGTCCATGATTTTGTCGGCATTGGTGTGTATGGAATATACAACCAGGTTGCCGCGAATGGCCCGGGCAACAGTCCGCTCAACAGGGGTTGTGTCCTTCAGGCTTTTCAAGCCTTTAAAAATGAGCGGATGGTGTGATATGATCATGTTAAGACCACCTGAAATGGCTTCTTCAACAACCTCCGGAGTGCAATCAAGGCAGACCAGGATCCCGCTCACCGGGGTTGCGGGATTCCCTATGCAAAGACCGGAATTATCCCATTCTTCCTGTAATTCCCAGGGAGCCCATTGTTCCAGGACTTCTATGATATCTGCTGCTAAGAGCCTCATCCCATCATATCCTTAATTTCTGTGAGCTGTGTTTTGATCCGGTTGAGAGACGCAATGATGTCTACCGTTCTGTCCTCCCCTTCCTTGTTGTCCCGAAGGCGCTTTTTTGCTCCTTCCAGGGTCATTCCGCGTTCCTTTACCAGGTGATAAATAATTTTGAAACTGGCCACATCATCTGCCGTAAACAGCCGGTTACCTTTCTTGTTCCTTACCGGTTTAATAAAATCGCAAAAAGTGGTGGACCAGAAACGCACAAGAGAGGTGCTTTCTTCAAGCATTTCGGCCACTTCTCCAATGGAGTAGTACATTTTATCCATAATCGGTTAATCTAAAGATTGTCCTGTGTTATATGCCGTGAGCATAATCTGTCGGTATTCGGCGGGCATAACGTCCATAAAATAATAATGAACCGGGTCCATTACCTGATCGTTCTGCCAGACTTCATAATGCAGGTGGGGCATAAAGGACATTCCGGTAGATCCCACCCGCGCAATGGTCATTCCTCTTGTAACATACTGGCCTTTTCTAACAAACATGTCACTCAGGTGAGCATAAACGGTAGAATAGCCCCTGTAAGGATGCAATATCTCCACCACATTACCCTTGCCCCTTGCCGAGCGGGCAACGTTGACAACCTGGCCGTCGGCTGTTGCCAGCACATCTGTTCCCAGTCCAACCAGAAAATCCATCCCCGTATGATCCATCGGGATTTTATAAAAGGGATGTATACGATGTCCGGTAGTGGCCCCCATGGCTTCCAGGGAGGGGTTGCGCAGGGGGAAGGCGGCCGGCAGGTATTTCAGGCTGTCCAATTGTTTGTACACTATGTTTGACACCCGGAAGAGGGCCTCGGTTACCCACACAGCGCGTTGTTCCAAACCGGTGATGACCGAATCGGCATGATAGGCCAGTGTGAAAGAAGGATCTTCCATGAGCAGCCGGTAGTGGTTTATATCGGCTTCCTCTGTCAGTTCAAGCGGCTGTGAATGAAGAACCGTTCCGTAAATGCTCTTGTCCCTTACTTCCAGTTCTTCCAGAACCTTGTTCAGGTTATTCATTTCACGGCTGAGTCTGTCATATTCACTTTGCATGATTTCTGTTTCACGAATAAGGTTTCTTTCGGCCGGGGAGAGAATGAACATCCCGAAGATCAGATAATAGAGCAGGGCCAGGCCTATGCTGCCCAGGAAAACCCACAAGGTACGCTTTAAGATGGCTTTGACATTGAGACGCACCCTGGTGAATTCCAATTTTTCCTTATTGAACTGATACCGGTTCATTTTCAGAAACTATTGGCGTCCGCCCAGAATTACCGCATGGTAATCGTCCGTTGCAATATTGTTGTTGAAATAATTATAGGGATTGACTGCCCGTCCCATATATATCACCTCGTAATGCACGTGATGACCTGTAGATTTTCCGGTCGATCCCAGCAGGCCTATCTGCTCCCCGCGTTTGATCAGCTGGCCTTCATATACAATGGTTTTATTCAGGTGGGCGTAACGAGTTTTATAGCCAAAACCATGGTCGACCAGTATATAACGTCCGTAACCGTTGTACTCGTATTTTATTGCTTCAACCTGACCGTCACCTGTTGCATAAACCGGTGAATTGGGAGCGCCTGTCAGGTCAATTCCATCATGCATCCTGATATCTCCGTAAACGGGATCTTTTCTGTACCCGAATCCTCCTGACCACCTGAAATTTCTTGTATCCTCCGGTATGGGCAATATGGAAGGAATACATTTGGCCACTTCTCCCACCTGCCCTGCCACACGCTCAACATCGTCAAAAGATTTTGACTGGATATAGGCTTTCTTCATGATCTTGTCAAAATTCAGGGCGGTTGTCATGAGCAGGCTGGAATTCTGGGCATACTCCAGGTAGGGATACCGGTTGGATCCGCCAAAACCTGCATCTCTGACCTCTGAGGGGATTTGTTCCATCCCGAAAATATTTCTGTAGATATTGTTATCACGGAGTTGCAGATTTTCCAGTTTTTTTTCAGATTGTGCCATTTGTTTATTGAGCAGCTCCAAAGATGACAGGGCATTTTCGAACTCCCTTTCGAGCCTCACGGTTCTGGGAGTTTTCAGTTTCAATCCCTCTGTATAAACCATGTAATATCCCAAGGCCACTAGCAGGCTTATGGGAAGGATAACCAGGGCCCTTACCAGATAATAGCGCAATGATGTCCTTTGCAGCTCGTAAGAAAGTGTTTCAGGGTTGTATTTATATTTTCTTTTTCCCGCCATCAGGGTTGTAAACACGTTGTCAGAGAGCAAAGATAAGTATTTTTCTAAAAAGCGGTATATTTGTCCGTTAATATTATAGCAACATGACTTCTGGCGATATCAGGAAAACTTTCCTGAACTTTTTTGAGGAGAAAGAACATACTATTGTCCCCTCTGCTTCTATGGTGGTTAAGAACGATCCCACCCTGATGTTTACCAACGCAGGAATGAACCAGTTCAAGGATTGGTTCCTAGGCAACGAACCTGCAACTT
The DNA here is from genome assembly GCA_002409325.1 of Bacteroidales bacterium UBA5226. GTDB lineage: Bacteria > Bacteroidota > Bacteroidia > Bacteroidales > UBA932 > DMER64. The sequence continues at coordinate 246,041 of DHUU01000018.1, read as the reverse complement.
ACAAACGGGTTGCCAATACCCAGAAGTGTCTTAGGGTAAGCGGCAAACACAATGACCTGGAAGAGGTTGGACACGACACTTACCACCATACCATGTTCGAGATGCTGGGCAACTGGAGTTTCGGAGACTATTTCAAAAAAGAAGCCATTGCCTGGGCCTGGGAGCTGCTGCACCAGGTTTTCAAGTTGGATGCTGACCGCCTTTATGCCACCGTTTTTGAAGGATCGCAAGAGGACAATCTGGGACCCGATGACGAATCACGTCGCATCTGGGAACAGTTCCTCCCCCCGGAGCGTATCCTGGCAGGAAGCAAGAAAGACAATTTCTGGGAAATGGGAGAAGCCGGACCCTGCGGACCCTGCAGCGAGGTCCATATTGACCTCAGGACACCCGGAGACCGTGCGCAGGTTCCCGGGGTAAGCCTGGTTAACCAGGGACACCCCCTGGTTGTGGAAATCTGGAACCTTGTCTTTATTCAATACAACCGAAAAGCAGGCGGGAAACTGGTTGCCCTTGACCAAAAGCATGTCGATACCGGGATGGGACTGGAACGGTTGTGCATGGCCATCCAGGGTAAATACAGCAATTACGACACCGACCTGTTCCAGGGACTGATAGGGGCCATAGGCCTGCTGTGTAATAAGGAATATGGCAAGGACAGTCACGTAGATGTGGCCATGCGTGTTATCGCAGACCACCTGAGGGCCTTGTGTTTTTCCATTGCCGACGGACAGTTGCCTTCCAATGTTAAAGCCGGGTATGTCATACGGCGCATTTTGCGCAGGGCCGTTCGTTACGGACACACCTTCCTTGGATTTGATAAACCGTTCCTTTGCGACCTGGTGCCGGCACTGATACGGCAGATGGGAGAGGCATTCCCGGAGCTGGTTCAACAAAAAGACCTGATTCAAAACATTATACGTCAGGAAGAAGAAGCTTTTTTACGGGCACTGGAAAAGGGGACCCGTTTGTTTGAATATTTTACCAAGGATAAAACGCTGAAGGAATTCAGCGGCAAAGACGCCTTTCTGCTGTACGACACCTACGGATTTCCCCTGGACCTTACCATTCTTATGGCAAAGGAAAAAGGCCTGGGTGTGAATATTGCCGAATTTGAAGAAGAGCTTCAGGCCCAGAAAGACAGGGCGCGCAAAGCTACCCTGGTAAAAGAAGGTGACTGGATTGAGGTGAGGCCCTTTGTTCAGCCGGTATTTCTGGGTTACGAAACCACACAGGCTTATGCCAGAATTACGCGTTACAGAAAAGTCAGGACGAAAACCCGCGAATTTTACCAGATCGTACTGGACCAGACTCCTTTTTATGCCCAGAGCGGAGGACAGGTAGGGGATTCCGGTTTCCTGGAAAACGCTCAGGGAGAAAAAATCCCTGTTACAGACACGATCAAAGAAAACAACCTGATCCTGCATCTGTCGCCTCAAGCCCCTTCAAATCCCGAAACGGAGTTTCTGGCAGTTGTGGATCAGGGCCGGAGGCAGATTATTGCCAACAATCACACAGCCACCCACTTGCTTCACCATGCGCTCAGGCAGGTTCTGGGATCGCAGGTAGAACAGAAAGGATCCCAGGTTTCGGAAGAGGGACTGCGTTTTGACTTTTCCCATTACGCCCGTATGGAACCGGAAGATATCCGGAAAACTGAACGCCTGGTCAATGAGCTGATCCGGAAAAATATCCCGCAGGACGCGCTTCTTGATGTTCCCCTTGAAAAAGCCGGCCAGATGGGAGCTATAGCCTTGTTTGGGGAAAAATACGGAGAAAAAGTGCGGATCATCCGTTTTGGCGATTCCATTGAATTGTGCGGCGGAACACACACCACGGCAACGGGGAATATCGGGATTTTCAAAATTGTGAGCGAAGGGGCCATTGCCGCCGGTGTACGGAGGATAGAAGCCATCACAGGTCTGGCCGTGGAACGGAAAATTGAAGAAATGGAAATGATGCTCAGCGGGGTCAGAGGCCTGATAAACGATCATCCCGATGTTATTGCCTCTGTTAAGAAAATCTTATGTGAAAACGAAGATTTGCACAAAGCCGTGGAACAAATCCGGCATGAAAGGGCGGTTGCTCTGGGAAAATCTATCTGGGAACAGCGTTCCGTCCTGAACGGCATTCAATTTGTACAATTGCGGGGTATATACGTACCCGAGATGATAAAAGATGTAGCTTTCTCTTTCCGCGAGGGCAACTATAACAACATGGCCTTTGCCGCAGCCTACGAACACAACGGAAAAGCCAACCTGACCCTACTCCTTTCCAGGGACCTGGTGGGTGCCGGATTGAACGCGGCAGAGATCATCCGAAAGGCTTCCTGTCATATTGGCGGTGGAGGAGGCGGGCAGGATTTTTACGCAACGGCCGGAGGAAAAGATCCGGGGGGTTTACAGGCCGCCCTGGATACCATAGCCGAAGCATTGAAGAACCATTAATTACCTTGCGGTGAAAATATTTGACCGTTTTCTGGTCCGCTCATTCCTGGGCCCTTTGTTCCTGACTATTTTCATAGTGCTGTTTGTTCTTGTATTACAGTTTCTGTGGGTGTACATAGATGAACTGGTGGGCAAAGGGCTGGGATTGAAGGTGATTCTTGAATTCCTTTTCTGGGGAACCTGTACCGTAATTCCCATGGCCCTGCCCCTGGCTACCCTGCTGGCCTCTATCATGACCATGGGAAACCTGGGAGAATTCAACGAATTGCTGGCCATGAAGGCGGCGGGTATTCCATTGCAACGTATCATGCGCCCACTCATTATATTGTCTTTTTTCATATCTGTGGGTGCCTTTTTTGCCGCCAACAACCTGATGCCGCTGGCTTACAAGAATATTTTTGCTTTACGCGACGACATTTCACGTACCAAAGAGGAAATCCGTATTCCCAACGGAATCTTTTATAACGGAATTGATAATTACAGCCTCAGGATTGAAAAAAGGGACAAAGTTACCGATATGCTGTATGATGTGATGGTATACGATCACAGTTCCCGAAGGGGGAACAATAGCGTGACCCTGGCCGATTCGGGTTCCATCCGGCTGACAGAAGATAAGAAAAACATCCTTTTCACCCTGTACAGTGGTGAAACATATGAAGAGGGTGAAAGAAAATCCGTTGGCGATACTGCTTTTGCCCTGCAGCGGATTATATTCGATAAACAGGAAATCATCATAGAGCTTAACAACTACGCTTTTCAACGAAGGGACGGGGACCGGTTCGGTACCGACGTGATGGCACAAGGCATACGCAGCCTGGGCTATCGGCGTGACTCGCTGGATTCTCTTTATACCATTGTCTTGGAACAATACCAGAAGCGGATGCTCATAGCCGGGGGCCTGAATTATGCCCTGCAGCTGGATTCGGCAAACCGGGAACTGTACCAGGGATATTTTCCCATCGACCACCTTTCAGTGCCAGAAAAAAACATGCAATACCCCGACCTTTTAAACCGGACCATCGGGAAGGTGGACCAGATGTTGAACCAGGTGGACAACTATATGATAGAAGAGATCCAGATACATCTTCCCCTGAGAAGAACAAAGGTTGAATGGTTCCGCAAGTTCACCGTGGCTTTCGCCTGTTTTATTTTCTTTTTTGTGGGAGCGCCCCTGGGAGCCATAATACGCAAAGGCGGTCTGGGTACTCCCGTGATCGTTTCCATGCTCTTTTTTGTGGTCTATTATGTTATCGACATCTCCGGGAAAAAGCTGGCCACGGACGGATCTGTTTCGGCTGCCATGGGGACGCTTATCTCTTCTCTGGTGTTGCTGCCTATAGGGGTGTTCCTGACTTATAAGGCCACTACCGACTCGGCTTTGTTCAATAAAGATGCTTACCTTGCAATGATCAAAAAGCTCAGGAAGCATTTACGCTGTTATCATGACAAAGAAAAAAGAAAAGCCTGAACTTGTCTTTATGGGCACTCCCGGCTTTGCGGCCGGGATACTGCAGGAGCTGTTGCGACTGGGATATTCCATTAAGGGCGTTGTCACCGCACCCGACAAACCGGCCGGCAGGGGTCTTGTACCGCAACCTTCTGCTGTTAAGACCAAGGCCCTTGAAAACAAAATACCGGTTCTGCAGCCGGTTTCATTAAAAGAAAGTCTGTTTCTGGATAGTCTTTCCCAATGGGATGCTTCTATTTTCGTAGTTGTGGCTTTCAGGATGTTGCCCGAGCAGGTCTGGAAAATGCCATCCCACGGGTGCCTGAACCTTCATGCTTCCCTGCTGCCCGAGTACCGGGGTGCCGCTCCCATCAATCATGCAATTATTAACGGTGAGAGAGAAACCGGGCTTACGACTTTTCTTATTGATAAACAAATAGATACCGGGGCAATACTCCTTCAGCAGCCCATTCCCATAGCCCAGACGGACAACGCAGGGACCCTACAAGATAAAATGATGGCCGCCGGAGCCCCCCTGGTGGCAAGGACCATTGACGGGCTGTGGCAGGGCACCATAAAACCGGTTCCCCAGCCTTTCGTCGCACCCGGGGAACTCAAACAGGCTCCCCGGCTCAGTCGGGAGACCTGCCGTATCGACTGGAGCCGGGAATCCGGGGCGATTGTCAATCTTATCCGGGGTCTGAGTCCTTATCCATGTGCTTTCTCTACCCTTAAGAAAGGAGAGACCCTGATGGATATTAAGGTTTATGAAGCCCGTGCCGAAATTGCCCGGCATGGCGATATCCCGGGAAAAGTTGTCTCGGACTGGAAAACAACGTTAAAAGTTGCCTGCCGCGGGGGATATGTCCATCTGCTGGAGGTCCAGGCTCCGGGAAAAAAACGGCTTTCTGCCGGGGCATTCCTTGCAGGATTCAGAAATACAGGAGAACTGAACTTCCGGTAATCATGAAAGAAGCCGTCATACTGGCCCAGGGGGCATACCCGGTACACCCTTATCCGTTACACCTGCTGAAAACGGCAAAAACACTCATATGCACAGACGGGGCAGTGAACAATCTGCAGGGACTGGAACCGGACTGGGTTGTTGGTGATTTTGATTCCTTGTCCGAAACTTCACGGGAAAAATACATCTCCCGCATGGTCAGAGACACCTCTGAAGAGACCAATGACCTGACAAAAGCCGTCCGGTTTTGCTCCGGGAAAGGCTTCAGGAGCATTGTCATTCTGGGTGCCACCGGATTGAGAGAAGACCATACACTGGGGAACATCTCCCTTTTAGGGTCTTACGCCCTGATGATGGATTCCGTGCGCATGGTAACAGATCAGGGCGTTTTCCATGTTTTTGCACAGGGAATTCAAAAGGCCGATGGCTTTATGGAGGTTTCGGTGCCCTGCTCCGGGGGAAATCCCGTCTCTTTTTTCGCCTTTGATCCGGCCCTGAAATTACGGGCCAGGGGCGTGCGTTATCCTGTGGAGCACGTGGTTTTTGATTCCTGGTGGAAAGCCACACTTAATCAGTGTACGGCAAACAATCTGGTATTGTCTTTCCTGAACGGGCCTTTGCTGGTTTTCCTTCCCTACCCTACTATCTGGAAGGAAGCCCGGGACATTCCGGAAGAGTAACCGATTTGCGGCTCGATGCAAAAGAGCCGAAGATTCCCAGCGCCCCGCCTGTAATATTGCCGGTAACATTGCCCCTGGGGCCTGAAAAAAGGGGGAATTGCTGGTTTTTTTCAATTTTGGCCTCTCCCAGAAACAGGTAATACTCCTTGCTCAGTGTCTGCAATTCCAGGGTCAGCACATCGCCGGCATAAAGATCGTAAGTGGTTCCGTTGTCCCACACCAGCGACTTGGTTATGATCCATTCCGGAATGGGATACCTCAGAAACTCCCCGTCTTGTGAATAATCGTTAAACATATGGATGTAATACCTTAGGATCCTGTTGCTGTAAAGCACGTCGTTGATCCAGAGAGCGCCTCCGTAGTAATCTTCTCCGGGGGTGTCCTGAAAACTTGCCACTAGCAGGAAGGGCGTGTCTGCTCCCGAAGGGATCAGTGACCTGAGTACAAGCGATTCCAGGGTATGTATATAGGGAATGGTAGTAGTAGCGGTATAATATTCGTCTTTCCCGTCCCGGTTATAATCAATCCATACTTCCAGCAGGTACGTTTCTCCCTGCTGGGCTGAATAATTTTCACCTGTTGAATATATGCCCGGGGCATCCCGCCTAAGACTTTCTCCGTTCAGGCTAACTTCTGAAGCATCTATGTTCACCGGCAGTTCCGAACCAAAATACGGCGCCGTGGAGGAAATCTCAATAATCTGGTTCCCAGGATTTGTGGAAAGGGTTCCTGTAATAACCAGTCTGGGTTCCATATCGTCACTTCTGAGCGCTATTGGTTCTGTGCAACCAGCTGCCAGTAAAAGCAACAGCAGCCATACCGGGATTGCGGTCCTGTTGTTTTTCATGGTTAAAAACTGAAATTCCATGTTATTGAAGGAACTATGCTAAAAAGGTACGTCATTTCAATATATTGCTCACCGGCCGGATTCAACCGGTAATTAATTGCCCAGGGATTCTTGCGCGCGTAGAGGTTGTATACAGACACATTCAGTGAATGTTTCCAGCGCTTGCCCGGTTTGCCCAGCCGTATGTTCAGCGAAGCATCCATCCTATGGTAATCTGCCATGCGGTATGAATTCCTTTCTGTATACACAGGGATCAGTTCATTGTAAAACCAGTAACGGCCTTCGGGCAGGGTAACTGGCATTCCGGTGGCATAAACCCAACTGAGTGAAGCCTGCAGGCGTTGTGAAATGTCATAAAAGACCACTATGTTGATATTGTGAGGACGATCAGAGGGGGCGCGGTATGTCTGATTGTTGTTTACTCCGGGGATGGTTCTGAAAGAGCGGGACCAGGTATAGCTTATCCATCCGCTTAAGGCGCCTGTATTTCTTTTGAGCAGGAATTCCACCCCGTAACTCTTCCCTTTTCCAAAGCGGAGTTCGGTCTCAATCTTGTCATAGAGTAAAAGGTTGGGATGTTCTTTAAAATCAAGGACATTATCCAGGTGCTTATAGAAAACCTCAACCGACGCCTCATAATCCTTATTGAAAAGATTGGCAAAGATGCCGGCAGAGATCTGGTGGGATGCCTGGGGAAGGATGGAGGGGCCGGAAGGAATCCAGATTTCCATAGGAGAGCCGGCAGAAGAGAAAGACAACAGGTGAACGTACTGGAGTGTCCTGGAGTAGGACGCCTTCAGGGAAAGCTCTGGAGTAACAAGGAACGACAGCCCCAGTCGGGGTTCCCATCCGTATCGGTGATGAAAAAATTGACCGGACGGTATTTCCGTCCCTTCTTCATCAATCAGATTGTACCGGTCATCCACCTGGTACAAGGTCGTTGGCCCCACATTGTCAAAGCGTGTAAAGCGGAGGCCATAGCGCAGTTCAATCCTTTGCCCGAACAGCTTGTGTTCGTTGGAAAAATACAAAACGTTCACAAATCCCTGGCGATGGGACATGGTAATGTCCTGCTCTACGTGTGTTCCCGTCCCCATGGTTCCGGTTCCTATGGCTTTCCCTGGCTGAAACCACTGGAAATTAGACGTGTACCCAAATTCAAAAACGTTTTTCTGGTTAGGAATATAGGAAAAATCCACACGCAGGCCGGCATCCTGGATACGGGATATCCATTCCAACTCCATTTCGCTGGTTGATCCCTTGAAATCGTAATCGTAATTGGTGTACGTGGTGAAAATCCTCATAAATAAATGGTCAGAAATGGCATGGTTCCAGTTTACGGCTGCCGCGGCATTACCGAATTTTAATCCCATTTCCGAGATTCTGAAACGGTCCCTCCCATTGTACAGGCTCATGTAGAGGTAATTGTTGTCATTAACCTTCCACTTCATGCGGGCGTTCAGATCGTAAAAATTGATGGTTGTGTTTTTTATGATTTCTTTCTTTGCAAGGGGAAGGAACAGGTCTGCATACGTTCTGCGGCCGGCAGCAAGGTAAGTCAGCCTGTCATCTGCAATCCCTCCCTGAACGGTAAGACGGCTGGAAATCAGCCCGAGTCCCCCGTCGACGGAAAAACGTCCTGCTCCGTCGGCCGGTATGACCTCGAGTAAAGAGGACAGCCGGCCTCCAAAGCGGGCCGGTATATCTCCTTTATATAAAGTCATGGTTTTGACCGCATCTGAATTAAAGATGGAGAAAAACCCCAGCATATGGGAGACATTGTACAATGTGGCATTGTCAAAAAGGATCATGTTCTGATCGGGGCTGCCTCCGCGCACATGAAAACCGCTGCTCCCTTCCGAGGCAGCCTGTACCCCCGGAAGCATCTGTACCACTTTAAGCAAATCCACTTCTCCAAACAACGTGGGGACACGCTGAATGACCTCGGCGTCTATGCGCTCAATGCTCATCTCGGCCCGGCTGAGCCGTTTTGCAGGACTATCGGCAAAGACGGTCACACCCTGTATGTAATAAGACATGGGCATGAGAGTGAATACAGTGTCCTTGTCGCTGTCTATGGCTACTTCTGTCAGCTGTGTTTTATATCCGATATAGGAAACCTCAAGCCCGTGATTTCCCTGCGGAAGCTTGATCAAAAAGTGGCCCCGGGTATCTGTAAGTGTCCAAAGACCACCCTCTCCGGGTAAACGGATCACGGCCCCCGGCAACACCTCTCCAGACACAGCATCCATTACCTTTCCTGAAAGTGCATAATTTGTCTGCGCTTTCAGCCCGGCTGACGTCATAATCAGGAATCCCATCAGCAGAGGGATGCCCGCCAACAAAGTAATGATGTAACGCCTCATTGATCCTTTACACATAAAAAGGAGAACATGGTTGTCCTCCTTATCATTTCCTGACTTATGTCAAGCGGAAACTGTACCGCAGGCTACAATTTAATACTGGGACGGAATTTAACGACTTTTTTGGCTTTAATCTTGATCGTAGCTCCTGTACGAGGATTTCTCCCTGTTCTTTCACCTCTTTTTCCTACAACAAATGAGCCAAACCCTACTAAGGTTACTCTTTCACCTTTTTTCAAGGCTTTGGTTGTGGCAGCAAGGAAAGCATCCAGTGCTTTTTTTGAATCAACTTTTGAAAGTCCCGATTCAGCAGCCATTGCGGCAATAAGATCTGCTTTGTTCATGATAATAAATTATTAGGTTAAATGAAAGTTTTTCTTCCGGTAACACGCACAAATCTAACATATTTTTCTTTTGTTTCCAATAGCTTGCAGCAATTCAGTCTTCTGTTTTTCAAGTTTTTTTAAAAAAAGTGCGTTTTGGTCAGAAAAAGGGAAAAGAGGCCTGTGGGCTAGTGAAGCATTCAGTTTTTGCATTTTTTTAACAAAAGCCTTTGTTTCTTCATCGGCAGCAGTTTCCAGAAAACGCTCCAGGATATATTCTGTTGTCTGTTCAGTCAGGTGGCACCGGTCGGCCGCATAATACCTGTAGTCCCTTAACTCGTCCATTATCAGTTCATAGGATGGAAAATAATACACGTTGGGAAAAGTGCTTTGTATATGGTCAATGGCCAGGTGAAGGGAGGCTTTGCTCAACTGGTTGCCGTGGGCCCCGTCTGCCCAATGACGAATGGGGCTCACCGTCATGATCCACGTCTTGTCCCGGTGGCGTTGCAGCAAGGGAGCCATCAGATCAGCCACCTGCTCAGGGGCAAGGAAATTACGGCTGAAAAATCGGGCCGGCAATTTGTGGCAATTTGCCGCCACCTTGCCATTATGGGCGTATGTCCAGGCTGTTCCAAAGGTTATAACCACAAAATCAGCGGTATGGAAAAAGTCCGATGCTTCTTTGAGTTGATCATTGGTATGAGCAAGAAAACTGCCGGCATCCTCCCTGGAAAAAGAGGTATGATGATCCAGGGAGCCGTAAGCCCCATAAGGAAATTTCATCACCTGAGCAAGTCCAAAGGGAACGGGGTCCTCAAGGCGCTCCAGTGAAGAGGCAATGGATGAGGGATTGAACAACGGGCCAAAGGCATCGGGGGCAACCAAAAAATGCAATTCCCGCATTTTTTGTGCAATATCACTGGCAAAACAGGATCCTGCAAAGTAAAACCGGGTTGCATAGGAAAAGCGTCCCGGCAAGGGTTGGACTGTAACTTTTGTTTGCCATTCCATAGAGCAAAGTTAGCATTTTGTTTATCTTTGTTCAGTTAATTCTAAAACACCCCCTGTGAAAAAGATCATATTTCTGCTGTTTTGCATGACATTGCCAATGCATATCATGTTGGCTCAAAACAACTCAATTCCCGGGTTCAATGCCAAAACCGATACACCCGTTGTGGAGGAGGTGATTCCTTCTGACGAGGCCATACCGGCACTATTGGCTGAAACTGAAACATCCGTTGTAGAGCAACCTGTAGTGGACAAGGCAAATCCTTATAAAGGCATTCTTGAAAATCGTCAGTTTGTCTTTAGCGTCAAATCCATCCTCAGGGGTCTTCTGGGCCTGGTTTCCATACTGCTGATTGCCTTTTTGTTCAGTACCAATCGCAGGAAAATCAACTGGAAAACCGTTGGGATAGCTTTGGCTATTCAATTGCTCATAGCCCTTGGAATTCTTACAGTTCCGGCTGTACAAACGCTCTTTGAAATATTTGGAAAGGCTTTTGTCGTAGTGCTGGACTGGACAAAAGCGGGTTCCAACTTTCTGTTTGGATCTTTGATGGATCAGAATAAGTTCGGGTACGTGTTCGCCCTGCAGATCCTGCCAACGATCATCTTTTTCTCTGCCCTCACATCCCTGCTGTTTTACTGGGGTATTCTGCAGAAGGTTGTATGGGTTATGGCCTGGGTCTTCACAAAGCTGATGAACCTATCGGGGGCAGAAAGCCTTTCAACAACCGGCAATATTTTCCTGGGACAAACAGAGGCTCCCTTGCTTGTGAAAGCTTATGTTCCTACCATGACCAAATCAGAAATCATGCTGGTTATGACTGCCGGTATGAGTACCATGGCCGGAGGGGTGCTGGCTGCCTATATAGGCATGCTGGGCGGCGGGGATGTTCAGATGAGCATTGCATTTGCCAAACACCTTCTATCCGCTTCGGTCATGGCCGCACCAGGGGCCATTGCCATGGCTAAGATAATTGTTCCTCAAACAGAAGAAATTGACAATAAAGTTAGTGTTTCAAAAGAAAAAATCGGAAGAAGCGTGTTGGATTCCATATCTAACGGGACCATAGACGGATTAAGGCTTGCGGCCAATGTGGCTGCCATGTTGCTGGTTTTCTATGCCCTGATTGCCGGAGTCAACTATATTTTCGGAAAAGTAGGGTACTGGACTCACCTGAACGACCTGATTGCCAACTGGACCAATGGAATGTACACCAGCCTATCGCTGGAGTGTGTCCTGTCTTATCTTTTTGCACCCGTCATCTGGCTTACCGGTGTTACAGGGCAGGACATAGCCCTTGTGGGACGTTTGCTGGGAGAAAAGCTTATAATGACCGAATTTGTCGGTTACAGCAGCCTTGCCCAGATGATCCAGGACGGGGTGTTTACGCATACAAAATCTCTGATCATAGCCACTTACGTACTTTGTGGGTTTGCTAACTTTGCTTCTGTTGGAATCCAGATAGGCGGGATCGGCGGCATTGCACCCAATCAAAAACACATCCTTGCAAGGTTCGGATTCCGGGCACTGCTGGCAGCTACTCTGGCAGGATTGTTATCTGCCTCCATGATAGGCATGTTCCTGTAGTATCACTTAGGTGCCAGACGGTACAACACAAAAGCGATCAGCGCATAAAGGACGTTGGGTAACCAAAGTGCAATAGCCGGCGGCAGCACATCGGCATGGACAAACATTTCAGAAAATCTCAGGAACAGTATATACGAAAAGCTCAGGGCTATGCCTATTCCAATGTTCAGTCCTATGCCGCCCCTTCTTTTGCGTGAGGATAAGGCCACACCCATTATGGTCAGGATAAAGGAAGAAAAGGGAATGGCAAGACGCGAATTTTTCTGGATCAGAGCAAATTTAATGTTGGTATCGCCACGCAGGCGCAGGGTCTCGATGAATCGGTTCAGCTGTCTTAGGTTGAACTGTTCAACAGATTCCTTTCTTCTCACCAGGTCGGCTCCCGTAATATCAATCAGAGTGTCCAGCTGCCTTCCCCAGGTTACCGTGTTGGATGTGTCGGAAAAACGGCGTAGGTTGTATTCGTTCAAACGCCACTTCCCTGTGGTGGAATCCCAGCGCGCTGTCTCGGCAGACAGTTTTGAGGCAAGTTCGTTCCCTTTGAATGACTCCAGGGTAAAACGAATGGCGGTGCTGTTCCAGGCGTTGTAAGATTCCATATAGACATAAGTGTCCGGCTCAACCTGATAATGGATATTCCTGTTATATTCTGTGCGCGTTTTCAGATACTGCTCCTCAAAGGCCAGGCGTTGCCGGTTAGCTGGCGGTATCACAAACCAGTTCAGCGACAGGGACAAAAGGGCAATGAGCAGTGCAGACAAAATATACGGGTACATGATCCTGTTAAAACTGATCCCGCCGCTTAGCATAGCAATGATTTCGGTGTGACTCGCCAGTTTTGAGGTAAAGAAGATGACTGAAATAAAGACAAACAGCGGTGAGAACATGTTCATGAAATAGGGAATGAAATTCATGTAGTAATCCACCACAATGGCGCGTAAAGGAGCTTCCTTGTCCACAAAATCATCAATCTTTTCACTGATGTCAAAAATAATGACTATCCCTATAATGATCAGAATGGCGAAAAAATAAGTCCCCATGAACTTCCGGATAATGTACCGGTCCAGTATGGTTACATTAAAAACATAGGATCTTTTATTTAGTTTTCCATTCATTACAACCTCGTTTCAAGTTGTCCGACCATTTTGTTTTTCCATGGGGTAAAATCTCCCGCCTTTATATGCAGTGCCGCTTCTCTGACCAATTGCAAATAAAAAGCCAGATTGTGCAGGCTGGCTATCTGGGGACCCAGCATTTCGCCGGCAATGAACAGATGACGCAGGTAGGCCCTCGAATATATTTTATCCACAAACGATGTCCCTTCCGGATCTATCGCTGAAAGGTCATCGGCCCATTTCCTGTTCTTTATGTTGATCATTCCTTTTCCTGTAAAAAGCATTCCGTTGCGGCCGTTTCTTGTGGGCATCACGCAATCAAACATATCAATTCCCCGGGCAATTCCTTCAAGGATATTTGCCGGAGTCCCCACCCCCATAAGATACCTGGGTTTATTGAGGGGCAAATAAGGATCTACCGTTTCTATCATCTGGTACATAACCTCCGTGGGTTCCCCCACAGAAAGGCCTCCTATGGCATACCCTTGCGCATCCAATGAAGCGGCATACAGGGCAGCCTGTTTGCGAAGTTCCGGATATACACAGCCCTGCACCACCGGAAAAAAGGACTGGCTGTAGCCATACAAGCCGTCTGTACTGCGAAAGCGGGCCAATCCCCTTTCAAGCCACTGCTGGGTCATGGTAAGAGACTGCGCGGCATAATCGTACGGGGCATCTCCCGGAGTGCATTCGTCCAGGGCCATTATGATGTCTGCACCAATAAGCCTCTGAATATCCACCGCCTTTTCCGGCGAAAAGAAATGTCTGGATCCGTCTATGTGCGATTGGAAAAAATATCCTTCAGGTGTCAGCTTCCGCTTTGCGGCCAGTGAAAATATCTGGTATCCCCCGCTATCGGTCAGTACCGGTCTGTCCCAGCTGCAAAATTTATGAAATCCTCCTGCTTTCTCTATAACATCCAAACCCGGTCTTAAATACAGGTGATACGTATTCCCAAGAATGATCTGTGCCTTCACATCTTCTACCAGATCCCTGTGAAATAAACCCTTAACGGTTCCCAAAGTGCCTACCGGCATAAAAATGGGAGTGTCTATTTCTCCGTGATCTGTAACCAACTTCCCGGTACGGGCCCCACTGCCCGCATCTTTATGCAAAACGCTAAAATTCATCGCACAAATATATATCTTTTAATTTTCTTCCTGCCTCCAGGCTGCTCCTGTCGGTTGCTCCTGCCGGCTGTCGCTGACACAACTTGAAACGGAGCGCTTTTTCTTTTTGCCGAGGCGCTCCGTTTCAAGTTGTTTCAGCGATAGCAACCTGCACAAAAAAAGACTAACCAATAATTTATGTTGGTCAGTCTCTTTTTTTGTTCATTCTGCCGGTTCTGTTGCCAGCAGTACTTAATAGTTACTCTGCAGCAGGCTCTTCAGCAGCTTTCTCAGCAACTTCTGCTACAGCTTCCTGAGCAACATCAGCTGCCGCTTCTACTATTTCAGCTTCAGGTTTTGCCTTTGCTTTTGTTGTTTTGGCTTTCGGCTTGGAAGGAATCTCTTCGGCTGCGTTTACCTTGTCCGTTGTTTCCGTTTTTTCCCTGGAGCCTCTGGAACGGCCGCGGCGGGTAGTTTTCTTTTCTTCCTTTTTGGTTGTTCCGGCCAGGGCCAGCTCGTTAAAGTCTACCAGCTCGATCAGGGCCATGTCAGCAGCGTCGCCTGCACGGAATCCTGTTTTCAATACGCGGGTATAACCTCCGGGACGGTCTGCAATCTTTGGTGCTACAACACGAAACAGTTCGCTAACGGCATCTTTGTCTTTAAGATAGGCAAAAACCGTACGGCGGGAGTGGGTCGTGTCGAGTTTAGATTTGGTAATCAGCGGTTCTACGTAAACCCTTAATGCTTTAGCTTTGGCTACCGTAGTTTCTATCTGCTTATGAATGATTAGGGACGATGCCATATTGGCCAGCATGGCCTTACGGTGTCCTGATTTGCGTCCCAGGTGATTAACTTTCTTTCTGTGTCTCATGTTTCCTTACTTTCTTTTCAATGTTATACTTGGTAACGTCTATTCCAAAAGAGAGGTCCAGACGTTCCATAAGCATATCGATCTCGGTCAGTGATTTCTTCCCGAAATTGCGGAATTTCATTAACTCATGCCGGGGTATCGAAACCAGATCGGAAAAAGTTTCAATTTCCGCTGCTTTCAGGCAGTTCAGTGCCCTAACGGAAATCTCCATATCCGAGAGTTTGGTAAGCAGAAGCTGACGCATGCGTAAGGATTCCTCATCCAGCTCAGAGCTGACATCTTCCTGAGGCAGCTCCAGACTGATACGTTCATCGGAGAACAGCATGAAATGATGGATCAATATCTTGGCAGCTTCTTTCAACGCATCTTTAGGATGAATAGATCCGTCTGTTGTCACTTCAAGTATTAGCTTTTCGTAGTCGGTCTTCTGTTCTACCCTCCAGTATTCCATGGAATAATTGACATTCTTTATGGGAGTGTAAATTGAATCCAAGGCTATTAAGCCTAATGGGGCGTTCTCCATCCGGTTTTCTTCTGCCGGCACGTAACCGCGTCCTTTTCCAATGTGGAGTTCCATGGACAGGGTAACCGAGGGGTCCATGTTGCAAATAACAAAGTCCGAGTTGAGCACCTTGAAAGAGGACAGCTGTCTGGATATATCTTCGGTAACAAAAGTCTCTTTGCCTTTAACCGTGACCCTGACCGTCTCTTCGTCCATGTCTTCGATCATTCTTTTGAAGCGCACCTGTTTCAGGTTAAGAATAATGTCCACCACATTCTCCATCACACCGGGAATGGTTGCAAATTCGTGTTCAACTCCGTCAATCCTGACGTAAGTCAGTGCGTATCCTTCCAAAGAAGACAATAAGATCCTGCGGAGCGCATTGCCGATAGTCGTAGCGTATCCGGGTTCCAGAGGACGGAACTCAAAACGCCCAAAGGTGTCGGTTGCCTCGAGCATGATGACTTTATCGGGTTTTTGAAATGCTAAAATGGCCATGGTAAAAATTTAAAATTTTACTTGGAGTACAACTCCACAATTAATTGTTCATTAATGGGTTCAGGTATCTCTGTCCTGTCGGGATAATTGAGAAACTTACCCGTGACCGATGCTGCATCCCATTCTATCCAGGAATATTTGCTTACCGAACGTGAAATGTTGTCCTGTATAACTTCAAGGTTCTTTGAGCGCTCCCGTACTGCGACAACGGATCCGGGGCGCACCAGGGCAGAAGGTATACTACACACATTCCCGTCTATGGTAATATGACGGTGTGTAACCAGTTGACGGGCAGCGGCTCTGGTAGGGGCAATACCCATGCGGAAAACGATATTGTCCAGCCTGCTTTCCAGTAAAAGCAAAAGGTTTTCGCCCTTACGTCCTTTCATGGAAGATGCCTTCTTGAATAAATTGTGAAACTGACGTTCCAAAATTCCGTAAGTGTACTTCACTTTTTGTTTTTCCTTAAGCTGGGTCCCGTATTCAGATGTTTTTTTACGTTTTTTGGTCATCCCGTGCTGTCCGGGAGGATGGTTCTTCCTTTCGTAATTTTTATCGGGGCCATAAATCGGTTCTCCGAATTTACGTGCGATCTTGGTCTTTGGACCTGTATATCTTGCCATCTTATTTCAATTTTTTTTGATCAACAATTATACCCTGCGGCGTCCTTTGGGACGGCACCCGTTATGGGGAAGCGGGGTCACATCAACTATTTCTGTAACTTCTATACCAGCTCCGTGGATTGTGCGAATGGCAGATTCACGTCCCGATCCCGGTCCTTTGACATAGGCCTTGACTTTGCGCAATCCCAGATCATAAGCGACTTTGGCGCATTCTGTCGCAGCTGTCTGGGCGGCATAGGGGGTGTTCTTCTTAGAACCGCGGAACCCCATCTTCCCGGCCGAAGACCAGCTGATGACCTGTCCCTCGTTATTGGCCAAGGTAACGATCACGTTGTTGAATGTAGAAGAAATGTGGGCTTGCCCGTAAGCATCCACTTTTACCACTTTCTTCTTGTTTGTAGTATTAGATTTTTTTGCCATAATCTGAGTTGTTATTTGGTTGCTTTCTTCTTGTTGGCCACTGTTTTCTTGCGGCCCTTACGGGTACGTGCATTGTTTTTTGTAGTTTGTCCGCGTACTGGCAATCCAAGACGATGACGGATGCCCCTGTAGCAACCAATATCCATCAACCGTTTGATGTTCATTTGGACGGATGAGCGTAATTCTCCTTCAATTTTATACTCCTCCGTAATCAGCGAACGGATGGCTGCGATCTGATCGTCATTCCAATCCTTCACTTTGGTGTCATAGTCGATTCCTGCCTTGGCCAGGATCGTCCGGGCAGAACTGCGACCGATTCCGAAGATATAGGTCAGTCCTATTTCTCCGCGTTTGTTATTGGGTAAGTCAACACCGGC
The DNA here is from genome assembly GCA_002409325.1 of Bacteroidales bacterium UBA5226. GTDB lineage: Bacteria > Bacteroidota > Bacteroidia > Bacteroidales > UBA932 > DMER64. The sequence continues at coordinate 228,853 of DHUU01000018.1, read as the reverse complement.
TATACGTGCCATAATTTATAATCCTTTATTTATTTACTGGTTTATCCCTGGCGCATTTTGAACTTGGGATTCTTTTTGCAGATCACGTAAAGACGGCCTTTGCGTCTTACGATTTTGCAATCTGCACTGCGCTTTTTAATGGATGCTTTCACTTTCATTGTAGTGATCTTTATAAATAATTACTTGTATCTAAAAGTTATGCGGCCTTTAGTCAGATCATAAGGAGACATTTCCACCCTAACCCTGTCCCCGGGCAATATGCGGATGTAGTGCATCCTCATCTTTCCTGAAATGTGGGCAATTATCACATGACCGTTGTCAAGTTCCACACGGAACATGGCATTGGATAATGCTTCAATAATTACACCTTCTTTTTCAATAGCAGACTGTTTGGGCATTGTTTGTTAATCCTTAATCACTTAATAACTTCAAATTCTCACCTTCTATGAAGGCGAAAGTAGACAGGAGTTCAGCCTTTCCCTTGCGAACAACTATTGTCAGTTCGTAATGAGCTGAATTCCTGTTATCTGCTGTTCTGAGTGTCCATCCGTCGCGTTCTACATAAACGCCCCTTCCTCCCTGGTTGATCATGGGCTCGACACATAACACCATTCCTTCATCCAGATGTTTTCCCTGACCTGCGCGGCCAAAATTCGGCACATCCGGCTTTTCGTGAAGGTGGGCACCAATACCATGGCCTACCATTTCTCTTACTACGGAAAAACCCTGTTTTTCTACATACCTCTGGACAGCTTCACCGATATCGCCAATGCGGTTACCGGCTATGGCTTTCTCAATTCCCCTGAAAAGTGATTCGCGGGTTGTTTGCATAAGGAGTTCAGCCGCTTGAGAAACTTTCCCCACACCAAAGGTGTAAGCCGAGTCCCCAAAATAACCCTTATACTTTGTTCCGCAATCGACGGACACAATATCTCCTTCCTCCAGCCGATAATCGCCGGGAAAACCATGGACCACCGCTGAATTCACAGAGATGCAGAGGGAATAGGGAAAACCGTTGTATCCGAGAAAAGCGGGAACCGCTCCGTGGTCGCGAATGAAAGCCTCGGCAATCGCGTTGAGTTGTTTTGTGGCAACTCCCGGGGCAATATGCCTGCCTACTTCGGCCAGGGTTCTGGAAACCAGCATCCCGTTTTCGCGCAAAAGCGCAATCTCTTCTTCGGTTTTCGTAATATTCATTAATCAAAGAACAATTTCAAATCCGGGTCTTACAAATTGGAACGGCCTTTGAGCCTTCCGGTTTTCATAAGTCCGTCATAATGACGCATCAGAAGATGACTTTCTATCTGCTGCAGGGTATCCAATATTACCCCTACAAGAATCAGAAGTGAAGTTCCTCCGTAAAACTGTGCAAACTGAGCATTAACCCCCAGCATCTGGGCAAACACCGGCATTATGGCAACCAGGCCCAGAAAAATGGAACCTGGTAGGGTTATGCGGGACATCACACTGTCTATATACTCGGCCGTCTTTTTACCCGGTTTGATCCCGGGAATAAAACCGCCGTTCTTTTTAATGTCATCGGCCATATTGGTGGGATTAACCGTAACTGCCGTATAAAAATACGTAAAGGCAACCACCATTATGAAAAACACAAAATTATACCAAAAACCCTGCATGTTACTCATTACTGCCGCAAAGCCACGAGTGGCATCAAAGCTGGCAAAAATCATGGGAAAAAGCATCAGGGCCTGTGCAAAAATGATGGGCATAACTCCTGCGGCGTTGATTTTCAGGGGGATATATTGTCTTACGCCCCCGTATTGCTTGTTACCCACAATACGCTTTGCATACTGTACCGGAATCTTGCGGACTCCCTGCACCAAAGCGATGGATGCCACAAAGATAAAAAACAGGACAACCAATTCAACCACAAGCATCAACATACCGCCCGCTGACTGGGAGAGGCGATCACCTGCCTCGGCCACAAAGGCAAATGGCATGCGTGCGACAATCCCGACCATGATGATCAGGGAAATCCCATTCCCCAACCCGCGGTCTGTAATCCTTTCTCCAAGCCACATAATGAACATGGTCCCTCCAATGAGCACTATCGTGGCAAAGATGTTGAATGAAAAACCTTCTATCAAAAAAGCCGAAGGCGGAAGTTGTGTATGCAGGTTGGTCAGATAGACAGGGCCCTGCAGGGCCAATATCACAATGGTCAGATAACGTGTCCATTGGTTCAGTTTCCTGTGGCCACTTTCCCCTTCCCGCTGCATCCTTTGAAAATAGGGGATCATTATCCCTAAAAGCTGGATTACGATTGAAGCAGAGATATACGGCATTACGCCCAATGCGAAAATGGAGGCATTTCCGAATGCTCCGCCCGAAAACATATTCAGCAAACCAACAAGACCCCCGGAAGCCTGTGCCTGTAGATTGCTCAGTTGCATGGGGTCTATTCCGGGAAGGACAACAAAGCTGCCCAGCCTGTAAATCAGAAGAAGAAATACAGTATATACAATCCGCTTGCGCAGCTCTTCAATCTTAAAAATATTCTTTATGGTTTCTATCAGTTTTTTCATTAGTCAGGCGTGTTCTGGGTTATTCAATGACTGTAATCTTCCCTTCCTTTGCCTCTATTGCTTCTTTCGCCTTTTGGGAAAAACCGTGAGCAGTGACATTCAGTTTCACATTCAATTCACCTTTTCCAAGGATCTTAACCAGGTCATTGCCAGATATCAGGCCTGCGTTGCGCAATACGTTGATATCGACATCAATGATCCCTGTTTTTTCATGAAGTGACTGTAAAGTGGAAAGGTTAATGGCTTTGTACGCTACCCGGTTCCTGTTTTTGAAACCGAATTTGGGGAGGCGACGTTGCAAAGGCATCTGACCGCCTTCGAATCCGGGTTTGCGGGAATAGCCGGAACGTGACTGGGCACCTTTGTGTCCGCGTGTAGATGTTCCGCCCCTGCCTGACCCTTCGCCGCGTCCAATGCGTTTCTTCCTGGAAACTGATCCCTTGGCGGGTTTTAAATTAGATAAGTTCATTATGTTTCCTCCTTTACTTTACTTCTTCAACTGACACCATATGACGCACCTTTTCCACCATACCCCTGATGACAGGAGTAGCTTCCTTCTCCACACTATGGCTCATCCTGCGGATTCCCAAAGCGGCTAGAGTGGCAAGCTGTCTTTTAGTGGCAGAATTACTGCTTTTAATCTGGGTAATTTTCCATACTTCCATGATCTTTCCTCCTTATCCGTTAAAAACTTTTTCCATTTTCACACCCCGGACACCGGCCACCTGGTAAGCATCGCGCATTTCCATCAAAGCATGTACCGTAGCTTTTACTAGATTGTGGGGATTGGAAGATCCTTTAGATTTGGCAAGGACATCGTGCACTCCGACAGACTCAAACACAGCCCTCATGGCACCACCGGCTATAACCCCGGATCCGGGAGCGGCGGGTTTCATGAATACGCGCGCACCGCCAAACTTGGCTTCGATTTCGTGCGGAATGGTTTCCCCGTTCAGGGGAATGCGGTACAGATTCTTTTTTGCATCCTCAATACCCTTTGCTATGGCAGAGGTTACTTCGCCGGCTTTACCCAGGCCGTATCCGACAACCCCTTTTTCATCACCTACTACCACAATGGCGGCAAAACTGAAATTTCGGCCCCCTTTGGTAACTTTAGTAACACGCTGAATGGCCACAAGACGGTCTTTCAATTCAAGATCCGTGGCTTTTACTTTTTTTGCTCTACTATTTGCCATATTCGTATTAGAATGTTAGACCGCCTTCTCTGGCGGCATCTGCTAAACTTTTAACTCGTCCGTGATAGAGATACCCTCCACGGTCAAAAGAGATAGTGGTTATGCCCTTTTCGAGGGCACGCACTGCTGCAAGCTTTCCTACTAGGGCAGCAACCTGTACGGGCTTTTTCCCCTTGATCTCTTCGGCCAGGGAGGCGTCTTTTGACGAAGCCTGTAGCAGGGTTATCCCTTTTTCGTCGTCTATCATCTGAACATAAATCTGTTTATTGCTCCTGTAAACGGCCATTCTGGGGCGTTCAGAAGTTCCGGAAATCCGCTTGCGGATGCGGTAATGAATCCGTTGTTTTCTTGCTAGTTTTGATAAAGCCATAATTTCACCTCCTACTATTTAGCTCCTGCAGATTTACCGGTTTTACGGCGAATTTGTTCATCCACAAATTTAATACCCTTGCCTTTATATGGTTCGGGAACACGCAGCGAGCGGATCTTGGCAGCAATTGTTCCAAGAAGCTGTTTGTCGTGGCTTGTAAGGGTCAGGACCGGATTTGCGCCTTTACGGGCGATCTCAACGGTAGCCTTTACTTCTTTGGGTAACATGAAATGGATATCATGGGAATAACCCAGATTGAATTCCAGCATCTGACCTTTAACTTCGACGCGGTATCCCACACCTACAAGTTCCTGTTTAATGGAGAAACCCGTTGAAACGCCAACGACCATATTGTGGATCAGGGCACGATACAAACCGTGCATAGACCGGTGGCGTGGTTGGTTCGTAGGGCGATCCACTTTAAGCTCTGTCCCCTCCACCGACACCTTCATGTCCGGATCTACTTTTTGTTTCAGTTCTCCGAGAGGGCCTTTCACCACAACCAAATTGCCTGGGCCTACAGATACGCTCACGCCTTTTGGCAGGTTTACAGGGAGTTTTCCTATTCGTGACATATTATTCTTTTAATTAATATACGTAACACATAATTTCACCGCCAACGTTCAGCGTTTTTGCTTCCTTGTCGGTAATAATGCCCCTGGATGTAGATATGATGGCTATACCCAGGCCATTGAGTACCCTGGGCATATTATCTACATTGGTATAACGACGTAAACCGGGACTGGAAACGCGGATGAGCTTTTTAATGGCCGGGCGTTTTGTCTCAGGATGGTATTTCAGGGCGATTTTAATGGTGTTGGAGGGTTTTCCTTCTTCAATCCTGTAACTGAGAATATACCCCTTTTCATGTAAAATACGGGTGAGTTCCGTTTTTAACTTGGATGCGGGAATCTCCACGATCTTGTGTCCTGCATTCACCGCATTACGAATCCTTGTCAGATAATCTGCTATTGGATCAGTCATAATTAATGATTTTTAAATTTGTTTTCGGCAATAAATTGCCCGATATCCAATAAAATATATATATGGCCGGCCCTTTCGGGGCCTTTTTACCAGCTTGCCTTTCGTATGCCGGGGATGAGGCCGTTGCTTGCCATTTCGCGAAACTGAATGCGGGAAATACCAAAGTCCCGCATATAGCCTTTAGGCCTGCCCGTAATAGAACAACGGTTGTGCATACGTACCGGGCTGGAGTTCCTGGGCAGTTTTGCCAGTCCGCTCCAATCGCCAGCCTCTTTCAGGGCTTTCCTCTTCTCTGCATACCTGGCAACCAGACGGGCGCGTTTCACCTCGCGTGCTTTCATTGATTCTTTTGCCATCTATTGTGCTTTTTTAATGTTTTTAAACGGTAAACCAAATTCCCTTAGCAGGGCGAAAGCTTCTTCATCCTTGCTGCTGGATGTGACGAACGTGATCTCGATTCCCATAATTTTGGAAATCTTGTCAATATCAATCTCGGGGAAAATGATCTGTTCTTTGACCCCTAGCGTATAATTGCCCCGGCCGTCAAATTTTTCAGTAATTCCTTTGAAATCGCGGATACGCGGCAAGGCTATTGAGATCAGCCGGTCCAGGAATTCATACATTTTTGCCGAGCGAAGCGTGGCTTTTACGCCAATGGGCATTCCCCTCCGGAGTTTGAAGTTCGAAATGTCCTTTTTTGAAAAGGTCTGCACCGCTTTCTGACCTGTGATCAGGGTCAGTTCACCTTGGGCCACTTCAATAAGTTTCTTGTCTGCCGTTGCAGAGCCCACACCTTCGTTCAAGACTATTTTTTCAAGCCTGGGAACCTGCATAACCGACGTGAAACCAAATTCTTTCATCAACCGGGGAACAATCTCTTCCCTGTACTTCTTCTGCAGTGTGGGAACATAACCTTTAACCACTACAGGGGCCTGTTGCTGTTTTTTAACTGCTTTTGCCATTATTTGATCTCCTCTCCCGATTTTTTTGCATAACGAACCAATTTCCCCTTGCTGTTGAGCCGGCGTCCAATACGTGTGGGGCCTCCCTTGGATGGATCCACCACTTGCAGATTGGAAATATGTATGGCTCCTTCCTTCTTAACAATGCCTCCCTGGGGACTTTTTGCCGATGGCTTGGTGTGCTTGCTTATCATCCTGATTCCCTCAACAATGGCCCGCTGATCTGCGGGTCTTACCTCCAGCACCCTTCCCGTCTTTCCCTTATCTTCACCGGTATTAACGAATACCGTGTCGCCTTTCTTGATGTGCAATTTTGTACTCATAACTCAATTCCTATAATACCTCCGGGGCCAGTGAGACAATCTTCATATAACGATCCCTGAGTTCCCTGGCTACCGGACCAAATATGCGCGTTCCGCGCAACTCTCCGGTATTGCTAAGCAAAACACAGGCATTGTCATCAAAACGGATATATGATCCGTCAGGACGACGGATTTCTTTTTTAGTTCTCACCACCACCGCCTTGGAGACAGAACCCTTCTTGGCTTCCCCTCCGCCCGGGATGGCGCTTTTGACCGAGACTACAATGGTATCGCCTATACGCGCATACCTGCGTTTTGTGCCTCCCAGAACACGGATGCAAAGGACTACCTTAGCTCCGCTGTTGTCAGCCACCAGTAAACGTGATTCTTGCTGTATCATGGCTATTTCACTTTTTCAATGATTTCTACCAAACGCCAGCACTTTGTTTTGCTCAGAGGCCGCGTTTCCATAATGCGTACGGTATCACCCTCACTGCATTCGTTGTTTTGATCGTGGGCGACGAATTTAGTGGTTTTATTCACAAACTTACCGTATATGGGATGTTTTACCTTCCGGTTTACAGCAACCACAATGGACTTATCCATTTTATTGCTGACCACCAATCCCGTTCTTTCTTTTCTAAGATTTCTTTCCATGAATCAATGATTATAGATTCTGTTTGGTTTGTTTTTCACTCAAAATAGTAAGCATCCGGGCAATATTGCGGCGTGCTTTTTTTATTTGTGACAAATCATCTACGGGAGAGATGGAGTGGTTCATTTTAAGACGAAGCAAACTGGCTTTTTCCGCCTCAATACGATCGCTTAGATCTTTCACAGATAACTCGCGTATTTCAGGTGCTTTCATTGTTGTTAAACTAATTTTGTTCTACATAATCCCTGCGGACCACAAATTTGGTGCTTACAGGCAGTTTCTGGGCGCCCAGCCGGAGGGCTTCCTTTGCAATTTCAAAGGGAACACCTTCCACTTCTATCAGGAGCCTGCCGGGAGTAACGGGGCAGACAAATCCTTCCGGAGCACCTTTCCCTTTACCCATACGGACTTCAGCAGGTTTCTTTGTAAAAGGCTTGTCCGGAAATACACGGATCCAGATCTGTCCTTCACGTTTCATATGACGTGTAACTGCCTGACGGGCCGCCTCAATCTGGTTGCCGGTCAGCCAGCAGGACTCCATTGTCTTGATTCCGAAAGAACCAAAGGCAAGCTGGGTCCCTCTCTGGGCAATCCCTTTCATACGGCCTTTCTGTTGCCTTCTGAACTTGGTTTTTTTAGGTTGTAACATTGCTTTTTTCTAGACGTTTAACGTAACGTAAAATATAGTTTGTTGCTTCGGTGCACATTTTGTGGGGTTCACTTTGTAACCCTTTGTCCTGCAATTTGTTAGATACAATCTACTCTAAAATTGCGGGTTGCAAAGATAGAACTTAATTTCTGATTTACAAAAATTTATGAACAAAAGAAAATGAAAAATGTTAGAAACTGCCTGCATTCCGGGCAACCTCCTCCATCAAACGCAAAACATTGCCGCCCCACAATTTGCCAATATCCCCTTCTGAATACCCCTTCTTCAGGAGGGCGCGGGTAATGGTTTTCATCTTTCCCATATCCTCTACCCCCACAATGCCTCCCCCTCCGTCAAAATCACTGCCAATTCCCACATGGTCAATTCCTACCAGGTCTACAACATATTTAATATGCTCCAGAAGGTGCTCCAGTCCCACTTCCGGCTTGGGCAGGAATGAAAGAAAATACCGGCCTATGGAAATCTGTATCAGACCGCCTTTTGCTGCAATGGTAAGGATTTCTTCATCTGTCAGGTTTCTTGGGATCTCTTTCAGGTTATAGACTCCTGAATGACTGGCCATAACGGGGGCACGGCTTTCCTGTACAGCCTGAAGGCATGTTTTACGCGATGCATGGGAAACATCCACTATCATTCCCAGGCGGTTCATTTCCTGTATGACCCGGTAGCCAAAGGGTGAAAGTCCTCCGTGAATTTCCAGGCTGTCCATCGCAGCATCAGCCACACAGTTGCTGCCATTGTGAGTAAGGCCTATCATCCTGACACCCATCCTGTAATAATGCTCCACCAATGAAATGTCCTGCCCCAGGCAATAGGCATTTTCTATGGAAAGCAACATGGCTGCTTTGCCCTGCTCCTTAAGCTCCTTTACATCCCCGGCACTGTAAGCCACACCTGCCAGCTGCTCATGTTCTGCAGCATACCTGTGCAATGAGCGCAGCATGCTGTCGGCCAAATATTTTGCCCTTTCATGGCCTTCCAGGGTACGTGGCCCCTGCTCCTGGTAGGCCGAGAAAAAGGCGGCATCCAGGCGGCCCTTTTTCATCTGTTCAAAGGAAACCTGGCCTTTTGCCACCGTGGATCGCCGTTCGGGAAAAGCCAGTGCCATGGCAAAATCGTTGTGCGTGTCCACAGACAGGATGACATCATGCAGGTGTTCAACCTTAATGTCCAGAGAATCAGTCACGGGAGATTGAGCTAGCAGACAGAAAAGAAAAAGCAGTTTCATCCTGCAAATATAGAACGTGAATCCTAATTTTGTTACATTTGTAAGAATATAAAGCTTGCCGGTCTTATGAAACGTTATTTTTTCTCTTTCGTTTTCCTGTTAATGTTTACCCTTCCGGCCATCGCACAAAAGGATACTTACAGACTCCTCCTGCACTGGTATCCGCAGGCTCAGTTTGCGGGTTATTATTATGCCCAGGAAAAAGGTTTCTACAAAGAGCTGGGTCTGACCATAGAAATAATCTACGGGACCGTCACCACCCCATCCTCCCATATCATCAAAACGGGTGATTTTGATTTTGCCACCCTCTGGCTCTCCACCGCTATGCAACTTAAGGAGGCAAAAGTCCCCTTGCAACTCCTTGCCCAGACCAACCAGAGTTCTGCGCTGATGCTTGTAAGCCACAAAGGAAGGGGCGTGGACAGACTGGAAGAATTCAACGGGAAAAAAATCGGCATATGGAGCGGGGATTTTGAGTTGCAGCCAATAAGCCTGCTCAGGAGAAACAACATAGAGATGAATGTCATAACCATCAACAATTCCATCAACCTGTTTCTTAGGGGTGGTGTAGATGTATGTATGGCCATGTGGTACAACGAGTACCATGAAATTCTCAGTGCCGGTATCAGGGAAGAAGACCTGAACGTTTTCCGCATGAGTGATTATGGAATGAATTTCCCCGAAGACGGCATCTATGTGAACGAAAAGCTGGCCTGGAACCGGCCCGGAATGTGTAAAAAATTTATCGAAGCCTCTCTGCGTGGATGGATGGCAGCCTTTGATGACATAGAAGGAACGCTTGATATTCTGGAAAAAGCCTGCAACAAGGCAGGGGTGCCATTCAGCCGTGCACACCAGCGCTGGATGCTCAACTGCTTCCGGGAACTTCTGGTCCATCCCCGAACCAGGAAAATTGAAACGACGCTTCCTGTGCATGCGTATAATTTTGTGGGATCTGTACTCATGGAACGTAATTTCATAAAATCCATCCCTCCTTATGAAACATTCATCGCAAACCTTTAAAAAAAGGAAAAGCATATCCTCCACAATTGCTAGGTATGTGTTTGCCGGAACAGTCGTGATCCTGGTCATAATTCTGGGATTGAACTACAACTCTTCCAAAAAACACATGACAGCAGTGATCCTGGAAAAAGCACAACACCAGGCAGAAGAATTTGCCGGAAGCATCAATCAGGTTTTTGCCTCTGCCCAGAGGATCCCTATCGTGATGGCCTCACAGCTGAACCAGATGGAAGACTGGTCTTCCCGGGACCTTAGCCGGATGCTGGAATCCATGCTCCTTGAAAATCCCGATATCTTTGGGGCAACCATTGCCTTTGAACCCGGCATGTACCAGGGCCTTCCACATATGGCTCCCTATGCTTACAGAAAAGACTCTGTGGTGGCATCCACCCTTCTTTTCGAGGGCGGGAACAATTATTTTATGGAAGACTGGTATATCATTCCGGTGCAATTGCAGGAGCCCTACTGGTCCGATCCCTATTATGAAACTTCTGCCGGCCAGGAAGAGGTGCTCATGATCACTTATTCTGTTCCGTTTTTCACACAACAGGACGGCAAGAGGGTGGTTGCCGGTGTAACCACTGTGGATATTTCGCTCCGCTGGATCAACAACCTGATGGAGTCCCTGGCTGTTTACCAAACTGGTTACGGATTTTTGATCACCAACAGTGGCCGGTATGTATACCACCCCGACCAGCACCTGAGAATGAACGAAACCACCTTTTCTGCCATGGACGAATGGATTGTTAGCAATCAAGACCTCTCGGCCGCAGAGGCAGACACCATCCGCAACCAGCAATTTTCCGTCTACCGAAAAATGCTGGCCGGTGAAAGCGGCCTGTTCATGGAATCCTTCATGTTCCCCGACTGGAAAGAAAAAGCCTGGTTCGCCTATGTGCCCATCCGCTCAAACCACTGGTCGCTTGCCTTGGTTTATCCGCGGGACGAGGCACTTGCCGAGTTGCGCAGCCTGAACACCATCCTGGTTTTGGTAGGCCTGTTTTCGCTCTTTGTTTTGCTTGGATTTGTCTTTATTGTTACCAGGGTGCTTACCCTGCCCATAGTAAAGCTTACACGTTATACCAAATCTGTTGCCGAAAGCGGCGACTACACCAGGGCCGTGCCCGAATTGTCCTCGAACGATGAAATTGGCGAACTGGCCAACTCCTTCTCCGTTATGATGCACGAAATAGACCAGGCGCAAAAAACACTGGAAGACCGCGTGAAAGAACGGACAGCACAGTTGGTACAGACTCAGGAACAACTGGTGCAGTCAGAAAAAATGGCCTCCCTGGGACAACTCACGGCCGGGGTGGCTCACGAGATCAAGAACCCCCTCAATTTTATCAATAATTTTTCGGAATTGTCTGTGGATCTTACAAAAGAACTAAACGAAGCTCTTGTCCCAATAGATATGAAAGAAGACGACAGAACCTACGTTAACCAGATCCTGGGGGATCTGTCTTTGAATTCCGCCAAAATTCTGGAACACGGCAAACGCGCCGACAGCATAGTCAAGGGAATGCTGCTCCATTCAAGGGGCAAGAGCGGAGAGTTCCAGCTCACCGATATCAACAATATGCTTACCGAGGACATTGCCCTGGGATACCACGGCATGAGGGCACAGGACAACTCGTTTAACATCACCATTGAGGAAGATCTGGCAAAAGACCTTCCCCAGATCAGCGTGGTTCCGCAGGATTTGAGCCGGGTGTTCCTCAACCTGATCAACAATGCCTGCTACTCAGTAAAGGATGCCACCGCCAACAAACCTTCAGGATGGGTTCCCACGCTTCGTGTCAGCAGCCGCAAGGCAGGTAATACAGTGGAAGTGCGCATCCGGGATAACGGAAAAGGCATTAGCCCGGAAAACATCAAAAAGATTTTCGATCCCTTCTTTACCACAAAGCCGGCGGGCAAGGGGACAGGTCTGGGTTTGTCTCTGAGTTACGACATTGTGGTCCAGGTGCACGGCGGACAGATACAGGTTGAATCAGAACCCGGAGAATACGCAGAATTCATAGTGAAAATCCCTATAAAACAATAATTATCCATGGCAGCAGAAAAGATTTTAGTGGTAGACGACGAAACCGATCTCCAATATGTTATCAATCAGAAATTCAGAAGACAGATCCGCAATGGACAGTACGAGTTTCATTTTGCTTTCAACGGACTGGAAGCATTGGCTAAACTCATTGAGGTGCCCGATATTGGAATTATTCTGAGCGATATCAATATGCCCGAGATGGACGGCCTTACCCTGTTGAGCAAGGTGCGTGAATTGAAAAACCCGCTGCTCAAGACTGTCATCTGTTCGGCTTACGGCGACATGGGCAATATCCGCACAGCCATGAACCGCGGGGCTTTCGACTTTGTCACCAAACCGGTCGATTTCAACGACCTGGAGATCACCCTGGAAAAAACAATCGGGGAACTGAACGTGGTAAGGGAAGGTCTTGCCTACCACGACAAACTCCTGTCCATAGAACACGATTTGATGGTGGCGCGCGAAATACAAAGGGCCATCATGCCCAAACGCATCCCGGACCTGGGGTGGGCAGACATTAACGGATCCATGGAGGCCGCAAGGCAGATCGGGGGAGATTTTTATGATTATTTTCTGATTGACGGCCACCGGATGGGCTTTGTCATAGGGGATGTGTCGGGGAAAGGGATCCCGGCTGCCATCTTCATGGCGGTCAGTAGAACCCTGATCAGGGCAACGGGACTCAAGGGCATGTCCCCCACAGATTGCATGAACTATGTCAACCACCTGTTGTGTACAGAAAGCGTCAATTCCATGTTTGTCACCGTCTTCTACGGGATGATAGATAAAGAGACAGATACGCTCCACTATGTTAATGCCGGGCACAATCCCCCCATACTGCTGCATCATGACGGAACCTCAGAGGTGTTACCCCTTACAAACAACATAGTACTGGGGGTTTATGACGGTTACAGCTTCAAGTCCCAGAGTATGCCTTACCTTAAAGACGACATGCTGGTCATGTACACAGACGGGGTTACGGAAGCCTTCAATAAACAGCAGGAAGAATATGGGTTCGATACGCTGCACTCCTTGCTTCGGGAACAGGTTCTTGGGAATAAAGAGATCATGAACGCCGGAGATGCCCCGGGGCATGTTTGCCGGATCATAGCCGGGGATGTGGCCCGCTTTGCCGGTGAAGAAGAGCAAAGCGACGACATCACCATCCTGGTTGTCAAACGAAATTAGGACATCCTGATGAAACGCACACTGGAACTTGAAAATCAATTGTCCGCCTTGTCCCGGTTACTGGATATCACAGGCGATTTCCTTGATGCAAACAAGGTCCCGTTTCCAGTACAATACAAAATCAAACTTATCCTGGACGAGGTCTTCAGCAACATTGTATCTTATGGTTACCAACCCCAGGATCCTCCCGATACCGTCGTTATAGAGATGAGCATCACAGAAGGAAAATTCACCGCCCTGATCAACGACGGGGGAATGCCCTTCAACCCGCTGGAATACGACCCTGTGGACACCGGCCTCCCTACCGAAGAAAGGCCAATCGGCGGGCTTGGGATCCATCTTGTCAGAAACCTGGCCAGTGAACTTACATACGAGAGAAAAGAAAACAGGAACGTTTTTTGCTTCTCCATAGAGATTGGATGAAAACAAATCTGACCATCGCGGCAACAGTCCTTTACCTGCTGGCCCCCCTGTGCATGCAGGCACAGACGGTAAAACAGCCTGAAGGGTATCTGATGGGTTACATTGTAGAAAACGGGGACACCCTGTTCGTTGCTTCCATACCCGACCTTTACGTGTACAACCGGAACAATAAGAAAAGCGATCGGGAATGGAGAGAATATTACAGGACCGTTCATAATTTTGCCCGTGCCTATCCCTTTGCGCTACAAGCCCGGGAACGTATTGACAGGGCAGACAGCATTCTGGAGGTCAGCAACTTCACCCCAAGGGAACGGGAACGTTTTCTGGAAAAAACCGAACGTGATCTTTATGCCGAATTTGAAGCCCCGCTCAGGAAACTGACTTTCAGCCAGGGTCGTATCCTGCTCCGCCTGATTGACCGTGAAATTGGCCAGACACCCTACGCCGTGGTGAAGAGTTACCGGGGCGGACTGACCGCCTCATTCTGGCAGGGGGTGGCACGCATTTTCGGAGCCGATATGAAAAAACCGTACGACAAGTACGGAGAAGACATACTCCTTGAAGAATTAGTCCGTATGTACCACGACGGGCGCTTTTATTATCTCTATTTCTCCCTTTTCGGTCCCCCCAAAGATCCCAATATCTCCCCGTACGGGACCCGATGGGCCAACTGACAGCCAGTCTTCCAGAACAATAAGTTCTCCGCCGGCAGGCAGGGGACGGCGTACAGACTGGTGTATGTGCCCGACAATACAGAAATCGACCGGACGTTCATACGCGGCGGCATATTGGTATATGGGCTCTTCCAGACTTCTGCCCGATGTGTCAGTAGCGTGATTGTCCCTGTTCCAGACAGACCATTTCCGGGCAAGGGCAAACGCCCAACGTGGATGGACACAGCTGAACAGTATCTGAAGGACCCTGCTGTGAAACAACTTGTGCAAAAAACGGCTTTTGAACGGATGGCGCCCCATACGGTGCCCGTGTGCCAGGAGAAAATCTTTCCCCCCCAGCTTGACATACAATTCATTGTGATGTACCTGCATGCCCAACTCCTGCTCCAGGTATCCGAAAGTCCACAAATCATGATTGCCTGCAAAAAAGTGTATTGGTATTCCCCGGTCCCTTACACGTGCCAGCGCTCCCAGCGTACGGGTATAACCTCTGGGAATCACATATTTGTATTCGTACCAGAAATCAAAGATGTCCCCCAGAAGGAACAGGCCGTCCGTATCGGGGCCCAGGCTGTCCAGAAAAGCGGTAAAACGTGCTTCCCTGAAGGCCGGGTCTCCGTTCCTGAGACCCAAATGAACATCGGCAACAAAATAATACTTGCTCATAACAATGGCACAATCAGGCAGGCAAGTCCCGCCAACAGACAATACACTGCAAACCAGGTGAACTTCACTCTGCGCACAATAGAAATCATTACACGGCAGGCCAGCAATCCCGAAACAAAAGCAGCTGTGAAACCTATGGCCAGTGCATAAAAGGGGATCCCGGTGCCGCCCTGGGCAAAGCCTCCGGATAAGATTTCCAGGAATGCTTCTCCCAACACCGGGATGAGCACCATCAGAAAAGAGAACGGAGCCACCTTGTCTTTATCTCCGCCCAGCGACAGTCCGGTTGCGATGGTGGCTCCGGAACGCGATAATCCCGGCACAACCGCAATAGCCTGGGCCACTCCTATCATGAAAGCTTCCCGGTAGCCGATGGGACGGACTGAGCCTTTTTTCTGCCTCAGGGCCGAGAGCCACTGGGAAACAACCAGCAGCACCGCTGTCAGCAGCAACATCCAACCAACCAGCGTCAACCCTTCGGTAAAGAGGGCCTCTACCCGCTCCTTGAAGAACAATCCCACAATCAACACAGGAATGGCCGAGAACAAAAGCCGGAGTGTCAGTCTGGTCGCCGGGGTATCCCGGAAACGGAGCGTGTCGGAAATCATTTCCGAGATCTGTTTGCGAAAAACCACAATGGTACTCAGAACAGTTGCCAGATGCACCACGATCTCGAATGAAGCATCTCTAGTTTCAATTCCAAAAAGTGTCTTTACTATAACCAGATGGCCACTGCTGCTGACCGGAAGAAACTCGGTCAACCCCTGCAGCAGTCCGAGTACCAGCGCCTCAAGCCCGTTCATTCCCCTTATCTTTCTTTATGTGCATTATGGCAATTATCTCAAAGACAAAGCCGCCGCAAACCAGCAGGGGGGCAATAACCATCCTGCGAAAATTAAACATGGCCTGGCCTGTAAATACCTGAGGGTCATCGGACCCTCCTCCTGCCATTAAAACAAATCCCAGGGCTATGACCGCCAGGCCTATAAGCAAAAGATACACGTTTCTTGCAGGCAGGGCAAATTTCCCTTCGGCTTCTTTTTGATTCATTTTCTGTTTCTTCATTGCAGTTTAATAATAAAAGGCAGAAGCCTTAAGCTTCACCACACGGTTTACGACAAAATAAGTAGATATCCTGCACAGCAGAATCCCGGTAATTATCATGCCGCCCATGACCAGCAGGAACATCTGGCGCGATATGAGCATCAGAATTCCGGGAAATTCCCTTTGCAACAAGTAGAGTACGCCCATGAGCAATACAATGGCAATGAGCGAGGACAACAAGCCCTGTATGAAGGCTTGCGCCATAAAGGGTTTTCGGATGAAACGCCTGGTGGCACCCACCAGCCTCATGGTATATATGGTAAAGCGGCGCGCAAAGACAGACAATCTGATGGTGTTGTGTATCAAGGCAAAGGATATGATCAAAAGCACAAGAATGATGACGCCAAGAACTATGCCGATATTGCGCAGATTCCTGTTAATTAACGTGATCAGTGGTGCCTGATAAGAGACTTCCTCAACATACGGGAGTTTTGACAAGTATGTTTCCATGCGGGCAATACTATCATTGTGGACGTAAGCTGCATTCAGCCTTAACTCCACAGATGCAGGCAGTGGGTTGTATTCAAAGATGTCCAGAAATTCGCTGCCCAACAACTGTGCCATTTCTGCCGCTCCCTTTTCACGCGATATGAACGCCGCCTCCCGGACCGCGTCCTTAACGTACGGGGTTGCCATAAACTGTTTGATAATTAAAGTGGAATCGGCATCTTTTGTTTCCTGGTCAAGAATGACCGAAACCCCCAGGTGTTCCTTGAAATAGTCAGAGACGGTCCGGGCATTGACCGCGAGCAAACCGGTTATTCCCACCAGAAGCAGCACCAGGGATATGCTTATCACAGAGGATAGATAGGACTGTACAAGTTGCTGGTTGATAATATTTTTCTCCTGTTGTGCCATCGTTAATGGTTCCAAAGATAATGAAAGTATAAGAAATTTTTGCTACCTTTGTGTGATTTCAAGCGGTAAAGCACTATGACAAAAGCCAAAAAGATCCTTTATGTGAGTTCGGAAATTTTCCCTTTCCTTCCACAAACGGATATGTCCTATGTCGGCCGTCATTTACCTCAGGCAGTGCAGGAATCAGGTGGCGAAATCCGTTCATTCATGCCAAAATACGGATGCATCAATGAACGCCGCAACCAGCTTCATGAAGTGATCCGCCTGTCGGGCATGAACATCATTATCAAAGATATTGACCGTCCGCTAATTATCAAGGTTGCCTCTATCTCTACTGCCCGCATGCAAGTCTACTTTATTGACAACGAAGATTATTTCCAGAGAAAAAGTATGCACAGAGACCCGAATGACGGTTTTTTCGCAGACAACGATGAAAGAGGCATATTTTTTGCTCGGGGTGTGTTGGAAACTGTGAAAAAGCTTCGCTGGAAGCCCAACCTGGTTCATTGTCACGGATGGCTGAGCCATCTGCTGCCTTTGTTTCTGAAAAAAGCTTACCATGATGACCCTCTTTTCACAAATGCCCGTGTGGTCGTTTCACTGTACAACGATCTGACCAACGAAACTTTTAACGAGAACATGCGGTCCAAAGTGATTATGCCCGGCATTAAGACAAAAGATGTGGAATTCCTGGAAGAACCCACGGCCCTTAATCTGACCAAAACAGCTATGCAATATGCCGACGGGATAATTCTGGCCAGTCCCGGTGTTGACCGCAAACTCACGCAATACGCCGTATCCCGGAAGATCCCCGTTCTGCCGTACATCAACCCACAGGACCTTGCAAGCACCTATATCCGGGATTACAACAGCTTTTACGATCAAATTTTAGAAACCCAATGATAAAAAGGGCCTGCAGCATTATCCTGTCTGCTTTTCTCCTACTCCCGCTAGCCTCTTGCATTACGGTAGACAACCGGATGGGTTCCGACCTGATACCCTCCAACCAGGTATTGTCCATCAACTGGGTGGAATTTGAAGCCCCCATGTTTACTGCTGTTGCAGACAGCATGAACATGTCTGCCCCCGCCTATCTGGCGTTCGGC
Source organism: Bacteroidales bacterium UBA5226 (assembly GCA_002409325.1). GTDB lineage: Bacteria > Bacteroidota > Bacteroidia > Bacteroidales > UBA932 > DMER64. Next base: position 210,851 of record DHUU01000018.1, on the reverse strand, counting down.
TCTGTTATCTCTCCCCTATTTGGCAAGACAAGCACATCAGCACTGGTACAGTTTGCCCCTTATACCTATCAGACCGAATATGGTAAAGACCCCATCGTGTCAGATATGTTCGTGAACATTCCGGTTGGCGGTTTTACCGTTTTCAGCGATAGTGACCGGTATATTCCCCAAAACGTATATGTTTACAGACTCGTTAAGGACCTTGATCACCTGGACATATACCATAAATCCTTTTCGGAAGAATACATAGATCCAATCCCTGTAAGCAAACCGGGGATGATTTTTCTGGGGCGGGACACATTGCGAATTGACTTCACAGAAGCCTTTGCCTATGAATTGCTCCAGGCAGATTCCATTGAAAGGGACAGCACCGATGCATTCATTAACAGGTTCAAAGGATTGTATATTACCACAGACCCACTGGGTTCGGAAGAAACCGGCGGTCGGATCAATTACCTGAACATCAGTGAAGCCAACTTATACCTGAACTATAAAAGCGGGGATGGCGACAGCCTGCTTACCTATTTTTTCAACATATACGGCACCTATTACAATATTTCTTCCCACCAATCCTCACATCTTGCCGTGGAGGCGCCTTCTGAACACCTTTATTATGAAGGCCTTGCCGGGGTAAAACCATGCCTGAACGCCGCCGTCCTCGCAACCCGGATCAAAGCCTGGGGGCAGGCACAGACACCCCCTGTAGAACCCGGCCGCATCATGATATCCCGTGCCGACCTGGTCATGCCTGTTGAAATACCATCCAACCAGGATTACTCCATGGTAAACAGGGCACCGGGCAACCTATATCCCAGCCGCCTGGTGTCGGGCGATACCCTTACCTTGTACAGCCCGCTCAAAGAAATTTACTACGACAATTCGGGGGGAACCATGAACCGTACCCACTGGGAATACACCTTTGAGATCACCTCTTACCTGCAGGAAATCCTCAAAAAAGGCACCATCACCCCCAGTGACAACCTGTGGATCATGCCCACCTATGCCGTTTCCGGAAACTCTTCAGACACTTGGTATGTAGACAACTATACCTACCGGAACACCATTTTGAACGGCAACCTGTCGGACAGACCTCCTTATGTGAGGATCACCTATGCTGTGTTGCTACAATAAAAATAATCGTTACATTTGCACCCCGTTTTAAGGACTTCGTAGCTCAGCTGGTAGAGCAAATGACTCTTAATCATTGGGTCGAGGGTTCGAATCCCTCCGAGGTCACAACATGATACCCATTGTTCCCTTTCTGTTGCTTTTGATGCCTTTTCAGGTACTTTCGGCACAGGTTTACAATCTGGACCCGGCGGATTTTTTGAAGATGATTGAGGAGAACCCCCGCGCACAGGTACTGGATCTGCGGGAACCCTCGGATTATGCTTACCGGCATATTCCGGGTGCGGTCAACATCCTGCCTGCTGGCGTTTCATTCCTGGAAGAAGTCCACGACCAATTATCCGCTTCCGATACCTTATATATTTATTGCCGCATGGGCAAGACATCAAAACAAGTAACACAACTGCTGCTGGACAACGGGTATAGCGTGATATACAACCTCCGTGGCGGCTCTGTTGCCTGGGATGCTTACCTGGATAAGGAAAGGCGGCGTAAGTCCCGTTAAATACCCCTGTTGAATTCGCGTAACCAGGCTTGGCGGGAAGCCTCCTGCTCGGCATCCTTTTTTGAAGGTCCCCGGCCCGTACCCAAAACAGTGCCGTCTGCTACGGCTTCTGCCTCAAACAGGGATTGGCTGCCGGGTACCGGAGGCAACATGTGAACACGGAAACCGAGCGATTTCCCTTTTTTCTGACAACGCTCCACCATACGGGATTTATAGTCAGTTTCCGTACATTCAAGCTCCTGCCAGTTCACATGGGACAACAAATGATTCAGGAGAACCTTCCGGCATTTTGTAAATCCAATATCCAGGAAGACGGCCCCGGCAAGTGCTTCAAACATATTGCCGCCAATATTGCGTGACTGATTGTCGTTCCCCCTTACATCCATCCATGGGAGCAAGCCTGTCATTGTTGCGATCCTGTTCAGGGAGTCCCGGCTCACTATCCTGGAACGCATTTGGGTCAGATACCCCTCGTCGGCATCGGGATAACGCCGGTATACAGCTTCTCCCACAACAATATCCAGTACAGCATCGCCCAGGAATTCCAGCCTCTCGTTGGAGTTTTTATTGTCAGAGACGGCAGATCGGTGGGTAAGCGCGATTTTGTAAATATCCAGATTCTTTGGTTCAAAGCCCAGACAACCACGTAAGGCAATCCGTAGTTTTTTGTCTTTGGTGTCTTTATCCGCGGGGCGGAAAATCATTCTTTGGTATTTTTGATCAATAGACTGGAGTTGTGTCCTCCAAAGCCAAACGTATTGGAAAGCGCTACGCGTACTTTCCGCCTTTGCGCTTGGTTGAACGTAAAGTTCAATTTATAATCAATATCAGGATCTTCCTCTTTGAAATTGATGGTTGGAGGGATCATATCCCTTTCCATGGCACAGATACAGGCAAGTATTTCTATGGCTCCGGTAGCCCCCAGGGCATGTCCTGCCATAGATTTGGTGGAACTCAGGCTCATTTTGTAGGCATGATCACCGAAAAGATCTTTTATGGCCTTCACTTCCACTACATCTCCCAAAGGGGTGGAGGTTCCGTGAAGATTTATATAATCCACGTCCTGCGGCTTTAACCCGGCTTCGCTTATGGCTTCGGCCATGACCCGGCGTGCGCCTTCTCCGTCGGGATGCGGTGCTGTAATGTGGTATGCGTCGGCTGTCATGCCGGCACCCCCCACTTCGGCATAAATTTTCGCTCCGCGGGCCTTTGCATGATCGTATTCTTCAAAGACAAGAATACCGGCTCCTTCTCCCATCACAAAACCGTCACGCGTTTTGTCAAAAGGCCGGGAGGCAGTCATGTATTCATCGTTGTTGGTTGAAATCGCTCTTGCTGCATTGAATCCGCCAATGCTTGCCTGGTTTATGGGTGCTTCCGAGCCCCCTGTCACTACAACAGTTGCCTTTCCCATACGAATCAGGGTAAAGGCATCGCTCATGGCATGATTTGATGTGGAACAGGCAGAGACCGTAGCGTAATTGGGGCCACGGAATCCGTATTTCATAGAAATCATTCCCGAGGCAATGTCTGCGATCATCATAGGAACAAGAAAGGGACTGAATCTGGGAACCATACCGCCCTTGTAAAACTCCCCGATCTCCCTGAGCAGTGTTTCTATCCCGCCTATGCCCGATCCCACAATCACGCCCACCTGGTTTTTATCAAGGGCATCCAGGTCCAGATGGCTGTCCGTTATGGCTTCATGGGCAGCGATCAGGGCATATTGTGTAAAAGGATCGTTTCTGCGGGCATCCTTCTTGTCAATCCCGAATTTTTCCGGATCATAATCCTTGATTTCACAGGCAAAACGGGTTTTGAACAAAGAAGCGTCAAAACGGGTAATCAAACCTGCGCCGGACTTTCCGGCTACCAGATTGTCAAAATATTCCGGGATATTATGCCCCAGGGAATTGATTGTCCCCAATCCGGTAATGACTACCCGTCTGAGCTTCATGGTTTTAAATTATTCGGCTTTTACGTTGTCTTCGATGTATTTGATGGCATCGCCTACTGTAGATATTTTTTCAGCGGCCTCGTCTGGAATGTTGATGCCGAAAGCTTCTTCAAATTCCATAATCAGTTCTACGGTATCCAAAGAATCCGCACCCAAATCATTTGTAAAGTTAGCAGTGGGGGTAACCTCATTCTCGTCTGCACCCAGTTTGTCCACAATAATTTGCTTAACTTTTTCTTCAATGTTAACTGCCATAATTTAGTGATTAGTTAATAAAATGTAGTTAATAATGCAAAATTAACGAACTTTGCAGTTGACAAAGTAAAAAAAATTATTCCAATTAACGAAATCGCGGGTTTTCCTGACCTATGAAAAACACCTTTCTAAATGGCGTTTCCCCTTTTCTGGCAATCCTTCTGTTGCTGCCTGCCGGTTTCCTGGGAGCCCAGGTACAACGCGGTGACTGCCCTTTCTATGAAAAATTCCGCACCTTGTCAATGGAAGAACGCGAAGAACTTGCCTGCAACCAGATCCTGGAAGGGAATGTCCCTGAATATATGAAAGGATTCGTGCGCATCACCACCCACCAAAGAGATCTCAACGGGAAGAAACACCGCCTCACCCTGTTTGTCAAACCGGATTATCTGACCGTATTGAGCGGCAATATGCCCTTTATTGTTCCGCTCACCCCCATGACTGCCACCAGAATTGCCTGTTCACTGGATTGTTCCCTACCTACGCCAAAAATCGTTGACATAATCTATAGCAAGGCCACGGCCAGGGCAGAACCGTTCAACTACATCCCGCGGGAATACCGCAATCTGGATCCAGACCTTTTCTTTGACCATTCGCAGGTGATCTTTGCCCAGCTCAAAGCTGCAGGCAAAAAACCGGGAGAACTTACAGCCGGCACAAAAAAAGACATTGTCATTACAAAAACGCCCCCCAATCCCTCCCGCACACATCATGTCATCATCTATGGTTGGCATCGGCTGGATGGCAAGCCCATCCAGCCCGTATATGACGGCCACATCAATACCTATGTAGATTACAGCCACGGAGTACGTCTTATCTCAAACAGGGTGCTTGTAGACGGAAAGGAACACCGGCTGCAGGAGCTGCTTCAGGATCCTGTTCTTTGGCCCCTTATATACGGTGATTAAACCTGTTGGATGAATCTGGTTTGATTTTTGCAGAATTTTCCGTAATTTTGATTTAAATAGAGGATACCGCTGATATGAGAACGATAAAGTTGTTGCTGCTGACTGCTTTTTTGGCTGGGATTTCACAGATTGCTGCCGGACAGAACCCCAGTTTATTCACTACCTCCATAGATGCAGAAGCCTCCATCACTTTAGGGATAGATCTGCGGATAAGCAAATTGACCGACCTGCTTTTCGGGAACATCGTAAGTAATACGGCGGGCGGATCTGTCGTGCTTGATGCCTCATCTGGCAACCTTTCCAATGTCTCGGGCACTTTTCAGTTCATGGGTACCAGTACTGCCGCAAGTTTTCAAATCATAGGGATGCCCGGTCAGAGTTTTGTAATTGCAGCTGGCAGTTTCCCCTCTCAGATCACTCTGACAGATGAAGGTGGCAACACAATGACTGTGAATAATTTTCAGTTTCTTCCCTCTGGCGGACAAATCGGCCCTGATGGTACAGCCATACTAAAACTCGGGGGCACACTCAATATCGGATCAAACCAACCGGGCGGAAATTATACCAACACGTCACAATTAACCGTTACTATTGCTTACCAATAGTTTTGACCTTCACCTCCATGGTCAGGTCTATTGACTGAACCTGTCCTGCCTGTTCAACCACCAGTTCACCGCGCAGCGACTGGGTTCCGCTGCTTTCAATCACCCATCCGCTTTGAATATCGATTACCGAGGTGCCTTCGCCATTTCCCGAGAGTTGCTCCATACGCTGAGCCGTTTCGGGTTTTTTGGCATTTGGATCGGGCATGATGACCGATTTGGCAGTCATGCTGGCCCGGTTGCCCGACAACTGGGTCAAACGCTGCTGCACCGTGACAATGGCGCTTAACTCTTCGCTGGGCTCCTCATCTGTCCAGACAGAAGGAATAGTCATTTCTCTGTCAGGGAACTTTGTCAGGCCAGCCTGCACCACACTCTTTATGGTATTCTGGCTGAACAACTGCTTGATCTGTTCCATAGTTTGCTCCCTCCGGCGGCGGGCATACTGTGTGGCCAGTATGCTATCGGCTTCTGTATAAAAGGCTTCCTCCACGGGCATTTGCTCTAAAACCTCTCCCCTGCGGGAAATAACCATTTTCATGGGTTTGCCCATCATGCTTTTAATGGCCTGGCTCATGATATCCTCCCCTTCCGAGTCAAACACCTGGGATTGTCCCTGGCCTTCTGCCTTGACCGTCATTCGTGTAAGACGGGCTTCCACCAGGTACCCCAGTTCCACCTCTTCTGCCAGTGTGACTACAGCCCCTATTGTCTGGTCTGTCTGTGTGACAACGTTCCCCATACCGGGAACAATCAGGGTCATCGTCTGGTTGACCTCCATAGATACCGGGTATTCCACCCCCTTAACCGGTTTGAACTCCAGTTTAATGCTTTGTGCCTGCACAGAAAGGGCGGCAAACACAAAGAACAAGCTTACAAGTTGTTTCATTGCTCTTTTCTTTAAATTTCCACAAACTTACAATTTATTCACTAATTTTGAAGTCAAACCACAACTATATGAACAGAACAATCTTAGTGTTTATGATGCTTACAGCCTCCCTGGCTCTGTCGCAATGCTCGGGCAACGAGCAAAACAAAGCCCCCCTGATCGGGAAAAACACAGAAATACCGGAAAATGACCTTATTAATGCCTCCCTCCTGAATCTCTTCGGGCGCGTTACAGATCCTCAGGTTTCACCCAACGGGAAAAGAATTGTCTATGGAGTAACCTATACCTCTATTAAAGAAAACAAACGCAACCGCGAACTTTTTGTAATGGATACCCAAGGGCAGAACAACCGACAGATCACCCAGACATCCGCAAGCGAATCCAACGCACGGTGGCTGGACAACGACCGCCTCCTCTTTGTCTGCGAAGGCAAATTATGGATAATGCAGGCCGATGGAACGCGACGGCAACAGATCACAGGAACGGACAAGGCCATATCGGAATTCAGTATTTCCCCCACCCGGGACAGGATCCTTTTCGTTTCCACGGTCCCCTCTGCCGTTAAGCCCACCGACCTCGATCCCTCCCTGGATAAGGCCACCGGACGCGTCATTGACGATCTGATGTACCGTCACTGGGATAGCTTTGTAGAAGAGATCCCCCATTCCTTTACAGCCCTGTTTGACGGAAAAACCCTCTCCAATGTGACCGATCTGCTGGAGGGACAGCCCTACGAGCTGCCCACGCTTCCCTTTGGGGACATCGGGGAATTGAGCTGGAGCCCCGATGGAAAACGCATCGCCTATTCCTGCCGCAAACTGACCGGCAAAGATTACGCCGTATCTACCAATACAGACATATACCTGCGGGTCCTGGAAACAGGACATGAAACCAACCTGAGCCAGGGCATGATGGGTTACGACACCGCACCGAAGTTTTCACCCTGCGGCAACTTCCTGGTATGGAACAGCATGGAACGGGACGGGTACGAGGCAGACAAGAACCGGCTTATGCTGTATTCCTTTGCAGAGGGTACCATAAAAGACCTTACTTCCTCGTTCCGTTACAATGTGGAAGGGGTTACCTGGAGGGCTAACAGCAAAGGACTGTATTTTAATGCCTATGCGCAGGGGATCAACCAGCTGTTTGACCTGGACACAGAGACAGGCGAGATCCGCCAGATCACTACCGGATGGTACGATTGCAGTCCGGTTCAGATTTCCGCTGACACGGTGTCGGGAGAACGGCTCATCGGTACATATGTTTCCATGTCCATGCCGGCCGAGGTGGTTTCTATTCATCCCCAATCGGGAGAATACACCCAATTGACCTCTGAGAACAGCCACATACTCAATTATCTCACGATGGGCCAGGTGGAGGAACGCTGGATCACCACTACTGACAACAAGAAAATGCTTACCTGGGTGGTATACCCGCCCCACTTTGATCCGCAAAAGAAATACCCGGCTGTGCTCTTCTGTGCCGGCGGACCCCAGTCCACCCTGTCTCAGGGATGGTCCTACCGCTGGTGCCACCAGCTGATTGCCGCCAACGGGTATATAGTAATTCTGCCCAACCGCCGGGGTACAACGGCCTTTGGACAGGAATGGACAGAACAGATCAGCGGGGACTATACCGGCCAGAATATGCAGGATTACCTGAGTGCCGTGGACCACATGAAACAAGAACCCTTTGTTGACGGAAGCCGTATTGCTGCTGTGGGTGCCAGTTATGGCGGATATTCGGTGTTTCACCTGGCAGGAGCGCACAACGATCGGTTTGCCGCCTTCATTGCGCACGCCGGCATTTTCAACACCCAACACATGTATATGACCACAGAAGAGGTCTGGTTTCCGCACTGGGACAACGGGGGTGCCCCCTGGGACACTAACCCTGTAGCCGTGAAACACTATGCCCAATCCCCGCACACACGAGTACAATACTGGAACAAACCCATCCTGATCACCCATGGGGAACTGGACTACCGTATTCCCGCGGACCAGGCCATGGCCGCCTTCAATGCCGCCAAGCTGCACGGAGTTCCTGCAAGGCTGGTCCTTTTCCCCGATGAGAACCACTGGATCCTCAAACCGCAGAACAATATGCTTTGGAATAAAATTTTCTTTGAGTTCCTTGAAAAATATATGTAGATTTTTACGATAGAGGTCTTTTTTTACACACCGTTGTTGTAGGTTTGGTGCGTTTAACTAATAATAACGCATTATGGAACAATCTATCAACAAAGTAGAATTGATGGGACGTGTTGGGGCCGATCCCAGGATTGGTCAATCCGAGGAAGGAAGAAGGGTTATGAATTTCAACCTGGCCACAGGCGAGGTGATAAAAACAGGTTCGGGGGCACTCAAGGAAGAAACCACCTGGCACCGGGTCGTTGCCTGGGAAGGGAAGGATATCGCTCCATTTGAATCGGTCAAAAAGGGATCCCGCCTGGCCATCACCGGCAAGATCCGGACCAATGCCTACGAAAAAGACGGCCAGCCTCGCTATTTCCAGGAAGTAATAGCCCAGACACTCCGGGAAGTGCTGCCCCAAAAGCCCGGGGAAGTGGTCCCAAGTTAAAAAATTGTACATTTGCAGACATAATTACCAACCCGCATGCCACCAGAACTATTCATATACAACACCCTTACCAGAGAAAAAGAAAAATTTGAACCACTGGTTCCCGGGCATGTGGGACTTTATGTCTGCGGCCCCACCGTGTACGGCGATCCCCACCTGGGACATGCCCGTCCGGGGGTGGTATACGATGTTTTTGTACGACTGCTGAGGTACCTGGGGTATAAAGTCCGTTATGTGCGCAACATAACAGATGTGGGACACCTTGAAAACGACTCGGACTCGGGAGAGGACAAGATCGGCCGCAAAGCGCGGCTCGAGCAGGTCGAACCCATGGAGGTGGTGCAGCATTACACCATCCGGTACCACCAGGCCATGGCCAGTCTCAACACCCTGCCACCGAGCATCGAGCCAAGGGCCTCGGGCCATATAACAGAACAGATAGCCATGATAAAACAGATTCTGGACGCCGGCATGGCTTACCAGGTTAACGGATCTGTTTATTTTGACGTTGAAAAATACAACAAAACACACCGTTACGGGATCCTTTCAAGGCGGGTTCTGGAAGACCTGCTGGCCAACACGCGTGAGCTGGAAGGCCAGGACGAAAAACGTTTTCCCTTTGATTTTGCCCTGTGGAAAAAAGCATCCCCCGAGCACATCATGCACTGGCCCTCCCCCTGGAGCGAAGGTTTCCCGGGCTGGCACCTGGAATGCTCGGTCATGAGTTCCAAATACCTGGGACTGGTTTTTGATATCCACGGCGGGGGGATGGACCTGCTCTTTCCGCACCATGAATGTGAACTGGCCCAGAATACCGTCACACGGGGAAAAGACAGCGTACGGTACTGGATGCACAACAACCTGATCACTATCAACGGCCAGAAAATGGGTAAGTCCCTGGGGAATTTCATCACCCTGGAAGAATTGTTCAACGGAACGCACCCGCTCCTGACACAACCCTTCCATCCCATGACTATCAGGTTTTTCATCCTGCAGGCACATTACCGGAGAACACTCGATTTTAGCAACGAAGCCCTGGTGGCCGCCGGAAAAGGCCTTAAAAGACTGCTCCAGGCACGCAGGGTATTTGCAAAGTTGCCCGTTTCACAAGAAGCAGCCGTTTCCCCGACCTTGCAGGAAACCGAAGAAAAGATTTATCAGGCTTTGTGTGACGACATGAACACCCCCGTGGCCCTGGCAGCACTTTTTGATCTGGTCACATGGATCCATACCGCATCGGATGCTGCCCGGCCTGTTTCCCTGGCAGACAAGGAACTAATAGAAAAAATATACAGCCGGGTGGTGGACGGTATCCTGGGACTGAAGGAAGAAGCAGACCAAGTTCAGCTTCCCCTGATAGAAGGACTGGTAGATCTGGTGCTGGAATACCGGACTCAGGCCAGGGTCCTGAAGAACTGGGCCGAATCGGACCGGATACGCGACCGGCTCTCCGGCCTGGGCGTGCAGATCAAAGACTCCAAGGAAGGAACCGGCTGGGAGTTGTAAATCCCCCATAGGCAAAGAGGGATACTGTCGCCTATCAGTATCCCTCTTTATTTCGTGGCACGACCAATGGATCTTCTGTTTGCATGAAAAAATTCCGCGTGCTCACTGCTTTCGTTATCCATTTTATACTCAAAATGCGTTCCAGAAACATTCCCCAATTTGAAAAACAATCAAAAACGACTCCAATAAAAAATTATATTTTTAACTCATTGGTTGTCAGATTGTTTTTTTGACAACAGAAAGACACTCCCCCCAGGATCGCGCTAATTGTTGGGGAATTATGCACCACAACTTGGGGTATATTTTCCCACTTACACTTTTTCCTCTCCCCTTTTGTGCTGCGGGGATTTCTTTATATCTTAGCTTCATGAAACAAGATGTGGGGTTTCGCCTGAAAGTGGTCTTCAGCTATGTCTTGCTGGTGGCACTGACCGTTGGTGCAGCCTGGTACGTATACAAACGTGTCTACCCGTTCCTGTTTCAGAGCGAAGACCGCCGCGAGGAAATCCTGGAACGAAGCCTTTTGATTAGCAATACCATATCATTGCTGTATGAGGCCGAATGGCTGGGAACCCGCTTTATCCAGGATCCCAAAGCCGAAAACTACGACCTCTACCGCAACGCCCTGGACAAAGTAGACGTGATGCTCGACTCCCTGGGCAGGGGAACCGCCATGGAGCGGCAAAGGCAGATCCTGCTGGAAATTGACAGCCTGCTGGTGTACCGCAACATCAACATCCAGGATATCGCACGCCAGCAACAGGAACTCAGCCAACGCAGCAATCGCACGGTGGCGCAAAAGGTAGACAGGGCCCTTCCCCGGGTCCCGGCCATGACGCAGGCCCCAAAATTAACCGAAGTAACTTCACGGCCCATGCCACCCGTGGTCATCCGGGAAGAGGTTATCTACGATACCATCACAACGGCCGTGCGCAGGCCCAAACAGAATTTCTTTGAACGCTTGGGCAATGCTTTCGCTCCTTCCCGCATGCAGGACAGCATTACCGAGATCAAACAGATACGCCGCACCATAACCGATTCCCTGGTCCGGATCATTCCGGGAACCCCGCAGCCTGTGGCCGTTCAGACCACAGACCGTGACACCGTGGTCCAGGCGGTGATGAAAGTCCTGGACGATGTGGAAGCAGAACGGCAGCGCCAGCTTAGGTCCATCTCGGCACAACTGCAACAGCTAATAGAAACAGACCGCGCCCTGAACCTGGAGATAAATAAATTGCTGGAAGAGTTGAACCAGGAGTGGTTTAGCACCACCCTAACAGCCCTGGAAACCCGCAGGGCCTCTCTGGAGGAGGCCGGAAACTCGCTTTCCATACTGGGTGCAGCCGCTCTGCTCATCATCCTACTATCCACCCTCCTCATATTCACAGACCTGAACAAAAGCCGTAAATACCGCCGGGACCTGGAGGTTGCACGGAACAGGGCAGAAGAATTGATGAAAAGCCGGGAAAAACTGTTGCTCACCGTGACTCATGACATCAAGGCGCCCCTGAGTGCCATCATAGGATACCTGGACCTGCTTGGGCACCCCTCGGACAAAAGCCCCGGACAGCAACTCAAAGAATACCTGGATCCCATGATGCACTCTGCCGGACATGTAATGGAACTGCTGGGCAACCTGCTGGAATACTACCGCCTGGATGCACATAAAACGCAGCTTAATCCCACCGTCACCTCTGTAAGGAAGCTTTTTGAAGAGGCTATAGACGTATTTGCCCCCATGGCCGGAAAAAAAGGCGTGACACTAAATCTGCGGACCGCCATCTCCCCGAAAATCTGCGTTATAACAGACCCCATGCGGCTTCGGCAGGTGGTGATGAACCTGTTGTCCAACGCCGTCAAATTTACCGACAAGGGGCACATAGACCTGCATGTATCGCTCGACGGCCCGGAATTATTCTTTTCTGTGTACGACACGGGAACGGGCATTGCCCCGGAAGCGCAGCAGCGCATCTTTGATGAATTCATGCGGGTGGAGACATCCCGCACCCCGGAAAAGGAAGGCGTGGGGCTGGGTTTATCCATAGTTAAACGCACTATGGACCTTTTCAAAGGCAACATCACCCTCTCCAGGAACGAAGACTCCGGAAGCACTTTCTGTGTTTCCATCCCCGTGGAGCCAACCAACGTCCAGGCTCCGGACATTCCCACGGAAGCAAAACCAGTTTCTGTGGAACCATCTCCCGTCCCCCTGCGGGTTCTTGTGGTGGACGATGATCCGGCACAATTGGCCCTTTCTGCTGAAATGCTCCGCCTCTCGGGCCATCTGGTAGCTACGGCCCTGGGCTCGCAGGCAGCCATGGCCATTTTGTTAAGTTTGCCGGTAGACCTGGTCCTTACAGATATCCAGATGCCAAACGGGGACGGATTCCATTTGCTGGAACAGATTCGCTGCTGCAGGGAAATCCCGGTGATTGCCGTAACGGCAGACAGCCTTTACTCTGCCCGCCATTATATAGATAATGGATTTACTGGCCACCTGGCAAAGCCTTATGTGAAAGCGCAGCTGAACCAGGTACTTGCACCCATAAAATCTGCGGTTCCCTATGACCTTTTCTCTCTGGCAGAAATGGGACATATGGTAGAAGCAGACCTGGATGCCGTAACCCAGGTATTGCGTGTTTTTCATACCGCAGCTGGCGAAAGCCTTAAAATCATGGAGGAATCCCTGGAACGTGGCGATTATGGAAGGATCGTCTCTGTAGCGCATAAAATGCTTCCCATGTTCCGGCAGCTGCAATCGCCCCTTGTCAAAGACCTAGCCACCCTGGAGCGTTCCGGCAAAGAAGATCCCGCTACTGTGCAGCGTGTGATAAAGCAGGCCCGAGCATTACTCCAGGTTATAGAGCTTCATTTTATTATATAAAGTCTTGCGGTCAATGCCCAGCAGACGTGCTGCGCGGGTACGGTTGTTCCTGGTACGGGCAAGGGCATCTGTGATCATTTGCCGTTCGTGCTGTTCTTTCAGGTTATGGGCATCCTGCCCTTCGCGCACAGACTGAAAACCGCGAATCTCTTCAGGCAGGTCGGTGGCCTGGATCTCGGGCCCTTCGCTCAGGAGCACGGTGCGTTTGACCACATTGAGCAATTCGCGAAGGTTGCCCCTCCAGTTGTATGCCATCATCAATTGTTCGGCCCCGGGTGCAAATCCCGTGATTTCCCGGTTCATCTGGCGGTTGGCATATTCCAAAAAATGACGGGCAAAGAGCATTACGTCCTGTTCCCGTTCCTGCAGGCGCGGTATATGGAGCTGGAATTCATTGATGCGGTGGTACAGGTCTTCCCGGAACCTTCCCTGTTCTATCATTTGCTTCAGGTCCACGTTGGTGGCTGTGATTATGCGGATGTTGACTTCTATGATCCGGGAACTTCCCACCGGCTTTATCACTCCCTCCTGCAGTGCCCGCAGTAGCTGCATCTGCACATCGTGCGAGAGGTTCCCCACCTCGTCCAGGAACAACGTCCCCCCGTCTGCCATCTCGAAAGCCCCTTTTTTGTCACTAATGGCCGAGGTGAAAGACCCTTTCAGGTGCCCGAACAGCTCGCTCGAGGCAAGATCCCTGGGAATGGCACCGCAGTCAAGGGCCACAAAAGGTCCTTCCCGCCGGGAACTGTTCTGGTGAATGTGGTTGGCCACATATTCCTTGCCCGTGCCGCTCTCCCCCCAGATGAGCACAGAAAGCAGCGTTGGGGCCACCAGCATCATGTAGTCGTACATTTTCAGGGAAGCCGGACTTTCTCCTTTAATAAAAGGTATGCGCTCATGTGGCCGGTCCTTTTTCCGGAGCACCTCGTCAATTTTCTCTCTCAGGATTACAGGATCCACGGGTTTTTCCAGGTAATCGGCCGCCCCCAGGCGGATGGCCTGTACTGCGGTCTGGATATCGGCATACCCGGTCATGATGAATACAGCGCTGTCCGGAGAGGTTTCCCGGATCCATTTTAGCAGGGTCAGCCCGTTGGTGTCGGGCAGCCTCAAATCAGAAAGAACAATGTCATACACTTGTCCCTGTACGGCCTTCATGGCTTCTCCTGCAGACAGAACGCCTTCAGCCCGAAACCCGGCTTTGGTAAGCCAGGTTTTCAAAAGGGCGTTGAAAGCGGCGTCGTCCTCAATGATCAGTATTTTAACCATAAATACAAATGTAAAAAATATTTTTATGTATCTTTGGGGCATCATGAAGGCTCGTACATTCTCTGTCATTCTTCTGGCGTGCCTGTTCTGCCCGGGTTTCTCCCCGGTGTACGGACAGTCCCTGACAAAGATTGTATCCATTCCTTCCGTTCTTGAAATTGAAGTGATCATTCCTCTGTCCATTGCAAAAGAATCCAATCTTTCATTTGGGTATGCCTCTCCCGGACAGGGAACGGGATGGGTAACGCTTACCGCTGCCGAAAATCCGCAAAGAACGGCTTCCGGTGTGGCCACACTTTTGCCAAGTCCAGGAGCGGTTTACGCCGGCAAATTCAGGGTGACGGGAGGGCCCAATGCATCGGTCAATGTTACTGTCCCCACATGGACCCATACCCTGTTCCACAGCAACGTCACTGCTAACCTGAATCTTGAATTGACCACCCCCTCGGCCACCCTGCAACTGAGCTCTACGGGCGAGGCCGTGTTTTATGTGGGCGGAACGGTCACCATGTGGTGGGGGCAGATGCTTGGTCAGTACACCGGAACCTTTACCGTAACGGTTTCTTATGACTGATTTTCATCCTTGTCATTGAACAAAGAAGGCAGTTCGTAGATAAAATCCCCGTTTATGTTGAAACCATTTTTCCGTTTAGAACGGGTGGCATATCTTTGCATCACGTTTAAAAAACATCTTGCATCCTGAAGATCATTTTTAGTTTAAAAAACATTTAAAATATTCATTATGAAAACAACAATTCTTAAATTTTTCACGCTCTCAGTAGCCATCTTCGCTTTCTCAACAATTTCTTTCGGACAAGCCAACAACGCAACAGGAACAGCTCAGGCAGCTGCCAATATTGTAACACCAATTTCCATTACTAAAAATGTAGATCTAAATTTTGGTAATATTGCAGCAGCTAGTACAGCATTTACTGTTGAATTGGACGAATCAGGCACAAGAACTTCAAACGGTGGAACAGGGACTCTTCCTTCTGTAACCGGGACAGTTACTGCAGCAGAATTTACAGCATCCGGTTTAACAGGTGCTACATATGCAGTGACTCTTCCTAGTTCCATTACAATTACTGACGGAACAAACAACATGACGGTAGATGATTTTAACTCCAATGCGACCCTTACCCTTACTGGTGGATCTGAAACATTTAATGTTGGTGCAACTTTAAATGTTGGTGCCAACCAGGTAGCTGGAGCATATACAGGGACATTTAATGTAGTAGTTAACTATAACTAGAATAATATATAGTTCCACAAAAATATATTTCCTCGGTCGCTCCTTCCATATGGGATGGAGCGTTCCGGGGAAAATTCAAAAAAAGAACTAAAAACACACAACAATGAAAAAGCTTATACTTCCCCTGATATTTAGCCTGCTGTTCATCGGGTTTTCCCTGAGCACCTACGCATTTGATCCGGACCCCGTCGTTACTGCGACTGCTACCGCCGAACTGGTCGAGGCACTTGCTGCCGAAGAGGTGGCCCAGCTTAATTTTGGTCGTTTTACTGCCGGTGCCAGCGGCGGAACCGTTGTAATTGCCAACACCGCTGCCGGGACCATGAACATTACCGGGACTGTATCCACTATAGGCGGCGGGAGCCCCAGTTCGGCATCATTTAACATTTCCGGACATGCCAACCAGGAAGTAACCGTTACCATGCCGGCCGATGGAGTTGTCAACCTTACCCATGCCACTACCACAGATGTGATGAACGTGGCCACATTTTCAGTTTCCGATGCAAGCCCCCTGCTGAATGCTTCAGGAGAAGCCACCATATACGTGGGCGGAACCCTGACTGTTCCCAACACCAGTATAGCCAGAGGCGTTTACACCGGGACCTATAACGTAACTTTCGCCTACCAGTAAGATGCTCCATAAATCGGGTTATACCACCGAACGCTTCTCCGCTTGAGAGAGGCGTTTTTTGATAAAAAATAAACGTCTTGACTCACATCAAATGCAACAAACACATACGGATTCTGATGGCAGTGCTGTTTCTGGGCTCTTCCCTGCAACCATTACGGGCACTGGACCCCGATCCGGAAGTCACCGGCAAAGTGTTTGCTGAGCTTATAGATGTGCTTTCGGCCAGTGAATCATCGGCTTTGAATTTCGGACGCTTTTTTATTGACGGCCAAGGCGGCGGAACCATAATCATAGAAGCATCCAGCTCGATGGTCAGAACCTCTACAGGGTCGTCCTTACACCTTGCATCGGGAGGGGACCCCGGTCCGGCCATCTATGAAGTGCTTGGGTTTCCCAATTACAGTGTAACCATTACCCTTCCCGGAGAGTCAACACTCACACATGGCACCAATCCGGCCCACCGTATGACGGTGGACAGCTGGGAGGTCTATCCTTCGCACACGGTCAGACTGGGTGTGAGCGGCAAAATGACCTTTTACCTGGGCGCCGTGCTGCGCGTGCAGAATTTGTCTCAAAATCCGGTGGGGGTATACACCGGAACTTACGCGGTCACTTTTGCTTACAATTAGTGTTCTCTTATTCAGTTGATCCGTTACTTTTCATTTTTTTATTATATTTGTAGCCATTGTATACGAATTAATTTGCGGATCATGTATAAATCTAAAAAAATCGTTTTTTTGCTGGCTTTGTTTTTTATGGCCGGTGCCATCACACCCCGGGCCTTTGCCCAGGGCAATTTGCTGGTCACACCGCGGCGTGTGGTGTTTGACGGATCCCGCAGGGTGATGGAATTGAACCTGGCTAATACAGGACGGGATACGGCACGTTACAATATTTCTTTTATTCAGTACAGGATGACGCAGGAAGGCACTTTTGAAGAAATTACAGAACCTGATCCCGGTCAGTTTTTTGCCGATAAGCACATTCGTTTTTTCCCGCGCTCTGTAACCCTTGCACCCAATGAAGCCCAGACGGTCCGCATGCAGGTTGTGGGAAGGGAAGGCCTGGAACCGGGCGAATACCGTTCCCACGTATATTTTCGCGCTGTTCCCAATGAAGTGGCTCTGGGCGAGGATGATCCCAACCGGGATACCACCTCGGTAAGCGTCAGGCTGATACCCATCTTTGGGATTACCATCCCTGTGATCATCCGCGTGGGAGATTCCGCCAGAGAGGTGTACCTGTCTGATTTGGCCCTGGAAAAAGGTGAAAATGGAAGCCTTTATCTAAAAATGAGTTTCAACCGATCCGGAAATATGTCTGTTTACGGTGACCTGAATGTAACCCATGTCGGGGCCAACGGTACGGAAACCCCGGTGGGCGTGGTCAACGGGATAGCCGTATACACACCCAATACCATCAGAAATTTCCGTATAGAATTAAACAATCAGTCCGGGGTGGATTTCAACTCGGGCAAGTTGCTGGTTACCTACACCGCCCAATCTGACCTCAAGCCGGAAACATACGCGACTGCGCAGCTGGAGCTGCCCTGACTCCCTTGTTAATCAAGATCTGATGAAACTAAAATGCCTATTCGCTGTTATAATGCTCCTGCTGGCAGCACAGACATTCAGGGCGCGGGGTCAGGATATGATGTATGTCGAAATCCTTAACCCTTTCAATTTTGGTAAGGTAGCCGTTACCGGCTGGTCGGGGTCTGTGTCAATACAAGTGGCTAACGGGAATTTCAACCGTTTGGCCACAGGAGATGTGGTACTTAAAGATGTAGGCAATTACAGTCCGGCAACCATACAAATCTCTCTGGATAAACGCGCAAAAAATTATAAACTGACTCAGATTGTCCCCCCTAACCAGGTAACACTAACCAGGCAAAGCGGCAGTCAGAC
>DHUU01000018.1:161129-192358 GCA_002409325.1 Bacteroidales bacterium UBA5226 | reverse complement strand
CAATCCGCTAACCATATACCTTGGTGGGACCATCCAGCTGTCCGATTACCTGACCAATCCCGGTGGAATATATAACGGGACCATGACCCTTACCATTGTTTACGAATAACTGCACCCACCGGAACGTCCGTCCCTATAGCTCTCTTATAAAAGCCAGAATGAAGAAAACGTATTTGTTTATCGTTTGTTCTCTTGGTATCCTTCAGGCAGCGGGCCAGTACCGCATGGCAACTGAACCGGAACCTTCGGGGATCCGTGTTTTTACAACCGCCGATGAGGCGTTTACATTATGGCTGGACGGCTTTGTGCACCTGGAAGGGGGCGTGTTTTTCGGGTATTACGAGGATTACGATCCCATCCCCAATGGCGGTGTAGTTCGCAATGCGCGCCTGGCGCTGAAAACAGCATTTGCAGACGGTTGGTCTGCCCTGTTCGAGGCAGATTTTTCCAAGCTCAAGCCCCGCATCACCCAGGCTTTCATCCAGTATTCGGGAATCCATAACCTGTACATCAAAGCGGGGCATTTTGAAAGCCTCTTTTCTATGGAAGGCGCTCTCCTGCCCCGGGAACAGGCTTTTCTTGAAAAACCCATGGTTATCACAGCCATGGTCCCGGTGGATTTACTGGGTATCCAGTTCAGCACCAACCAGTACTGGTTTATGGGCTCCCTGGGAATTTCCTTTGATAAGGCGCTTTACCCCCGCCAGAACCCCAAAGCAGATTCCATCCTGACCGCTTCCTTTGACTCCCGCTCCGTTATGGCAAAGGCTGTGGCCATGCCTTTTGTCAACCGCAAAGACCTGGGACTTCATCTTGGAGCGGGCGCTTCTTATAAATTTCCTGTAAAGGACCCGGTTACCGGATCATACCCGGCCATACGCTACCGCCTGGGCAATGTGTCTTATATCAACCGCCACCAGTACCTGGACACTTATGTGATAAACAATATACGCAGCCAATTCCTTCTCAAGGGTGAGGGGGGGTTTTATTATAAGGGATTGCGGATCCAGGGAGAATACATCCACAATATGACCAACCTGGGCAAGCCCCTGACCGGGGTTGACGGCCCGGTATCTGTGTTAAACTTCAAAGGCTTTTATGTCCAGAGTGGGTTCCTGCTCTTCGGGGGCAGGCAACGCTACGATACCACAACGGGCCTGTTCATGAATCCGTCCCGGGGGCGTAAATGGGGAGACGTGGAATTGCTGGCCCGGTACGATTACCTGGACCTGAATTACGATCCCATAAAAGGAGGGGCCTCACAAAATTATACGGCCGGTATCACCTATTACATAAATGACCATGTGAAACTGATGGCCAATTACATCTATACAGACAACGACCGGTACGCCAATGGAGCGGGACAATTCTTAATTGGACATGACGCTTACGGATACCCCTCGGCCGACTATTCTCAGATTATTGAAACCATAAGGGAGGCAGGGGTTGATTTCCACACCATTTCTCTTCGTTTTGAAGTGACTTTTTAATAGGTAAACAATAACCTGCTTTTAGACTCAGGCTCACTTCAGACGTTTAAAAAAGGGGTGGCTATCAGCGCACAGATTGTAGGACCGACTTGCGGGCCAGGCCAAAACAGACGAGGACGGTCGCTAAGCACAGAAAACTGAGGACAGCCATCCAGGTAGAACGGATTTCAGGTGTAAAAGGAGGATAAATCAAAAAAGGCAGGGTTGCTGCCAGTAAGACGGCAGAGATAACTATCAGTACCATTGAGCTTCTGCTTTTAATTGCCCTATAGATCTTAATGGCAAGGATTAATTGCATGTTATAGGCCATGACCAGCAACATCGCTGTAAGCTGAACGGCGAAAAGCTCCAGGTACGGTCTCAGAAACAGTATGATCAATGCCAGAATCATGGCTAAGAGCCCAATATAAAGCAGGAATTTCAGAGGTCTTGTTCTTGCTTCCGGATGATGTACCCTGTCCATTCCCCATGTCACAAATGCCGCTTCGCCTCCCACGATGAACAATATGGCCAGCAGAACAATATGGCATTGGGGTGTAAATAAACACAATATGCCGGCAATCAATACCAACAATGCAGTAACAAGATTCATATAAACAAGCCGAATATCTGGAATGCTCATTTGAATGGTTTGGATTTTGAACTAAAACAAATATAAGACCTTTTTAAACATCTTATGCACAAAATGTAAAAAATCATATCTTTATTCCAAAATAATGACCAATTAATTCACTATACTATGAAGATCATTTCCTATAAAGATTTTGAGACATCAAACAATCCCCATGGGGTAGATGCCCGGATAATTTTCAACACAGACGCCGTACAGGTAGTTCATATTGCCCTCGGGAAAGGAGAAGGGCTGAAACTCCATACCACTCCAATTGATGTTTTTTTTTACATTCTGGAGGGTGAAGGATCCATTGAGATAGGGGATGAAATCAGGAAAGTGTCCAAAGACATGCTCATTGACAGTCCAAAAAACATCCCCCACCGTCCTTTTAACCAGGACAGCGACATATTCCGGCTGCTTGTTATCAAATTAAAAAAGCAGACTGTCCGTTCCTGATCCTTTGATGCTTGTCCTGACCCTGTTCTGATACAGTCCGGAAACCCGATTCTTGAATGTTTGCAGGGAGCATGGCTTGTTCCCCGGCCCTGCCTGCAAATTAAAAGCCGAGTTCCCTTTCAATGGGAGCCAGGGCCGCAAGTGCCAGTGTAACAAACTCATCCAGGGTAATGCCCATCTTCTCGCACTCCAGGATCGTATCGCGGTTAACCGAGGCGGCAAAGATCTTTTCTTTCATACGCTTTGTAACCGATTTAGGTTTGACACTGGAAATCTTTTTATCCGGATAGACAAGCGCCACGGCAAAGATAAGCCCGGTGATGGTCTCTCCCGCTGCCAGGGCATGCTGGAACAAAGTTGAGCGTTTCCTGCTTCCGGTGGCTTTTTCATTATGCATGCCAATGGCATCCGGAACTTCGGGCGGAAGGTCCTCACCCTCCAGCATAAGCACTCCTTCCGGACCATGCCTTAAGGGATGGGCGCCTGTAATTTCCACATCAATATCGTGTAACAGCCCGGCTATGCCCCAGGTATCTTCATCTTCCCCGAACCGGTGGGCCAACGCCCTGAGAACGGCTTCGGAAGCCAGACTGTGGGCAATCATTCTGGGATTGGCTATTTTTTGGCAGAGCAGGTCCAGGTAGTATTCGCGGGATTTCATATCATCCGGCCGTATGGCTTTATTCAACAAGCGCAAAAATCATCTCGCCTTCCGACATGACCAGCCTGAGGGTCGTTTCTGTTGGAAAATACAGGAACAGTTCCCCCAGCATTTCAAAGTCGGGAGAAAGAGCCATTGTCATACGATTCCCGTCCTTGCTCAGATTAAAAAATATCTGCAGGGGATACCCATCATTAATAACCCCGTTTGTAAACTTACTGTACTCCATCATCCCGTATACGTTATATCCCCTGTCATAGACAAAAAACCAGCGGGGAGGCACATAAAGGGTGTCAAGGATTAGTGTTGCGGTCTGCGCCTGATCGTCAGGGTCCTCCGCCATATAAACATTGCCCTGGAGTCTGTTCAGTATCTGAGTCTGGGCAGCTGTATAATTAAAAGTTGTTTCCTGGATTGTACAACCAGCAGAGAATAGAAGACCTGTAACAGCAATACTGTATAATATCAGATTTTTCATAACAGCAATAGGTTTTAAAGCGATAAAATGACATGATAAAGATACAAAAGTATTGACAGGTTTCACTTATCATTATTTTTTATATATTTACTACATGTTAATCAATTCAATGTAAGTATTATGAAGACTCTGATTGTTGCATCTGTTTTATTTGCACTTCCCCTGTGCCTTGCCGCACAAACAAATTTTGACCACATCAAAATATCGGGAAGGCAGGGAGAATACATAACTGTTTTAAATGTCTCATCCGCCTCCATCGAATACGAAAATTCGTTTGGCGTGAAAAAAACAATTCCTGTAAGCGATGTGGATTTTCTGGAGTACGACGGCAAGGTGGTTTACTACATGTACAGGAAAAATGACCATGATGTCTATGATGAATACCTGCAGCGGATATCCCGCCGGGACCCGGAAAAATTGCTGGAAAAAGGAGCAAAGGTTTATGTGCCGCTCAATTACGGAGAAAGCCGCTGGGAGATCATGGGTTGCATTAACACCCGCAAAATGCTTGAAGAGGACCACGCCGATTTCTGGAAACTGGCCGATACCGAATACGAAGCCGAAATCATACTTTATTACGTGGTAAGATACGACAACGATGATATCCATCACTATTATGTGATTGAAACACGTGATGGTGAAACAATCTATAAATCAGACGAAGAAGATATTGACGGAGGCTGGAGGGCTTCCTGGGATGTAAGCCGGGAACACGTAGAGGATCTGTTGGACAACATGATCAAGGACATCGACTAAAAAGGTGCCTTTTACTAGTTGTACGCATTCCAGCGGCTCATTTCATCCATTGGCTTTCGCTTCTTAGCTTTTACTGGTGTTTCTGAATAACCGAGCGAAATGATCAGCGGTATGCGCCTTTTTCTGTTGATGTTCAATAATTCCCTGATCTTCTTTTCATCAAACCACCCTATGATACAGGTTCCCAGGCCTAATTCAGCCGCCTGCAGACAAAACTGGCCGATTGCCAGTCCCACATCATAATGACAGAAAATTTTGTCTTTCACTTTACCTCCCAAAGATGAAAAAAGATTCTCTTTCTCCAGGACCACCACAACCATCACGGGTGCCTGATAGGTGAATTTGTTCATTCCAAGGCTGGCCGTACAATCCGCCACCCGGTTCTTCAGTTCCGGCTCATCCACCACAATAAATTTCCAGGGTTGGGAGTTATTGGCCGAGGGGGCAAGCCGGGCCGCCTCCAGGCAAGCAATGATTTTTTCTCTTTCAACGCTCCGGTCCGAATATTGACGGACACTCTGGCGTAATTTGATTAATTCCGAAAAATCCATACGCAAATATACGAAGGATGAGTCTTTTCGTGATAAATTTTGGCCATTATAATAAAGAGACTTTAAAAAGTAACAATAATGTCTTACTTTTATAAAGATTTTAACCTAATTAATTCATAACAGTATGAAACATTTTCTATTTACAGCACTGGCACTCCTGCTTGCGTGCTCAGCTTTTGCTCAGGTTGCGGATTCTACGGAAAAAGAGCAGATCCGCTACAATCAGTACGGGGTACCAGTTAATCGCAAACCGTTATTTTCCGAAGAGCGCAACGGTGTCCTGGTATTTGAATCCAGGAATGAAGACTACAAAATCTGGCTTGACAGCCGGGTTCAGGTAGACGGGGCCGCATTCTTTGGTGAAAACCCGGATTACGATCCTATAGGCAACGGCGTTTCCATACGCCGGGCAAGATTTGCCGTCAAAGCCCAGGTAACAAAAGACTGGTACGGAGAAGTAGACCTTGATTTTGCAAACGGCATTCTGGAACTCAAAGATGCTTTCCTGATGTATAGCGGTATTAAAAATCTGGAAATCCAGGCTGGTAACTTTAAGGAAGGATTTTCTATGGAATCTACAACCACCTCGCGTTACCTGCCGTTCATGGAGCGGCCCATGGTGGTGCAGACCTTTGCCCCGTCCCGCCATATAGGTGCCCAGTTGAAAACCAATCTTAACTGGTTCATGGCCGCTGCCGGTGTATTCTTCCAGGCTGTGGAAGACGCCGAGATCCGCACCAACGTGGAAGACAACAACAAAGATTACGGACGCAGTACCGGCTATTCCGTTACCGCCAAAGTAGTTGCCATGCCTTTCTATCAGGACCGCCATAAAGGCTTGCACATAGGGCTGGCCGGTTCTTACCGGACTCCCAAATCGGATATGGCTACCAGCGAATTCGGCGGTGTCCGCTACAGCACACGCACCGCCACCTCCATCAACCGCAAAAAATACATAGACACCGATGTTATCAAAGACGTTCATCATGACCTGCTTTACGGAGCCGAGCTGGCTGCTTATTTCGGAGGGTTGCGCATGCAGGGTGAATACATAGGTAATCTTACTTTTCTGAATAATCCCGTGCCCACTGTTACCGGTGAAACGTCCAGGCTGTACTTCAGCGGATGGTATGCCCACGTGGGATACCTTCTGTTTGGCGGAAAACAACGCTATAACACCCATGACGGTGAATTTACCCAACCTTCCCGCGGACGTAACTGGGGTGACATAGAGATCCTTTTCCGCTACGATTTCCTGACCCTGAACAGCGCCCCGGTTTACGGCGGTTCCGGACAGAACTATTCCGCTGGTTTGAACTACTATATAAACAACAATATCAAGATCATGCTCAATTATATGTATTCAGACCACGACCGCTTTGCAAACGGCAAAGGAAAACTGCTAGTGGGCCACGATGCTTCCGGAACCCCCACAAAGGACTATACAAAAGTGGTGGATTCCCCGCGCACAGCCGGTGTTGACTATCATACCCTGTCGGTCCGTTTTGAAATTGACTTTTAACCTTCAAAAAAAACAACTATGAAAAAGATACTTTTTGCAGCGCTTCTTCTGGTTGCAGGTTTTACAACCTCCTGTGTCAAGGACGACTTGTACGACGGGCCCGCATCCATTTCCAACCTGAAGTTCAACCCCGAAGCCGTTACCCCTAAAGACGCAGTAACGGTTTCTGCCACCATCACAGACCTTCGCAGCGTTTCCTCGGCTGTTCTGAAATATTCCATCGGCGGAGGCTCGGCCCAATCGGTAAACATGACGGCCTCGGGAGACGTATATTCCGGGGTGATCCCGGCACAGGCAGACAAGACTGTGGTGACTTTCCATGTAGAAGCCTTGAACGAAAAAGGGTATGTCGCCAAATCGGCCGATAAATCCTATACCGTGGCGGCTATTGTTGTGGATTACTCGGGACTTTACCTTAACGAGCTTAACGGGAATGTAAAATTTATGGAATTGCACAACAGGGGCACCAAGGATATTCCCCTGGAAGGCGTTTATATTTGTAAAGACAGTGAAAATGATCAACCCGTCTGGGTTTGCGACGATCGTACACTTGCCCCGGGCCAGTTCCTGCTGCTCTACAGCGAGGACGTTCAGGCAGACCATCCGACCCACCCGGAAGCACTGATCTTTCACAGTGGGCTCTCGGCCAAGAAGAATGTAAGGATCCAGCTGTTCAATCCGGCCGGAAGCAGCATTGACGATTTCAACCTTACGGCCATTGCCAAGACTGCCCCTGCATCTTACAGCCGCAACACAGACAAAAAATGGGCACATGCCCCGGCAACTCCTGGTGCCGCCAACCAGGAAAGTACAGATTATGTAATAGGGCTGCAATAGACCATTGCCAGTAAATATATGTCAAAAGAAAAAATGGAGATAGGGGCTATATCCAAGCCAAGATTCGAGTTCCGTTCCTTCGGGCAATGTTTTGACCGGGCGCACCAGCGCATGGCCCGGCTATCAGTCCCTGTTCCGGAAAAAGTATGGGAACGTTCCAGCGACGAGGTGTATATCATATCGGCAGCAAACGATATTAACAACACCAAAATCCGCGATGGCAAAATGGATATCAAGACTTACGTACAAACCGTAAAGGGACTGGAACAATGGAATCCGCTCATGAAGGGCGAGTTCCCCATTTCGGCCCAGGTGCTTAAAGAGGAAGTTTTTCCCGCCTTTATGGTAGAGATGCCGGAACTGACCAAAGAAACCTATACGTACGACGAGTTTATAGATATGGTACGGAATCACCCCCGCCTGGCTGCCGTCAGAGTGCACAAACAACGTTTTGGCTATATGATCAATGACACCATCTGTGAGGTGGGCAATGTCCTTATCAACGGAGCCAAAGTGGTGACCATCAACTCGGAATCGACCGAGATTGAAGATATTCTGAAAACCATTAAAGAGCTGGGGCTTGAAGGCGTTGAAAACATCAACTACCTACAGGCCATTAAGCGCATTATTGGTATGAGTCCCAAACCTCTGGCAAACGAATGATATGGCACAGGAAATTGAACGCAAATTTTTAGTAACCGGGCCCTATAAGCCCTTAGCCGTCAAATCAACCCGCATTACCCAAGGATACCTGAGTTCTGTTCCCGAAAGAACCGTAAGGGTCCGGGTAAAAGGGGACAAGGGATTTATTACCGTAAAAGGCATTGGCAACAAGAGTGGGGCCAGTCGTTTTGAATGGGAAAAAGAGATCCCGGTGGAAGATGTCCGTTCGCTCCTTGAACTCTCCGAACCGGGTGTCATCGACAAAACCCGTTACCTGGTAAAAGCGGGACCCCACACTTTTGAAGTAGATGAATTCTACGGCGATAACCAGGGCCTTACCCTGGCCGAGATTGAGCTTGGTGCGGAGGACGAAGCTTTTGAAAAACCTTCCTGGCTGGGTGCGGAAGTTACCGGTGATACCCGGTATTATAATTCCATGTTAATGAAGAATCCGTTTAAAAACTGGAAGTGACATGGCATTCGATCCGCTGGATATGAATAACTACAGGATTGAGAAGCTCCCTAAAATGCAGAAGTCGGGCTTTGAACGATGGATGTCCATTTTAGGGGGGCCTCTTTCTGTGGTAATGTTTGTGCTTATCTACTGGTTCTCAGACATTTCTTTCCTGAACGAAATTTCTTCGGAAGGCTTGTCCACCACGGCCCTGCAGCGTCTGCAGGCGCTCGGGGGGGACGGGTTCTCCCGGATTAATTATGCGATGCTGGCCATATTTGTGGCCGCCATCATTTTATGGATTACCGAGGCCATTCCCAACTACCTGACTTCCCTGCTGGTGATCCTGTCCATTGTACTGACTGGGGTAACCACAGAAAAAACCGCTTTTGCCCAGCTGGGACACCCGGTCATGTGGCTCAACATCCTGTCTTTCATTCTGGCCAGCATGCTGGTCAAGACGCAGGTAGCCAAGCGTTTTGCCCTTTGGTTTGTACTTCGGTTCGGGAAAAACTCCTTTGGTGTGATGATCAGTTTTATTGTCATCAACCTGGTTTTATCAGCTTTCATCTCGGCCACAACGGCCAAAGCCGCCATCCTGCTTCCCATATTCATGGTGGTGGCAGCCATTTATGGAGCCACCGGAGGTGAAAACCGGAACAATTTCGGGCGCAACCTGGTGTTGCAGAACCTGTTCCAGATAAACCTGGGAGCCAATGGATTCCTGACCGGCTCCGGTGCCACTTTGCTGGCTGCTTCCCTTATTGCCGGTGCCCTGGGCGAGAATTCTTTCGGATATACCAAATGGCTTGTACCGGCCTTGCCTATGAGCATATTGCTGATCCTTATAGCCTGGTTTGTGGGAACGCGCCTTGTTTTCCGCCTCAAACCCGAAGAAAAGAAGCCCTGCATAGAGGGCGGAATGGAGCGGCTGCGGCAGGAACTGCACAACCTGGGACCCATGAAAACCGAGGAATACAAAGCCGTGGCCATTTTTGTCTGCGTGCTGGGCATGTGGGCCACCGAGACGCTTCACGGCATTAGCCCCACTTCGGTCGCCTTTATCGGGGCCGTTGTCGCACTAATCCCAAAATTCGGCGTGGTCAAATGGAACGATGTGGACATTCCCTGGCACCTGCTGCTCTTTTCGGCCGGGGCGTACACCCTGGGGGCCGGACTGGAGGCCTCGGGCCTTCCCGGAATTCTGGTTGCCCAGGCTTTTGCTGCCATTGGGATTACCGCGCAGACCCCGTTCTGGGTGCTTTACCTGCTGCTTACAGGCACCATGCTTTTCAGCGCCATGCTGTTCCAGTCCAAGACCATGCAGACGCTCATTTTTGTGCCCATAGCCATCAGTGTGGCGCAGCAGTTCGGATACCCTGTCATGTCGCTGGCTTTTCCGGTGGCCATGCTGGTAGGACATGTTTATGTCCTGCCCTTTAACTCCAAACCTGCAGCACTTTTGTATACCACCAACCATTACAGTTGGAGCGATACCTTCAAATTCGGTATTACCATGATGCTCATCAGCTGGTTTGTCATCATCCTTTGGGGTGAGACCGTTTTGCGCTGGCTGGGATACACTAACGGCGTCTTTTTTTAACAGTTGCTTATGGTTGAAATTCAGTATAAGATCCACGATGAATTTGCCGTTGAATTTAAACAACGGTTTCTTGTACGCCGTAAAGTACAAAAGAATGTTTTTGCGGTAAACACCTGGTTTTTTATCCCCAACAGCCTGGATATCAACCCTCAGACCTACGGAAAGGACCAATTCTACCGGGACGTGAAATCCAACGTCAGGATGATCACCCCCGTATATATTTTAAGGGACCTGTCGGAAGTAGACGCCGTTCCTTTCCGTTTCCTGGAACAGGCATTCCGCGATGTGGCCTCGTCGCCGCTGAGGAAAAATGCCTCGGAGTACATTTACCAGATAAAAATGGTCTCGGTCATCATTAAAAGTGCCTTGAGAGACCATGCCAAGATGATTCTAAGGGGTCATCCTTCTGATAATACGGCCTGGCTTTGTTCCCAGTATGCAGAATCGGCCGAAGCTATCTTGTCGCGCTACCGCAAACTGAAGAGCATAATCACCGTGCCTACCGTCCCTGATGAATTGCAGGATCATTTCCGCTTTGGAGACGAGTCGCTCAGCCAGGTGGTTGTGCTTTACGCGCTGCGGATATTGAAATACCTTAAAGGGAAAAGTAAGTATGGGCAGGAAGAGCAACGCATTCACAACCTTGTTATTGGTGAATATGCCTATAAAAGAGAGGCGGGTTACAACGTGCTGGATGCCAGGGATCGGGAAAACAACCGGGACCTGGTATTCCGTTACGGCCTGCTCAAGAAATATATAGAAAGCGACCTTTTTGTGACATTGAAGAAAAAGCGTGATGGGGTGGCCATTGAACAAATCTATTACAGCATTGCCGCCGGTGTGGCCATGATCTTTGCCACCGTGGTGGCCTTTTTGTTTCAGCGCCGTTTCGGGAGCGTTTCCATTCCCTTGTTCGTTGCCCTGGTGGTCAGTTACATGCTCAAAGACCGTATCAAGGAACTGATGCGGTATTACTTTGCCTACAAACGCAAATTCAAATACTTTGATCACAAAGCCGTTGTGCGCGTAAAAGACGAAGAGATCGGCTGGATAAAAGAAGGTATGGACTTCATATCGTCCGGCAAACTCCCACAGGAAGTAATGAACCTGCGCAACAAAAAAAATCTCATGGGTTCTGAATTTGCCATCCTGGACGAAAAGATCATCCTGTACAGGAAGCTGGTCAATGTTGACAGCCACAAACTGGCAGAAAACAACATCTATCACATCAGCGGCATTAACGACATTGTCCGCTTTCACGTGAACCGCTATACCCAAAAAATGGATAACCCGGAAATTCCCCTACTAAAAATCGATGAAGAAACGGGGGATCTGGTAACCTTAAACTGCGCCAAAACCTATTTTCTACACATAGTCATGCAGGTACAGTCTGAAGGGAAATCCTCCTTCCACGCCTACAAAGTGATCGTCTCGCGTAACGGGATCCAGGGCATTACATATCTGGAGTGAAGAAGTGGAACTACTGGCAGTCGCTGCCAGCACAAGGCCGGGAAGCTTTTTCCTTAAGCCGGGTCTGCAACCCTTTCCTGTAGACGGTCGCTTCACGGCAAAGAACGGAGCGCTTTTTCTTTTAAGCCGAGGCGCTCCGTTCTTTGCCGTGAAGCGACCTTGCCCTTAATCCGGTTTGCCACACCAACGGCCGCCCGGTGGTCTTCAAGGCGGTGCGCCAAAAGAATTTGGCGTATAAATATGTTGCTGCGCAGCACCTTTCATTGTTCCCGGCTGTTTTGTGGAAGGTGGTAAGTGATGGTTTTCCACTTCCCAGTCAATTAAAAACAGGAATTTGCAAAGGTCTCACCTGTTTTCTCTGGGCAAAAAAAAGCACTCACAATACTGTAAGTGCTTTTTCTAAGTAGCGAGGACGAGAATTGAACTCGTGACCTCATGATTATGAATCATGCGCTCTAACCGACTGAGCTACCTCGCCGCTGTGGAGCTGCAAAAGTAAGCATTATTTTTAAACACACAAACGGGAATTTGATTTCAGACTTCCGGCCACAACAGGACTGTTGCATATACAGCGATCCCTTCTTCCCGCCCCACAAATCCAAGGCGTTCAGTGGTGGTCGCCTTGATAGAAATGAACGTAGGATCTATATCCAGGATTCCGGCCAGGACTTCTTTCATCCGGGGAATGTATGTTGCGATCCTGGGGGCTTGCAGGCAAACGGTGCAATCTGCATTTCCAAGGCGGTAGCGCGATTTTCTGATCATCGCATATGTTCGTTCCAGAAGGATTTTGCTGTCAATTCCTTTGTATTCTTCAGATTTATCGGGGAAGTGGGAGCCAATATCGCCCATGGCCAAAGCCCCAAGCAGGGCATCACACAGGGCGTGTATGAGGCAGTCACCGTCTGAATGGGCTATGCATCCTTTTGTGTGGTCAAGTTTTATGCCTCCCAGCATGAAAGGCAACCCCTGAGCAAGGGCGTGCACGTCGTACCCGTTGCCAATGCGGGGCAGAGAAGGCAGGTCAGGCTTTTCTCCGGGCATGGAGCCAGCTTTATTGGGTTGGCAGTGCTTTGTGCGACTAAGGTTTTGTCCTGAGCCGAGGCAGTCCGCGTGGTCGGTTTTTATCATTACACAAAAATAACGATTTTTCCATACCTTTGTAAGTTATGACGCGAATTGCAATTTTTGCATCGGGCAACGGGAGCAATGCGGAAAATCTGATCCGCAACCTGACAGCAGCAGAGGTGGTGTTGCTCATGTGTAATAACCCGAAGGCTTACGTCCTGAAGCGTGCACAACAATTGCATGTGCCTGCCGTGGTGTTCTCCAGAGAAGAACTCAATGCGCCCGCCATGTGTTTTTCGGAGAAACTATGGCGTGTTCCTGCGCCTGAAACCCCTGACCAGGAACGGAGTGTTATGGAGCTGTTGAAAGCCCATCGGATTGATTTTATAATCCTGGCGGGGTTTTTATGGAAGATCCCTGTCCATGTGATCCGTTCATGGCCCGGCAGGATTGTAAACATCCACCCGGCCTTGCTACCCAAATACGGAGGTCCCGGCATGTACGGGGAACGGGTACACCGGGAAGTGATCAGAAACAAGGAGAAGGAGTCGGGGATAACTATACACGTGGTGGATGAATTGTATGATCACGGCCGGATATTGTTCCAGGCTACCTGTCCTGTGGACCGGACAGATACCCCGGAATCACTGGCCGGAAAGATCCACCGTCTGGAGCAGCAGCATTTCCCTGCCGTGGTTGACAATTATATAAAACAGGTTGCCGTATGATCAGGGTAGAGCATTTATCAAAAAAATTCGGAGACCTGGTAGTCTTGTCCGATGTTAATATCCACATAAAAAAAGGTGAGGTAATCTCTGTCATCGGGCCTTCCGGCACGGGAAAAAGCACATTTCTGCGTTGCCTGAACCTGCTTGATCCGCCTTCCGGAGGAAAGATTTTCGTTGACGGGCAGGAAATTACGGCTCCCGGAGCCAAGGTATCACGGCTCAGACAAAAAATGGGGATGGTATTTCAGGATTTCAACCTTTTCATGCACCTGAGCGTGTTGGACAACCTGACCCTGGCGCCGGTCAAGCTCCTGGGCAAAACTAAGGAAGAGGCCACAGCCCAGGCACACGAATTGCTCCAGATGGTGGGACTGGCCTCCAAAGAGAAAGCGTACCCCGCAGAACTTTCCGGGGGTCAGAAACAAAGGGTAGCCATTGCACGCTGCCTGGCCATGAACCCCGACATTATCCTGTTTGACGAACCCACCTCGGCCCTTGATCCTACCATGGTCAGCGAGGTACTGGGCGTAATCCGACGCCTGGCCGGCACGGGCATGACCATGGCCATAGTAACTCACGAGATGCAATTTGCCCGAGATGTTTCCACCCGGGTGCTGTATATGGACCAGGGCATTATTTATGAAGAGGGGCCTCCTTCACAGGTTTTTGATAACCCGCAAAAAGAAGCAACACGCACTTTCATTAACCGCATCCGCAACCTGGAGTGGCTGACAGAAGATTACGAACATTATGACATTTATGCGCTGATAGCCGAGGTGGAACAGTTCTGTGAAAAACACTTTCTCGGGCCCGCAAGGAAAGATGACATCATCCACCTGGTAGAAGAGACCATGCAATTGTGCCTGGGAACGGACAACCAGCCGGAAACCCTCAGACGCAGGGAACTTATCCGCCAAAGCGGAGGGGTATCCCTGTTTGTGTCTTATTCCGAAAAAAGCCAACAGATCAACGTGCGTTTCTCGGCCGATGCCCGGCTGGGCACCATTATTAACAGCGCCCGGGACGAAGACGGCCTGGGCATGATGATTGTCAACGGCCTTACGGCTGGACAGGTCAACGAACGCACAGAAGGGGACCGCCTTGTCCTGGACCTGCCCCTGGCAACAAGGTCAAAAAATAATTAAAAATTACCGCTATGGCATTCAGAATATCGTTTTTCCGCACTCCAAAGCACCGGGTTTTCAATTACAAACCCGTTTACTGGGATCCTAAAAAAGAAGAATTCAAGTCACGGGTGAAACGGGCCCGTGAAAAGTACTCCGTCGTGAAAACAAGCGAAGATGCCCCGTATGTTCCCGGAACACTCATACGCGGTTCCTTCCGGAAACCCCCCGAATTGAAACGCCGGTATCCGGCCAGGCAAAAAATGATCCGTACAGTTGTTATCCTTTTACTGGCTGCTCTGTTGATTGCCATCTTTTACCTGACTAATGCCTATGGTTATTTATTAAAGATCTTCTGATGATCTATGTTCTTCCGCCCCATATCGCCAGCCAGATCGCTGCCGGAGAAGTTATCCAGCGGCCTGCCTCTGTCATCAAGGAGCTGATGGAGAATGCCGTGGATTCGGGGGCGGACCGCATAGATGTGGTACTGACCGACGGCGGGGCTACGCTCATGCAGGTAACCGACAACGGCTGCGGCATGGGACCGGAAGACGCCCTACTGGCTTTTGAACGCCATGCCACATCAAAGATACGCGGGGTGGAAGACCTGCAAAAAGTACAAACCCTGGGATTTCGGGGCGAGGCGCTTGCATCCATCGCTTCCATAGCCCACGTGCGGCTGCGTACCCGCAGGAAAGAGGACGAGACGGGAACCGAAGTGACCATTGCCGGGTCCGCCGTAACATCACAGGAAGACGTGGTTTGGGAGCAGGGATCGGACTTTAGCGTTAGAAACCTTTTTTACAACGTTCCGGCACGCCGGCGTTTCCTTAAGTCCGCATCTGTAGAATTGAAGCATATCCTGGAGGAATTTCACCGCGTAGTGCTGTGCCACCCGGAAATAACTTTTACCCTGACTCATAACGGAAGCACGGTCTACCACCTGCCCGCATACGAAAACCTTCGTGCCCGTATTACCGGCACGCTGGGAAAAGAATGGAACGCCCAATTGCTGGATATAAGTGTAAACACATCCATAGTTAAGATCAGGGGCTACGTGAGCCGCCCACGGGATTCCTACAAAAAAGGAGGGTCCCGGTATTTTTTTGTGAACGGGAGGTATTTTAAAAGCCCCTTCCTTCACAAGGCGGTGATGAACGCCTACGGAAAACTGTTGCCCCAGAACAGGCTCCCGTCATATTTCATATACATGGAGACCGATCCGGCAATCATTGACGTAAACATTCATCCCACCAAGACAGAGGTAAAATTTGAAGACGAAAGTGTGGTCTTCCAGATGCTTCAGGCTGTGATCCGCGAAACTCTGGGAAAATTTGCCCTGGGGCCGAGCATAGATTTTGAGATAGGGGCCATGCAGCACCACATCCCCGTTCCGCCTGCCCCGGGCGAACACGTGCCCCCTCCCCGCATGAAATACGATCCTCTTTTTAATCCCTTCCGGGAAACCGGTGATGAAGCTGAACAAACACCCGGCCAGATATACGATTCGATTTCAGGTCAAGACAGCGTGTCGGATCTCTATGCCCATGAACCGGCGGGGACTTATCAAACCCCCGTCATCCCGTTGCGAAAAAAATACCTGGCCACCCCCGTAGCCTCGGGGTTGCTTATTATACATAAACAAAGGGCCCTGGAACGTATTTTTTATGAGCAGATCCTGCCCCGCTTTAAAGACCGCAAGCCGGTTCCCGAACGGCTGTATTTCCCTGTGGCACTAAACTTGCAACCTTTCCAGGCAATACTTTTGGAACAAAGCCGGGACATACTGCTTCGCCTGGGGTTCGAAACAGACGAAAATCTGGCCGTAACCTCCGTTCCCCCGAAACATCCCACTGATGAACCATCTATTCTGGCCTCGGTCAGGGAAATCATCTCCGGCCAGGGGGAAGAATCCCGGGAAACCCCTTACGGAGAACGCCTGGCCGCCCTGCTGGCCCGAAGGATGGCTGACGCAGAGCAGAGCAGTCCCGATCCTTCAAACCGTTCTCTGGCAGATCGCCTGTTCGCCTGCCGTGAACCCAGCTGTGCCCCCGACGGAAGGCCCTGCACAACCATCATAACCTTTGAACAAATAGATAAACTCTTTACCTGATATCATGAATCTGTACAACCGGGGCGGTTTTTTCGCCAGCATACCTTTCGTAATCCGGAACATTATTATAATTAATGTTTTCATGCTCATCCTGACGATGATCAACCAGGAATTCATGCTGGAACATTTTGCCCTGTTCTTTCCCACCTCACAGTTTTTCAAGCCATGGCAGATTCTTACCCACATTTTCATGCATGGGAACTTCGGGCACCTGCTCTTCAACATGTATGCGCTGTGGATGTTCGGATCAATCCTGGAACAGGTCTGGGGCCCCAAAAAGTTTCTGCTTTATTACCTGGTTACGGGACTTGGAGCGGCAGCCCTGCATATGGGGGTGCAGTGGATAGAAGCCTCTTCGCTGGTAAAGGAAATTAACGCGAACGGGATAGAAGCCATGGGGGCGCTTTCCAGGTACCGCATGCTCATGAACACCCCTACGGTTGGTGCATCGGGTGCGGTTTACGGCATCCTGCTGGCGTACGGAATGCTCTTCCCAAATAATGAACTACGCCTGATATTGACCCCCATTGCCCTGAAAGCCAAGTATTTTGTAATCATTTTCGCAGTCATTGAGCTGATTCTTGGACTGGTAGGCGGAGGCAATATTGCCCATTTTGCCCACCTTGGCGGGATGATCTTCGGATTCTTTCTGGTGCGTTACTGGAAGAAAAAAAACCGACTCTATTACTGACATGCCTGTGAATAAAGACCGGGACATAATCAGCCTTACAGAGACAGCGGTGCAGGTACTCCGCTCGGGCGGAACGGTCCTGTACCCTAGCGATACAGTCTGGGGCTTTGGCTGCGATGCCTGCAATGCCGGGGCGGTAGAAAAGGTTTCTGCCATCAAAGGCCGCACGGGGCTGAAAAACTATATCATCCTTGTGGCAGACCTGAACATGCTTTCCCGGTATGTAGAGCAAATCCCCGATATGGCCGGTACCCTGCTGGAAGTGGCAGACAAACCCTTGACCATCATATATCCGGGCGGCATCAACCTGGCTCCCGGAGTGACCGCCCCGGACGGAAGCGTTGCCATCCGGATCCCCCAACATGATTTCTGCCGGGCTATGATCCGGAAATTGAAACGGCCGCTGCTCTCCACCTCGGCCAACCTGAGCGGTTCCAAAACCCCGGCCAGGTACATAGAAATTGACAAGAACATCATAATAAAGGCAGATTGGACGGCTCCCGCGTTCCTGGAAGCAGGCGCCACGGGAAAACCCTCTTCTATCATCCGTCTCGGAATTAACAACCAGATTGAAATCATCAGACCATAAATACCTGAAGACTAACAATGCACAGAACAGCTATCCAGATC
Source organism: Bacteroidales bacterium UBA5226 (assembly GCA_002409325.1). Lineage (GTDB taxonomy): Bacteria > Bacteroidota > Bacteroidia > Bacteroidales > UBA932 > DMER64. The sequence continues at coordinate 174,447 of DHUU01000018.1, read as the reverse complement.
CGTTTCAATGACATTGACATGCTGGGACATATAAACAACGCCATGTTCGGACATTATTGCGATGTGGCGCGAGCAGATTTTTTTAAGGCCCAAACCTTCTTCCGCCCAGATTTTTTCAAGGACGAGAAGGTCCTTATCATCGTCCATACCGAATTCGACTTTCTGGCACCTTGTTATATTACCGACTCCCTGTTTGTGGAAACAAGCATCCAAAAGACAGGGGAACGAAGCCTGCACTTCCTGCAGGAGATCGTGGACGATAAAGGCATGGTGCGGGTACGCTCCCGCAGTGTGATGTCCACTTTCGATAAATCCACCGGAAAATCTTTCCTTTTATCTGATATCTGGCAGTTCTGACGATCATGCATCTTTTTTATTCACCGCATATTCAACCCCCCGAGCACACGCTCCCGCCCGATGAAAGCCTCCATTGTACACGGGTGTTGCGGCTGAAAGAATCCGACACCGTTTATCTGACAGACGGAAAAGGCAACATGTGTACGGGGAAGGTGCTGGATCCCAATCCCACCGGTTGCCGCATCCTGATCACCAAGATCACAGAGAACTACGGCGCACGCCCTTATCACCTGCACCTGGCTGTTGCCCCCACAAAAAATATGGAACGTTTTGAGTGGTTTGTAGAAAAAGCCACCGAAGTGGGGGTGGACATCATCACACCCATAATCTGCGAGCGCTCGGAAAGAAAACAATGCAAAACAAACCGGGCGGAACGCATTGCCATCTCGGCCTTAAAACAATGCAAGCGGGCCCAAATGCCCGTAATTGCACAGGCTACAGGGTTTGAAACATTTTTAATCTCCCCCGCTCTTGAAGGCGCCCGGGCTGCCATTGCCTGTTGCCAGGCACCAGGGGAACGAACACCGGCCGTACAGTGGATCAGGAAGGCCGGGGAAAGGATCGTAGTCCTGATAGGGCCCGAAGGTGATTTTTCTCCCGCCGAGGTTTTGGCCGCCATAGAGGCAGGGTGTACCCCCGTGGACCTGGGACCTTCTGTGCTCAGAACTGAAACTGCTGCCCTGGGAGCTGTCTTTCTGGTTGCCTTCAAATAATTATATTTGTAAAAACTATCTGATAATGTCTACAGTATTGTCAAAACAAAGGTATGTGGCACTGGACGTTCTGCGGGGTATGACCATAGCCGGGATGATCCTGGTAAACAACCCGGGCACCTGGAGCCAGATCTATCCCCCGCTGCGTCACGCCCAGTGGTTTGGCTGCACCCCTACTGACCTGGTGTTCCCCTTTTTCCTGTTTGTGGTGGGCACTGCCATGGCGTTCTCTTTTTCGCGTTTTTTTGACGGGACTGCCTCGTTAAAAAGCGGTTATGCCAAATTGTACAAACGGGCATTTCTCATCTTCCTGGTGGGGCTTTTGCTGAATGCCTTTCCTTTTTTTCCTGTAAGACCCGATGCCGACCTGACCTTCTGGGAAAACCTGGGTCAGTATTATTCCCGGCTCAGGATACTGGGGGTGCTTCAACGCATTGCCATGGCCTACGCTCTGGGAGGCACCTTGGCCCTGTGGCTTAAAAAGCCTAAGCGTATAGTCGTGGCTTTTGCTGCCACTTTGCTGATACACTGGGGATTACTATGGATTTTTGGCGGCGGGGACCCCTATGCGCGGGAAACGAATTTCGCGCGCACCATAGACCTGTTCCTGCTGGGGCCGCAACACCTGTATAAAGGTTATGGGCTGCCTTTTGACCCTGAAGGCGTTTTGGGCATGATCTCCGGAACCGGAACAGTGCTCATGGGCTACCTGGCGGGGGTGAGCATCCGCAAGAGTGTGGAAAAGATCCATGCCGTGGGATTACTCTATACCTGGGGTCTTGTGAGCCTGGGAGCGGGCATGGTCTGGAGCATATGGCTCCCCATAGGTAAGCCGCTCTGGACGGGATCGTATGTCTTGTACGCCGGCGGCTGGACCCTGCTCATGCTGGCCTTCTTCATTTACCTGATAGACATAAAGGGTCGCGAAAAGTGGTTCCTTCCTTTCAGGGCACTGGGACTGAACCCGTTGTTTGCCTTTGTGCTTTCCGGGCTCTTTGCCAAGATCTTCGGGAGCCTGATTCGCTGGCAAATGGCCGACGGCTCAACCACTACCCCCCTCCGATGGCTTTATACCAATGTGTTTGCTGCCACCCTGGGAGACAATCCGGCCGGGTCACTGGCCTATGCCATATTCTACGTGGCCATATTTACCCTTATGGCTATGGCCCTGTATAAAAAGAAAATCATCATTAAATTATAAATCCTAAAATCTATAACCATGACAAGTAAACAGATGCTGATGGTCTGCCTGGTATGCCTTGCATCCATCTCCCTACAGGCACAACCGCAGCGGGGCGTAACGCGAGAAAAAGCCAATTACGAGCTAGCCTCCCGGTTTTCCCGCAAAAAAACAGACAAAATGGTCTTTTCCACCAGTGTACGGCCTAATTGGTTCAAGACATCGGACCTGTTCTGGTACGAATACAAAACACCGGAAGGAATAAACTGGTACGTGATTGATCCTGCCAAAGCCACTCAACAGGAACTGTTTGACAAAGTGAAGCTGGCTGCAGAACTCACGCAGATCACAAAGGATCCCTTCGATACCCAGAACCTGCCACTGAAAGAACTCAAACTCAAGGATGACCAAACCTTCACCTTCTCCGTTCAGGGGACAGAGATGGTAGAAAAGAAGAAGAAAGACAATCAGGAAAATAAAACCGACAAGCCGGACGGAAAGAACGGCAAGGAACCCCGCACGTTCTTTTTTGAATATGCCTGGAAAACCCGAAACCTTACCTGGCTTAAGGACAAGGAAAAAGAAGATCCCGTTCCCCGCTGGGCCAACATTTCCCCCAACAGGCAATACGTTGTCTTTTCCCGGAATTTTGACCTCTACTGGATGGACTGGGAAAATTTTGAAAAAGCCCGCAAAGACGAGAAGGACTCCACCATTGTGGAACACCGCCTGACCACCACGGGAACCCGTGAATTCGCCTTTGGGTCCGGATCGGAAGATTTTTATGCCGATTCCACCGAGCTCAACAAGCGCACCGGCTTGTACGGCCTGTTGTGGAGCCCCGATTCACGCCATTTTGCACTGGTCCGTTCCGATGAAAGAAAAGTAAAAGACCTGTTTGTCATAGACGTTCTGGCCCAGCCTCGTCCCAAACTAGAGCGTTACAAATACGAAATGCCCGGAGAAGAGAACATCCCACAACAGTCGCTGGTGGTTTTTGACATGGAAAACAAAATCTGGAAAACCATAGAAACAGCCGCTTTCAAGGACCAGTCCCTGGACCTGGGATACAAGCCCATGGAAAAAAGGAAAATGTCGGACGAATTCCGCCATGCCCAATGGCTGGGCGATGATACCGGGTTCTACTTCCACCGCACCAGCAGGGATCTCAAGCGTATTGACCTGTGCCGGGCAGAACTTGACAAAGATACGGCCATTACCCTTATTGAGGAACGGCTGAATACTTACGTGGAAATCCGTCCCCTGTTCCTGGTAAGCAATGGAAAAGAGTTGATCCACTGGTCAGAGAAGACAGGCTGGGGGCATCTTTATCTGTATGACAACCACGGCAATGAAAAAAATGCCATTACGTCCGGCCCCTGGCACGTAGAACAGATCCTGGGTGTGGACGAGGCCACACGTACACTTTATTTCACTGCCTGCGGCAGGGAAAAGGGCCTGGACCCCTATTATGAACACGTCTATTCTGTAAAGCTTGACGGCAGTCAGCTGCGCAACCTCACCCCGGGTGATTTCCACCACGTGGCAGACATGAGCGACAGTCGCAAGGCATTTGTAATAAACCGCTCCCGTGTGGACGTTGCCCCGGTTTCAGAACTGTTTGACAATACCGGGAAAAAACTCCTGGCCCTGCAGGAAACAGACCTGAGCCTGCTATTTGAAGCAGGGTATAAATTCCCGGAGCGCATCTGTGTGAAAGCCGCCGACGGGATTACCGACTTGTACGGGGTCATGTACAAGCCCTTTGACTTTGATCCCGAACGAAAATACCCCATCATTACTTATGTGTATCCCGGGCCGCAGGTAGAAGGCCCCGGCCAGAGCTGGAGCCGCTCCATGGACCGCCTGGACCGTCTGGCCCAGATGGGATTCATTGTCATCACGGTGGGCAACCGCGGAGGCCACCCCAACCGGTCAAAATGGTACCATAACTTTGGTTACGGCAACCTGCGCGACTACGGCCTGGAAGACCAGAAATACGCCATAGAGCAACTGGCCGCCCGCCATCCTTTCATTGACGTTTCCCGCGTGGGCATTCACGGCCACTCGGGAGGCGGATTCATGTCCACGGCCGCCATCCTGCAGTATCCGCACTTCTTCAAAGTGGCGGTTTCCTGTGCCGGGAATCACGAAAACAACATCTACAACCGTTGGTGGAGTGAAAAGCACCACGGGGTGCTGGAGGAAATCTCGGCCAAGGGCGACACCACCTTCAAGTACAGCATCGGCACCAATTCCCAGCTGGCTAAAAACCTGGAAGGAAGGTTGCTGCTCATACACGGCGATATTGACAACAACGTGCACCCGGGAAATACCCTGCGCGTGGCCAATGCCCTGATCCGGGCCAACAAGCGGTTTGATATGCTTATCCTGCCCGGGCAACGCCACGGGTTTGGCGACATGAACGAATATTTCTTCTGGAGGATGGCCGATTACTTTGCACAGTACCTGCTGGGAGACTGCGAAAACACCGTAGACATACCGCAGATGTACAACGACTAAGAGTGCGCGGCACTCCGGCGGCGGCGGACCAGGTAGTCCACTCCCACCAGCAGGGCCACTCCTGCAGCCAGCAAAACAACATACCAGATTTGAACAGGCCATCCGGAAACTTCCGAGGTGGCCTTTTCTATGAATCCTTCCCCGGAAGAGGCACTTATGCCTGAAACCTTTGAAATTACAGCAACCCGCACATTCTCAAAAATCCCGGCAACCTTACCGGTTACCTGGCCGGTTACGGTTTCCACCCAACGGAAAACACCGGCCAGCTGTTCACTAAAATACACCGCCGCAAAGACGGCAACCAACAGAAAGCCGGCACTTCCGGTCAGCCACCAGATCCAGTATGTTTTTTTCCGGGCGGCTTCCTGTTTTGCTATCAGTTCCGTTACACGACTTCCCAGCGGGAGCATCCCGGCGGCTTCTTCCCGGTGCCTGAGTTGTTCTTCTTCAAAGAAATCCCTTAAAGTATCCATGTTCATTCTTTTTATATTGTTGTCATGGCTTGTGTGGCGGTCATGGCCTCATGCAATTTCAGGCGAATCCTGAAAAGGCGCACTTTGGCATTTGACTGGGTCATCCCGCAGATGGTGGCCACTTCATCCATATTCAAATCTTTATAATAATACAGTTCTATAAGCATTCTGTCCTGCGGCGGCAGGGTTTCCAGCAGGGAGCGGAGTTTGTCCTGCTGTGCCCCGCGCCGGTCGTCCGTTTCTTCCTCAGCCTGGTCTGTGGTGTGGAGCACTTCCTGTGCGTAGGCTTCTGTGTGCCGCTCCAGGCTTTGTGTTTTGCGTATGTAGCTTATGGCCGTATTGTAAGCTATCCGGTACAACCAGGTCCTGAACGAGGCATTGCCTTTAAAGGTATGCAGCTGCTGGTACACCTTAAGGAAAACGTCCTGGGTCACCTCCTGCGCGTCCTCTGCCGAGCGGCACACACTCCGTACCAACACAAATACCATGCTCTGGTATTTGTTAACCAGGGCGGCATAGGCGCGTAAATCTCCGTCCAGTACCTTTTGAATTTGAGCAACGTCCTGTGTCAAGACACCTTGTTTTCTTTGTTTTCTTTGTTTTCTTTGCCTTTTTGACGCAAAGCAGGAAAAAACGTTACATCTTTTGTAACCGGGATGAAAGTGTTACGTCAAAGAGTTGAAAGTAAATAAATGTTTCACGCTAAATTATTAAAAAAATGGATCTTACTGCTGTTTTAATCGTTGCAACCGTATTTTATTTCATTTATGCCATATGGACCCGCATGGCAACAAAGAAAGAACGTTTGCGTTTTCTGGAAACGCTGGCCTCGATGAGTCCCGATTCACTGAGCGCTTTGAAAGAGATCAATCCCCAATGGGAAATGAACGTTAAGAAAGACCCCAAAAGCAATATCAGACCTGCCTGTCTGCTCATCGGCCTGGGAGTTGGTTTGCTGGTCGTCTGGCTGGGCCTTACCGTCTGGTTCCCCGGATCCGGATTCGGTTCCACCCACGATGCCGTGAATGGCTTTTTGATGCTCGCCAGCCCGCTGTTTTTCGGGGGACTGGGCCTGTTGGTAGCTTACCTAATTGAGCGGAAGAATTAAAAATAGTTTTTTCATACCTTTGCGGTATGATGGAACCCATCTCTGTTGAAGAATTTCTGAAAAGATCGCTGACCACACCTGTGGCCGATGTAAGAACGCCCGCGGAATATGATAAAGGTCATATACCGGGGGCTTTTCTTTTTCCGCTTTTTAACGACCGGGAACGTGCGGAGGTGGGGACACTGTACGTGCAGCAGGGACACACCGCCGCCGTGCTCAAAGGGCTGGAGCTAACGGGCCCCCGCCTGGAAGAAATGGCCCGCCGGGGGATGGAAATAGCCAGCGGAAACCCGGGTGACGCCTCCGGAGGATCGTTGTTGCTCTACTGCTGGCGGGGCGGGATGCGTTCCGCCTCGGTGGCCTGGCTCATGGAAAAGATGGGCATCCGGTGCTATACCCTGGAACAGGGGTACAAAGCATACCGCAACCACCTCCTCAGCTTTTTTGATCACTTGCCCCATCCCATCAACGTGCTGGGCGGATTGACTGGCAGCGGGAAGACGGAACGTTTGCATCAAATGGCCGAGGCCGGGGAACAGGTCATAGACCTGGAAGGGCTGGCCGGACACAAAGGCTCGGCGTTTGGCAACCTGGGGCTTCCCCCGCAGCCTACAACCGAACATTTCCAAAACCTTTTATTCCGGGCTTTTTCCAGGATGGACCCGGCCCGGCCCGTATGGCTGGAAGATGAAAGCCGCAACGTGGGAAAATGCAGCCTTCCTGATGGGCTGTGGGACAAAATGCAACAGGCCGAATTTTATTTAATAGAAGCCTCTCACCAGGAACGCACCTGCCGTCTGATGAAAGAGTATGCCGGCTTCGATCCGTGTCTGCTGGAAAATGCCATTTGTAAAATTGAAAAAAGACTGGGTTTTGACCAGTGCAAAAAAGCCCTTGAGGCCTGTCGCAGCGGGGACATTAAAACTGCCCTGCAAATCTGCCTGGCCTATTACGATAAAGCATACAATTACCAATTGGAAATTCGCAAAAAGAGTCATGGGATCCATACGTTTGACACAATTTAGCCCGGGAGCGGGATGCGGGTGCAAAATATCTCCTGCCCAGCTGCGCCAGATACTGCAAGAAAGCCTATCCGGGAGCCCGAAAAAGGATCTGGAAAGCCTGTACGCTGCCGTGCGGCCGCAAACCCCCGGTATAAGGGAACAGCATGCAGGTACTGGCAAAGAGAGTGCGGTTGCAGAGGAACAGCGTACTGCAGTGGTGGGCCGGAGCAACGGTACTGGTGATCGTCGCCCCGGCATAAGTGAATTCCCTGGGCTGCTGGTGGGAAACGAATCCAGCGACGATGCCGCCGTTTACGATATTGGCGGAGGCAAAGCGGTCATCAGCACCACCGATTTCTTTACCCCCATAGTGGACGATCCGTACGATTTTGGCCGCATCGCTGCCTCCAATGCCCTGTCAGATGTATACGCCATGGGCGGGAATCCCCTGATGGCCATTGCCATCCTGGGATGGCCGCTGGACATGCTGCCGGCTTCTGTGGCCGGAAAAGTTTTGGAGGGCGCGCGAGCCGTTTGTTCGGCAGCGGGAATCCCCCTAGCCGGGGGACACAGCATCAGTATTTCGGAACCTGTCTTCGGACTGGCCGTTACCGGGATCATAGATACTGCACTCATAAAGAAGAACAATACCGTACAAAAGGGAGACCTTTTGTTTCTCACCAAACCCCTGGGTATTGGACTCATCAGTACCGGGATCAAAAGGGGAGTTGCCTTGAAGGAACATATGGAAACGGCCCTGTTGCTTATGACCCGGCTCAACACGGAAGGTCCCCGGCTTGCTCAGCTGAAGGACGTACATGCGCTGACCGATGTAACGGGATTCGGTCTGCTGGGACACTGCCTGGAAATGGTAGACGGTTCTTCCTTTACCGCACACATTGACGTGGACCGGGTCCCCCTCATCCCGGGTATCGGAACGTATGTCACCCAGGATTGTATCCCCGGAGGTACCTACCGGAATTTTGACAGTTACGGTCACAGGCTGGAATTCTCGGCGTCGGATAACACAGTTACCGTGGGCATCCCTTCTGGAGGCTCCCTGCCCGACCCGATCAAATTCCTGCTCTGCGATCCCCAAACCAGCGGCGGATTGCTTATTGCCGCGAACCCGCGCAGTCGGGCCGTTCTTGAAAAAGAATTCGGTGCCGTCTGTGTTGGGGAGATCCGCTAATACGGTCTCACAATCAACTTCATTTCGCCGAAGGGAAGTATTCCTCAGGTAACAGTCAGTTTCCGTTCCCCGGAAGGGAGGACCTCAAGGATTGCGCGCCAGGTGTCCGGAGGCAGCAGGGGGGTGATCAACTCGGGCCATTCAACCAAAGATAAGGTTCCCGGAGTTTCAAAATATTCTGTGCACCCCATGTCCAGGGTTTCCTGTATGTTTTTAATGCGGAAGAAATCAAAGTGATATATGGGGATTCCTTCTGAAGAAAGGTATTCATTGACCAGGGCAAAGGTGGGGCTGTTCACCCAGTCTTCCGTTCCCAGGACCTGACACAAGGCTTTGATAAAGGTGGTCTTACCAGCCCCCATCTGCCCGTAAAAAGCCACTACGCCCTCCTTGCCGGTATGCTGTAAAAGCGCCTCGGCCGCCTCACGTATGTTCTTTAGGGAAAAAATCAGTTCCATGGTGCAAAGATAGGTAACTATTCCTCTTCCAGGAGAAACATATCGTTAACGTTTTTCCCGAACACACGGGATATCTTCAAAGCCAAAACGGTGGACGGAACAAATCGTTCCGTTTCAATGGCATTGATGGTTTGACGGCTTACTCCGCATAACCCGGCCAGATCCTGTTGTGTGATTTTCTTAATGGCACGTTCCACCCTTATATTATTCTTCATTTTTTGACCTCCTTTTTAAAATGAACAGCCTTACCCTGAACACAATAACATAAAGAAAAAAGGCAAAAAGTATGTTTGACACCCAGTACATTATTATGTAACTGCGATTGGTTAAGAAATCAAGCCGAAAGACATGGGATAGTGCCGCCAGAATAGACCACAACACCAACATAGCAAAAAGTATGGCCGCAACCAGGGTGACTGAAGAAAATCGTATTTCCCTGACCAGCTCGTCTTCCTGTTTTTCTTCGGAAAAGGCCACAAAAAAAGCCGAGCCGTATGCCAATACCAAAATTAAGAATGTAAAATACCTGCTGTACTGATCCACTATGGGAAGAAACGTGTTTTCATGGCTTGCGCTCCATTCGTATCTAAATATGATAAAGAGCAACAATACAACGGCTGCAGAAAACATACTCCAGCCGATGATCTGAAACTTGTGCGGAAGAAGGATTTTTTTTCGTTTCATGATCTACGGGATTAGTTATTATACGCACAAATGTAAATCTTATTTTACTATTTGACAAGTTTGTTTTACATTATATATTGTTTTCGTTAATTACGTCATTCTGTTGACCGAGGTGACGATTCTGCTCACTTATACTGGATCGCCTCTGCCAGGTGCTTGATCTCAATGACTTTGGAGCCATCCAGGTCTGCTATGGTGCGGGCCAGGCGCTGGATGCGGTGGTGGGCACGGGCAGACAGGTGCATCCGTTCCAGGGCTTGTTTGAGGAACGTCCTGCATGCAGGCCCGAGTCCGCAAACTTCCGGCAGCATCCCTACCCCGATATGGGCATTGGTGTGCACTCCTGCCATGCCCCTGAACCGTTCCGTCTGCAGGGCGCGGGCCTGCTCCACTCGCCGGCGTATAGCCTCAGAGCCTTCTGACAAAGGTGTGGCAGCCTCCCCAGGGATCAGGTCCTCCACGTCTACGGGCTTTACTGTCAGGTGAATGTCAATCCGGTCCATCAAGGGACCCGAGATTTTATTCTCATAGCGTTGCACCTGGTACGCCGGGCAAACACACTCTCTGGCCGGGTGTCCCTTGTATCCGCAGGGGCAGGGATTCATAGAGGCCACCAGCATGAACCGTGCCGGGTAATCCACTTTGTACCGCGCCCGGGAAAGCCTTATGGTTCCGTCTTCCAGGGGCTGCCGCAGCACTTCCAGCGCTGCGGAAGGGAATTCAGGCAGCTCGTCCAGGTAGAGTACCCCGTTGTGAGCAAGGGATATTTCACCGGGCAATGCCGAAGCGCCCCCGCCCGTAAGGGAAACCACAGAGGCCGTATGGTGCGGGGAACGGAACGGGCGGGAGCGCATCAGCCCCTGCTCGCTTCGGGGCACACCGGCCACAGACCAGATACGGGTGGTTTCCATGGCCTCGTCCCGGGATAAAGGCGGGAGGATTCCCGGAAGACAGCGTGCCATAAAGGTTTTCCCTGCCCCAGGCGGACCAGTCATGAGCACGTTGTGTCCCCCGGCCGCTGCCACTTCAAGGGCACGGCGCGCCTGAGCCTGCCCGCGCACCAGGGAAAAATCCGGGGGCTGTGCCGCAGAGGAAATATTCTTCTCTGTGTCGTCCGGCTTCAGAGGCGCCATTCTCACGAACCCTTCCGTAAGATCCAGCACCTGGGCCAGGTGCGTGACTCCATACACGTCCAGGCCTTCCACCACGGCAGCCTCCCGGGCCGATTCCAGGGGAAAGATACACGACTTGAACCCGCAATCTCTCGCATGAAGGGCCATGGACAGAGCACCCCTGATTGGCCGCAGCGTTCCGTCCAGCGCCAGTTCTCCCATGCAGAGCGTGGTGCCCAGCATGGGGGCCAGAATCTGTTCCGATGCCGCCAGCACCGCCAGGGCCAGGGGCAGGTCATAAGCCGAGCCTTCCTTCCGGATATCGGCAGGAGCCATGTTTACCACAATTCTTTTACATGGGATGCGCAAACCCACGGAATGCACAGCCGTTGAAACACGTTGCTGGGACTCCCTCACGGCGCTGTCTGGCAAACCTACCAGGTGAAAATTGATACCAGGAGAAACATCCGCTTCTATGGTAACGGTGATCGCCTCTATCCCGCATACCGCACTCCCGTATGCCTTTACCAACATACTTCACACATAAAAAATCCAACATCATGCGGGAAAAAATAAGTTCCGGAAACCTCTACTGGGGACCTAGAAAAGTCCGTGCAGCTGGGCGTCTATCTTGTCAATCACCTTGCTGAAATCTTCCGGATTCTCCTCTACCTGGAGATTGTCTACTTCCAAAATCAATTTGGGCCCTTCATAATTCATGATCCAGGTCTCATACCGTTCGTTCAGGCCGGTAAGGTAGTCCAGGCGTATGGAATTTTCATAATCCCGGCCCCTTTTCTGGATACGGTTCACCAGGGTGGGGACCGTAGCCCTGAGGTATATGATCAGATCGGGAGCAGGTATGAGCGATATCATCAGCTCATAGAGTTTGATATAATTGTCAAAATCACGCGTGGACATAAGCCCCATCGCGTGCAGGTTGGTTGCAAAAATGCTGGCATCTTCATAAATGGTACGGTCCTGGATGACGGTATGTCCCGCTTTCTGGATCTCGACGATGCCTGCCAGGCGCCGGTTAAGAAAGAATATCTGGAGATTGAAAGACCAGCGCTTCATATCCTCGTAGAAGTCTGTTAGATAGGGGTTGTCTACCACTTCTTCATACTTGGGGACCCACCCGTAATGTTTGGAAAGAAGCCTTGTCAGGGTGGTTTTCCCGCTTCCTATGTTCCCGGCAACAGCAATATGCATACACAATGATTTATGTAGAACAAATATACGTAATTTTTCGCCCTAAAAACAATTAACAGGTAATTAACAAAAATTGTTGTTGCGTGGCAATATTTTGCATAACTTTGCATATAACCTGATAGATATCTACAATTCATAATTTTATATTACGATGAAGAAAATATTAACTCTTCTATTCCTCGGGGCGGTGTCTCTTGTTGCGACATCTTGCGCGATCACGAGGATGCCGGCCGATTTTTCCGGAATTGTTTGCGGAGAGCCGGTTTTTGATATTCAGCAGAATGGGACCGTAAAAATTTCATTTTGTGTGGAAGTCCCCGCTGACTATTTTTCAAAAAGGACTACCTTCTCCATAATGCCTTCCGTATTATACGCCAACGGCGATGTAAAGGAATTGCCCTGTTATACGGTACAGGGATTCTCTGTTGTAGACACCAATTTCCCGGTGGTGGACTGGTCAGTCCAGCAGGTATTGTGCTACAGCACCACCATACCGTATCATGACGGTCTGGCCACGGCCACCCTGCAAACCAAAGGATGGGTCTTCGACTGCCTGACCAAGGAAGAATTGTGCCTGCCCTTGTGCAGCTGGGGCGTAGCCGTGCCGCTGACTCCCGTCCTGCCTGTATATATGGCCCACATAGCTGCTGAATCCAGTGTAAGGGCCGCCCTCCGCGGAAAGATCTACTTCCCGGTAAACGGCTACACTGTAACCGGCGCCATAGCCACCCAGCCCGATATCACGCGGACCTTGAATTCCCTGAAGCAACTGACAAAGCGCAGCGATTTCAATATCACCCGCATTGATGTGGAAGGTAACGCTTCCCCGGAAGGGACCTCCCGCATCAACGATCCGCTGGCAAAAAGACGTGCCGAACGTACCCGCGATTTCTTTGCACAGGCATTGAAAGACAACGGTTACAATAAAGAAGTTCCTGCCAGTGCATGGACAGTTACCAGCACTTCCGGCATGGGATTCTGGAATGAATTCTACACCGCCATGAAGGAATCCAATGTAAGCAACAAAGACCAGCTTGCCGAGAAATTCCTCCGCCTGGCCTCCAACCCCGTCGAGGCCGAGCGCCAGATCCGGACCGAGATCGCTTCCAACACCGAGGTAAAGAATGTGATGATGCCCCTGCTGCGCTACGGATCGGTTGCCGTCAACTTTGACCCCATTAAGCTGACAGCAGAGGAAATCCGTGTCATTGCAGACAACCAGCCCGAATACCTGACCCCCAACGACATCATCCAGGCCGCTATGGATCTGGAACCCGACCAGGCCATTGCCCTTTACAAGAG
>DHUU01000018.1:132722-160880 GCA_002409325.1 Bacteroidales bacterium UBA5226 | reverse complement strand
GACCTGGAAGCCGCACAGCAGACACTGGCCAATGCAGACCTGGTTGCCGACCAGCAGGCAGAAAAAGACATGATTGCCTTGCAGCGTGCCTGCGTATCCATGAAACAAGGTCAGTACGGCGAGGCTGAATCTGCCCTGAACGCCATCTCCGATGAAGGCATGACACGCTACTACCGCGGTGTCCTGGCCGTCTACCAGGAAGACAACGACAAAGCCATCCGCCTGCTCTCTAATGAGAAAGACATCAATTATGCCATTGCCCTTCTGAACAAGAACCAGGTGAAAGACGCCCTAAAGGTGCTGCAGGATCTTGACCAGGATTGCCCCTATGTTCTGTATGCCTCGGGTGTTGCCTACGGGCGCCTGAACGAAAACGCAAAGGCTGCCGAATACAAGGCCAAGGCCTACAAGATTGATCCCTCGTTAAAGTTATTAGACAACTAACTCCATTTTCCTAAACCGGATGAAAGCCTCCTCCCGGAAGAGAGGGGGCTTAATCATTTGCCCCTGAAGTTTTCCCATGCCAGACACCCTCAGACAACAAGGACAAAGAAGGCTGCTTATAGAAGAACTGGCCGGTAAATACACGTTCAATCCCCTGGTGCTTAAAGCCATGGAACGGATTCCCCGGCACATGTTCGTGGAAAAAGGGCTGGAGCATTTGGCCTACAAGGACAAACCCCTGCCTATCACCGCCAGCCAGACCATTTCACAGCCTTTTACCGTTGCCATGCAGACGCACCTGCTCAATTGCAGTAAAATGGACAAGGTCCTGGAAATCGGGACCGGGTGCGGATACCAGGCGGCAATCCTTATGGCCATGGGATTCCAGGTTTATTCCATTGAACGGATCTGGGAGTTATACATGCAGGCCCAGAAAAACCTGGTGGCAGCAGGCTTTGACCCTTCAGGCCTGTACTTTGGGGACGGTTTTGCCGGTTTGCCTCAGTTTGCCCCGTTCAGAGGAATCCTGGTGACCTGCGGTGCCCCGGCTGTACCCCCAAGGCTAAAGGAGCAACTGGCCATAAACGGAAAAATGGTGATTCCTGTAGGACGGAATGAACAACAAATGCTACGCATTACCCGGACCGGAGAAGATACGTATACCACAGAGGATTTTGGCCCCTACTCATTTGTGCCCATGCTCACAGGCACACAAAAAATGAAACATGGAGTTTAAAACTTTTTATTTCAACGCCTTGCGCACCTGTTGCTACGTGTTATATGACCAGACAGGCGATTGCATCATTATTGACCCGGGTTGTTATGGACAAACAGAAGAACAGCGGCTGGCCACCTACATCAAAAGCAACAACCTAACCCCCCGGTTTATTGTTAACACCCACTGTCATTTTGATCACCTGATGGGACTGGCTTTCCTGCGTCAAAAATACGATATCCCGTTGCGGATACATCCTTTGGAAGCCGAATCGCTCAAAAGGGCATCTTCCCACGCCTACCTGTTCGGATTTAACATGACCCCGCCCGGAACAGATTTTGCCCCCGTTTATGACGGCGAGGTGCTTTCCTTTGGAACATCATCCCTGAAAGTAATGCACACGCCGGGTCACAGCCCCGGCAGTGTCTGCCTGTTCGGCCACCAGGAGGGAATGTTGATCACCGGAGACCTGCTCTTTGCCGGCAGCGTGGGCAGGACCGACCTGCCCGGGGGAAATTATGACCAACTTATGGATTCGCTTACCCGGAAAATCATGCCTTTGCCGGCTTACACCCTCATTTTCCCCGGGCACGGTCCTTCCTCTTCCCTGGAACGTGAATTTGCAGGCAATCCCTACCTGCAGCATTTATGCTGATTCCCATGCCTGCAAGTTATATCCGGATAGAAGGGGCAAGGGTCAACAACCTGAAAAACATCAGTCTGGACATACCCCGTCATGCCTTGAGCATCATTACAGGTCTGAGCGGGAGCGGAAAATCCTCGTTGGCTTTTGACACCCTGCATGCAGAAGGACAACGGCGATACCTGGAAACGTTGTCTTCCTATGCCCGCCACTACCTGGGTATCCTGCAGCGTCCCGATGTGGAACACATCTCGGGCCTGAGTCCCATCATTGCCATTGAACAGAAAACCACTACACGCAATCCCCGTTCCACAGTGGGCACGGTCACTGAAATCTATGATTTTCTGAGGCTGCTCTTTGCCAGGGCATCCATAGCTTACTCTCCCGTAACGGGCAAGCCCATGATCCGTTACAGTGCAGAACAGATGGTTTCACTCATAGCATCGCAGCACCATGGAAAAAAATGCATCCTTCTGGCCCCTGTAGTCAAGGGGAGAAAGGGACATTACCGGGAACTATTGGAACAGATCCTGAAAAAGGGGTTCCTGGAAGTCCGCATAGACGGAAACATAGAGCAAATTGCCCACAATATGTTGCTGGACCGTTACAAGAACCATTTCATAGAGATTGTCATAGACAAACTGGTTCCTTCGGCGCAGGATGGGGCTTCCCTGGCCCGCCTGCGTGATTCGGTCAACACAGCGTTGCACCACGGGAACGGATCTTTTGTTGTTCTGGACCCCGATACCGGCAAAACCACCCATTACAGCAAACACCTGATGTGCCCCGAAAGCGGCCTGTCCTTTCCCGAGCCGGCCCCCTTCAGTTTTTCGTTCAATTCCCCGCTGGGAGCCTGCCCAAAATGCAAAGGCCTGGGCTTCACCACCCGCATTGACATGAAAAAGATCATTCCGGACAATTCCCTGTCCATCGCGCAGGGAGGACTGGAACCCTTTGGCAAATACCGGGACAACACACTGTTCAGTCACCTGGAAGGGGTGGCAAAGAAGTACGGGTTCTCGCTGCAAACGCCCATTTCAGAAATCCCTGAAGAGGCCATGGACACGCTGCTCTACGGGAGCGAAGACCTGATCTATGTCCATGCACAGATGGGCGGAACCTACACCATAACCTTTCCCGGGCTGATCAACCGCATGGAACAGATGAACGGGGAAGGGGAAGGGAAAATGACCACCTGGGAGCGTTACCTGGAAGAAGTAACATGTCCTGTATGCCACGGGAGCCGGCTCAACCAGGATGCGCTATGCTTCCGCTTTGCAGACAAGAACATTGCCCAGCTGGCCGCCATGGACATCCAGCCGCTGGTCTGTTGGCTGGAGAGAGTGGAAGACCGCATCTCGGACAGGCAAAAAGCCATTGCCACAGATATACTTAAAGAGATCCGCGACCGGCTGCAGTTCCTCCTGGATGTGGGACTTTCCTACCTCTCCCTGGACCGGGGAACACGCACCCTGAGCGGCGGGGAGAGCCAGCGCATCAGGCTGGCCACGCAAATAGGGTCCACCCTGGTGAACGTACTCTATATTCTGGACGAACCCAGCATAGGATTGCACCAGCGGGACAACCGCAGGCTGATCAAAGCACTTATGAAATTGCGCGATGCCGGGAACACGGTTCTTGTAGTGGAACACGACCGGGAAACCATCCTGAGTGCCGACTGGCTGATAGACCTGGGGCCCGGGGCCGGCCGTGAGGGCGGCCACCTGCTTTACTCGGGACCCATGGACCAATTCCTGGAACAAGAGCACCTGAGGAGCCTTACCTGGCAGTACCTGAAGGGAATACGGAGCATACCGATTCCCCATACAAGGCGTACCGGCAACGGGAACGTGCTGCGTATATGTGAAGCCACTGGCAACAACCTGAAGAACATTACCGTGGATTTTCCCCTGGGGTGCTTTATCTGCGTTACGGGCGTGAGCGGCAGTGGCAAGTCCAGCCTGATAAACGAAACGCTCGTTCCCGTGCTCACCCGGAAGTTTTACCGTTCCAAAAGGCCTTTCCTGCCACACGGTTCGGTCACCGGTATCCAGAACATAGACAAAGTGGTAGAGGTAGACCAATCCCCCATAGGGAAAACGCCCCGCAGCAACCCGGCAACCTATACCAATGTTTTTGCCGAGATTCGCAAGCTTTTTGCCGCCTCACAGGATGCCAAAACCCGCGGTTTCAAATCTTCCCGCTTCTCTTTCAACACAGGGGGTGGCCGGTGTGAAGCCTGCAAGGGGGCGGGAATCCAGCTCATAGAGATGAATTTTTTGCCCGATGTCCACATCACCTGCCCCGACTGTCAGGGAAAACGCTACAAAAGCGACACACTGGCAGTCCGTTACAAAGACAAGAACATTTACCAGGTGCTAGACATGACAGTCAACGAAGCCGTTGACTTCTTCAGGCACGTACCTCTCATCATTCAGAAAATCAGAACACTGCAGGATGTGGGACTGGGTTACATCAAGCTGGGACAACCCTCCACAACCCTGAGCGGGGGAGAATGCCAGCGGGTAAAACTGGCGGCCGAATTGTCCCGTACCTCCACAGGCAAAACGCTCTACATCCTGGACGAACCCACCACCGGGCTGCATTTTGAGGACGTGAAGGTCCTGCTCCAAATCCTGCACCAGCTCACAGACAAAGGCAACACCATTGTGATCATAGAGCATCATCCCGACATCATCTGCTCGGCCGATCATATCATTGACCTGGGCCCCGAAGGAGGGGCCGGCGGGGGACAGGTGGTAGGGACCGGAACGCCTGAAGAACTGGCAGAGAATTTGCAGTCATATACCGGCACCTTGCTCAGGGAGTGGTTAAGTAGAGAGAATTGCTTATGAAAACGTTACATGAATTAAACAGGGAAAGAAACGGGGCTGATGCCGGAAAGTATCTGGCCGCCTTGGTGGACAACCGCCTCAAATGCCTGGACTATATCCTATACAATCCCCACGAAGTTCAATTTGTGGATTATTCACACCCCGACGGAAGAAGGACTTACATCCGCTCCCTTTCGTTTGTCCTGCAGAAAGCCGTGAAAGAAGTCTTCCCACAGGCAAAGCTGAGGATCTCCTACTCTGTGGTGAATTCGCTTTATTGCAACCTGGTCTTCCCCGATGCCAGGGAGGAAACCGACCGGGACATGGAACTGATTCGCCAGGCCATGACCCGCATCATTGAACAGGACATACCCTTCAGGATGGAAAAGATCCCTACTGAAGAAGCACAGCAATTATTTGAAAAAGCCGGTTTTCCGCAAAAAGCGCTGCTTCAGAAAACCCGGGGCCATTTTTATACCACTGTGTATACCCTGGACCAGAGTTACGACACTTTTTATGGTCCACTGGTGCCTTCAGCCGGTTACCTGAAACTGTTCTACCTGCGCCGTTTTTACAAGGGATTTTTACTCCAGTATCCCCACCCGGACAATCCTGCCAGGGTAGACGGCCCACCCAAATTGCATAAATTGGTGGAGGTTTTTGAAGAATATGTCAACTGGGGCAAGGTCATGGGGGTCCGGGATGTGGGCAGCCTGAACCAGAAAATCCAAAACGGCGAAACCAAAGATCTGATCCTTATAGGAGAAGCCCTGCACAGCAGGCGATATGCCGCTATTGCCGACACCATATTCGGTCTGCGGGACAAGGTAAGGCTGGTTCTTGTGGCCGGCCCCTCGAGCAGTGGAAAAACCACCACATCCAAACGGATTTCCAAACAACTTAAGGTGTTGGGCATGCAGCCGGTAGTCCTGGAAATGGACAATTATTTTGTCGATCGGGAAAATACCCCGCGCGATGAAAACGGAGATTTCGATTTTGAATCCCTCCAGGCCCTGGATGTGGCTTTTTTGAACAAACAACTATTCGAACTGCTAGACGGCAAAGAGATTGAAGTCCCCTTATTCGATTTTTTAACAGGGAAACGTGCTTTCAACGGGAAAAAGCTCAGGCTCCAGGAGAATCAGGTCCTGATCATGGAAGGGATCCACGCCCTGAATCCGGTCCTGACAAAGAACATCCCCGAAGATAATAAATTCCGGATATACGCCTCGGCGCTTACCTCCCTGGCCATGGACGAGAACAACCGGATCTCAACCACCGACACCCGGATGATCCGCCGCATGGTGCGCGATGCACAATTCCGGGGCATTTCGGCCGAAGAAACCATCCTGCGCTGGCCCAGCATCAGCTACGGGGAACGGCAGAACATTTTTCCTTTCCAGGAAGAGGCCGATGTGATGTTCAACTCGGCCCTGCCTTATGAACTGGCAGTGCTCAAATCACACGCCGAGCCTTTGCTGCACCGGATCCCCCCCGTTTCAAAGGCATACCCCGAGGCCCTGAGGCTGTTGAACTTCCTAAGTTATTTCACCTGCGTGCACCCCACAGATGAACGCTATATTCCTTATGTGTCTGTAATTAGGGAATTTATCGGCACCAATCCGCCGGATTGACAGGCACCCCGTTGCGCAGCAGCTGAAAGTAACTGTTCCCTTCCCCCCGGGGAGATAACGTCCCCAGTTTTTGTCCCGTCACCACCTTATCCCCTTCTTTGACTACCACGTCTACCATGTGGCAATAGATCGTGCTGAACTGCCCGTGGGTTACCAGCACCCGTATCAGGTAACTGTCCCTGTTGTCCATCCAGATACTGGAAACGGTTCCGTTGAAGATGGTCTTTACTTCCCCGCCTTTGGCACCGGATAGGGTAACGCCCTTGTTATCAAAGGTAAAGCCCCATTTGGGATCGGTAATGCGACCAAAGCGCTCAATGATGACAGCATCTTTCAGCGGCCAGGGCAGGTTGCCCTTGTTGGCAGTAAAATCTTCCGACAGGGCGCGCGCTGCCTCTACGGCTGCCGGATCCCGCGCCAGATTCTTCTTTTCCAGAGCAGCCAGTGCTTCACGGATTTCCTTGTCCAGTTTGCGCTGTTCGTCTATGCGTTTTTGCAATTCAGCTTTCAACTGTTTTTCATTCTGCTGCATCTTTTTGATGTTGCCGTCAAGAAGTCGCTGGTCTTTTTCCATCCGTGAAATTTCAAGGGCCATGTTGTCCCGGGCTGTCACACGCTCCTTCTGAAGGGAAAGCAGCAGTGCTTCTTCCCGGACCAGGCTGTCCTGCATAATGCGGATCTTACTTTCCTGGGCGCGCATATAGTCGCTGTAATTGCGGAAGTAACGCCACCGGCGGTAGGCCTGTGCAGCGCTTTCACTGGAAAGCACGTGCATAATCCAGAGTTTACGGTCGCGGTGCCTGTACGCCTGCTGCAACAGTGTTTGGTATGCTGTAAGCAGGTCGCTGTGTTCCTGACGGAGGCGGGCAATCATGTTGCTTTTTTCCGAGATGCTGTTGTTGAGAGTGGCCAGTTCCTGTTCCAGGCCCATGATCAGTTCCTGGCGGCTGGACAACAGACGCTGGCCCAGCCTGTACTGTGTCAGCTGGTCTCGGATGTTGTCTGCCGTGGAGTTGATCCTTTTTTCGAGTGTGGCAATCTCTTCCCGGAGCCGGCGGTTGCGGGATTGCAGTTCCCCCACGTCCTGTGCCCCGGCCGTGATGCCTGCCGCCAGGAACATGGATAGGATAAGCAATATCCGTTTCATTGTCTATTGCCCGGGTTTTTTGTTGGTTTCAATTTTTTTCCGGATATCTTCCCGTGGCTCGATAGCATATGCCTGTTGCCAGTAAACTATGGCCATGAGCGGCTCGTTCAAAGCGTTGAGAACGTCCCCGTAATGGTTTAGGATTTCAACGCTTTCCTTTCCCCCGTATGCCAGGGCCTGTCTGAAAATGTTCCTGGCCTCGGCAGAACGGCCCAGCAGGTGCAGAATCCAGCCGTATGTATCCAGGTAAGTAGAATTATTGGGTTCTTTTTCAATGGTTACCTGGCTCATGGACAGGGCTTTCTCCAGTTGTTCCCCCCGGAGTGAAAGGTAATAGGCATAATTGTTCAGAACCGGCAGGTTCTGCCCTTCCAGGCGGAGTACTTCTTCATACGTACTGAATGAACGCTCCCAATCGCCTTTTTCATGGTACAGATCCCCCAGAAGGGACAAGGTCTGGACTTTGTTGGTCTTGTCGTTCTTTTTGAGCAGGGACAGGATCCTTTCAAACCGGGCTATCGCCTGGTCCAGTTGCCCGGTCTGCCACAATGCCAGCCCGTAGAGGCTGCCAAAATCAGCGTCATCGGGGAAGATTTCCAGCGCTTTGCTCCCGTATTCGCATAGCAGGGGCCATTCCTTCAGGTAATAAATCACACCCAATGTCTGGTACCAGGCGTGGTAATCGTTGGGATAATAGCGGATATTGTCTTTGATCACCTCAAGGGCACCGGACGGGTTTTGTGTCTGAATCAGGAATCCGGCATAGATATAGGCCAGGGTGCTGTCTGTCCTATGTGCACTGCGGGTGTTCTGGAACAGGGTGTCCACCTGTGGCTGGAAGGTGGCTACAAAGGTTCTTGTTTCCAGGATTTGCTTCAGGTAATCTGTCTTCATCCTCACGTCCACCTGGGGGTAAGCCAAAAAGGTATTGATGTTCTGAAAATACAGGTCAAACTGCCGCTTCATGCGGTATACCTCGGCCATGCCAAAAACAGCCGGCATAAAGGCGGGATCCGATTCGAGCGCCTTCTGGTAATATTCCCCGGCCTTCTCCATTTCCCCGTCTCCTGCTTCCAGGTCTCCCAGATGGCTAAGGACCCGGGGGGCTGGCGTATGGGCTGCGTACTCACGCAATATGGTCCGGGCAGCTTCCTTGTCCCTGTCCACGGTTAGGTTAAAACGCAGCAGTACCCCCGATTCGGTTACCCCCTCCCTGCTTTCCAACGTGTCGAGCAGCTCCAGCGCCTTGTCTGCCTTGTGGCTGTCCATGTACAAGGCTATGCGGTCGTAGAGCAGTTCTGTTTTGTCTGAATTGTCCAGCCATAAATTTTCGTAAAGCAATCCGGCTTCCTCGGTATTTCCGGCGGCCACGGCCAGTTTTGCCTGCTGCAGGCGGTACCAGTAATTTCCAGGATCCAGCTTCAGGGCTTTTTGCAGGTATTGCTCCGCTTCTTTCCATTGTCCGGCATAACCGGCAATCTGCGCCAGGTAATAGAAGGCGGCATCGTTATCCTTCTGTCGCGAAACAACGCGTTTAAAACAATCCTTGGCCTGTGGCAGGTCTCCCAGATAAAACATTTTCAGTCCCTGATGAAACAACACACCCGATTCTTCGGCGGCAACTTCGGCTCGATATCCGCAGGAGGCCAGAACAATAAAAGATAACAGGATAAAAACACGCTTCCACATGGGTTCAAAGTATTGCGGGAGTTGCAAAGTTACCATAATTCGTTCAATTCAATTATTTATTTTACATTTGTTTAGCCTGTAGAATTTTCTCATATCCATGCAACATTCCGGCCGTAATTTTCATCTAAACAAAGACATACCGGAAAGTGACCTCATTGCTGCCTGCAAAAAAAATGATGCTGCAGCGCAACGTGTTATTTATGAGCGTCTTTTTTCCAAAATGCTGGCGGTCTGCCAACGTTATACAGGCAACCGGGAGACCGCCAGGGATATCGTTCAGGACGGATTTGTTGTGTTGTTCGATAAGATAGGGACTTACGCGGGGACGGGCTCTTTTGAAGGTTGGGCGCGGAAAATTTTTGTCAACATGTCGCTTTCCTACCTTCGCAGGAACGATGCCCTACGCTACAGCGAGCCCATAGAAAACACGACCGGCAGTTCGGTTACTACGGGACTGATTCTGGAAAACATCTCGGCCAACGATATCCTGCGGTGCATGGAACAGATGCCTCACGGATTCCGTACCATATTTAACATGTATGCAATTGAGGGATACTCTCACAACGAAATTGCAAAGTTGTTGGAAATCAGCGAAAGCACTTCCCGCTCCCAGTATTCCAGGGCAAGGTCCTGGCTACAGAATAAACTGAACGATCTGACATGAAACAGATACATCTCATAGGATTTGTCATACTGTCGCTGCTTGTAGCCGCCTGCGAGGACAGCATACCTTTCCGCTATGAGGGGAAGGAGCCTGATTCCATGTCCACAAGGCAATACCCGCATGCCTTTTTTATTGTTCACGGCCAGATCATTGACTCCCTGACACAGGGACCAATCCCGGGATTGCCGGTAAACCTGCGTCTTGAGGATACGGTTTTCACAGACACAACAGGGTTTTTCCGCGTACAAACCATTGCATTTCCCATATCACAGGAATTCCGCCTGGTATTCAATACCCGGGGAGAACACCACAACCCGCTGTACAATCCCGAGACACTGTACGTTCATTTCATGCTGCCCACTTTCAAGCTGAGCCAGGAAGAGATTCTAGAGCATGGACCGCAGTTTTTTGGCAGTGCTTTTATGACCATTAACAAAACATTAAGCCCTTTGGTTGATGAATGACAATTTTTTTGATCAGAAAATCCGGGAGAAGCTGTACGACTTCTCCATCCCCGGGGAAAACGGGGACTGGGATGCCCTGGCTGCCCGCCTGTCTGGACGCAAAGCGTTCCTGCGCCGCAGAAGGGTCTTGATCCTGGTCCCGGCGGCCGCCGCCTGCCTGTTGCTGCTGTTCTTTTTATTTATGCCCCGGCCAGACAGGAATGCTTCGGCTCCGGAGACCGTTTGCAGGATTGTCCGGGAGCCTGCCGCCCTTGATCTTACCGCCCATCTGGAAAACATCCCCCTATTATATTCCCCGCAGGAACTGGAGCTGCTGCGCGTTCGTTCCGTAATACCTGCAACTTCCGAGATCACCTTACCGCCCGCAGCAATCCCCTCCCCTGAACCTGAGCAGGCTGCCCCCCTGCAGGCTGGTGTGGAAGAGCCCGTTATCCACAAGGAAATGCCCGTGGAAGAACCGGTCAATGTTAAGGACCCTGCAAAAAATGGCCTATTCCCCGCGGACCCTCCCAAAAACATGAGATTGAACAATAAATGGATCACCGCAGCCAATTTCTCCTACCAGGGAGCCATCAACGGCGCATACCTGTTCACCCCTTCCACCTATACCACCAAATGGGAAACGCCGCTGAGCCTGGCCAGCAGCGATCTCGCCAACCTGGGCATCCCTGATTACATGGCCCCCGACTTTGATGAAAACGATATGAACCGGATCTCGGCCCATTTCTCTACCCCCATCTCGGCCGGGATCAACGTCCAGAAAGAGTTCAACAAATGGTTGTCTGTGGGAGCTTCCCTAACCTATACCCTGCTGCGGGGCGAATACCAGGTGCATACGGCCGACAAGTCTTATATTGTCAACCAGAACACGCATTACATAGGCATTCCCGTGAGCGTTTACCTGCGAATGGTCAACACGCCCCACCTGACAGTCTATGCCGTTGGCGGAGGTGCCATAGACAGGGCCGTTGCCGACGAATACATCTGCCAGCTGAACGACGTGACTACCCGGCAGTATGTTCCGGTGCAGGGGGTCCAGTGGTCTGTTTACGGCGGGCTGGGTATAGAATACAAATGGTCAGAGCTGATGGGCATTTACATAGAGCCTACTGTATCGCATTATTTTGACAACAACCAGCCCAAGAGCATCCGGACCGTGCAGCCCACGCAGTTCAGGATGGAACTGGGGATCCGTTTCAGAATTTAGGTTCTTTCAGGAGCCGGGCCATTTCAGAGGCAAATACAAAATCATTCAGGGCTTTGTCACTGGATTGCAGGATGGTGCGCTTGCTTCCTTCCCATTCTTTTTTCCCCTGGTAAAGGAATACCACCTTTTCACCTATGGCCATCACCGAGTTCATGTCGTGGGTGTTGATGATGGTGGTCATTTTGTATTCGTGGGTCAATTCGCTGATCAGGCGGTCTATCACAATGGCTGTCTGCGGATCCAGGCCCGAGTTGGGCTCGTCACAGAACAAATACCTTGGATTCATGACAATGGCCCGTGCTATGCCCACCCGTTTCTGCATTCCGCCGCTCAGTTCGGAGGGGTATTTGTCCCCTATGTCGCCCAGGTTCACGCGATTCAGGCAAAAGTCAACCCGTTCGTTTTTGCGAGAAAGGGACCAGTCCGTGAAAAAATCAAGGGGGAAGCGGACATTCTCCCGGGCCGTGGCAAAGTCAAAAAGCGCGGCACCCTGGAAGAGCATGCCCATCTGTTTATGAATGGCTATTCTTTGTTTATCATCCAGGGCGGTAAAATCTGTATTGTCATAGAAAATATTGCCCGAATCTATGTTATGTAGCCCGGCAATAGCCTTGAGCAGGACTGTTTTGCCCGAGCCGCTGGCCCCAATTATCAGGTTTGTCTTTCCTTCCTCAAAATCCACATATATGTCTGAGAGCACCTGCTGGGATCCAAAGAATTTGTTTATGTTCTGTACAGATATCATCAGTTGAGCATCAATTGGGTAAGGGCCAGGTCAACAATCAGGATCAACAGGCAAATGGACACGATGGAACGCGTACTGGCGCGGCCCACCTCAAGGGAGTTTTCCTTGGGGGAATACCCGTAGAGGGCAGAAACCGTGACAATTATAAAACTGAATACCACCATTTTGGTAAGGGCATATATTATGTAATACCCGTTAAAGGCAAAGCGCAACCCGGTAGCATACTGGCTTAGGGTGATCATTCCGGTGGTGGCCACAATCAGCCAGCCTCCCAGGATACCTACCATCAGGCTAAAGAGCATGAGAAGGGGATTGAACAGGCAAACCGACACCACTTTGGGCAATATCAGGTAATTGGCCGAGTTGATGCCCATCATTTCCATGGCATCTATCTGCTCTGTGAGCCGCATGGTGCCAATGTCAGAAGAAATATTAGAACCCACTTTGCCGGCCAGGATCAATGCCACCATAGTGCAGGAGAATTCCAGAATCAGGCTTTCGCGTACCATGTACCCTACGTACATTTTGGGAATAAAGGGGTTTTCAATGTTGTATGCAGTCTGGATAACCAGGACAGCCCCAATGGCAATGGAAATAACCCCTATCAGCGGAACGGAGGTCATCCCCAGCTTTTCCATTTCAACCAGGCACTGTTTCCAGAAAATACGCCACTTTTCGGGCCGGGTAAAAACCCGTTTCATGAGCAGGATGTATTCTCCTATCTGTTCAAAGATTTTTCTGATCATGAGTCAAAGATAGTAAATAGACGGCGTTTTTGCACCTGGGGCATGGGCGGTTTTATATTCTTTCCGGTTGTACGCATCACAGGATTCAGGTATATGTGCGAACTGTCGGGCAGGGCAATCTTCACCCGCACGTAACTGTCCTGCGCCTGCAGGATGTAAAAAGCCGAATCTGCAACCACTCCTGCGCCTGCAGGACTATCTGTCGCCTTTGCCGCATCTGTAACGCTGTCTGCCGTTCCCTGTACACTTTTGAGAAGCACCCCTTCCTGGCCTATAAAGTTGAATTGCCGGGCCCTGCCATTCAGGACCACAAACAGGCTGTCTGCCTTAATGCGACAGGACTGCAACACGGGTATCGCATCCAGGCAAGTGCGCTTTTGCATCACAGAACCCCGTGCCACACTTTTGGTCACTTCTATACCATAGACAGCGCCCGTTTCAAGTGCCCGGTAAACAGTTTCAGGCGGGCAGGAAGTCCCTTGCGGACCACTGGTAAAAATCATGGTCAGGTCTCTGGCCAGGTCTGTGGGTTTGAA
This sequence comes from Bacteroidales bacterium UBA5226, assembly GCA_002409325.1. Classification (GTDB taxonomy): domain Bacteria; phylum Bacteroidota; class Bacteroidia; order Bacteroidales; family UBA932; genus DMER64. Next base: position 147,412 of record DHUU01000018.1, on the reverse strand, counting down.
AACATTGTGGGCATCGTCACCGGCAATGAGCATGGCCGATTTGCCCGATGACAAGGCCTCGTCCCATAGTCCTTCGGAGATCCAGAAATCATTGAGCACCTCAAAAAGGTGGTAGCCCGACAGCCTGCGCACATCCCTATGGCCGTACCCTCCCATCCAGGCCGGATGATTGAGGGCCACCAGTGCTGACCGTTCTCCGAGCCTGTTCAGGATGTGTTGCTTTTGTGACCGTGTATGGGGCAGGATAAAGTCATTCCAGAATACCTTGCGGGCCCCTATGGAGCCCTGGTGCGTTTTCAGCAGATTGAACCCGTGCTCATAGACAGGAATAAAGAGCCGGGAGCCGGAAGTCGTACCGGAGCCGGAAAGCCCCTGGGTCTCTGTAATTTTTTGATAATCTGAAACCCCGACAATGTCGTATCCCAGTGAGTCGTATTTGTCCAATATGTCTTCCACTGTATTATTGCGCCCGTTGGTGAAGAAACCCCATGTATTGGAATGGGCGTGAAAATTGGCCCTAAGCCAACGCCCCCCGGGATGCACCTGTTCATACGGATTGTACCAGTATGGCCCCGAAAAAGGATCTTCAGGAGCCGGTTTATAAAGCGGCATCTGTCGCACCAGGAAAATAAGCAGCAAAACAATACCCGCCCACTTCCAAAACCGCCCTGTTTTATGTTTACTGCCCATACTGCAAATGTAGAGCTTTTTACCCATCTTTATGCCGTGAACAAAACAGTGCGGTTTTTCAGGGGAAGACAAGGCCAGTGGAAGCGGCTGGCGGCTGCCTTCGTAGACGGAACACAGAAAGTGTCGCCCCTGTGGATGCATTGCGCATCTCTGGGTGAATTTGAACAGGGAAGACCGATACTGGAAGCGTTCCGTGAGCGGCACCCCGACAAGAAAATCCTTCTTACATTTTTCTCTCCTTCCGGCTATGAAATCCGGAAAAACACACCCCTGGCCGATTATGTGTTTTACCTGCCCCTGGATACCCCCCGCAACGCCCGCCGGTTCCTGGACCTTACGGATCCCTGTGCTGCCGTATTTGTAAAATATGAATTCTGGTATTTTTACCTGACAACCCTGAAAAAAAGGGAAATCCCCACATACCTGATATCGGCCCGTTTCAGGCCCGACCAGCCCTTTTTCAAGAAATACGGGGCCTCGTTCCGCCGTATGTTGTCCTGCTTTACCCATATTTTCGTACAGGATGACCGTTCGCTCCGGCTGCTGTCTGCTCTGAAGGAAGCCCCCTTCCGGGTTACAGTGGCCGGCGACACCCGGTTTGACCGCGTGGGCTGCAACATCCTCCATGACAATACCCCGGAACTGTTCCGGCAGCTGGTCAGGGAGCCCGTCCTGATAGCCGGCAGTACCTGGCCTGCCGATGAGGCCCTGCTGGAACGCCTGGCCGGGGATATGCCCAACCTGCAGATTGTACTGGCCCCGCACCAGATCAACCCTGCGCACATGGAGTCCATCCGGCGACTGTTCTCCCGGTGGAACCCGATCTTTTTTTCCGGAGCAAAACAAGGCCCTCCGCCTAAAATCCTGGTCATAGACAGCATAGGAGTTCTTTCCTCGCTGTACCGTCACGGAACGGTCTGCTATATTGGCGGGGGATTCAATCCTTCCGGGATCCACAATACCCTGGAAGCTGCTGTTCACTCAAAGCCGGTTCTCTTTGGCCCCAATTACGACAAGTTTAAAGAAGCCCACGAGCTGATTGCCTGTCGGGCCGCTGCAAGTTTCCGTGATTACAATACTTTACTGGGAGCTTTAAATCTGTGGATGGCAGATCCCACCCTTCGTGAAAAGGCCGGTAAGGCAGCCGGGGTATATGTCCTGGAAAATATTGGCGCTACAGATCAAATTCTTGAAAAGCTGGCTGTCCGGGAGCCGTAGCCCGATCGCCTGACGGAGCGGCGTAAACAAAAGGATACCCGTTGCGCAGGGCATGCCTTCTTGACCGCAGGGCATCCGGTCCCATGATCATCATGGTGGTTCTGAACCGGGCATTCTCCTTCCGGTTCTGTCCGTCGCACCAGGCCAGCAAAGCATCCGATTCCTGCAGGGTCCGGGTATGGACCGCAATTTTCAGAAAATCCGCCCCTCCGGAAAAGGCCTTTTGGGCCAGCCCCTCCAGCAGCGCTTCATCGGGAACGCCTTCCGGGTTGTTTTCAGGGAAATGTGCCGAGCGGATCACCTGCACGCCGTTTGTACGGGCCAGTGCCGTCAGCTGTTTTGCATAACCTTGCGGAGCATCCAGCGGAATATCCACCCATCCTGCGCCCCAGGATACCATTTCTGCCAGCATATCCGGTATGGCACCACTTTCTGCCGCAGCCGGATGCGTGAGCATGAGTTTCTTTTCTTTTCCCATGCATTGCATGCGCAAAGCCACCATGCCCACGGGCGAGATATCTGCGGCCAGGTCCAGGCGCAGTTCAACCCATGGCGCCTTGTCCAGCCATGCTGAAACATCCCTGCTATGGGCCGAATCCAGGCTTACCCCGGGATTTTGTGCCCGGTTGAGCCATTTTTCCACCGGATCGCTCACCAGCACATACTGTCCAATGGCCCCGATCAAAACAAGGTCCAGGTCCCTGCCGCGTTTTTTCTTGTCGTGTAGCATAAAGGGAATGATTTGCCTTGGGGAGCAGGGAAGTGTGGGGTCCAGGGCGCAGGCAGTCAATACCCGCAGCAGGCGTTGTGCCAGTTGGGGCTGCAGCAGGCCTCTTTCCACGGAGCAGGAGGCCGCCAGGGCCATCCCTTTTGCAACGGCTTGTCCGTGTGAAAGTTCCGGATAAAAGGCGGCCAAAGCATGCCCGAATGTATGGCCAAAATTGAGGGCTTTCCTTACTCCTTTTTCGTACAGGTCTTCCTCCACAACCTTCATCTTAATTTCATGGCTTCCGGCAATCAGTCGCTCCGTAATTCCGGCCGGCAGTGCGCTGAAATCTACGCACGGCGCCACTTTTTCTTCAATGAACCGAAAATAGGGTTCCGAGGCGATGGCCCCGTGTTTGATGCATTCTGCCAGCCCGCAACGGAATTCCTCCGGGGGAAGTGTCTTCAGAACCGCCGGATTGCAAAAAATCCACTGGGGCAGCCGGGTGCACCCGATGATGTTCTTGTAGGGACCAAAATGAATTCCGTTCTTGCCTCCCAGAGCGGCATCCACCTGGGCCAGCAATGTGGTGGGAACCAGGCCAAAAGGCATTCCGCGCATGTACACAGAGCCTATGAAACCCGTAAAGTCACACACAGTCCCCCCGCCCATGCCAATCAGGAACCAGGACCGGTCTGCCAGCAGTTCCATCATACGGGAAACAGTCTGCTCTACCCGGTCCCATTGCTTGAGCGCTTCGCCCCCTTCCAGGGCTATCAGCTCCCAGGACGGATCCGCCGCCTGCTGCATCCACGGCGCTACATTGCGGTCATAAAGAACCAGTGTTCTTGTTCCCGGCGGGATTAGTCTCCGCATTTGTGAAAAATCTTCCGATAAAATTATCTGGCTCATTCGCGGATGATTTTTTCCTGCCGTTTAATGGATTGCTGGTGAATTGCCCGGTACACCTCCTGGATAAAGGCGTCGTCCAGGTCCTTATGCGCAGCCTGCCTGCGGGTTCGGGAAGTAACTTCGTTCCAGCGTTCTATCTGTATAATTCCTATCCCGCCGCGTTTTTTAACCAGGCCAATCTGGTCCACGAGTGACATACGCTGTGCCAGCAGATCCACCAGGTCCTCGTCCAGCACGTCTATCCGGGAACGGATGGCATCCAGGAGTGTTTTTTCTTCCGAAAAAGTATCTTCCGAAGGGGCAGACCGCCTCCACGAAAGGGAATGCATCAGGGCTGCAAATTCTGCCGGAGTTAATTGCTGGCTGGCATCACAGAGTGCCTCTGCGGGCGTGGGGTGCACCTCTAACATCAATCCGTCATAATTCAAATCAAGTGCCCTTTGCGCCAGATCGGGAATAAACGCCGTGTCTCCAGAAAGGTGCGAAGGGTCGCACAACAGGGAAATGTCGGGCATCTGTACCTTAAACTCAATGGGAAGCCGCCACAGGGGCGCATTACGCAATTGTCCTATATGGTAGTCGCTGAATCCGCGGTGTATGGCATACACACGCTGCGGATCCACCCTGAGAACACGCTGAACCGCTCCAATCCACAAGCCCAGGTCTGGGTTGATGGGATTTTTCACAAAAACGTGAAGGGGAGCCCCCTCCAGGGCTTTGGCAATCTCTTCCACCAGGAACGGATTGGCGGTGGTGCGGGTGCCCAGCCAGACAGCATGCAATCCCGCCTTAAGCACGAGCTCCACGTGATGGGCAGAGGCGACCTCGGTACATACCGACAATCCCAATTCCTTCTGAACATCGCTCAGCCAGGGTAGCCCGGGTTCTCCCACACCTTCAAAATATCCGGGACGTGTCCTGGGTTTCCAGATTCCGGAGCGAAAAAAAGAAATGCCCTGGCCTCCGGCTGCCGCCGGGAGCCTGAAATCTTTAAGTTGCAGGGCCGCTGACCATACCTGTTCACGGGTTTCGGCGCTGCAGGGGCCGGCTATGATAATGGGATGTTTCATCTTATTCAGGGTCCTGGATACGTTCACGAATTTCTTGCTTTACGGCTTTCCATCGCGGGATGTCAATCTTGGGACCTACCACCTCTACCACTTTGGCAGCTACCATAGAACCTATGTCGCCGCATTTCTGTAAGGAAAGCCCCAGGGAATGGGCATACAGAAAGCCTGCTGCATACAGGTCCCCGGCCCCGGTGGCATCTATGGAAATCCCCGGCCAGGGCCTGATATCGTATTCCAGATCCCCGCTTTTGATAATCGATCCCAGTTTCCCCAGCTTGACAACCGCTATGTCGCACACCTCGGCAATGTCTTGCAACGCTTCCCGGGGTTCTTTCCCTGTAAAGGAAAGGGCTTCGGTCTCGTTGGCAAACACAATGTCTACGTAATTTTCTACAATATCGTGCAGGAACGGGTTGTTGCTTTCTACCACGTTGTAGCTGGCCATATCTATGGAAATGATCATGCCCGCCTCCCGCGCCAGCTTGACTGCCCTGCGCACCAGATGCTGGTTCTGAACCAGATAGCCTTCAATGTGAAAATAATCGTATCCTTCAAACATGGCCGGGGTCAGGTCTTCCGGAACCAGCTCCAGGGCTGCCCCCAGGTAGACGGCAAAGGTCCGGTCTGCATCGGGCTCTGTTACAAACACCATAGCCCGGCCCGAGGAATGGAGTCCTCTGAGCAGGCAGGATTTAATCCCGTTGCGTTGCTGGTCTGCAAAAAACAGCGACCCCAGCTCGTCGTCTCCCACCTTGCCAATAAACCCAGAAGGCATACCCAGCACCGCCGTTCCTGTTATGGTGTTGGCGGCAGACCCTCCTGCCACATACTGCACCCCTATGGGTTTGAGGCGCTGCCAGATCTTTTCCGCTGTAAGCGCGTCTACATGCTGCATGCTTCCGTGAGGGATGTGAAAAAGTTCCAGCAGGGAGTCGTCGGGAAGCAGGGCAAGAATATCTGTCAGGGCATTCCCGATTCCAAGGATAGATTTCATAAGAACTACTATTTACGGCAAATTTAATCTAATTTTCTGAATGTCCTTTTTTTGTACCTTTACACAGTTATGAACTGGAAAAAAATCCTGAAAGTGCTGTTACTAGGTACACTTGCGCTGGTGCTGCTTTATTTTTCGTTCCGGGGAATCCACTGGGATGAATTTGTAGAGGGCCTGCGCACGGCGGATTATTTCTGGATCCTGATGTCCATGCTGGTAGGTGCGTTTTCCTTTTATGTGCGGGCGGCCCGCTGGAGGATCATCCTTCTGGGCCTGGGAAAACCCGTAAAAAGGATTGACACCTTCAATGGTGTGGGAATGGCTTACCTGACTAATTTCGCCCTTCCCAGGGCCGGAGAGGTTGCCCGGTGCGGGGTGGTGGCCCAGCGCGCAGGGCTTGGATTTGACAAAGTGCTGGGAACCGTTGTCCTGGAAAGGACCTTTGATGTGCTTTGCCTGGCATTGATTACCATAGCCGTTGCCTTTCTGCGCATAGATGTTTTCGGCCATTTCATGGTCACCCAGATCTTGGACCCGCTCATGAACCGGCTTGGAGGCTCTTCTGCACTGGTAGTCATCTTTATTACCGGCGTTCTCCTGGCACTTGTACTGTCCCTGGTCCTGCTGCGCAAACCATTGGGCCGGATAAAGTTTTTCAGAAAGGCCGGGGATTTTTTCCGGGGCATCTGGAGTGGCCTGGTGCAAAGCCTGAAAATGCCCCGCAAGGGATACTTTTTCTTTCTTACATTCCTGATGTGGTTCCTTTACGTATGCACCAGTTACTGCACCATCCTGGCAACCCCCCTGAAAGACCAGCTGAATTTTGTGGATGCCCTATTCCTGATGGTAGTGGGCAGCTTTGGATGGGTTGTCCCGGTACAGGGCGGGATAGGAGCGTTTCATTTTATAGTGACCCTGGCCCTGGTGGCCGTCTACAACCTGTCCCAGACCAGCGGAATGGTTTTTGCCACCATCAGCCACGAATCACAGGCTGTTACCATGTTGCTTACCGGTCTGTTTGCTGTAATATTCCTGAGCGTTACTAAAAAAAATAAACCCAAAGAGGTTCAATAATGAAAAAAATATCTTTTCTGATCGCCGCCACCATTGCCACCCTTACGGCGATATCTGCGCAAAAGCTTGCGGCACAGTACCATCCATACGATTACATTACTTATGACAAACACGAGGTTTTTCTGCAATACGGGGCTCCCACGTTCCAGGAACTGAGTACGCAGATTCGCAAGGAAACGTTTGTGGCAAGGGACGGGAATACCTATGCACCGAGCCGTTTTGTCTACACGGGGGTTGCCGCATTAGGCTATAATTATTACACTTCGCCTTATATGTGCCTGGGGGGCTACCTGGGACTGAGCGCTGCCTTGATGGAAATGGCCAAAAGCGGTACGAAGAATGTTGTTTTTAAAAGCAGCGTGCTGAGCATAACAGGGCTTGTAACGGTACACTGGATCTATTACCGGACCGGCTTGTGGGAGCTGTCTGCGCATGCCGCTGCCGGATTGACCCGCTGGATGGATGAACAGGATATGATTGTATCGGGGTCCCAGGATGTTTCCAGCGACACCCGCAAGTGGCGGTTCGCCTACCACCTGAGCCCGCTGCACGTAAGGTGGGGCGGCACTTTTGGGTTATTTGCCGATATTGGGCTTGGCTACAAAGGCATTGCCAACGCCGGTATTTCCGTCAGGTTTTAAAGAGCTGGCGCGCCAGAGGCCCCACTCCGCTGACCTTTTCCACTGCAATGCGCGTTTCTTTGGGAATGTGTGTCCGGGCGTTATAGGATGAAATAAATATTTTTTCAAATCCCAGGCGGTTTGCCTCGGCAATCCTGCGTTCCAGGTTTGGAACGGGCCGGATCTCACCACTCAGCCCCACCTCGGCGGCAAAACACCACCTGGCCGGAATGGCCAGATCAAAAGCCGAGGAGAGGATGGACGCAACCACAGACAAGTCCACCGCGGGATCGGCCACCCTCAACCCGCCGGCCATATTCAGGAATACATCCTTGGCGGCCAGGCGGAATCCCGCCCTTTTCTCCAGCACGGCAAGCAGCATATTCATTCTGCGTGTATCAAACCCGTTTGCCGAACGCTGCGGCGTTCCGTAAGCCGCCGTACTGACCAAGGCCTGGGTTTCAATCAGGAAAGGGCGTGTCCCGTCTATCATGGCCGCCACTGCAATGCCGCTCAGGTTTTCATCGTGCATGGGGATGAACATTTCGGACGGATTGTCCACCTGCCTCAGCCCATGACCGGTCATTTCAAAAAGCGCCAGTTCAGCCGTGGAGCCGAATCGGTTCTTGATGCCCCGCAGCATGCGGTAGGCATGCGTGCTGTCCCCTTCAAACTGCAGCACCACATCTACAATATGCTCCAGCACCTTGGGCCCTGCAATACTGCCTTCTTTGGTAATGTGCCCTACCAGGATGACCGGGACATGTGTCTGTTTTGCATATTTGAGCAACAGGGCCGCACACTCCCGCACCTGTGTAACGCTCCCGGGTGATGATTCAAGGTGTTGCGAATAAGCTGTCTGTATGGAATCCACTATCAGTAGCGAAGGTTTGACGGCGTGGGCCTGTTCCAGAATATTTTCCAGCATTGTCTCGCACAATACCAGGCAGTTGTCTGGCATTTTTTCCACATCCTTCCCGCCCAGGAGCCTTTGGGCGCGCATCCTGATCTGGCGGGCCGATTCCTCTCCCGAAACGTATAAGGTCCGTAAATCGGGTGCATGCAGCGGAATCTGCAGGCTGAGCGTTGATTTCCCGATCCCTGGCTCCCCTCCCAGCAAAACAACCGATCCGGGCACCAGGCCCCCGCCCAGGATGCGTTCCATCTCGGCATTGTTGAGGAATATCCGCTCCTGTTGGGCGGTGGATATTTCTCCTATGGGAACCGCTTTTGCGGCCGTGGTATGGGCTTCCTGCCTGCCCGGTGCACTAATGATCTCTTCTGCGAAGGTGTTCCACTCGCCGCAGGAAGGGCAGCGCCCGAGCCATTTTGAGGACTCGGCTCCGCAGTTCTGGCAAAACCAGGCCTTTTTTACTTTACTCATTATACAAAGATAAAATATTTCTATCTTTATCAGATGAAAAAACACTTCTTACTCACGCTGTTCCTGTTCCCCGCGTTTTTAGGGGCGCAGGATTTTGCCCCTTACGCTCAACAGGTGGCTAAAGAATGGAATATTACCGGTTCGGCCCTGGCGGTAATCAAAAATGATTCTATTGTTTTTGTGCGGGGATTCGGAGAAAAACGCAACGCAAGCGGACTGCCTGTAGATGGCAATACCGTGTTCCAGATTGGTTCCGTGAGCAAATCGTTCACGGCTACACTCATGGCCATGATGGTAGACGAGGGTCTGGTCAACTGGAATGATCCTGTCAAATGGTACCTTCCCGATTTTGCCATGTACGACCCCTGGGTGTCAGACAACCTGGAGGTGAGGGACCTGTTCCTTCACCGCTCCGGACTGCCCGCTCAGGCAGGCACTTACATCCCCTGCCTGGGATATGACCGGAACGATGTCTACCGGATGCTCCGGTTCATCCCCCCGGCAAACAGCGTAAGAACAACATATGGCTACAACAACGTGTTGTTCATTGTGGCGCAGAAAATCATAGAGGCCGTCACGGGCAAAAGCTGGGAAGAGAACCTGCAGGAAAGGATCTTTGCCCCCCTAGGGATGCGCAACACCAGCACCAATGAATCCGGATTTTTAGCTGCTGCAGCAGGAAATACCCCTCACGAAACCATCGTCCGTGAGGGAAAAATTCATACAACCCCCATGGAGGGTGAAGAACAGGCGCTGCACTGGCTTACGGTCATAGGAGCAGCCGGCGGAATCAACTCCACAGTCACGGACATGATGCAATGGTGCCGCCTGCACCTTTCCGATGGTGTTGTAGACGGGGACACCCTCTTGTCCCGCGCCCAGATTGATTACCTGCACAATGGTCAATTCATCACATCCCAGACAGATACCAAAACCAACATCTACGCCCCTTGCTGGTTTGTGGAACAAAACAACCGGTACCGCGTATGGTTCCATACCGGGACCACCTGGGGCTTTACGGCCATTTGTGCCTTTGTCCCCGAACTGGACCTGGGCCTGATGTGGCTTAGCAATTGCGAACCCCCTTCCGACCCGCGCTATGCCATCATGCGTCATGTGATTGACTATTACATGGACCTTCCTTTCCAGGATTACAGCGGCCAGGCACTTGAAAAATTTCTTGCCGAGGCTGTAGAAAGGGAAAATAAGGAAAAACAGGAAAAGGCTGCGCAGGTTCCTGAACCCCCGGCTCCCTATCCCTACTACGTGGGAAGTTATGTACACCAGTGCATGGGAGAAGCGGTCATTACCCTGGAAGACGGGCAACTGTACATATCGCTGGGGCCGGAAGACTTTCCAAACCGCAAACACCTGATGACCCATGTCAACGGTGAAACATTCCGGTTCCGTTCCGGTGGCTCTGCCTTCACTATGAAATTCGCGATGGAGGACCACCTCCTGACTTTTGACCTGGATTTAAGACAAAATGAAAATATGGGACTCTGGAGGGCCCTTAAATGAAAAACATATTGATTGCAGGCCTCTTTGGCATCATCTTTTTTATGAATCCCGCTTATGGACAAATAAAAGCTCCCGTTATAGGGCTGTCTGCCACTTACGAAACCTCGCAGAACAGTGTCCCCAACACGTATATCATCTCTGTTCAGAAAGCAGGGGGAATCCCTGTAATCCTCCCGGTAACAGAAGATCCGGAGGTCATAGCACGCATGGTGGAATCTGTTGACGGCCTCATCCTTACAGGAGGGGAAGATGTAGATCCGCTGCGCTGGTACGGAGAAGAACCCATCCCGGCCATGGGTGGAATAGTCCCGGCCCGGGATTTCTTTGACATACACCTGGTACGGGCTGCCGTCAAACGTGGAATCCCCGTGCTGGGGATCTGCCGCGGGGAACAGATTATGAACGTGGCCTTCGGGGGCACGCTGTACCAGGATATCCCTTCCCAGGTCAGATCGGGCAATCCTGTTAAACACCGCCAGAATGCACCCCGGGAATACGGGACGCATACCATAACCATTAACCGGGGAACTACGCTCTACGGTATCCTTAAGGAAGTGCTGGCCGAAGGAGACACCTTCCGGGTCAACTCCTACCACCACCAGGCGGTTAAGGACATAGCCCCGGGGTTTGTGGTTTCTGCCCTGTCCCCGGACGGGATTATAGAAGCCATCGAGATGCAGGGCAACCCCCTTGTACTTGGGGTGCAGTTCCATCCCGAAGGGCCTGTTTCAGAGGGCTGCCATGACCTGCTTCCCCTGTTCCTTCAACTGGTCAAAGCTGCCCGTTGAGATAAGAGTCATAGGCATTCATATCTAGCAGACCGTGACCTGAAAGGTTGAACAATATGACCTTTTCACGGCCTTCTTCTTTTGCCTTGAGAGCCTCCCGCACGGTGGCTGCAATGGCATGGGTCGATTCGGGCGCTGGAATGATACCCTCGCACTGTGAAAACAGGATTCCCACCCGGAAGCATTCCTCCTGGTCTATGTCCACTGCCCGGATAATCTTGTCTTTCAATAACTGGCTCATGATGGCCCCTGCCCCGTGGTAACGCAATCCCCCGGCATGAATGGCTGCTGGCTCGTAATCACAACCCAGGGAGTACATGGGGATGAGCGGTGTCATCCCTACGGTGTCGCCGTAATCGTAACGGAAGGTGCCTTTGGTCAATTTGGGACACCCGGAACTTTCGGCCGCGATCATGTCAAATTTGGCTTTGCCGGCCAGCTGGTGGCGGAGAAAGGGCAGACTGATGCCCCCAAAATTGGAGCCTCCGCCAAAACACCCGATAATGGTGTCGGGATAATCCTGTGCCATCTCAAACTGGAGTTCTGCTTCCAGGCCTATGACGGTCTGGTGTAGCATGACCATGTTCAGGACGCTGCCCAGCGTATAACGCGTTCCGGGCGTGCTTAAAGCTCTTTCGCAGGCTTCTGATATAGCTATTCCCAGTGATCCGGTGGTATTGGGTTTTTCTGCCAGTATTTTCTGCCCGGCCTTTGTCAGGTTGCTGGGAGAAGGTATTACCTTCCCGCCGTAAGTCTGCATGACCACTTTCCGGTAAGGCTTCTGGTCGTAGCTGAGCCTGACCATGAATACTTCCATGCCCAGCCCAAAATGCCTGGCAGCAATGCTGATAGCCGATCCCCACTGTCCGGCGCCGGTTTCTGTGGTCAGATTTCGAACCCCCTCGATTTTATTGTAATAAGCCTGGGGAAGGGCCGTATTCAACTTGTGCGAGCCCACAGGGGAAATACTTTCATTTTTAAAATAGATCCTTGCCGGGGTATCCAGTGCTTTTTCCAGGCCACTGGCGCGCACCAAAGGGGTCGGGCGGTATATCTTATATAAAGTACGCACTTCTTCCGGAATGGGGATCCATCGTTCTGTGGAAAATTCCTGTTCAATGAGTCCTTTTGCAAACAGGGGCTCAAGGTCCGAAGGTTTAACCGGTTCACGCGTTACCGGATGCAACATGGGCTGCAACGGGGGCAGATCGGCCAGAACATTATACCATGCTTTGGGAATTTCCTGGTCCGGAAGAAGGTACTTCTTTGTTGTTTTCATAGCTATTAGGTTTAAAAATAAAAAAAAGCCCCCTTGCGTTGCAAGAGGGCACTTCAGGTTAATAATAAAGGTTATTGATTACTATGCCACAGATGCGACGCGGAAAAGACGTTTTCCGGGCCACCACCATCTGTTGATCATAGCAATGTTTTTCATCGTATCACAAATATAATAAAAAAATCTTTTTATGGTACCCACCGGGCTTCAATTATTCTGTTTTTTTCATTCAGATCCTTGTGAACCTGAACCCCCCTATAACCTGCCTGCTGCAGGAGCAGGCCTGCTTCCCGGCCAAAGTCTTCATTGATCTCTGCCATCAGGGTGCCTTCGCTGCAAAGTAAGCGGCTCCCCAAAGCGGCCAGTTGCCTGTAATGACAAAGCGGATCATTATCCGTAACAAAAAGTGCGCTGTGGGGTTCAAAAGATAATACCCTGCCGGACATTCCCTTTTTTTGGCTTTCCGTTACATACGGGGGATTGGAAATAAGCAAGCTGGCAGTCTGTTTTTGCAGTCCCGCCTCCTGGGCCGCTTCCTCCACTCCCGAAATATCGGTTAAGTCTGCAAGGAAAAAATGTACTTTCACCTGGTTCAGGGCGGCATTTTGCGAGGCCACATCCAGCGCGTCCCGGCTCAGGTCAAAGGCATAAACGTTCGTTAGAGGGCGTGCTTTCTTCAGGGCTATGGCCAAACATCCGCTTCCGGTACAGGCGTCCAGCACCAGGCCGGGAATATGCCGGGCGCGGTCCCACATTTCTTCTGTCTCCGGCCTGGGGATCAGGACCCGCTCATCAACCCCTATGCGGCAATTCCCAAAATGAACAAAGCCCAGGATGTATTGCAGGGGCCTGCCCAGTGTGGCCTGATCCACCGCCTTTAGCAGCGCTTTTTCCGCTGCAGGCGGCAGTGTGTGTTCTTCGTGTGTATGGTACCAGTAATTGGGGATCCCTGCAAAATGCGCCAACAGGGCACTTACCAGAAAACGCTGTTCGGGCTGTTCCAGAGAAGAGGCCAGGCGATCCCGGGCATACGCTTTAAACTCTTTGATGTTCATCTATGGCAGAACGGATCATCTGGTTCAGGAACCCGCGCAATGTCATGCCTGCCGCCAGTATCTCCTGGGGTACCAGGCTTTTTTGCGTCATGCCCGGAAGCGTGTTGACTTCCAGGAAATAGAGGTTCGTCCCGCGCAGGATGTAATCCACCCGGACAACGCCCTTGCACAGGAGTGTGTCGTAGATCAACGATGTGGTCTGTTGCACAAGGCGTGTCATTTCAAGGGTAATACGGGCCGGGGTGATCTCGGAGGAAGCCCCTTCATACTTGGCCCTGTAATCGAAAAATTCACATCCGTTGCCGGGGATGATTTCGGTCACCGGCAGGATAAATTCCTTATCCGCTGTCTTCATCATCCCGTTGGTCACCTCAATCCCCTGAATAAATTCTTCTATCATCACCACATGGTCTTCCTTCATGGCGTATGCCACTGCAGGGAGCAGTTGGGCGGCTTCAGACACTTTTGTGATGCCAAAGCTGGAGCCTCCGGCCACAGGCTTTACAAACCAGGGCATGGGTCCAAGGGCTGCAGCAGCCTGTTGCTCCCACGGTCCGGCCAGCGTTTTTTCCGTGACGCGGAATTCTCTCGCCATGTTTATGCCATTGCTGCGCAAATACGATTTGCAGGCCAGCTTGTCAAAAGACAGCAGGGCTGTACGCGCAGGGCACCCGGTGTGGGGAATTCCCATCATTTCAAGATAGGCAATCAGCAGTCCGTCTTCTCCCGGAGTGCCGTGAACCATGAGCACGACTACATCAAATGCAATATTCTTTCCTTCCCATTGTACAGTAAACCCGTTTTTATCCACGTCGGACGGCCGGGTATCCTGCCCGTTTACGGCCACCAGCCTCCAGCAGGTCTGGCAGATATCAATTTCAAAAACATTCCTTTCGGGAGCCAATAAATGGGTGACGATATGTTTTCCACTCAAAATGGAGATTACGCGTTCGGAGGAATTGCCTCCGTATACCAGGGCTATGTTCATACAATCAATTGAAAAAACCTTCCGTGCGGCGATGTTGGTCCATATCCTGGTCTGAACCGTCACATTCCAGGGATATGTCAAATCCGGGAGGCGCCGCAAACTGGTCTTCCACAGAAAATCCCAACGAGGGGTCATTCGTTACCTTTTTCATAAAGATTCCCCAGATGGGCAGGGCCATATTGGAACCTCCCCCCAGGGCAAGCGATTCAAAATGTACCTGGCGGTCTTCTGCACCCACCCAAACCCCGGCGGTAAGCCTGGGGGTAATTCCCATAAACCAGCCGTCTGCCTGATCGTTGGTTGTGCCGGTCTTTCCGGCCACTTCTCCCTGAGGCAGGTAAAGTGCCCTGATACGGATGGCCGTACCTTCGTTGACCACTCCCTGCAACAGGTT
>DHUU01000018.1:0-132456 GCA_002409325.1 Bacteroidales bacterium UBA5226 | reverse complement strand
ACCAGGAAAGGTTCTACATAAACCCCTTTGTTTGAAAACGTATTGTAGGCAGCCACCATCTCGTACAGGCGCAAATCTGCCGGTCCAAGACACAGAGACACCACCGGGTCCAGGAAACTCTTGATCCCCAGCTTATGGCACATGGCGACCATGGCCTCGGGGCCGAATTGTTTCATCAGGTATGCCGAGATGTTATTGCTGCTTTTGGTCAACCCCCACTTGAGGGTGACCTTCCTGCCTATCCACTCCGGTTTGTCCACGCTCTCCGGCGTCCAGGTGCTGTCGCCCACGATGAACGTCTGGGGGACATTGATCACCTGGTCGCAGGGCGTAAAGCCTTCCTGCATGGCCAGGGAATAAAGAAAAGGCTTGATGGTTGAACCCACCTGCCGTTTACCCTGGCTGGTGTTGTCGTACTTGAAATATCGGTAATTGGGCCCACCCACATAAGCTTTTACATGGCCCGTTTCCGGTTCCATGGCCATGATGGCCGCGCGCAGGAACGATTTGTAATACAGGATGGAATCGCGCGGGGTAAGCAGCGTATCGGCCGTATAATTTCCATCTTTTCCTTTCCACGAAAACACACGCATGGGTATCTTGGTCCTGAATGCCTGGTCAATCTCTGTATCGGTGGCTCCGTCGGTTTTCATATTGCGGTACCGATCGCTCCACCGGATGGCCTGTTTCATAACAAGGTCGCGGATTTCTGACGGGACTTCATCCGAGAAAGGTTTGTTTTTCTTATACCGGAGCTCGCTGTTGAAGGTGGGCTGGAGATAAGACCCCAGGTGTTCTTCCACTGCCTGGTTGGCATAGAGCTGCATTCGGGCATTGATGGTGGTATAGATTCTGAGTCCGTCCCGGTCCAGGTCGTACGGCGATCCGTCGGGTTTCCTGTTTTTTTTGAGCCAGCCGTATAAAGGATCATTTTCCCACATGTCCAGGTCTTCCAGGTAGTGTTCCTGATAGGTGTAATCATCGGGATCTGGCTCGCCGGCGTTCATCACCCGTTTGAGCATATCCCTGAAATAGGGCGCAAGACCGGCGTTGTGGTCCTGCGCGGAATAATTCAGCACGATGGGCAACGCCTTGAGCGAATCTGCCTCTTGCCGGGTTATGAATTTGTATTTTCTCATCTGGGACAAGACGTGATTGCGTCTGAGCAGGGAAGACTCGTAATTCAGAACGGGATTGTACCGCGTGGGCTTATTGACCATTCCCACAAGGGTAGCCGCCTCTTCTATGGTAAGCTGGGAAGGGTGCTTGTCAAAAAAGGTGGCAGCAGCCGTCCGGATTCCATAGGCATTGCTCCCATAGAAGACCGAATTCAGGTACATGGTCAGCAGTTCTTCCTTAGTGTAATTGCGTTCCAGCTTGACAGCCGTGATCCACTCTTTCATCTTGACCATCAGCATCTTAAAGGCTCCTCCGCCCGGAATATTGTATATTGTGGTGTCCCGCGGATACAGCGTCTTTGCCACTTGCTGGGTGAGTGTGCTGCCTCCGCCGGAACTGCTTTGCCCTAATAATATGGATTTTATGGCCACACGGGCCAGGGCTTTGAAGTCTATCCCGGAATGGCGGTAAAAACGGATGTCTTCTGTTGCCAGAACGGCATTTTTCAGGGGTTCGGACAAGTCCTCGTATTGTATATAGGAACGGTTCTCTATGTGGAAAGTTGCGATGACCACGCCGTCTTCCGAGATCAGTTCGGTAGCCAGGTTAGTTTGGGGATTTTCCAGGACACGGAACGAGGGAATATTGGTGAACAACCCCACCACTATGAGCGTCAGGATGAGTCCTGCCACCGGAATCAAAACTATGATCCACAACCACTTGTTAATTTTTTTTGTTGTCTTTTCCTTCATAAAACAAATGTGTAGCGCTGCAAAATTACAGATAAATATTTGGAATATACCTTATTTTATGTCTTACTTTGCACGGACTGTTTTAGAACGAGTATGGATAAGAACCTGGTTATTGTTGAATCGCCTGCAAAGGCAAAAACCATTGCCAAGGCGCTGGGAGATGGATATCTGGTTACATCAAGTTTTGGGCACATAAGGGATCTGTTAAAGAAAAAACTCGGGATTGACCTGGAAAACGGGTTTTCTCCCGAATACGTGATTCCCCCGGATAAGAAAGAACTGGTCAAAAAACTGACCAAAGCCGCTGCAGAAGCATCGGTGGTCTGGCTGGCGTCCGACGACGACCGCGAAGGCGAGGCCATTGCATGGCATTTGAAGGAAACACTGAACATCCCCGCAGAAAAGATACGGCGCATAGCCTTTCATGAGATCACCAAAAACGCCATCCTGCAAGCGGTGGAAAATCCAAGGGAAATTGATATGAACCTGGTGATGGCCCAACAGGCCCGCCGCGTTTTGGACCGCCTTGTAGGCTACGAAGTTTCTCCTGTTTTATGGAGGAAGGTCAAGCCCAGGCTCTCTGCCGGAAGGGTTCAGTCCGTTGCCCTTCGCCTTGTGGTGGATCGCGAGCGGGAGATCCTGCAGTTCAAACCAGCCTCTGCTTTCCGCGTGGAAGGGCTTTTTACCTGTCCTGCAAGAAATACTGAACCGTTCAAGGCAGAGCTGGACACCCGTTTTATCAAGGAGGAACAAGCCAGGGAATTCCTGCTTTCGTGCATCGGAGCGGATTATTCGGTTACAGAAATTGAAAAGAAAAAGGGACATAAAAGCCCTGCCCCTCCCTTTACCACCTCCACCCTGCAGCAGGAAGCCTCCCGCAAGCTGGGATTCTCGGTAAGCCAGACCATGAGTGTGGCACAACGCCTTTATGAATCGGGCCGAATAACCTATATGCGTACCGACTCCACCCTGCTGTCCAAAATGGCGCTTGCCTCGGCCAAAAAGATCATTACCGAATCCTTCGGAGCGCAGTACAGTAAGACAAGGCAGTATGCCACACGTTCCAAAGGGGCGCAGGAAGCCCACGAGGCCATCCGTCCCACCTTTATGGAAGAAACAAAAATTGAAGGAACGGCTACGGAAAAGAAATTGTATGAACTTATCTGGAAACGGGCCATTGCTTCGCAAATGGCAGATGCCCAGATAGATAAAACTCAGGTTACCATCGGGAGCGGAAAAATAACAAAGAACTTCATTGCATCAGGAGAAGTGGTTGTGTTTGACGGTTTCCTGAAAACGTACCGGGAAGGGTCAGACGATGACCCGGAAAAAAACAACGGGAAAGCATCTTCCACCCTGCCTCTGCTGGAAAAGGGAGACATTCTGGAAGCCAAGCAGATACGGGCAACCGAGCGTTTTACCCAATCCCCCTTCCGCTACACCGAGGCAAGCCTTGTCAAGAAGCTGGAAGAATTGGGGATAGGACGCCCTTCCACCTATGCCCCCACCATTTCTACCATCATTGAAAGGCAATACGTCACCAAAGGGGACCGTCCCGCAAAAACAAGAAGCTACGTGGAACTCCGTCTTGAAGGCAATACCACAAGGCGGGAGGAATGCCAGGAGAAATTTGGGGAAGAACGCAAAAAGCTCTTCCCGGAAGATATCGGGATCCTGGTCAATGACTTTCTGATTGAGCATTTTCCCAACATCGTGGATTATAACTTTACAGCCAAGGTAGAAGAAGATTTTGACCGCATTGCTTCGGGAAAACTGGTCTGGAACAAAATGCTGGACACTTTTTACAAACCGTTCCGCAAGACACTGGACCACGCCCTGGAAACGTCGCTTTCAGGCAAGGGAGAAAGGTTGCTGGGCAACGATCCTGTTACGGGAAAACCGCTCATGGTCAGGCTGGGAAGGTATGGTGCCATGGCCCAGTTGGGCGCCGGTGACGATCCCGAAAGACGTTATGCCGGACTGCAGAAAGGCCAGCTCCTGGAATCCATAACCCTGGAAGAAGCCCTGCGCCTGTTTACCCTGCCCCGGGAACTGGGCCTGTATGAAAACCTGCCGGTTATTGCTTCAACTGGCCGTTTCGGGCCTTATGTCAAATGGCAGGGAAAATTCATTTCGCTGCCACAAACAGACGATCCCTACACAGTCACCCTCCAAAGGAGTATCCAGGTGATAGAACAGTCCCTGGCCCAGGAGTCCAAAAAACACATCCTGGAATTTCCCGGAGAGGACATACGGGTACTCAAGGGCCGTTACGGTCCCTATATCAGCCATAACAAAAAGAATTACAAAATACCCAAGGGGACAGACCCGCAAAGCCTGACCCTGGAGGATTGCAGGAAGATCATACAAAACAAAGATAATGAGTGAAAAACGTTTTCCGCTGGAATTCCTTCATGCAGACGCCCTCTGCCAGGAGATGCCCTCCTGTGGGGCGGTTATCGTTTTTACAGGCAAAGCCGGAGCTATCCCTGAGGAATTGAAACGCCTTTATCCGCAAAGTCATTCCCGCGTTTTTTATATGGAAGACACGATAGGAACCCGGTTACCCGGGATTTTGTCTGCCGTGGAGAAGCTGCGTGTGCCCTGCCTTGTCATGCACCCGGATGACCTGCCGGGCATGGGAGCCTTCCTGCCTTCAGATGCCCGTGTGAGCCTTGTTTCCCAGGGCACAGAAAATCCCGATCACCTATCGGCCCTTCTGGAACAATCCCTCCCTGGTTATTTTACATGGATCGGGTTCCAGCGGTACCTTGCCAATCCCGTAGTTCTGGAAAAGCTTTCGGACCATTACATGGAGACACTCCGGCTCGGTGAATTCCGAAAGAACCATCTAATGGCCGAGCCACTGCTTCGCGAAGCCTCTCATCATTTCATAGACATGCGCTGCGTGCGTCATGCCGATCTGCCTGATATTAAGCACAGCAATCCTAACGGCCTGTATGCAGAGGAAATCTGCACACTTGCAAGGTACATGGGACTTTCGCATCATTTTCAACTGGCAGTGGTTTACGGCTACCCCTCCGATTGCCGCAAGGGGTCGTTTACCGCAAAACTTATGGCACAACTGATCTGGCACGTGACCGAAGGCCTGGCCGTTTCCCTTGAGGAGCATCCCCTGCAGGATGCCGCGTCGTTCCACAGGAAGGCCGTTCAGATGGGGGAAGACGGGCAGGAACTTGTGTTTTTGCAGTCCCGCAAGAGCGGCAGGTGGTGGATGGAGGTTCCAAATTGTAAGCAACGCGGCACTCCCTTTTACATCTCTTGTTCCATCGATGATTACGTTATGGCGTGCAAAGGGGAAATCCCCCTGAAATGGTTGTTTTACTACCAGAAGTCTAATAATTTTTCATAACTTTACGTCCAAAGAAAAATTATTATGTCCAAGTATCAGATTGATGCCACTGACCACAAGATTTTAGCTTTTCTGGTCAAGAACGCCCGTATGCCTTTTCTTGAAATTGCACGTGAATGCGGGGTGTCAGGAGCCGCAATTCATCAACGGGTTAAAAAAATGGAAGCCCTGGGGATTATCACAGGGTCCCGGCTACTGGTCAAACCCCAGACCCTGGGTTTGAATGTTTGTGCTTTTGTGGGCATTCAACTTTCGCAGGCCAACCAATACCCAACGGTAATCGAAGCCCTTAAAAGCATATCGGAAGTTGTTGAGTGTCATTTTGTTACTGGAAAATATGCCTTGTGGCTGAAATTATATTGCCGTGACCACGACCATTTGATGGAAGTCCTCATAGACATTATCCGGAACATCCCCTCGGTCATACAGACAGAAACGCTTATTTCCTTGGATCAGGCTATAGAACGCCAGGTTTGGGTAAAACAATGACTAATAATCTGCGGAACATACCTATTCGCACAGCCCTCATATCGGTATACCACAAAGAGGGATTGGCCCCGGTCATCGGTGAACTGGTCAGGGCCGGAGTGCAACTGATTGCTACCGGCGGCACCCTGGAATACATCAGGAGTCTGGCGTCCGGCGCCACGGCTGTGGAAGACCTTACGGGCTATCCTTCCATCCTGGGCGGACGCGTTAAAACCCTGCACCCAAAAATATTCGGAGGGATCCTCGGCAGGAGGGATCTTCCCGCCGACAAGGCCGATATGGAACAGTGGGAAATCCCCCCTGTGGATCTTGTGCTGGTTGACCTGTATCCTTTCCACCAGACAGTCGCTTCCGGGGCTTCACATGCCGATATCATAGAAAAGATAGACATCGGGGGCATATCGCTCATTCGTGCTGCCGCTAAGAATTACCGCGACGTGATGGTGGTTTCCGACCGGTCCCTGTACCCTGAATTCCTGAACCTGCTTCAGTCTCAGCAATGCCATACAACGCTCAGTGACCGCATGTATTTTGCCGCACAGGCATTCAAGATCAGCTCCCACTACGACACGGCCATATTCCAGTATTTCAACCGGGACATGGACCTGCCCGCCTTCAGCCACAGCCTTCTGGAAACACCTGTTTCTTTACGTTACGGAGAAAATCCGCACCAGAACGCTGTGTTTTTTGGCAATAATGAGAGCCTTCCCCGCAAACTGCATGGAAAGGACATCTCTTACAACAACCTGCTGGATATAGAAGCCGCCCTCAGACTGATACAGGATTTTACCGATCCCTCCATTGCCATTCTCAAGCACAACAATGCCTGCGGATGTGCCTCCAATCAGGACCTGGAAAAAGCCTGGGAAAGCGCATTAAAGGCAGATCCGGCAAGTGCTTTTGGCGGGATCATTGTGATGAACCGCCCCCTTTCCGATGTCCTGGCACAGGAAATGGACAAGCTTTTCTTTGAAGTGATCATTGCCCCGGCTTACGAACCCGGAGCACTTGAAATACTCAAAAGCAGGAAAAACCGCATCATCCTGACTTACGACCAACAAGCCCAGCTACCGGAAAAAGAATTCCGGTCACTATTTGACGGTGTAGTTGTGCAGGACCGGGATACCAAGGTGGAAGACCCCGCCTCTTTTACACAGGTTACACGCAAGGCTCCTTCCAAAGCACAGGTGACCGACCTGGTGTTTGCCAACAAACTGGTCAAACACACCAAATCAAATGCCATTGTGCTGGCAGCCAACGGGATGCTGCTTGCCAGCGGCATGGGGCAAACCTCCCGGGTAGATGCCCTGAAACACGCCATCGAAAAAGCCCGGGAAAACAACCTTTCCCTGAAAGAGGCCGTAATGGCTTCCGACGCTTTTTTCCCGTTCCCCGACTGTGTAGAACTGGCCCACCAGGCAGGCATAACAGCCGTTATCCAGCCGGGCGGCTCTATCAAAGACCAGTTAAGTATAGATTATTGTAACACCAACAACATGGCTATGGTCTTTACCGGCATACGCCATTTCAAACATTAGCAACGAACTTATGGCTTTCTCCTTTTTAACTCAAAAAATCGCCATCGATCTGGGTACAGCCAATACCATAATCATTCACAACGACAAAATCGTGGTAGACGAACCCTCCATTGTGGCCATAGATCAGAATACGGGCAAACCCCTGGCAATTGGGAAAACCGCACGGCTCATGCAGGGCAAGACTCACGAAAACATCAAGACCATACGGCCACTTCGCGACGGGGTAATCGCAGATTTCAACGCCGCAGAACAAATGGTGCGCGGCATGATTAAGATGATTAACCCGCAGAATAAATTTTTCATGCCCAGTCTGCGGATGGTAGTCTGCATTCCTTCAGGGAGTACAGAGGTGGAGATCCGTGCTGTCCGCGACTCGTCGGAACACGCCGGAGGCCGTGATGTATACATGATCTACGAACCCATGGCTGCCGCACTCGGGATTGGCATTGATGTCACTGCCCCGGAAGGCAACATGGTGGTGGATGTAGGCGGGGGAACCACAGAAATTGCCGTTATCGCTCTGGGAGGGATCGTATGCAACCAGAGCATCCGGGTGGCGGGTGACGTGTTTACCGCAGAAATCCAGCAATACATGCGCCACCAGCACAACATCAAGATAGGAGAACGTACCGCCGAGGATATCAAGATATGTGTCGGCTCGGCCCTTTCGGACCTGGATAATCCGCCGGAACCCATGCTGGTGCGCGGCCCCAACCTGATGACAGCGCTTCCGGTAGAAGTGGCGGTTACCTCTCAGGAAATTGCCCATTGCCTGGACAAGTCCCTGGTCAAGATAGAAGCAGCTGTGCTGTCAGTGCTGGAACAGACCCCTCCCGAGTTGTACTCAGATATCGTCCAACGGGGCATTTTTCTTACCGGCGGCGGAGCATTGCTGCGGGGTATCGATAAACGACTCCAGGACAAGATCAACATCCCGTTCCACATATCCGAAGGGCCTCTGCACTCAGTGGCCAGGGGAACGGGGATTGCATTGAAGAACATTGGGAAATTCCCATTTTTACTAAGATAAAATAACCCGATCGTGCATGTCCGGTCTGCCCCCATTGCTCAGGAAACTCCTTGTTCTGCTGCTGTTTCTTGCATTGCAGACCGTAGCTGTCGTGCTTCTTGTCAATGACAGTTACTTTCAGCAGAATGCGATCATGCGGGTAGTCCGCTCCTGGCAAATGCAATGGTGGGAAAAGACTTCTTCGTGGACAGCTTTTACGAACCTGAGAAAAATTAACGACGACCTGTCCCTGGAAAACAACAGGCTCAGGGCCAAACTGGCCCGGCTTTCAGAACTTGAGTACCTCCTGCCGGCAGAGGGATCCGGAAGGATGGCCGCCGCCGACTCTTTTTCTTTTATCCCCGCCCGGGTGATCCGGAATTCGGTAAACAGGCAGCGCAACTACCTGGTCATAGACAAAGGCTCTGCAGACGGGATATCACCCGATATGGGAGTAATAAGCGCCCGGGGTATTGTGGGTGTAGTATCGCATGTTTCGGAACATTATGCCATGATTATTTCGCTGCTCAATACAGAACAGCGTTTTACCGCAGAGTTGAAAAAGACGGGCACTTTTGGCACATTACGCTGGAACGGGGTTGATTACAGAAAAGTTGCCCTCTCGGAAATCCCGCTCCATATTGACGTTAATCCCGGCGATACGGTTGTGAGCAACGATTTTTCCCTGGTCTTTCCCCCGTCAATACCCATTGGTGTGGTCCTGTTGGACAAACTTAGGCAGGGTTCGTTCCTGGAACTGGAAGTGGAATTGTTCTCGGATTTCAAGACCCTGCGTTACGTCAACGTGGTTTCCTTCAGTGGGGCAGATGACCTGCGCAAACTGACCGATATGGAAACGGAGGAAGAATTATGAACGACAACCTGAAATACATACTGCGCTTTCTGGTCTTTCTGGCTGTTCAGCTTTTACTGTTCCAGAACCTGAATCTGGGCACATACCTTGCTCCCATGCCTTATATACTGTTCCTGATACTTTTTCCCTGCACCTATCCCACCGCATTGCTTATGCTCTGGGCTTTCGCCTTTGGGCTGGCCCTTGATATCCTGGGTGCAGGCATTATGGGCCTGCACACCGCATCCTTCGTGTTAGCGGGGGCATTGCGCAGCACCATTCTGAAAACGGTGACTGTCAAAGGCGACCTGGACAACCTGATGGTTCCCGGGTTCAACCAGTTGGGGTTTGGCCGGTTCAGCTTCTTTGTCCTCCTCTGTGTGATGGCGCACCACCTGATTTTCATTACGCTGGAAAGCCTGAGTTTTTTCCTCTTCTGGCAAACCTTTGCCCGCTTTGCATGCAGCCTGCTGCTGAATGTTTTTCTAATCCTGTTATTCAAAAAAACGTTTTTTGAACGTCAGAGGTAGCATCATGGAAAGCAGGGCAAGACAGAGATTCATCATTGTTACTTTTTTTATCATTTGCATGATTATCCTGGCAGGCCGCCTTGTATTCCTGCAGCTCATTAACAAGGAGTACAAAATAACCGCATCCAACAACGTTTTACGATACGAAATTATTTACCCCTCCAGGGGCCTGATCTATGACCGTAACGGCAACATTATGGTAGAAAACCAGTTTGCCTACGATATCCTGATCACACCCCGGGAGCTGGTGCCTTTTGACACAACCGCTTTCTGCTCCATTTTCAATTTGGACCGCGAACGCCTGGAACAAATGCTGGAAGAGGTCCACAGCCGGCGCAGGGTCATCGGATACCAGTCTGTGATCTTTCTCAGGCAGGTAAGCAGCCAGGAGTACACCCGTTTCCTGGAAAAATCGTACAAATTCCTGGGATTCTCCGTTCAGACCCGAAGTGTGCGCAGTTATCCGTCCCAAATCTGCGGCAACCTTCCGGGCTACATCATAGAGGCCGATCAGTCTTTCCTGGAC
This sequence comes from Bacteroidales bacterium UBA5226, assembly GCA_002409325.1. Lineage (GTDB taxonomy): Bacteria > Bacteroidota > Bacteroidia > Bacteroidales > UBA932 > DMER64. The sequence goes on along the minus strand of DHUU01000018.1, from coordinate 122,267 downwards.
AAGAACCCCGAATACCGCCCGGGAGACTATATCGGCAAGACGGGGCTGGAAGAATTCTACGAAAAATGGCTCCGGGGAGAAAAAGGGTATTCCATTTTCCTGAGGGATGTGCACAACCGCATTAAATCTCCCTATGAAGACGGCGCCTACGACAAAACAGCTGTTCCCGGAAAGGACATGTTCACGACCATTGACCTTCCCCTGCAGCGTTTTGGGGAAGAGCTGATGCGCAACAAAGTGGGATCTGTTGTTGCACTGGATCCTTCCACCGGCGAGGTCCTGACCCTGATCACGTCAACAGGTCTCTCCTCGGAGTACCTAACCAATTTCGGGAGTTATTACCCGCAGGTCATCGCTGACCCACTCAAACCCCTGTTCAACCGGGCCATCATGTCTGCTTATCCTCCGGGATCTGTATTCAAGCTGGTAAACGGCCTGATAGGATTGCAGGAAGGGGTCCTGAAACCGGAAACGCGGTACTCCTGCAATATGGGGTACCGGGCCGGATCACTGACTGTAGGATGCCACAGCCACCCCTCACCCACCAATCTGATGCAATCTGTAATGATGTCCTGCAATGCGTATTATTGCAATGTCCTGAGGAGCATCCTGGACAATCCTGCGTATGGCCGTATAGGGGAATCCATGAACAAGTGGCAGGAATACGTGAAAAGCTTTGGTTTTGGCACCCGTCTGGGAATTGACATTCCCGGAGAACTGTCCGGTTCGCTACCGGGTACCGCCTTGTACGACAAGATCTATGGCGCCGGCCGGTGGCGTTCACTCACCGTCATCTCGCTGTCCATAGGGCAGGGAGAAATTGGCGCTACGCCCCTGCAACTGGCCAACCTGGCAGCCATCATGGCCAACAGGGGCCACTACTATACCCCTCACCTGGTGCGGGAAATCCGTGAAGAACCCTCATTCAGCCCCCGGGTTGAGCGGCACCAGGTGATGGTGGACCCTGAACATTTCGAGGTCATTGTAGAGGGAATGTACCAGGCCGTTAACGCCCCTGCAGGTTCTGGTGCCACCGCCCGCCTGGCAGCCATCCCTGACTTGGTTTTGTGCGGCAAAACCGGAACGGCTCAGAATCCACACGGGGAAGACAATTCAGTTTTCATCTGCTTTGCACCAAAAGACAATCCTAAGATAGCCGTTGCCGTTTACATAGAACAAGGCGGATTCGGAGCCTCTCAGGCTGCCCCTGTGGCTTCACTTCTGGTGGAAAAGTACCTTACCGGGGAGATCCATCCCTCCCGGCAATGGCTCTATGAAAGAACACTGGAACAGGACCTTGTAACACGCCACCTGCAATGATACGAAGAGAGGATAAACTGGTAAGAAAGATCGACTGGTTGACGGTAGCCACCTACATAGTGCTTGTGCTGATAGGGTGGATCAGTGTCTTTTCTGCCGTGTACGATCCGGAACACGGGCAGATCTTTGATACAACACAACGTTACGGCATGCAGATGATCTGGATACTGGGGAGCTGGTTCCTGGCTGTTGTTGTTTTACTCATCCCTGCCCGCATTTATCCTTTGCTCTCAAACCTGATCTACATTATAGGTCTTTTTCTGCTGCTTGTGGTACTTGTCTTTGGCGTGGAACGGAGTGGTTCCAGCTCCTGGCTGGTCTTTGGTCCGATCCATTTTCAACCCGCCGAAATGACAAAAGTCTTTGTTGCCATAGGTCTTTCCGGCCTTATGAGCCGCCCACATTTTAACATCCGTTCGTGGCGCGGGCTGCTGCAGGTAACGGCCATGATTCTCATTCCTGCCGGATTGATCCTGCTGGAAAAGGAAACCGGTCTGGCCCTGGTTCTGTTTGCCTTTATTATTGTATTATACCGGGAAGGACTGCCGGGCTGGATCCCGGTTACGGGAATAGTGAGCATTGTTTTATTCCTTTTGTCCATTCTCTGGGATCCTCTATACGTTATCTGGCTTTGCCTGGGTGTCTGCTTTCTCATTTCACTCCTTCTGTCGGGCTGGAAAAGACCCGTACTCATCACTTTTGGCTCCTTTACTGCTGTATGGTTCCTTGTCCCGCTTGTTATGAGCTGGTTTTCAATAGACCTCTTTTCCTATATGGATGCGTATCAGTGGCTTCTGGCACTGGCTGCCGTTTTGGTGGTAGTGCTTTTCATTATAGCCTTCCGCAAAAAGATCGCTTATCTGAAAATATTGCTGCTCTGCTTTGTAAGCAGCATTATACTGATCTTTTCGGTGGGATACCTGTTCAACAACATACTCAAGCCCCACCAGCAGGCACGCATAGAAACCCTGCTGAGCATTGACAAGGACATATACGGATCGGGATACAACGTCCACCAGTCCAAAGTGGCCATCGGATCGGGGGGATTTGCGGGAAAAGGATTCCTTCATGGAACACAGACCAAGTACAATTTTGTTCCGGAACAGAGCACCGACTTTATTTTCTGTTCCATTGGAGAGGAGTGGGGGTTTTTAGGGGCCTGCCTGGTCATATTCCTGTATTCGTTTCTGCTCATCCGTATTGTCCGGATCGCTGAAAGACAGCGACATCCGTTCGGTCGCATCTACGGATACGGGGTTGCTTCCTGCATCTTTTTCCACGTATTCATCAATATCGGTATGACCATAGGCGTTACCCCTGTGATTGGGATCACCCTGCCATTTATCAGCTACGGAGGCTCCTCCTTATGGACTTTTACATTACTTTTGTTTATCCTGCTGAAAATGGATGCTTCAAACGATTAATCAAAAAAATAACACCACATATGGCACTATCATTTACAGAAAGACACAACGGCCCCCGGCCTGAACAGGAGAAGGAGATGCTCCGCTTAATTGGGGTTGAATCCATGGATGAACTCATAGACAAGACAGTTCCGGCTCAGATTCGGATGAAGGACCCGCTGCCCCTGGAAAAAGGCATGAGCGAATATGGTTTCGCCCAACACCTGAAAAAGATGGCATCCAAAAACCTGCCTTTCCGTTCCCTCATTGGCATGGGATATTACGGGACCGATTCGCCTGCAGTGATTCTGAGAAACATCTTCGAAAATCCCGGGTGGTACACCTCCTATACCCCTTACCAGGCCGAGATTTCGCAGGGACGCCTGGAAGCCTTGTTCAATTTCCAGACCATGGTGTGCAGCCTCACCGGATTCAACCTGGCCAACAGCTCGCTCCTGGACGAAGCCACCGCCGCTGCAGAGGCCATGCGCATGATGCTGGAACTTCGTTCCCGGACCTTTATCAAAGAAGGCCGCAATATGATCCTGGCAGACAAAAATATCTTCCCCCAGACGCTTGCTGTAATGGAAACCAGGGCCCTGGGCCTTGGGATTGAGATTGTAACAGAAAACCTGACCGGGGAGTTGAACCCTGTGTTTGACCAATACGGACCACGTTTGTTCGGGGTAATGGTACAATACCCGGGGTCAGACGGGCAATTGTGTGATCACAGTGCTTTGTGCCGGCTGGCGCATGAAAGGGAACTGCTTGTAACCGCCGTTTGCGACCTTTTGTCCCTGGCCTTGTTAAAGGAACCGGCCGCCTGGGGCGCCGATATAGCCGCCGGCAGTGCGCAACGATTTGGATTGCCTATGGGATTCGGTGGCCCCACAACCGGATACCTGGCCTGTTCCGACAAATACCGGCGCAACATTCCGGGACGCATTGTGGGCCTGTCTGTGGACAGGTTGGGCAACCCGGCATACCGCCTGGCCCTGCAAACACGCGAACAACACATCAAACGGGAACGCGCCACATCCAACATCTGTACAGCAACCGCCCTGATGGCCACCATGGCCGGAATGTATGCCGTATACCACGGCAGCAAAGGCATCCGGCAGATAGCCGGCAACGGCCGGCATTACGCCCACGCAGCAGCCGGGATCCTGGCCAAAAATGGATTTACTGTAAAACACAGACACTTTTTTGACACCATAGAGCTTACCGGGGTGGACGCAGCGCGCCTCCGCACCAATGCAGAAGCCTTGAAAATTAACTTCTTTTATCCAGACCCGCAAAGCGTCAGGATCTCTTTTGACGAGCTTACCAATGATCGGGAACTGGAAAAGGTCCTGGCTATATTCAATGTTCCCCTGGAAGCGAAAACTGTATGGCCGGAAATCCCTTCCTTTATGGAAAGGACATCCCCGGTGCTTGAAGAGCCGGTATTCAACACCTACCATTCAGAAACGCAGATGATGCGTTATATCAAGACTCTGGAAACACGGGATATTTCACTGGCCCACTCCATGATCCCGCTGGGCTCCTGTACCATGAAACTAAATGCGGCTGCGGAAATGATGCCTTTAAGCCAGAGCGAATGGACATCCATTCATCCTTTTGCCCCTGACTGGCAGGTAGAAGGATACCTGCAGCTGATCCGGGAACTGGAACATCAGCTTTCCGTCATTACAGGGCTGGATGCCTGCTCATTGCAACCCAACTCCGGTGCTTCCGGGGAATATGCAGGCCTTATGGTCATCCGTGCCTATCAGCGGGCAAAGGGAGAAGAACACAGAAACATTGCGCTCATTCCCTCTTCTGCCCACGGAACCAATCCGGCAAGCGCCGCCATGGCCGGCCTGGAAATCGTGATCGTGGGATGTGATGAGCAAGGAAATATAGACGTGGAAGAGTTGCGCCAAAAAGCGCAGGAACACCGCGATCACCTCTCGTGCATGATGATCACCTACCCCTCCACCCACGGGGTTTTTGAATCGGCCATCTGTCAGATAAGCTGCATAGTGCATCAGAACGGCGGGTTGGTATACATAGACGGGGCCAATATGAATGCCCAGGTAGGGATTACAAATCCCGGCATGGTAGGGGCCGATATATGTCACCTGAACCTCCACAAAACCTTTGCCATGCCGCATGGCGGAGGAGGTCCCGGAGTAGGTCCCATATGCTGTACCAAAGAACTGGCCCCGTACCTTCCGGGCAATCCCCTGGTGGCATGCGGTGGCGGTCATTCGGTGGCAGCCTCTCCCTACGGAAGTCCCCTGCTGCTTCCCATCACCTACGGATATATCAAAATGCTTGGGCAGGATGGCCTGCGCCGTGCCTCGGAAGTGGCCATCCTCAATGCCAACTACCTGTCCCGCATCCTGGCACCGCATTACGCCACCCTCTATACCGGCAGTTATGGTTACGTAGCCCATGAGTGCATCATTGACCTGCGTCATTTTTCCAAAACATACGGCGTGGATGCCACCGACGTGGCCAAGCGCCTGATGGATTACGGTTTTCATGCACCCACCCTCTCGTTTCCCGTACATGAAACGCTCATGATTGAACCTACAGAAAGTGAATCAAAAGACGAACTGGACCGTTTTGCCCAGGCCATGACGGTCATCCTGGAAGAGTGCAAAAGCCTGGCTGGCGGGGACAATTCCTGCGGTACGGCAGAAGACAACCTGCTGAAAAACGCCCCACACACCGCCCTGGAAGTCTGCTCGGACAACTGGACACACCCCTATGCACGCCAGAAAGCTGCCTACCCCCTGCCCTGGATTGTGATGCATAAATTCTGGCCGGTGGTAACACGGGTTGACAACGGCTATGGTGACAGAAACCTTGTCTGTTGCAACATTATCCGCTAAAATTGTATCTATACTTAAAAAATACACAAGAAAATGATTTTCCCCCTTTCAACACCCGGAGAGTGGTACCTGGATTACCTTGATAACGGGCTCTGGTCTGCACTCGGATCTATGGGCATATTATGGCCTCTGATCATTTCGCTGGTTATAATACTGGGCATATTAGCCCTGGCCTTTTTTGTCCCGTATCCCGGATCGGCCGACTAAAACCCGGTCCGAGTCCCTGCGCTGATCCTTCTCCCGGATGGATTCGCGTTTGTCGTACTCCTTTTTCCCGCGGGCCAGTGCGATGTTGAGTTTGGCATAGCCGTTGTCGGCTATGAATAGTTTGGTCACCACTATGGTCAGGCCTTTTTCCCGCGTGGCCCTGTACAGTTTGTTCAGTTCGTGCCGTGTGAGAAGAAGTTTCCGGTCCCGCCTGGGATCATGTTTGTTGAATGAACCCCACCAGTAATCGGCGATGTTCATGTTTTTTACAAACAACTCCCTCCCTGAAAAATAACAATAAGAATCTACCAGCGAGGCCTTTCCCGCGCGGATGGACTTAATTTCTGTCCCGGTCAGAACAATCCCGGCCGTATACGTGTCTATGAATTCGTATTCAAAAGAGACACGCTTGTTTTTGATTACAACCTGGGATTTTGCTTTTGGCATAATGGTGTACAATGGATCAATAGGTGCCGCGGGTACTGCTGAGCGGGGGTTTTTTCTCCTGTTTTTTCTCCTGAAATTTTTCTGCCGGGTCTATACGCATGGCCGGTATACCCTTCATGATGCTGTAGAGCATCAGGATGGCGCCTGCAAAGATAAAAGGAATACTCAGAAGTTGTCCCATATTCAGGGCCATGGTTTCTTCAAAGGCCACCTGGGGTTGCTTGATATATTCAATAAAGAAGCGCGCGGCAAAGAGCACCAGCAGGAACAAGCCAAAAAGGGTCCCTTCTTTGAGCCTGTGGAGTTTTTTGCGGTACAGGACCAGCAACAGTACAAACAGGAACAGGTAGGACAGGGCTTCGTACAGCTGCGTGGGATGTTTGGGAACGACCTCTCCGTTGCGCAGGAAAACAAAACCCCACGGCAAGGTGGTTTCATTCCCGTATATTTCTGAATTCATGAGATTTCCCATACGGATAAAAAAACCTGCCAGGGCTGTGGCAATACCCAGACGGTCCATGATCCAGAGGAAACTGAAATGATGTTTTCTTCCATAATGGCGGGCAAACCACCACATGGCCAGAAGCAGGGCTATGGCCCCGCCGTGCGAGGCAAGGCCGCCTTCCCACACATATAGGATTTCTAAGGGATTGGCCAGGTAATAGTCTGGCTGATAAAAGAGGCAATGCCCCAGGCGCGCACCCACCAGTGTCCCTATAATGAGCGTGTAGAGCAGGGGATCCAGCAGTTTGAGCGGGACCCCTTCCCTTTGGAAGAAGCCTTTGAAAATGTAATACCCAATGGCAAAGGCAATAATGAAAAACAAACTGTAATAGCGGATATCTATTTTCCAGATGGAAAAAATAACGGGATCCACATCCCAGTAAACGGCCAGCAGGTTCATAGCTGTATTTTTTTAAAATCTGTTTATAAGTCAATTCTTGAAAAAACACTCAGGGGAAGGCGCTTTCCATAATCGTCCTTAAGGTACAATTCCCCGAAGGTATAATTCCCGTTGGCAGGAAAACAGGCCCTGGCAAGGGTGTCGGCCAATAGTGCCGAATAGCCGTTGGAATACAAGTTCAACACCATAAAAGCGTTTTCCCCGGCCAGAATATGCGCACATTCCTGTAACAGGGAATAAAGGCAGTCGTCCAGTTTCCATCTTTCCCCCCCGGGCCCGTGCCCGTAGGCAGGCGGATCCAGAATCAGCCCCTGGTAGGTGTTGCCCCGGCGCACTTCCCTTTTGACAAACCGGAAGGCATCTTCCAGGATCCAGCGGATCCCCTCCATGCCGCTCAATTCCATGTTTTCACGACCCCAGGTGATCACCTGCCGCACTGCATCCAGATGGACCACTTGTGCCCCGGCTGCGCGGGCTGCCAACGACGCGGCCCCGGTATAGGCAAACAGATTGAGTACTTTAGGAACAGACAGCGGGGCATTTTCCCTTATCTTCTGCACCCTTTGGTTTATATAATCCCAATTTGGTGCCTGCTCGGGAAAAACCCCAACGTGCTTGAAGGCAGTCAATCCCAGGCGTAACCGGAAAAGTTTCCTGTATCCGATAATCCACCGGTCAGGTACCTGTTTGAGCTTTTCCCAGGTGCCGCTGTCTTCTTTTCCCGCTTTGCCAAATCCGGCTCCCTGTACAAAACGCAGGTGGGCCCGGCTCATCCATTGTTCGTCGGAAAGGGACTTACCCCACAAAGCCTTGGGCTCGGGCCTTATCATAATATATGGACCGAACTGCTCCAGTTTCTCCTGATTTCCGCAATCCACCAGCCGGTAATCAGGCCAGGACACAGGGCATAATAGTTGCATAGGGTAAAGATATAAAAATTGTATCTTTGCACCACTTAATTCACCCGAAGAAATGGAAAACATAAGCACCTACAACTTTTTAGGCAAACGCGCCATTGTACGCGTTGATTTCAACGTGCCCCTGAACGCAGATTTTCAGGTTACAGACAACACCCGCATCCGGGCTGCCATCCCGACCCTGAAAAAGGTGCTTGAAGGGGGCGGGTCGCTAATCCTGATGTCCCACCTGGGACGTCCTAAGAAAGCCGAAGATAAATTTTCTCTGAGGCATATCCTGTCCCAGATTCAAACACTACTGGGCTCTCCCGTGCTTTTCGCTCCCGACTGCATGGGCCGCCAAGCCTCAGAAATGGCCGCCGCCCTGAAACCGGGACAAGTCCTGTTGCTGGAAAACCTCCGTTTTTACGCCGAGGAAGAGGGAAAACCCCGCAATCTGGCAGAAGATGCCCCCGAAGAAGAAAAGAAAGCGGCTAAAACAGCCATCAAAGAGAGCCAGAAAAAATTCACCTCCACCCTGGCCTCCTATGCCGATTGCTACATCAACGATGCCTTTGGCACTGCCCACCGGGCACACGCTTCCACGGCCCTGATTGCCAATTATTTTCCCAATGACAAAATGTTTGGTTACCTGATGGAGGCCGAGATCCGCGCCCTTGACAAAGTGCTGGGCGCTCCCGAACGCCCCCTGACCGCCATCCTGGGAGGGGCCAAAATCTCGGGCAAGATTGCGGTTATTGAACACCTGATGGATCTGGCAGACAACATGATCATTTGTGGGGCCATGGGTTTCACCTTCATCAAAGCCAAAGGTGGCAGCATAGGCAATTCCCTGTGCGAAGACGACCAGATGCCTCTGGCCCTTGATATCCTTAAGAAAGCTGCAGAAAAAGGAGTAAAGATTTACCTGCCACAGGATGTGGTGGCTGCCTCGGCTTTTGACAACAATGCCCAAACAGCCGTTTGTCCCATAGACCAGATCCCGGCCGGATGGTTCGGAATGGATACCGGCCCGGTAGCCCTGGAGCACTGGAAAGAAATCATCCTGAATTCCAAAACCATTCTCTGGAACGGGCCTGCCGGCGTTTTTGAAATGCCCGCTTTTGCCAACGGCACATTACAATTGGTGGAATTTGTAGCAGAAGCCACACGCAACGGGTCCTTCTCGCTGGTAGGTGGCGGGGATTCGGTGGCTGCAGTCACCCAGATGGGCTATGCAGACAAAGTGAGTTATGTTTCAACAGGAGGCGGTGCCATGCTGGAATACCTTGAAGGCAAAGAACTGCCAGGGATCCGGGCCATAGGCGCCATCAGACCGTCATAATCTCTTTTTCCTTAGTTGCCAGGACTTCTTCCACAATTTTGGAAAAAGCGTCCACTTCCTTTTGTATCAGAATCTCGGTGTCTTTAACTATGTCTTCGGACAAACCGTCTTTCTGATATTTTTTTAGCAGATCCACTCCGTCCCGGCGGGCATTGCGGATGCTGATGCGGGCGTTTTCCCCCTCGGCCCTGGCTTTCTTAACCAGTTCGCGGCGCCGTTCTTCGGTCAGCGGGGGAACCATTATGCGGATTATCTCTCCGTTGTTTTGTGGTGTAAATCCCAGATTGGCAACCATGATGGCTTTCTCAATGGCTGATATCAGGCTTCTGTCCCATGGCTGAATGATCATGGTACGAGCGTCCGGGACAGAGATACTGGCCACTTGGGCCAGGGGGGTGGGGGTCCCGTAGTATTCAATATGGACTCCCGAAAAAACGGCGGGATTGGCCTTCCCTACACGGTATGCAGCCAGCTCATTCTCGAGGAACTCTACGGCTTTATGCATCTTTCCATTTGCCTGTTCCAATACTTTTTTTGCATCGCTCAATTCCATAGTGTATCTTATTTTACAATGGTTCCTGTGATTTGCCCGTTAACTACTTTTTGCAGATTCCCCTTGGCGTTCATGTCAAACACCACAATGGGCATGTTGTTTTCCCGGCACAGGGTAAAGGCAGTCATATCCATGATCCGCAGGTTCTTCTGCAACACCTGGTCAAAAGTCAGCGTGTCGTACCGGGTAGCGTGGGGATTCTTTTCCGGGTCATCGCTGTATACGCCGTCTACACGGGTTCCCTTGAGTACGGCATCCACCCCCAGTTCCACGGCGCGCAGGGCAGCCGCCGAATCGGTCGTGAAAAAAGGGTTTCCCGTCCCGCCGGAAAGCAGGACAATGAATCCTTTTTCCATTTTACGCAATACTTCATCGCGATGATAATACCTTGCAATGGGACGCATGGGCGTAGCTGTATAGACCATAGCCTTCAAATCCAGGGCCTGCAAGGCATCTGCCAGGGCTATGCTGTTGATGGTGGTGGCCAGCATACCCATCTGGTCCCCGTGGACACGGTCGTGCCCGCTGAGGGCTCCCTGCAATCCCCGGAAAATATTACCGCCACCCACGACAATGGCAATGCGTATGCCCGCTTCTGCCAGGGGCTTGATCTCCCGGGCATAGGTTTCCAGAACCTGAGGATCCAGGCCCCTGCCTTCTTTGCCCCCGAGACTTTCTCCGCTTAATTTGAGCAGTATGGAAGAATACTTCATGTTATTGTCCTTCTTATCTTACAAAGATATATAAAAATCCGTGTATCTTTGCTCTAACCACGCAGATACATCATGTCATCCTCCATTGCCAAAAAAGCGATCATGAGCGTAACAGGGCTTTTTCTGATCCTGTTCCTTACGCTTCATGTAACAGCCAACCTGACCATCCTGTGGGGCCCGGAAACTTACGATGCCGTTACAGAATTCATGGGGACCAATCCCTTCATACAGCTTATGGTTCCGGTACTTGCCCTGGGTTTTGTCATACACATTGGATATTCCCTTATCCTAAACCTGAAGAACCTGAAAGCACGGGGACCTGTGACGTATGCCGGAGGGATGAAGTCACGGGGATTTGGCTTTGACAGACGGGCCTCGCAGAATATGCTGGTTCTGGGGGTCATTGTCCTGGGATTTCTTATACTGCACCTGAGCCAGTTCTGGACAAAAATGCAATGGCAACACCTTGCCGGCGGAGAACCGCAGAACGGATACCTGCTTGTGACCGGGTACCTGGGAACTCCCTGGATAGCCATTTGTTACATTGCCTGGTTTGGCGCCCTGTGGTTTCATATTACCCATGGCTTCTGGTCTGCCTTTCAGACCCTGGGACTGAACAACCGGCGGCTCCTTCCCATCCTGCGTGCCGTGTCTGTGGTCTACGCCTCCCTCCTGTTCGGGGGATTTTCAACCATTGTGATCTGGTGTATGTTTTTCTGAGCCGGATGCGCTTCTGTGGCTACTCGTCTTCCCTGACGCTGCGGAAATAGTTACCCAGATGGCTGGCAATACGTTGAATGTCCCGGCGCATGCCTTCAACTGTCAGCTGATCGCCCCGGTAATCCAGGGTGATCTTATCTTCAAAAACACGAAAGACCCGCATGGCGATCCGTTTGGATTTGAAAACCATTTTTCCGTCCTGATCAGATATAAGGATAAACCCCGATTCGGAGAAAATGCGTATGGCAGCTTCCTTGTCTTGTTCTGAAAACCGGTTGGTATAGACCTCTTTTTTGGAGAATCCCAGGAAAGGATAGACGGCAGAAAACGCCACAATCAGAATGATCAGGTTGGTTTGGGATCCGGGACGGATCAGTTCCCAGAACGTGATGTTGCGGTTGTCGCTTGTATAATAGACAATAAGCAGCAAGATCAATATGATGATGGTGTAATAAACGATGTATTTTGCAACACGCCGTAAATAGATCCACAGGTTAAATCCTTTCATATATGGTTTGATTTGAAGGTGTAAACAAATGTAGGTCTTTTTTTATTACTTTTGTGATAACTAAACTTTTCAATTATGGAAAAAAATCTCAAAACCATTATCATTATCCTGTCCGTAGTGGCCGCACTGCTGATAGGAGCCCTGGCCTGGGTATGGATAGACCGGGGTGGCATGATAAAAGAATTGAATCTGGAAAAAGAGGACTTGACTCAGCAGACTATCCAGTTGCGCTCCCAATACGATTCACTGAGCACTACCAACGACACCCTGAACCTGCGGTTGATGGAAGAACGGGAAAAGATCGATCAGCTTATTGAGCGTATCAACAAGACAGAAGCGACCAATCGTACCCGTATCCGTGAATATGAAAAAGAACTGGGAACCCTGCGCAGCATCATGCGAAGTTACATCCACCAGATAGACTCGCTCAACACCCTCAATCTGGCTTTGCGCCAAGATGCCACACAGGCCAGGGAAGAGGCTTCCCGTGTTACCCAGCAATACGAGGAGCTCCGCACCACTACCGATGAATACGCCCGTCAGGTAGAAATCGGAGCACAGATCAAAGGGCGTAACTTTGTACTGACCGGCATTACAGAAAGCGGCAAGGAGTCTGACCGCTCCAGCCGCATTACCCGGTTAAAACTGTGCGGTAGCCTTATTGAGAACGCTATTTCGCAGAAAGGACCAAAAAATATTTACCTGCGCATCAAGGGCCCCGATGGCATTTTGCTCACCAACCCGGATCAGGGCGTGTTCAATGCGGCCGGAGAACAACTGGTTTATTCGGCCGTCAGGGAAGTTGACTACCAGGGAGCCGAGCTGGAATTCTGCATTTTCTTTGGAAACGTCACGTTCGGCCGTGGTATTTATACGGCAGAAACCTACACCACAGACGGGCAGATTGGCGTGACCGAGATCCTTTTGCGTTGATATACGTTCACATTCCCTTTTGCAGGAGTTTTTGCTCCTATTGCAACTTCTATTCCAGTACAAAACTCCGGGAAATCAATCCGGTGCTGGAATGCATTAAACAGGAATGGATCAGGGAACGCGACAGGTGGCTTGATTTATGGCGCAGCGGAACATACCCTCTGCGCCATACTCTTTATATAGGCGGCGGCACCCCTTCTGTCTGCACGGCCGCTGAACTTGCTCCGATCCTGGATTTGCTATGCAACGACCTGAAAAATAACGCGATGGAACCCTCCGAGGTAACCCTGGAAGCCAATCCCGGAGATCTTACTCCTGCATACTGCTCTGCATTGTTTGACTTTGGGGTGAACAGGCTTAGCATTGGGGTGCAGTCTTTTGAAGACACCCACCTCAGGGCCATGAAACGCCGGCATACGGCCGGCGAAGGCATCAATGCCGTAAAGGTGGGCCGGGCCGCGGGTTTTAAGAACATCAGCCTGGATCTGATTTTTGGCTTCCCCGGCCTGACCATGTCCCAATGGAAGGAATCCCTTCGTCAGGCGGTTGCCCTGTCTCCGGAGCACATCTCGGCTTACCAGCTAAGCCTGGAACCCGCCTCCCCCTGGGGAAAACAAGGCCTTCTGCCGCCTCAGGAGGACTGTGCCGCGCAATATGGTTATTTGCAGGAGTTCCTGGCCGGAAGGGGGTACGCCCAATACGAAGTTTCCAGTTTCTGTCTTCCCGGCAAGGAATCGCTCCATAACAGTGGTTACTGGATCCGTACTCCTTACATTGGACTGGGACCGGCTGCCCATTCATTCAATGGTCGTGACCGATATGCCAATGTATCGCACCTGGGCCGTTATGTTCAGGGAATAGAAAAAGGCTCCCCTGCCAGGACTTACGACCGCCTTACACCACGTGACCGGCACAACGAATGGGTCATGCTGCAGTTGCGCACTGTAGAGGGACTTTCAATCACAGGGCTGCAGGAACGGGAAGGGGCGGAAGCCCATGAGCGGTTCCTCAAACAAATAGCCCCGCTTTTGGGGCGGGGCCTTCTGGAATACAGTCTATCTGAGCGCAACCACACCCGGGTACGCATCCCGCCGGATCGGCTTTTCGTATCTGACGATATTATCCGGGATTGTCTGCTGCCTGTCTGATGGCCTGATAAACATCCCGGCCAAAGCAGTGAATCAGTGGCTCTTTCAAATATTCAAAAACGCGTATCTTTTTTTGGGCGCCCAGTTCGCGGGCTGTACTGCATAAATACCACTTGTGGTAATTGAGCCCGATGAGGCCATCTGCCAGTTTCTGAACCCTTATGGGATAGATCCAGCACGAAATGGGTTTTCTGAAAGAGGATACGCCCTGGTTGTGGGCCCTTTCAATGGCGCACAGGCAATTTCTGTCACGAAAAAAAGCATAGGCACATTCTTTCCCTTCTATCAGAGGGGTTACCGTATCGCCTTCAATATCAAGGGTCCAGGGACCCTGTTTTTCCACTGCATGCACCCCCGCATTTTGCATAGTGGGAATATAGCGTGGCCATTCCGTTTCCAGATATGTACATTCTTCCTGTGTCAGGGGGGCCCCGCTGTCGCCTTCTACGCAGCAAATGCCGCGGCAGGCCTGCAGATCGCAGGTGAAATATTCTGTCAGGATGCTTTCACTGACCAGTATCTTGTCAGAAACAGCGATCACTGTGCCGGTGCCGGATGGGGATCCAGTTTCAGGTCCTGGCCATAGGTGTCTTTCAGTTCCTGGACAAAGGAATTGACCTGAGCCATGGCTTTGCTCATATCTATGAGTTCTTCCTTGGGAATGGACTCGTCTTTGAGGAATTCCAGCAATTGTATCGTCTGGGAGGTATATTTGACATTGAAGTTATACCACATCTCTACGTATTTATAATCCAGTGATACAATCTTCTCCTGCTCTTCTGTGCTTAGGGAATCAAAGTCCACTTCAAGGTATTCCTGTGCCATTTCATGCAAATTTACGCATTCGCGCGCCAGGGTATTGGCATTGTCTTTTGCCTGTGTAACAAATTCATTCAATGTGGCATTCCCTTTTAATGCCTTAGAGAGGGTCAGGTCAATCTGTGGAACATCGGCGGCCTGTTTGCAGGAAGCAAGTCCTGTCAGGATCAATGCAAACAATAAAATCTTTTTCATAGTTATTAAATAATTCAGGGAACAAAGGTAATTAAAAAACCGCCCCCACAGGAGGGCGGTTTTACAAGTTCTTTCAACAATTACTAAAAACGGAATCCTAATTTAAGTTGCGGAAAGGCAAAGAATTTAAACTGCATTTCATAAGCATTGTATTCCTGGCCGTCTGCATACATACGGACTGCTGTGTAGTAATAATTGAAGGGGCGCACCTCAAGAGCTATGTTCATGCCCGGCAGGAAGTTGTATTCCACGCCGGCCGTGATCGCTCCGGATATTGCATATGCTTCACCTGCACGTTTATCCAACGCGTAGAGTTCTATGGGATCTGTCCCGGTTTCTGTTGGCACTTCTATCCCTGTATAGGGCAGGTATGCCTGAACTCTCGCGTGCTGGAAACCACCCAGTACACCAATATAGGGGAACAGTCTTCCGTTGCAGTTGTTGAAATAGTAGTCTGCGCCAACATTTACTAGGTATTTATTGGTCAGCCTGCCTTCAACCCACTGAATGCCTCTGAGGTCCAACAGACCACTGCTCTCCAGGTTGATGCCTTCAATATAATCACGCTGGGGGGTAACGTCAATTTGCATGGCAAACATGGCGTTGAGTGCAAAGCGGTTGGTTAGGAAAACTTTTCCCTGTATCCCTGCAAGATTGACAATTGGATTGACATCCATACTGCCCATTTGCAGATAATAACCCACGCCTTTTTCCAGAGGATCTATGCCCAGGTCATAACCCGGCAAATAACTTGGCAACAGGGGGGTTAAATTATCCAGATACTCGAAATATAATCCGCTGCCCAACACCGCCGAAACCTGCACTTGTCCCGCACGTGGAGCATATACAGCACTTCCGGAGCGTTCTGCCGGTTGCGCCCCAAGGGACGCAACCGTTAGAACAGCTATCAGAAATATGCTAAGTTTTTTAATCATTATACGCTAACTTATCCGTATGGTTTATTGAAAATCTTCCAGCAGTTTGGCACGGATCCCTTCCAGGGCAACGAGCTTCAGTTGCAGGTTTTCGATATCTTCCAGGATAACGTCAATCTGAGCCTGGTACATGGCGCTCATATCCTGAATAACATCATAGTAGATTTCAACCGGCAAGCCCTGGTTAAGAAGGGCAATGGCTTCTTCAATTTGTTCAAGATACTGCGTGTGTTCCAGAACCATTTCGTTGGCTTCTTCCATCATGGAGAGCAGGCCTTCCTCGGCGCCGGTATACCACCAGTTGCCATAGTCGTGAGCCATTGATGCCTGTCCGATCATCCATTCGTATTCGTCGATCAAATCTTCGTAATACTCTACATAACCATAGACGGGCTCGTCATTAACTATATCATAGCCTATATCATATAATCCATCTATGATATCCTGAAGTTCTGCGGCCAGTGCATCCCTTATAGCTTTGGCTTCCTTGTAGGCTGTCATCTGGGCATCGTACAATGCCTGGATCTTTCCGATCAAAGCTTCGTATTCTCCATTCTTTACCCGGTTGTAAGTATCCTGGTATGCCTGGTAGTCACGGGCCTGATAGATAGCATAGAAGTAATGGCCTTTAGAATAAGATGTTTTTTCTGCCCATTCCCAGAGAAGCATATCGCCTACCCATTCTGACCATTGATATCCGCAATCTTCACCGGCTGCCAGCAAAGCGGCATAGGAAACGATCAGGTTACATTCATCATCCAGGTAAGTGATGTCAAAATCAAGGGACGGGATGGGACCTGTCAGTTCTTTGTAAGCTTCCAGCACAAAGAAGAATTCATTTACATCAACGGGAGCAGGTTGTGTTTCGCCATCATCCAGTGTGTCTATGTATGTCGGCGGGGTATAGGTGCTGGGAGTAGGAGCGATCTTTGTAAGGAAGGGTTTCCAGCTCCAGTATGTGTCTCTTGCCATAGCGCGGGTCATTTCAAATTCTGCACCGCTACTGATGTCTTTATGTTTGGCATAGGCTTTCCATTCCCTGTCAAAAGGATCAAACATGGCTGTTTCCATGCTACCCAGACCTTCTACGGCATCGTAGTAAGCCTTGATGGCATCCGTGATGGGCTTATTGCTCGGGCCTACCATATAGGTGACATAGAAGGGAGCCTCATAATCAACACCAGGGGCAGGTTTGACTATCTGTTGAAGGTCTTTTGGTTTGAGTTCGCCAAAGAAATCTTCCAGAACTGTTTCTGCTGCATCGGTATAGCCGCTGGCATTGATGGTAATCACGGGGCCTCCGTAGGGATTTTCCAGCCCGATTACAACCTGCCTGGATTCAAACAACCAGTACAGGAACAGCCAGGTGTACCAGTCTTCCTTTGTCAACTCGGTAAGTTCCTTATCCGAGTTGGCGTAAACAGCACGCATGATGTCATTGTAGGGTACCGGAACGGGTTTGTAGGTCCATGCGGTGGCATGTTCCCAGAATGCGGGCCATCCTTCGGGATGTGTCCCGTCCATGATGCCCTTGAGTTGGGTAATGATGGCATCCATCTGGGTGGGGGCGTTGAGCAGGCCGATAATGGTGTTGATGGCTGCATAGACTGCATTTGCATTGCCCTGTAACAGCCAGTTGGCCAGGGTGCCGGCATTGAATTCAATACCTCCCAGAACTTCGGAAATATTGGCGCTTCCGGGAACGGTAAGATTCCCTGTATCCAGCCATCCGTCAAGATAAGACATAAACAGTCTGATCAGACTGTCGGCTTCATAATACATGTTTTCATAGGTGTTCTGGTGAAGCCTGAAGGCTGCCATCTGGGCATCCCATGCAATCCATGCGTTTACCCAGGCCGTGTAACGGGCACCTCCTACAGGTTGTGCTTCCTTGTAGTATTTCTGCCAGTTGTTCCAGTTTGTGGTGTATGCGGTTGCTGCATCGGCAGCGGCTTTCTTTTTGGCGGCTATGTTTGCTTCGATGATACCGGATTCCTGATCTTCAAATTCTTTGCGGGTATCATCAATCACGCGCATATCCCTCTTCATGATGTCGAACATGCTGGGGGTAGTAGCCCATCCCCATTTTGCCAGTCTATAGGTACCATTGTTGACATGGATGTTGGGGTCGTCTCCGCCATCGGAGAACATGCCGTTAATGCTAACTGTCCTTTTCTTGGTCAGCGCTGCATTGGCTGCAGCCAGGGCATTATGGTCAAACAGCATATATTCTTCTTCCAGCTGAAGGAATAAGAGTTCCATTTCAACGATTTCTGCACGAAGGGCAATGACCATTTCCTGGAAATTAGTAATTATGGCATCAAATTCTTCATGCTTTGCATTGTAAAGGGCTTCGTATGCTTCTGCAAGGGCTGTCAGGTGTTCAATCTTGCATACCACCCATTTCTTTTCAGCTTCCAGGTGCATAAGACCCACTTCTACTGCCTGGGGATATTCAATGTTAACATACCACAGGTAGTTGGCCTTGGCAACATCCAGATCAATTTGTGCCTGTGCAAGGTCAA
The DNA here is from genome assembly GCA_002409325.1 of Bacteroidales bacterium UBA5226. Taxonomy (GTDB): domain Bacteria; phylum Bacteroidota; class Bacteroidia; order Bacteroidales; family UBA932; genus DMER64. The sequence continues at coordinate 103,814 of DHUU01000018.1, read as the reverse complement.
GTATCACAGCCTGGATCTGTGCCACGATACCATCCAGAGCAGCCATAAGAGCCTGAGAAATAGTGTCTACATTGGCAAGCTTCCATAGTTGAAAAGCAAGGAGGGCTTCTTCATAAGCCTGCTGAGCAGCTACCATGTCTGCCTGCATCTGTGCCATGTACAATTCCCATTCTGCAATGGCGGCATCGGCTGCTGCACGTGCCACTTCAAGCTCGTATTCTCTTTCTGCAACATTCAGTGCCCACATTTGTTTATGGTAATCGGTCAAAGCCTTTTCCCATTCAACCTGTGCCATGATGAGCGCTGTTTCTGCGTCTATCTGTCTGGCCTGGGCAGCTATAATGGCTTCCTGAGCCTTCAGAAGACTGGCCTGGGCCTGGATCAAAGCGGCATTGGCAGCTTCTACCTGTACCTTGGCCTGTTCCAGAGAGGCCTGAGCGGTCAGCAAGGCGGCCTTTGCATTACGCATGGCTTCAATGCCTGGGCTGGGCTCATTCTTAATACAGCCTACGGCGAGTACACCCAGTACTAAAAAGGCTGCACTCCATTTTAAAAATTTTTTCATGCATTAAAAATTTTAAGTTAAACAAAAGTTTTTAGAAGTTATTAGATATTACTTTTATGCTATGATATACATGAGTGCAAAGATAAACCATAATTTGAATCCGCAAAACTTTTTTTGTTGAAAACTTGTTGGAAACCCATTGTTTTTAGGGTACCGCAGGGGCATCTGGCAGGGTCAGGCGGTTGGTCCCTTTCTGGGGTTGCATGTTTTCTTCAAAATTCCATTCCTCAAAATGCGGATGTTCAGTGATTTCCGCAGGAATTACGCCATTGAGCAGGTTGTTGCGGATGATGAAGGTTGTCAGGTTCTTTAGTCTTGTGGCATAATTCGCTGGAATGTTGTAGCCCAAAAACATGAAGTTGGTCAGGTTGCAGTTCTCCAGGTTGATGGTCTCCAGGTTGTCCAGGTCTTTCCACGATACAGGCAGCCATCCGGTTACCCCGGTGTTGTTGGACAGGTTGATGACTTCCAGGTATGCCAGAAGGGAAAGCGGATCTTTCTCGGTCCCGTCCCCTACCGACCCCTCCAGGCGGCCGTTGGAAAGCTCCAGTTTTTTAACATGCAGGGCCCCGTTACGTACCGCTGCTTCCAGGGTGAGACCGGGCCAGGTTTCGGCCGGCAGCAGCAGGTTCCACAAATGGGTGTCCCTCCAGTTGTCCCCGCGCATATTCTTGTGGAAACGGACCAGTGCCGTGCTATCTTTTTGGGCAATGCGCGCTCCGCGCTGGGTCATGTTAAAGGTTTTGTAAACCTGCTGGGTCCCTGTTTCGCGCACCTGTAACACAGCGCTGCGATTGTTTACCGTGGGGACGGGTAATACCTGGAATTCCCAGGTCGTGGTTCTGCCTTCCACCGTCTTTGAGGTATTGATGATCCAGTTCACATCCAGCCCATATCCCACCTCGATATTGGATTCCACGGTCAGGGTGAAGCTGTCCCCTTCGTTATGCAGGAATTGCGGGGAATTGACTTTTGCGTTGACAAAAACAGCCTCGGGCGCCTGGTTAATTTCAAGGGCCGAGACAAGGCCCCCGCCGGTGCGCGAAAGTTCAATTCTTGCCGAACGTGCCACAGTCTGCTGGTTGGGTATCACCGTAAAAGTCAGTTCTCCGTTATATCCCACCATGTTCGCTATCTGCAGGCCTTCCACCCAGGAGGGGTACGAAAGCACGTTCCACGATACATTGGCCTGCACCGGAACGGTATAGGCCCCTCCGGCAGCCGGCACGTTCAGGGTGTTGGGATCAAGGGTAATATGGGGTTTTGCGCCCTGCTGGAGTATGGTCCGCGTGACCACCAGCGAGTCCTCTCCTGCATCAGTTGTAGTGACTGTGAGTTGTGCCTGGCGCGCTTCTATTCTTGTATTGGCTTCCACCTGCAGGGTCAGCATTTTTGTTTCCAGGCCCTTGGTCTGTACCACAGAGATCCAGTCCTGAGACAAGGCGGCTTCCCAGGATACATTGGAAACCACCGGAATAGAGAGTGTGCCTCCTGCTGCCACGGCTACCGGGATGGTTTCCTGGGGCGGCAGGTATAATTTGCGTTCCCCGGCCACCTGTCCTATGGTGATACCTTTTATATAAGATCCATTTTCCTGTGCTATGTTCAGCGAGGTTGAACGGGCCTGTACATCGTCGTTCTTGTCTACGGTGATCTGCAGTCCGTTGGTGGTGCCCACCACCTTTGATACCCAAGAGGCGGTCCCGGTCAGATCTTCCTCCCAGTTGAAATTGGCCTGCACCGCAATGCTGTATGTCCCTCCTGTTGCCGGAACGTCGTCAATGGCGGCCGGTGTGAGTATTGCCAGGGGTTCGGCTCCCTCCTGGGTAACCGTCACTACAGCTTCTCCCAGTTGCGGATAGGCGGGCGCGTGTATAGTTATGGTTCCCTGCCGGGATTCCACACGCGGGTTGGCATCTACCGTGAAATTGCAGTCGCGGGACTGCATCAGACGTGTACCGGTCAGGTGTATCCACGGCGTTTGCGTTGCCGCCTGCCACTCAATATTGGAGACCACCGTCACCTTGTACCCCCCGCCGGCGGAAACGGCCTGAACCGAGCTGGCTTGCAGCTCGATCCCGGGGGCCTCTCCCGTCTGGGTTATGTTCAGTATGGCCGAGAGCGATCCGTCCTTCTGCCTGAACTCCACCTGGCCCGACCGGCTTTCCAGTGTTGTGTTGGGCTGCACCGTGAACAGGGCACGCCTGGTGGTAATTGTCCTGGTTTGGTTATAAACAATCCAGTTGGCACCGGGGGTGATGTTTAATTCCACATTGGCGGTGACACCTACAGAAACCGTATCGCCTGCAGCCGGGATTGTTTTTTGTGAACTGTCCAGCGTCAGAACGGGGGTTTCCCCTGTCTGGGTGACGGTAATTTCCCTGCGTGTCTGTTCCCCGGCTATGATAAAGGTTGTCTGACGGGGTTGCAGGCTGGTGTTTGCAGCGGTTGTGACCTGAATCTGCTTGTCGCCGTAACCCTTCATGGGATTTATAGTAACCCAGGTGTCTGCAATTTCTATAGTCCAGAGAAAATTGGAGGATATGGCAAATTCCCGGGTTTCCCCGTCGGATAGAAAATCTATTTTTGTATAGGGAGTGACAAGCACCTCGTCATTCCCGGGACGGATGCATCCGCTCAGAAGCAGGGCAAACAGGGGCAGAACTATCCGTTTAGGCATACTTGGCATAAGTTTCTTCTTTAGGAAAAATTCCGTAAGGGGGTGCAATTTACGGATTTTTTGAATAAGACGTATCTTCCGCTTTATTTGTTGCACCGGAAAGCACCACCCTGGCAGCGTTCCCGTACTCCATGATCTGCCTTACAAAATCCCTGAGCATGGCTGTATCTGTCTGTTGCAGTGTGCCGGCATAACCGGTGATAAAATCCCTGCCGCTCCGGCTGTATGACACCAGCATCCGGCAATGGAACAGCGGGTTGGCCAGTTGCGCCTGGTGTTCCATCAGGAGGGAATGACGGGCCTGTTCCAGCTGGTCTGCCGAAGGCCCGTAGACAGCCAGGTTGGCCAGTATCTGTTCCAGACGGTGCTCGTTGTAGGCAAAATCCGGGGCATACGAACTGAACCCGATATACAGGAAATAATGACCGCGGGGGTAATATTCCAGAGAGGACTGCACACTGGCCGCATGGTCTGTAGCCTGCAGTACCAGCCTTTCGAGCATTTGCAGCAAGACATATTGTTCCAGGGTATAGGGACAGGGACCGGAATAGAGGCGGGCCGTTTTGCTTTCAGAGGCGGGATTTGGGAAAGAGATGGTTTGATCGTGCAGGCCCCTGCGAATCCCCTCTCCCTGCGGGAGCGGTCCCCTTGCGCGTATGTCCCTGTTGGGAATACCGGCCAGGAATTCCTCGGCCACAGCCAGCAGGGAATCGGGACAGACATCTCCGGTGCATACAAAATCAAAGCCCCTTGGAGAGTGCGGGCTTTCTGCCGTTTCCTTGTCGTAGAGCAACGATTTAAGGGTATCCAGCAGGATGTTCCGTGACAGGTCCCGGGCCGTGAGGGTTTGTTTTTCCCTTTCATGCCAGAGGTTTTTTACGGCTGTTGAATCAAGTACCAGCCAGCCTGTCTGCCGTGCTGCCCCTTCAATGAAGCTGCGCAATGAATCCGGTGTGGTTGTATTGTAGAGTAGGAGTCCCTGCGTAGTCGGTTTCCAGAGGAGTGGGCCGCTGCCTTTGCGGAAGACTTCCCGGGGAACAAAGGGCATAAAAAAGGCGGGGTCCCTTTCTACAGCGGCAAAACATACCTTGCCCCGCAAGAGCGTGTCCGGCCTTACATAAAGCAGGGATCCACCGGACAATTGCCAGACGAACACCCCGCTATGGGCAGTGTTCATCTGCCGTTCAACTTTACCCCTATCCGGAAGCCCTGCATACCGGCTGGACTTATGCTCCGGGAAAGCCTGACCGGAAGCCTGGCAGGAAGTCTGGCCGGGATCGTGCCAGACCTGCCGGAAAAGGTGTCCCAGGCTGTCCGGGGTAACCACGGGGATCATCTGGCTGCGCTCCAGGCTGTCCAGCTGCAAGCGCAGGTCAATGTCCAGGATTCTGGCAGTAAGCTCTGTCAGAAGGGTGTCTTCAAAGGGGAACAACATGCAGGAAAGCTCGCCCATCAGCCGGTCTCTTTCCTCCAAAAGTTCCCCGGGCTGGAACGAAACCGGCTGCATGAGGCTGTCTGTGGCATTAGCGGCTTTGTATAATGTAATTTCCGGCGGGGAGGAAAAGAGCACCCCCTTTATAAACCGGTTCACATGGTCTGTGGTAATGTAGGCACTCATTTCGTTCACAAAGCGGTAACGCCAGTCCGGAGTGGACAGGGAAATCCCGTCAAAAAAATGACAAATGCACTCCTGGACATAATAGTCGTTGGTTAGGGTGTTCCTGTTGCGGTAACGCCATTCCTCCTGTTTGAGGTATGATTCCCGGGCCTGATTGAGTACCTGCTCCGTAATGCCGTAACGGGCCAACTGCACGCATTGCCGGGCAAGCTCACGGAAAGACCGTGTCAGGCTGTCAGGGTGAGGCTGGGTTGCCCATATAAAATCTTTCCCGGAATAAACACAGGACGGGTAATCCAGGGGTTGCGCCGCCGCGTATTCCATTACCCTGCGCATGAAATCCATAACGTAATACCCGCCCCCGCTGCGCATTTCCTTTGGCAGCACAGGCATAGGGAAAGAAATCTCTATACGGGGATAGCCATCCTGAAAGAGCGGGGGCAGGGGTTTTGCAGAAAAAACGCGGGCTGCCAGGGTGGAATCTATGCCTTGCGGGACTTCCTGCGCCTGCATTACATCTACAGAAGCCGGCAGAAGGGCCAGCTCCCTGCTTATCACTGCCAGGGCAGTATCTGCATGAAAGGGTCCCACCAGGATAAGACCAAGCAAGTGCGGCCTGTATTTACCGGGGGAGGTCACCCGTTGTTCCTGCAGCGCCCTGACAAGCATGGCCACCCCTTCTTCCACACTGGAAGGAGGCGTGAGGATTCGCCTGAAAAAAGGCTCCCTGTCTGGTTTCTGGACCATTTGAAAATGCATTTGTCCCCGGGGCAGGTCATTGGTTTGTATATAATAGGTAATCCCGTTGGGAAGCCGGCCTGTACGAAAACGGCTGTCATAGGGGACAACTTCTGCTGTTGCGGCAGAAGCCGACACCGCAATTTGCATGGCATAAAGAATCAATATCAACAGGCTGCGCAATTTCACACGGCACGATTTATGTGTTCAGTCATTGCAAAGGTATTAAAAAAGCGCTATCTTTGTTCATTTGAAAAATTGCAATTTTAACCTCTATTATATAAGGAACTAATGAAAAGATTTAAGATTATTTTCTCCACCACTTTACTGGTAGCCGCCTGTACCGTTTTACTGCAGGCGCAAGACATCAACACAGCCATCGAGGCATACAACCTGGGGGCAACAGCCGCGCAGGAAGGCAATTATATTACCGCCATCGAACAGCTTGACCGTGCTCTGGAGCTGGGGAACACGCTGGGAGAAGAAGGAGCATCCGTGGTAACCGACTGCAAGAACCTGATCCCGCAGCTATATCTGCGTCATGCCAAAGATCTGGCATCGGGCGGAGACAGTCCCTCTTCGCTGCCATTTCTTGACAAAGCCGCCCAGACAGCCCTCGCCTATGGAGATCAGACGGGCATAGGGGCAGAGGTTAATGATCTGAAATCAAAAGTATATTACATCATCGCCAACGAGGCATTCGGTAAAAAGGACTTTGCCGGTGCCATAGACAACTATAAAAAGGTACTGGAACTGGATCCGGCCAATGGCGTTGCCTACCTGCGCCTGGGGCAATCGGCTGCAAACAGCGACATGGAAGAAGAAGCAATCGCCGCATTGCAGAAAGCCGCTGAAAACGGACAGGAAGACAATGCACGGCGCCTGATGGCTTCCATATACCTTAAAAAAGCTGTTGGAGCACAGAAAAACAAGGACTGGGACCAGGTATACCAGGCAGCTGAAAAAGCCGCTGAGTATGCAGACAATGTTCAGTCCAACAAATTGCTGGGCCTGGCTGCCATGGAACTCAAACGTTTCCCCGAAGCGCTTACTTCCTGGGAAAAGGTAATGCGGACAGATCCAAACGCCAAAGACATCAACACCACTTATTACCGTCTGGCCGTTGTGAACGAAGCCCTGGGAAATAAAGCCAGCGCATGCGCCTTTTACAACAAGATTCTGGGTGATCCCAACTTTAAATCCATCGCCGAATACAAGATCAAAACCGAATTGAAGTGCGAATAGACAATTTGTCTCACGCCATTTTATTTTCTGCAGAAGAGGGCTCAGGTGCATTACCGCAGGCCCTCTCTCTGGCTCAGTACATTCTCTGTTCCGATAAACAGGACGAGGGTACTGCGTGTGGCGTGTGCCCTTCTTGCCGGAAAACGGGAAACGCCGTACATCCGGACCTGCATTTTATCGTTCCCGTAAACCGCTCTGCCAGCCTGTCCTCTGCACGCCAGCCCGTGACCGATGATTTTCTGGACCTGTGGCGATCATCTTACCTGGAAAATCCCGGCATCACGGAACAGGAGTGGTATCAAAAACTGGAAATTGAAAACAAACAGGGAGCCATTGGGGTTGCCGAGGCCGGCAATATCCTGCGCAAACTCCAGTTTCGCTCTTTTGACGGCGGGGCGCGGGTGATAGCGATCTGGCTGCCGGAACGCATGCATCCTGCAGCTGCCAACAAACTGCTGAAGATCCTGGAAGAACCTTCTCCCGGCACGTATTTTCTGTTGGTAAGCCACCGTCCAGACCAATTGCTCCCGACCATCAGGAGCCGCTGCATGCTGGTTCAGGTGCCCTCAAAAGAACGCCGCCCACTCCCGCGCGAGGCATACCTGAACCTGGAAAAGCTGCTGGATCTGTGCTTTTCCGGAAAACCTTCCGGTGTTCTGGACTGGGCGGAAGATATGGCCACCCTTGGAAGGGAGTCGCAGAAAGCATTCATGGCTTCTGCCCTGCAGATCCTCAGGCAATACTATATGGTATTCCTGAGCCTGCCGTCCCTGGCGTTTCTGGATGCGGCTTCTCTCTCTACCGCATCCCGCTATGCATCCAGAATGTCAGAAACTTTTTTCCGGCGGATTTACGACCGCCTGAATACGGCTACCGGACAGTTGGAACGCAACGTAAACGGCAAAGCTTTGTTCTGCTCACTGGGTTTTGACTTTTTCCTATCTTTGCAAAGATAGTCTGATACCTGATGGAAGAAAAAAACATACAACACGATTGCTCCCGGGGATGCCAGGTGGAAAGATCCCACATGGGGGACCTGCATTGCACCATGGATTACAGCTGCTGCAAACTGGCCACTTATGACTGGATGGAGGAATTCCGGGACCTGCAGTGCGACAACCTGTTCGAGGTCCGTTTCAAAAACACACACAAAGGTTACTTCAAAAACGCATCCGACACCATCCTCAAGACAGGAGACATTGTGGCCGTAGAAGCGACCACGGGCCATGATATAGGATTCATAAACCTTGCCGGACCGCTTGTGCTCAGGCAGATGAAACGACACAAGATCAACCCTGATACATACGAATTCAAGAAAATATACCGGAAAGCCAAGCTGCTGGACCTGGAAAAGTGGCAGGAGGCCATTTCCCGGGAACACCAGGTAATGATCCGGGCGCGGCAGATAGCCTCTGCCGAGGGACTGCAGATGAAAATCGGGGATGTTGAATTCCAGGGAGACGGAACCAAGGCTGTTTTTTATTATATAGCCGATGAGCGGGTGGATTTCAGGCGCCTGATAAAACTTTTTGCCTCTGAATTCTGTATCCGTATTGAAATGAGACAGTTCGGCGCCAGGCAGGAAGCCGGTCTGATAGGAGGCCTGGGCATTTGCGGGCAGGAACTCTGCTGCAGCCGGTGGATGGCCGATTTTACTTCTGTCACCACACAGGCGGCAAGGATCCAGGATCTCTCGCTGAATCCTCAGAAACTGGCCGGCCAGTGTTCTAAACTCAAATGCTGCATAGATTACGAAACGCCTGTTTACATGAATGCCCAAAAGGATATTCCGGCCGTTAACCAGCCCATTGAAACGGAAGATGGACCCGTATACCTGGTAAAGACCGATGTGCTCAAGGGGACTATGTGGTTCAGTTATGAACAGAACAGCATGACCAATATGATCCCGGTTCAGGCAGGTCGGGTTAAAGAGATGATCCTGGACAACTGCCAGGGCAAAAAAGTGCCCCCCCTGCGTGAAAAGCCCAAGAACAACGGGGAACAGAACGGGTTCCGGTCTGCAGCGGGAGAAGACAGCATTACGCGTTTTGACAGCAAGACAAAGAGTAAGCGCCGGAAAAACAACCGCAAAAAGAATGGCCCCAAAAAATCATAGGCTGCTCTCCTTCCTTATAGGGGGAGTGATTCTGACTATCGTATCCTGTGAAGCCCCGTCCTCCAGCCAGGTACAGCTTACCCTTCCCGGGGGGATATGGGAACAATCCAACATCCTGAATCTGTCTCTTCCCGTACCCGATACAAGCGCCCGGTACGATGCCTTTCTGGACCTGAGGCTGACCACCGGGTACGCCTATTCCTACCTGAGTATTTCCTTAAACCGCTCCGGAAAAAGGGACACCCTTTGGCTGTCTCTGGTTGGACAGGAGGAGATCTCTTCCGGACCTTTTACAGATTACCGTTTTGCCGTGGATACAACAGGTTTTTCTGCGAATTACGCTGTTTTGAACTGGCATTTGTCACACTACATGCAGGAGCAGAAGCTGGCTGGCGTCGCTATGATTGGTTTGCTCATAAAAAAGCACGGGCATGGGAAAAGATAAATTACGCCGTTTCCGGGAAAATAAAAGCTTTGCCAACCTGTATGAAACGCCTTTTTCCCAGGTGCACGGGAAAGACCACCCCCTGAAGGGTCTCTGGGGCATGGAGGTTTTTGGCAATAACAATCCCATTACCCTGGAACTGGGCTGTGGCAAGGGTGAATATACCCTTGCGCTGGCCAGAGGCGACAGGCTGCAGAATTACATTGGCGTTGACATTAAGGGGGCCAGGCTGTGGCGGGGTGCAAAGACGGCCCTGGAGGAAAAGCTGGAGCATGTTGCTTTCATCCGCACCAGGATAGAATTGATAGACAGCTTTTTTGCGCCGGGAGAGGTCTCGGCTATCTGGATCACTTTCCCGGACCCTCAGCCAAGAAAAGAAAACAAACGGCTTACTGCACCCCGGTTCCTGGAACGCTACCTGAAATTCCTCCGTCCCGGGGCTGTGATCCACCTTAAAACAGACAACAGGCCGCTGCACGACTATACGCGGGAAATAGTTGAACGCCGGCCGGATTTTATCTTACTGCAGGCAGATACCGATATATACCGCCACAGGAAAGTCCCGGATATGGTGCTGGAAGTGAAAACTTTTTATGAGGAGATGTTCCTGCGGGAAGGGAAGCCCATCACATACCTGCAATTTTCAACAGGGCTTCCTGCCACGGGGAGCCCGGCAGGCGGCCCAGCTGCTCCTGAGCCAGTAGCTGATGATGACGCAGTACCCCGGTAGCAAATTCCAGGCCCTGATACCTGTCTACAAATCCCACAATCTGATCCAGGGCCGAACGGTCCCCCTGTTCCAGCCGGCGTATCCAGGCCACCACCCTGGGGCGGTACTGCCCGTCCCCGCCATTGGACAAGGCCCCGAGCACGGGCAGGGTGATCTTTGATTCTGCGATATCCTTGTAATAAGGTTTCCCCACATTGGCCGCGGGCTGGTAGTCCATTATGTCGTCCTGTATCTGGAATGCCATTCCCATATGGTAGGCCGCTTTTTCAAAAACGGGGCGGAAAGCAGAGGAAATCTCTGACCCGGGAACAGACAGGGCTCCCGAAACCATGGCAGTTAGGAAAAGTGAGGCTGTCTTATTTTTACATATGGTATAATAGTCTTTGAACGAGAGATCCAGGGTACGAGATTTTTCCAGCTGCAGCATCTCCCCTTCACTCAAAGCCTGGATGGCATCTGCATACAGGGGAAACAGGTGTGTCCCTTCGTATTGCAGCAAAGTGCGGAAAGCACGGGCAAACCAGTAATCCCCCATAAGAATGGAAGCCCTGGGTCCATATTGCTTTTGTACACTCAAGGTTCCCCGGCGCGTATCGGCGTTGTCTGCCACATCGTCATGAAGGAGTGAGGCGGTATGGATCATCTCGGCAACGGCCGCCACCGCATGAGTCAACGGACACGGGGTGCCGCTAATCCTGGCAGCGCACAAGGCAAGCACCGGCCTGAGTTGTTTGCCGGGCTTGTTCAGAAGGTAGGAATCTATGTCGGAAAGCAGTGCGTATGGAGAATCAAGGGCAGCCTTCAGGATGTTTTCAAAAGCTTTCCAGTCCGGCCCTAAAGACTGCCTGATCCAGCCAAGTTCATACATTCCTTTTAGAAGAGAAAAGCAACGGAAAGTTCAAATCCCCTCATATTGGAATCTTCCAGCTTCCAGTCATCGGAGTCAATGTGGAGTGAGCCTCCAGGGGCCAGTTGACCGAAGCTCCAGTTGTATTTGCCCGATATCTGGATTTTCCAGATCTCAAGTCCCGCTCCCAGGCTCAACCCGTAGTCCAGCCGGTTCAGGTCCTTCCACTCTACTTGCGCCAATAGGTCCCCTTTGGCAATGGCATACCTTAGATAAGGAGCTGCAAAAATGTAGGGCCTCAGGAAAAGGATATTGATACCCCATTGGATATTCAGGGGGATGTCAATATAATCTATTCTGAACCCTTCGTAGGAAGATTCTCCCACCTCTCCCAACAGGCCTGTCCGTACTCGGCTGTACAGGATTTCCGGCTGGAAAGCAAGTCCAACCACAGGAATTCTGTATTGCCAGCCTATACCGGCATGAAACCCGGTCTGGGAATTCCAGGATTGCTTCAGATTGTCTATCTGTATATCCTGCAGCTTGTTGAAATTAAGCCCTGCTTTTACCACAAAACTTCCCTGTGCCAGGGCGGCAGAACTTATGCAAAGCATAAGCGCGATTGCGATCAGGTGTTTTTTCATATTATTGTTCATTGGTTAGAGTTTTTAGTTTTTCTACAATGGTCTGTTTGTTTGTCGCTCCCACAATTTTGTGCACCAGTTCTCCGTTTTTGAAAAACAGCAGGGTGGGTATGCTGCGGATCATGTACCGGGCCGTGACGCCTGTTACCGTGTCCACATCGCATTTGCACACCAGGACCGAACCTTCTGTTTCATTGGAGATTTCTTCAACAACAGGGGCGATCTGACGACAGGGTCCGCACCAGGCGGCCCAGAAATCAACCAAAACGGGAATGGCTGACTGTAATACGACCAAATTGAAGTTGTCGTCTGTAATTGTTTGAATCATAATGTTTATAAGTTTATACCAGGGTTCATTGCTGTAAAATTAGCAAAAATCATTTAGTTGACATAACAGCCAGGCCTCCTTCCGATGTTTCTTTATACAAAGAAGGAAGATCGTGACCAGTGCGTTTCATGACCTCAATGACCGTGTCAAAGTGTATCCGGTGGGTCCCATCGGAAAGCAGCGCGTACATATTTGCGTCAATGGCCCTGGTGGCAGCAAAGGCATTTCTTTCTATGCAGGGGATCTGGACCAGGCCGCAGACCGGATCACAGGTCAGTCCCAGAAAATGTTCCATCCCCATGCTGGCAGCGTATTCTGCCTGAGCAATGCTGCCTCCGAAAAGCTGCACGGCCGCAGCCGCAGACATGGAACAAGCCGAGCCTATCTCTCCCTGGCACCCCACCTCGGCTCCTGAAATGGAGGCATTGGATTTTATGAGCGAACCTATGAGCCCCGCGGTGGCCAGGGCGCGCAATATTCTTTTATCAGTAAAATTATAGCATGTTTTGTTCAGGTACATCACAGAGGGGATGACCCCGCAACTGCCACAGGTGGGAGCCGTTACCATAACAGATCCCGAGGCGTTTTCTTCTGATACCGCCAGGGCATAGGAAAAAGCCAGTGCCCTGCGTTGCATGGAGCCTGTGTATCCCTGCGCCTTAATATAATAGGATGCTGCACGGCGGGCAAGGTGGAGCGGTCCGGGCAGTACTCCTTCGTTCTCAAGACCCCTGTGAATGGCGTTTTCCATGGTTTGCCACACATGCTCCAGGTAATCCCAGATGTCTTCTTCCTCGAACATGGCTACATATTCCCAGAAGTGAAGTCCCTTTTCCTGGCAAAAATGCAGGATATGGGCCATTTTATTGAGCGGATATATGACCTGGCGCGAGGTCCTTTTTCCGGTATCGGACAGATCGCCGCCGCCTATGCTGAAGGTAAGCCACGTGTCCAGCACCTGGCCGCTGTTGTCCAGCGCCCTGAATTCCATCCCGTTGGGATGCTGGGTTAGAACGGTGACATTATCCCAGATTATCTCCACGGGTTTGGGCTGGAAAGCACTTTCCAGCGCTTTATCTGTAAAGTGACCTTTGCCCGTTGCTGCCAGACTTCCATAAAGGGTCACCGAAAAGCCGGTTGCATTGGGATTACGGGCTGCAAAATCCAAGGCAGCCCTACGCGGAGCCATGGTGTGGGAACTGGAAGGGCCGTTTCCTGTTTTGAATATCTGTTTAATACTTTCCATTGTTGCAAAGATAGTATTATCTGCTCTTTTTTGATGTTTTTTAATTTATTTTAGTACCTTGCGATACAAGGTATCAATTTTTTTATATATCTTTGCGGCATAATTATCTAATAACACCCTTATAACAGGTAAAAAACTATGAAAAAAGTCATGAATGTTGGAATTGGCGGAAGCAGTTTTACTATTGAGGAAGATGCCTATCAGAGACTGGACCTCTACCTGGAACGCTTCCGCAGCGAAATGGACAGCACAGAAGCGGGCGAAGTGATGGAAGATGTGGAGGCGCGGATTGCCGAACTTTTCTATGAATATACAAAAGGGAAAAGTGAAGTGGTCACTCTGGAGATCGTGGAACGCGTAATCCGGCAGCTGGGCTATGCCAATGACTCCAGAGAAGAGGCAGAACCGGGGGAAACAACGCGCAAATCAAAACGGCGCAACGGGTACACTGGTTACGAACAATACGACGGCCTGGGAGAAAAGCCCCGCAAGCGGCTGTACAGAGACCCCGATGATTCCATGATTGGAGGTGTCTGCAGCGGTTTGGCGGCCTACTTCAACTGTGATCCGGTACTGATGCGTGTCCTGGCTGTTGCTTCATTTTTCCTTGGCGGCACAGGATTCTGGATTTACATTATTTTATGGATTGCAGTTCCCATGGCACGCACTGCTTCTGAAAAACTGGAAATGCGGGGCCTTCCCGTTACGGCAGAAAATCTGCGCCGGTTTGGCGAACGCCGCTGAGAACCCTAATAATAATTAAAAATTGCCGTTATGAATGAAAATAATATTGACAACATCAAGTCACAAATGCGCAAGGGAGTCCTGGAATATTGCATCCTGAGCGTGCTGGACAAGAACGATGCCTATGCATCTGAACTGATTAACAAGTTGAAAGAGGCCCGCATCATTGTTGTGGAAGGGACACTGTACCCCCTGCTTACCCGGCAGAAAAACCAGGGATTGCTCACCTACCGCTGGGAAGAATCCACACAGGGACCACCCAGGAAATACTATTCGCTTACCAATAAGGGACGGGACGTATTGCAGGAAATGGACAAAGCATGGAAAGAAATCGTGGAAACTCTTGATATCCTGAGAAAATGAAAAAAGTGATCAAAGTTAGCATTAATAAAATGCCCTTTACCCTGGCAGAGGACGCCTACAGTGTCCTGAAAGTATACCTGGACCACCTGCGGCGGTATTATTCGGGCAGGGAAGGAGGGTCTGAGATTGTGGACGGCATTGAAGAACGTATAGCCGAACTGCTGGCTGAACGCACCGGCATGGATGGCCGTGTTGTTTCCAAAGCCGATATTGACAACATTCTGGAGATCATGGGCCCTGTAGAAGTGATTGAAGAAGAGGGAGAAGAGCCCGCTCCGGGCACCGGAACTTACAGAAGCGAACCCAGGCCGACTAAAAAACTGTACCGCGACGTGGACCACAAGATCCTGGGCGGTGTCTGTTCCGGGTTTGCAGCCTATTTTAATATAGAAGTAATCTTGGTCCGTGTGATTTATGCCGTTTTGTTTTTCCTGCCTTCCATTATCCATATGTCGTTCACTTTCAGGAGCTGGGGAGGCTTTGTCTTTAATGTCCCCTGGATCTTTGTGGTGGTATATTTTGTCATGTGGGCCATTATACCGGCCGCCCACACGGTGGAAGAAAAGTATGCCATGCGGGGAGAACCGCTCTCGGCAAAGGGTGTGCAACGTTCTCGCCCCAGACCCTCGGGGGCTCCGCGGTATTCGTATGAACCGAGGCCGGACTGGGCAGAGAGAAACAGGATCCTGGGCACTCTGGGCCGTGTGATAGCTGTAGTGGTTGGCTTGTTTTTCCTGATTACCAGTTCTGCCGTGCTCATAGGCCTGGTGGTGGCTTTTTCTGCCACGGGCTTTGCTTTCAATTTTTTCCCCACGGCACTTTTAGATTTGCTCGCTTTCCCCGAGAACATGCTTTGGTTCAAGATCTTTCTCATGGGGGCGCTTGTGATCCCTGTATTGGGATTCATTCACCTGGGATCTGTCCTTGTTTTCAATATCAAGGGACATAAATGGATTGGTTCCACGTTGTTTTTTGTCTGGCTGGCTTCTATGGTGGGCCTGCTCGTCATCGGGGCACAGGGTTCCGGAAATTTCCGCCACAATGCCCGTTTTGAAGAAAAAGTGCCCCTGGAACTTACTTCCGATACCCTCTACATTGATCTGGAATCCAAAGAAGACTTTATGTTTGACCGCTACTGGCTAAGGGCAGACAATTCTTATTACGGGCTTGGCTGGATTGAAGGGGAACGCAACGAACTGAATCTGGTGGTTTTCCCGCCCATAACCATTGTCAGGCAGTCTGAAAGCGAGATATCCGGTGTGCTGGTGGGCTCGCACTCTTTCGGCAGTTCCCAGCATACGGCCGAACAAGAGGCAGAAACCTTAAAACCGGTCATTGGTCTGGAAGGAAATGTGCTGTCTGTCTCTGCTTTCCAGGCCAACAGGGATAAGCCCTGGGAAGGCAATACCGCGTCACTGAAGATCTACGTTCCTTCCCAACAGGTAATTATTATACGTAAACCCATATATCATGAGTTTGGCGTATCTCGTTCCAGAAAAGTGAATCTTTTCCGGTCTGAATGACCGGATTCTTTTTTATTCTGTAGGGATCAGCGGGGTGTCCTGTGTTCCTGTGGGGAACTGGGGCATCCCGGTTGGTTGCTGGGTCTGCTCCAGACGCTGTTCCAGATCGGAGGCTTTCTTATTCTTACCGGTTGAGATAAAAGTGGTTCCCAGAAGACAAAGTACCAAAATGGCTATGGCCAGTGTCCAGGTGGCCTTTTCCAGGAAGTCGGCTGTCTGTCGTACGCCAAAAGTTGTATTACCAGTGGCAAAATTGGCTGCCAGCCCGCCTCCTTTCGAATTTTGTACCAAGACGACAAGGGTCAGCAATATGCTTGCAATAACTATGAGAATGGCGGTTGCTGTATACATGTTTAATTATTTGTTTTTTGCTTTATTTCTTGAACAAGGGACGCAAAGTAAGTGCTTTTTTCCGGATATAGCAAAATAAGTTTCCCGTAGCTGGCGATGGCCAGTTTGTGGTAACCCTGTTGGGCATAGATGCTTGCAAGGGTTTCTGTCACAAAGTCATCGTCGGACAGTACCGGCGGGGTGTCCTGTTCCTGCGTATCTATGTTTTCCCCCGTACGGCCGAGCATCTGGATAAACCGGGGCTTTTCACTTATAAACCTGTCAATGGGCACGGTAACGTCCAGTTCCAGGGTAGCTATATCTGTCTTTCCAAAATAGTCTGAACCCGGATAAAAGGTGCGTTCCCGGGGCGGCTCAAGGACATATTCCGCGGTGCTGCCTGCCTCCTGCTTTCCTGTTGCCAGAGCCGGTCCGGGCTCCTCTTTTTCAATTTCCTGCGACAAGTCCAGTGTGAACAATTCATTCTCGGCCTGTTTCTCTTCTGCCCGCAAACTCTCCTGCAGGATAAAGTAGGGTTTGCTCCGGGAATAAACATATATCGCTGTTTTTTCCGATTCCGAAAGGCTGGCCTCGCTTCCCAGACCGCAAAGGGATTTGAAAAGCAACAGGCGCCCCAGGGAGAACCAGGGATACCTTCGTGTCATATCCTGCAGGATGGCCCCGTTCTGCGCCAGCTCCTGCGGAGATGCATTCAGGTATTTCCCATAAAAGGAAGAGGCGTTCATTTTTTTTTTATTTACCAGTTAGCAACGGTTGCATTGAATATTTCTTCCACGATCTTTTCCACTATGGTCTCTACCAGGCCTCCCTCTGCTGCATCAAAAGAGATGGTAGAATCATAGTCTTCGTAGGAAGAAAAATTCTTATCAAAATTTTCGGAAGGTTCCAGTTTGTTCACAAATACAATCCGGACGGTAACGGTAAGACGGGTCATCGAGGCTACTTCGTCAGTAGTAACGGCCATGGGCGCGATGGAATAGCCGGTGATCTCTCCTGAAACGGCATAATCCCCTTCTTCCGATATGACAGAAAGCGGGGTGAGTTTGGTATATTTGTCCATAAGCGCCTCGGTCAGGGTGTTGCTCAGGGAGGGATTGATGCGTTCTGCCCTGTTCTCGATATAGGCAACGCTAATGGTCTCTGCCTGGGGATTAATGGAGGTGCCTGAAAATGAATACCACCAGCACTGGGTGAGCAGTAACGGGGTAAGTAAGGCAAGGATCCGTCCCTGTAGAAATCCAATCTTTCTCATTATTCTATTCCGTATTCTTTAATTTTCCGGTACAGGGTCCGCTCTGCAATCCCCAGTTCTTTGGCCGTAGTTTTGCGATGGCCATTATTTTTATGCAACACCCTTATTATCAACTCCTTCTCAAGTGTGTTGATCGAAAGGTCCTGGCTTTCCTCAACAATTTCCAGCGGGAGGAGCTCCCCTTCTGTAACTTCCTCCGCTGCAACGGGTTCCTCTGCCGGATGGGCCAGCATGGCTCCCTGCGGGTGCCCGCCCAGTGATTCCTTATCCGCCATGTTCCGTAGCTGATGTTTCATCTCATCCATCTCTGCACGCAACTGGAAAAGGATTTTGTACAAGATGTCCCTTTCTGAAAGGAAATCGTCGCCTGCTTTTTTCTCGGGACCGTATACCACCGGCAGGTGAAGCGGGCTGTCGGCAGGCAGGTAGCGTGTCAGGGTCTGGGCGGTAACCAGGCGCGTTTGTTCCAGGACGCTTAGCTGTTCAGCCACATTCTTAAGCTGGCGTACGTTCCCGGGCCAGCGATAATGCTCCAGCAGGTTTTGGGCATCGTCGGCAAGGCGGATGACCGGCATCTTGTATTTTTCTGCAAAGTCGGCTGCAAATTTGCGGAACAGCAGGTGAATGTCCTGAGGCCTTTCCCGTAGCGGGGGGACCAGTATGGGCACCGTGTTCAGCCTGTAATACAGGTCTTCCCTGAATTTGCCCGACTTAATGGCATGAGACAGGTTCACGTTGGTGGCGGCAATCACCCGCACGTCTGTCTTCTGGACTTTGGAAGAACCCACCCTGATGAATTCTCCCGTTTCCAGAGCGCGCAACAGGCGTACCTGGGTGGATAGCGGCAATTCGGCCACCTCGTCCAGGAAAAGTGTTCCTCCGTCGGCCACTTCAAAATACCCTTTGCGGTCTTCATGGGCTCCGGTAAAAGACCCCTTCAGGTGTCCGAACAACTCCGAATCTATGGTGCCTTCAGGAATTGCGCCGCAGTTAACTGCAAAATAATGGCCGTGTTTGCGGACGCTGTTTGTGTGTATGATCTTTGGGATAAACTCCTTGCCCACTCCAGTTTCTCCGGTTACCAAAACGGACAGGTCGGTGGCTGCCACCTGGGCTGCTATATCAAGGGCCCTGTCCAGTAGGGGACTGGTCCCGATTATTTCAAATCGCTGTTTTATTGCTGTAACGTCCATCTTTGCAAAGATATAAATTTTGTACTATATTTGTAAGCTTAAACCGTTGTGTTAAATCAAAGTCTAAATTTAGAAATACTGAATATTAAACTACTTGTTATGAAAAAATCTTTATTGCGCTATCTGGGCATTGCCGTTCTTGGTATTATGCTTATGGCTTGTAACAACCCAAAAGACATGGTTAAATACGCCGATGACGTTGAAAAATCATGTAATCCTGAAATTCTTGAAGTTGTCGCAGATAAAATTGATGTGACTTATACCTTAAAATTTCCCGAAGGTTATTTCCATCCCAAAGCAATGCTTGAAATCACACCCGTATTGGTATACGAAGGCGGTGAGGTGGCCGCTCCGGCACTCAGACTCCAGGGAGAAAAAGTTCTGGACAACTACAATGTCATCCCTGTCGCAGGAGATGAAATCCAACACAAGCTCCATTTTGATTATGTTAAGGGGATGGCAAAATCCCATCTGGAACTGCGCGGAGCCGTCCTGTATAAAGACGATGTGTGGGCTCTTCCCGGAGCATACAAAATTGCCGACGGAGCCAACATCACTTACAAATGGGTGGAACTTCACGGAGAACCTGTCATGATGCCCGACAATTATCAGAAGACCATAAATGAAGCAGAAGAAGTTAATATCTTGTATGCCAAGAACTCCGCTCAGGTTCGCGCCCGCGAGCTTACCAAGGGTGAGATCAAGGAATTCCAGAATTTCCTGAAAAACCTTCCTGCCGATCAAAGAAGGACCGTAACGGGAACTGATATTGTTGCCTATGCTTCTCCCGAAGGCCCGGTAGATTTCAATGAAAATCTTTCTGAGAACCGTATGAAAAGTGCCGAAAAAGCTTTCCAGAAACTGACCAGTAAAATCAAAACAGAAGGTCCGCTCAATCTGAAAACCAAAGGGGAAGACTGGGCCGGATTCCAGGAACTGGTTGGCAAGAGCGATCTGGGCGACAAAGAACTTATCCTCAGGGTTCTATCCATGTACTCAGACCCTGTGATCCGTGAACGTGAGATCCGCAATATGTCTGCCGTTTATAAAACACTGGAAGAAAAAGTGCTCCCCGAGCTGCGTCGCGCAAGGCTGATTGCCAATATTGAATTCACCAATTACTCCGACGAAGAACTGAAAGAGCTCACATCCACCAATATGGATGCTCTGAATGAAGAGGCCCTGCTGTACGCTGCCACCCTCATCAAAGACAATGACACCAAGATCGCTATGTACAAGAAGGCTGCAGAGAAATACGGCTCTTCAAGAGGTCAAAACAATTTGGCAGTAGCCTACCTCAATGGCAACAAAGTCAACGAAGCCGCCTCGGCCCTGGCCAAATGCGACGCCTCCAATCCTATGGTAGCCAACAATCTGGGTGTTATTGAAATGCGCAAAGGCAACTATGACAAAGCAGCTGAATTCTTTGCGAAATCCGGATGCTTGGTTGCAAAAGAAAACCAGGGTGCCCTGGATATCCTCAATGGCAAATACAAAGATGCCCTGGCAAAACTGGACGGCAAAAAACACATGAACTCTTCTCTGGCCCAATTGCTCAACGGTAACCTGGATAAAGCCGAAGAAGCCCTGTCAGAATGCACCTGCATGAAGACCACCTATGTTAAAGCCGTGATTGCCGCCCGCAGGGGACAGACCTCAAAGGTTAACGAGCTGATGGAGAAAATCAACAAAGTACCTGCACTGGCCGAAAGAGCTGCAAAAGACATAGAATTTGCAAAATACCGCTAAACAACCCATTTAACCTCTCACCTTACAGGGAAGAGACTGACCGGTGTGGCCAGTCTCTTTTTTTTAGCCGAGGCTATATGTTCTTTATGGTTCTGCATACATCTCAAAGAAATTTCACTTGATATTTGGATATATAAAATATATCGCCTATCTTTGTATCGTCTTCCGTTATAACGGTGGCCAGAACACTTAAACAAATAGTTATGAATCCAAATGAAAACATAGTATTGACCGAAGCCGTATTTTACACATTACTGGCTTTACATACACCCCTTCATGGGTATGGGATCATGCAGGAAACAAAAAGCATGACCGATGGGCGTCTTGTGCTATCGGCCGGAACGCTTTACGGAGCCATTTCTTCCATGTTGGAAAAAGGCTGGATCAAAGCGTTGCCTGGAGCAGAAGACAGTCGCCGGAAAGAATACGTGATTACCCACACAGGCAGACAGGTGGCACGGGCCGAATTAAACAGGCTCCATGAACTTGTAGAAAACGGGGATAAGATCATAAACAAATCTATTATACAACAATGAAAAAAAAAGTACGGAAAACCTTCTTCTTATGGGAATACGAAAAAGAAGAAGCATGGATCAATGAAATGGCTGGGACGGGCTGGATGCTCATTCAAACAGGTTTTAGAAAATATATATTTGAAAAAGGAACTCCCGGCGAGTATACTTACAGGCTGGAATTGCTCGAGAAAGACACGCATTCCCCGGAAAGTAAATCTTATCTTGATTTTTTAAAGGAAACCGGGATTGAGTTCGTAGGGGAATGCGTCAACTGGGTATACCTGCGTTGTAAAACAGAAGACTGCAAGTTTGATCGGGGAAACAGACCATTATACGAATTAACACATTTACTCAAGATCCAGGAGTTTTTCAACAAACTCAAACATGCCTTTGTTGTAGTCATTGCCCTGTGTATGGTAGCAGTATTTAGTCTGGAACACCTGGAGCGTGTTCCCATTGTTGAGTTCTTTAAGGGCTTTTGTGTGGGAGTGAGTTTTTGTGCCTCTGTTTTAATTCTCTTAGCCACGCCATATTTTCGCAGAATGAACCGGAAAGTTAAAGCCGCCGTCAGAGAATTGTATACTTGCGA
This sequence comes from Bacteroidales bacterium UBA5226, assembly GCA_002409325.1. GTDB lineage: Bacteria > Bacteroidota > Bacteroidia > Bacteroidales > UBA932 > DMER64. The sequence goes on along the minus strand of DHUU01000018.1, from coordinate 82,333 downwards.
ATAAAGAGGTGGACCCTCTTTCCTGGTGAGTGGGCACTGCTGGCAGACACTACTCCTGACGGGCAGTTGCTGACACCACAAGATAAGGAAGGCCTCGGCAAAAAGAAAAAGCTTCCCTTATCTTGTGGTGTCAGCAACTACAGCAGGCAGCATAAACACGGAGAGCCTCGGCGTTCAACAAAAAGTCCCTGGTTCTTGTGATGCAGTATGCGAACTAGTCCAGCTTCAGAACGGCCATGAAAGCCGACTGAGGAACCTCCACATTGCCTATCTGGCGCATGCGGCGTTTGCCTTTCTTTTGTTTTTCAAGGAGTTTGCGCTTGCGGGAGATGTCGCCCCCGTAACATTTTGCCGTCACGTCTTTTCGTACCGCCTTGACGGTTTCGCGGGCAATGATCTTGGCCCCAATGGCGGCCTGTATGGCTATGTCGAATTGCTGGCGCGGGATGAGTTCCTTAAGCTTTTCACACATTTTTCTCCCAAAATCATAGGAGTGGCCACGGTAGATCAGGCTCGAAAGGGCGTCAACCGGTTCTCCGTTCAGCAGAATGTCGAGTTTAACCAGGTCGGCGCGTTCATGTCCTATAATGTGGTAATCAAAGGAGGCGTATCCGCGGGATATGCTTTTCAGCTTGTCGTAAAAATCAAAAACAATCTCTGAAAGCGGCATTTTGAAGGTGAGCTCCACACGGTCTGACGTTAAAAAATGCTGGTTTGTCAGTACCCCGCGTTTATCCAGGCAGAGTTTCATGATGGCTCCGAAATATTCAGACTTGGAGATCACCTGGGCCTTGATGTAGGGTTCTTCTATATAGTCTATGAGTGTGACCGGTGGCAGGCCGGAAGGGTTGTGCACATCGGCAACGTTTCCCTGGGTTGTATAAACCTTGTAGGATACGTTGGGCACGGTGGTGATCACGTCGCAGTCGAATTCTCGGAAAAGTCTTTCCTGAACAATTTCCATATGCAACAGCCCCAGGAACCCGCAGCGAAATCCAAACCCCAGGGCCAGGGACGATTCGGGTTCAAAGGTAAGCGAAGCGTCGTTGAGTTGTAGCTTTTCAAGGGCTGTCCTCAGGTCTTCGTATCCGTCTGTATCCACCGGGTACATTCCTGCAAATACCATGGGCTTTACTTCTTCAAAACCGGCTATAGCTTTCTGGCAGGGACGGGCCACATGCGTGATGGTATCGCCTACCTTCACTTCGGATACTGTCTTTATTCCCGAAATAATATAGCCCACATCGCCGGTGCGGATTTCCTTCCGCGGCATCATCTTCATCTTCAGGATCCCCACCTCGTCTGCATCGTAAACTTTTCCCGCATTAAAAAACTTAACCCTGTCACCCTGCGCCACTGTTCCGTTCATTACCCTGAAATAGGCTATGATCCCGCGAAAAGAGTTGAATACCGAGTCAAAGATGAGTGCCTGGAGGGGGGCCTGGGGGTCTCCCCCGGGCGATGGAATGCGTTCTATAACGGCTTCCAGTACCTTCGGGACCCCTTCCCCGGTGCGGGCGCTGATATGCAGGATCTCTTCCGGCTTGCATCCCAGCAGGTCAATTATCTGATCCTGAACAACCTCAATCATGGCAGATTCCATATCAATTTTATTCAGGACGGGAATGATCTCCAGGCTGTGGGCAATGGCCAGGTACAGATTGGATATGGTCTGTGCCTGTACTCCCTGGGTGGCATCTACCACCAGCAGGGCCCCTTCGCAGGAGGCAATGGCTCGGGAAACCTCATATGAAAAATCCACATGTCCGGGGGTGTCCAGCAGGTTCAACACATAATCTTCTCCGTTGTGCCGATAAGCCAGCTGTATGGCATGAGATTTTATGGTAATCCCCTTTTCCCTTTCCAGATCCATATTGTCCAGCACCTGCGCTTCCATGTCGCGTTGCTCCACGGTATGGGTCAGCTCCAGAAGCCGGTCGGCCAGGGTGCTTTTCCCGTGATCTATATGGGCAATAATGCAGAAATTCCTAATGTTTTTCATTGGCGGGTCAAAGGTAAATATAATTTTTATCTTTGTAAGATAATCAAACTTAGGCAGCATGAACCAAAAGACTCCTGACCCTGTCACAGATATTATAGCTCAGATCCGCCGCGATATAATCCGGATGGTAACGGCGGCCAAAAGCGGCCATCCCGGGGGATCCCTGAGCAGTGCCGATTTTATGACGGTGCTTTTTGCGGAATTCCTGGAACAAAAGGCGCAACAGTGGAAACGTAACGGGAAGGACATGGATATGTTCTTCCTTTCCATAGGCCATATCTCGCCGTTGTTTTACAGCCTGCTTGCACGCCTGGGCTATTTTCCCGTTCAGGAGCTGGCCTCTTTCCGGAAATTCGGTTCCCGCCTGCAGGGCCATCCCAGCGTAGAGAATGGATTGCCTGGCGTTCATGTGGCCAGCGGATCGTTGGGCCAGGGGCTCTCTGTGGCCTGCGGCGCGGCGCTGAGTAAACAGCTGGCAGGGGACCCTCACAAAGTCTATGTTCTGCTGGGGGACGGCGAAAGCGAAGAAGGCCAGGTCTGGGAAGCCGCCCTGTTTGCAGCTCACCACAAGATTGGCAACCTGACGGCGATTACAGACTGGAACAGGCAGCAAATCGACGGGCCTGTGAATCAGATTGCAGGGCTGGGAGACTTGGTTGCCAAGTGGCAGGCTTTTGGCTGGCTGGTCCTGGAATGCGACGGTCACAACCTTGATGCCATAAGGGAGGCCTTCAGGGAATCGCTAAAACCCCGCAGCAAACCCATGATGATCCTGATGCACACCAATATGGGGCAGGGTGTGGATTTCATGACCGGCTCCCACGCCTGGCACGGGAAAGCCCCTTCGGCAGAGCAGGAAGCCCTGGCTTTGTCCCAATTACCTGAAACCCTGGGAGATTTTTAACGAATACGCCATGATGACAAATACAGGAAATAAAGATACCCGTTCCGGTTTTGGTGCCGGTCTTTTTGAACTGGGAAGACGGAACCCGGCCGTGGTGGCCCTGTGCGCCGACCTGACCGGTTCGCTCAAAATGGAAGAGTTTGCCGCTGCTTTCCCACAGCGTTTTTTCCAGTGCGGGATTGCCGAGGCCAACATGATGGGTGTGGCCGCCGGCATGGCTGTTACCGGGCTGATCCCCTTTGTGGGAACTTTTGCCGAGTTTGCCACAGGACGCGTGTACGACCAGTTGCGCCAGTCTGTCTGCTATTCACAGACAAATGTCAAGATTGCCGCCTCCCATTCAGGCATTACCCTGGGAGAAGACGGCGCCACGCATCAGACCATGGAAGACCTTGCCCTGAGCAGGGCCCTTCCGCACTTGTGTGTTATCAATCCCTGCGATTACAACCAGACCCGCCTTGCTACACTGGCCGCCGCCAGCTGGGACGGCCCGGTGTACCTCCGGTTTGGAAGACCGTCAGTTCCCAACTTCAGTCCCGTGGATGGCCCGTTTGAAATTGGAAAGGCCTGGATGATCCAGCCGGGGGAAGACGTGACCATCCTGGCTACAGGCCACCTGGTCTGGGAAGCCCTGGAAGCTGTCGGAGTGCTTGCCCAAAAAGGGATCCGGGCCGAGCTGATCAATATTCACACCCTCAAACCCCTGGATGAACAGGCTATCCTGGATTCTGCGCGTAAAACAGGGGCAGTGGTAACTGCAGAGGAACATCTGGTGGCCGGAGGGCTGGGTGAACTTGTATCGGGCCTGCTTGCCCGGCACTATCCCGTTCCCATGCGCATGGTTGCCATGGACGAGGGATTTGGCCAAAGCGGAACTCCCCGCGGGCTTATGGACCATTACGGGCTGAACACCGCCGGTATTGTAAAAAAAGTATGTGAACTCAGATAAGGAATTACAAGCCTTATGCGAAAGCGGCCAGTATGAAAACGCTTTCTCCCGGATTGTGCAGCAGTACAGCCAGCGCCTGTATTGGCATATCCGTAAAATGGTGCTCCTGCACGACGATGCCGACGACATCCTGCAAAACACCCTGCTCAAAGCCTGGACCGGGTTGTCCACATTCCGGTGGGAATCACAACTCTTTACCTGGCTTTACCGGATAGCCACCAACGAAGTACTGACTTTCCTGAGAAAAAGCAAATCCCTGAAACAAATGCCACTGGAAGACCGGCTGGATGCAGACCCACAGCTGTTCACCGGGGACCAGATACAGAAAGCCCTCCAGCAGGCCATCCTGCGCCTTCCGCCAAAACAGCGCCTTGTTTTTAATATGCGCTATTTTGACCAGATCCGGTACCAGGACATGTCCCGTATTCTGGGAACATCCGAGGGGGCTTTGAAAGCTTCCTACCACCTGGCGGCCGCTAAAGTGGAGGAAACCCTCAAAGAACTGCTGCTTTAAACTTTTTGCCCCTCACACCATCTAACCATTGAAATATGAGCGAAAACACGATACATAATCCACACCTGAAAGAGAATCCGTTTGGGGTTCCCCAGGGCTATTTTGAGCAAGTGGAGGCCCGGTGGGCCCAAAAAGCGGCCGATGCACAGCAGGGAGTGTCTGCGGAGGTTTTCCCGGAAGTACATCAGGACAGCGGTTCTCTGCCGGTTGCCGAAAGCAGAAGCAGACACTTTTTCCGCCTGCTAAAACCCCAGATGCAGCTTGCCGCCGCATTTGTGCTCCTATTTGGTATTGGTTCACTATTGCTTTTCATAACGGATCGCAACCGGGGAACTGAAACACAAAGTCCGGAATTTTCTCTTCTTGGTGAATTGTCTGACCGGGGCTTGGATCACCGCGTTATTTCTGATCTTATACTGGACGATTTTCCCGAAGAAGAGAGCACCTATGATCTGACTAACCTGGATCTGGACGAGCTTATTGATTACTTAAATTACCCGGGTCTAGACCTTTCTGATTTTGAAAACAATACAAACGATGAATAAAAATAATGCCATGAACCGTTCGTTTATAGTTATGTTTCTGTGCCTTATGCCCCTCTGGGCTTTTGCCCAGGAAGAGCGCATGCACAAAAGTGACCAGGAGCGGAAGGCTGAACGTGAAGCCGTTCAGGCTCAGAAAATCGCGTTTATTACCCAGGAGGTAGGCCTTACCCCGGCAGAAGCCGAGAAGTTCTGGCCCCTGTACAACGAAATGGACCGCAAGGTGGTTGGGATTGTACGCAAACGCAACAGCACCAAAGCATCAATGTACCGTCTGTTGAAATCCGAAGATGACGGGAAGCAGGGAAAAGTTGCCGAACCTGCAGGCTCTTCGCAGGGTCGTACGGCGGCCGGTGATCACCGGGATGCAGCAGAGGATCTGGTTATAGACATACAAGCCAAAGGGCCGTCCGGTCCTATTGAAGAGCTGCTGGCTGCCTATATGAATTCGTTTCAGGAAGAGAACGCCATCAGGATGGACTACCACAAGAAGTTCCTGCAAATTCTGTCGGCCGCCCGGGTGGCACGTTATTACCTGGCAGAGGAACGCTTCAACAACCGAATGATACGCCTGTTCATAGAAGAAAAAGTACAGCAGGAAAAATCCAGGTAGCGCTTACGCCCACAAATAGAAATCACGCACAACAGACACATACTGCGGGCTGTATTCCTGCCCGTTGTCCCCATATATTACGATCGTATCCTGAACCAAAGGAACAGTGTTTCTGCCCAATTGGGCAAGGATCCTTATGGCCGGCTTGTGCCTTTTGGTATAAACCGTTGTGACCCTCTGAGGGTACAGGGGCTTGCCGGCTGTAGCGGCTGTGGAAAAGAACTCATGAGCCATTGCCACAGGAAGGATCAGGGCAAAAAGACCTTCTCCGGCCAACAGGTGAGACACGCCCTCTATCAATTCCCGGTGTGTAAGGCTTTCGCCAAGGGTGTGCCGGGCCATGGTGCGGCGCGCATCGGGGCTGGTCAGTGATTGGCTGAAGTAAGGGGGGTTGCAGATGACCAGGTCGTACGGATGTGTGAAGACTGTTTTACGGAAATCTGCATGACGGACGCAGATTCTGCCGGCCCAGGGGGAAGACAGAACATTGGCAGCGGCCTCTTCTGCAGCACAGGCATCAATTTCCAGGGCGTCTATCCTGGCGCTGGCAAAACGTTGCGCCATCATCAGGGCCAAGATCCCGCACCCGGTCCCAATGTCAAGTATCCTTCCTGGTTCTTTTGCGGTACCGGCCGCCCAGGCGCCCAGCAGCACGCTGTCTGTGTTGACGTGCATTGCTGAACGGCTGTGTGATAGTGCAAATTGTTTGAAACGGAAAGGGTCCACGCTATTGAACAAAAAGCCCGTCGCGCATGGTCAGGCTTCTGTCACTGCGGGCAGCCAGTGACTGGTCGTGAGTAACCATGATGATGGTTTGACCGTAGGTTTCACGCAACCGGAAAAACAACCTGTGAAGTTCCTCCTTGTTATGGGTGTCCAGATTCCCGGAAGGCTCATCGGCCAGAAGAATCCCGGGTCGGTTGACCAGGGCCCTTGCTACAGCAACACGTTGCTGTTCTCCCCCGCTGAGTTCTGCCGGCTTATGTTCCATCCGGTGGGTCAGTCCAAGAAAATCCAGAAGTTCCCTGGCCCTTGCCCGGACTTTGTCCGTAGCGTCACCAGCTATGAACCCGGGAATGCACACATTTTCCAGGGCAGTAAACTCGGGAAGCAGGTGATGGAACTGGAAAACAAAACCTATGTGCCGATTGCGGAAATCGGCCAGTTGGTCTTTTTTCAATTCACAGACAGGTGTACCGTCTATCCAGACCTGGCCCGAATCAGGACGGGAAAGGGTTCCCAGAATTTGCAGAAAAGTAGTCTTCCCGGCACCGCTGGCCCCGGTTATACAAACCACTTCGGCAGGTGCTACGTCCAGGGAAACTCCCTTGAGAACCTGCACGCTGCCGAACGATTTGGTTATGTAGTCCGCTTTAAGCATGTGTTGCGGAAAAAGGATTATTCGTCTTTTTCCTCCTCTTGGTATTCTTTGAGGAGTCTGTCCTGCACATCGGCAGGGACCTGGGAATATTCAAGGAATGTCATGGTAAAGCTTGCGCGGCCCGAGGTAAGAGAGCTGAGCGTTGTGGAATATTTGTGCAACTCGGCCAGCGGCACCCTTGCCTTAAGTATCTGAAATCCCTTTTCACTGCTCATGCCTTCTATCAGGGCACGGCGGTTCTGCAGGTCGCTCATTACATCGCCCATGCAGTCCGAGGGAACCATCACTTCTATTATGTAGATGGGTTCCATTATCTTGGGCGAAGCCTTTTTAAAGGCGTCCTTAAAGGCATTGCGTCCTGCCAGCTTGAAGGAGATTTCGTTGGAATCCACCGGGTGCATCTTCCCGTCATAAATATAACATTTTATGTCGCGGGCATAAGAACCGGTCAATGGGCCTTCTTCCATTTTTTCCATGATCCCTTTAAGAATGGCGGGCATAAAACGCCCGTCTATGGAGCCGCCCACTATACAGTTGTTATAAATGAGCTTACCTCCCCAGTCCATAGTGTATTCATCACGACCCCTGATACTGAGCACCAGGTCCTTCCCCTCTACCTTAAAGCGGTTGTTTTCCGGAGCTCCCTCAATATAGGGTTCAATAAGCAGGTGCACTTCGCCAAACTGTCCGGCTCCGCCCGATTGTTTTTTGTGGCGGTAGCTCGAGGCGGCCATTTTTGTAATGGTTTCACGGTACGGGATTTTTGGGGCAATCAGATCTACCTCCATTTTGTAGGTGTTGTTGATGTGCCACTTGAGCGTATTGATGTGGTGCTCGCCCTGTCCGCTGACAATGATCTGCCTCAGTTCCTTTGAGTATTCAACTATAATGGTGGGATCTTCTGCGGCAGCCTTGTTCAGGATCTCGCCCAGTTTTTCGTCATCTTTTTCTGATTTTGCCTTAATGGCGGTTCTGAATTTTGCGGGCGGGAACGCAATGGGCTCAAATTCCCAGCTTTTCCCGTTGCCGTTGAGCGTATGATTTGATTTTGCGTTTTTAAGCTTCACGGTACAGCCCATGTCGCCGGCCAGCAGTTCTGTAACTTTTTCGCGTTTTTTCCCCGCTGCGGCAAACAGGCCCGAAATCCTTTCCTTGCTGCCGTTGTTAGCGTTGATCAGGTCCATGGATTCAGTAATCCTGCCAGACATTACACGAAAGTAGGCAATATCACCCAGGTGTTGCTCCTGGCTTGTCTTGTAAATATAGAGTGAGGGTGCGCCATTTGCTTCACAGGGTATATCTTCGCCTGAAACGGTCTTGCTGGTGGTCAGTCCCGGGTGGGGGGCAACCTGTGTGATGAGTTCCAGCAGACGTTTCACCCCGATGTCTTTCTTGCCCGAGACAATAACCAGAGGCATGATCTCGCACTTGTGGAACCCTATGGTCAGTCCCTGTACGATCTGTTCGGGGGTAAGGTTTCCGTTCTCAAAAAAGGCTTCCATAAGGGCTTCGTCTGATTCTGCGGTGCGCTCTGTGAGTTCTGTGTGCATTTTTGCTGCCTTATCTGCCAGGTCTGCGGGAATATCCAATTCTTCACGTGTGCCGTTTTCGTCTTTAAAACGGTACATTTTCATGGTCAGCACATCCACAAAGGCGTTGAATCCCAAACCTGTGTCTACCGGGAACTGAAGGGGACACACCTTGCTTCCGTAAGCTTCGTTTAAAGAGTCCAGGCAGGTCTCCCAGTTTGCTTTTTCATGGTCCAGTTGGCTGATGGCCAGCAATAGCGGCTTGTTATGCTTTTCTGCGTAGCGGGAGAAGATTTCCGTCCCCACTTCCACGCCGTGCTGACCGTTGACCAGCATAACGCCGGAATCGGCCACCCTGAATGCAGAAATAAGACCGCCAATGAAATCGTCGGAACCCGGAGTGTCTATGAAGTTGAGTTTATGGTCTTCATATTCCGTATAGAACAGTGTGGGATAAATAGATCTTTGATACAATTGCTCAATCTCTGTGTTGTCACACACGGTATTCTTTGCTTCGACGGTTCCACGGCGGTCGATCACCCTGCCTTCCATCATCATGGCTTCTGCAAGGGTGGTTTTGCCCGACTTGGTATTCCCCATCAGAACCACGTTGCGGATTTGTTCTGTTGTATAAGTTTTCATTCAATCAAACTGTTTATATTTATTCTGGATATTACAAGGCGACAAAGGTAATAATTTTTTCTTTTACCTTTGTATATATGTATTTCCCTTTGTTCCCGCATCTTGAGGCTGGCAGATTGGAGGCCGGATGTGATGAGGCAGGCAGGGGCTCTCTGGCCGGTCCTGTATATGCTGCAGCGGTTGTTCTTCCGCCCGGTTTCAACCACGGATTGCTGCGGGATTCAAAAATGATGACTGAAAAACAACGGCTCGAGGTCCGCCAGGTAATTCTGGAAAAAGCCGTTTCCTGGGCTGTTGCCTGGTGTTCTGCCGCGGAGATTGACCGCTGGAACATCCTCAGGGCCTCCATTACGGCCATGCACAGGGCGCTGGACCAGCTCTGCCCGGAACCCGCGTTTATCCTGGTGGACGGAAACCGCTTTTATCCTTACCATCGCGGCGGCGGGGAGCCGTTGCTCAGCCAGGCGATCCCTCACGGCTGCTTTGTAAAAGGTGACGGACGTTTTGCCTCTATCGCCGCCGCCTCGGTCCTGGCCAAAACATTTCGCGATGAATACATGAGAGATCTGGATAGGGAATTCCCCCAATATGGGTGGAGGGAGAATAAAGGGTATCCCACCGCAAAGCACAGGGCAGCAATAGGGGTTTTGGGGCTGTCGGTCCATCACCGGAAATCATTTTCTTGCCATTTATAATTACCTTTACCGGCTAAAGACGAAACATAAAACATAAATAAATTATCCATGAAAAAACTGAGTTTTATCCTATGTGCTATGCTGCTCCTGGGCGGTAACGTACGTGCAGACGAGGGGATGTGGTTACTGCCGCTCCTGAATCAACTGAATAGTAAGGGAATGAAAGAGGCTGGCCTGATGCTTGATGCCGATGACATTTACAACATCAACCATTCCAGTCTGAAAGATGCCATTGTCATATTTGGCGGGGGCTGTACCGGAGAGGTCGTTTCTCCGGAAGGGTTGCTACTGACAAACCACCATTGCGGCTACGGTATGATCCAGGCCCTGAGCAGTGTGGAACACAATTACCTGAAAGACGGATTCTGGGCGCGGAACAGGGAGGAGGAAATTGCGGCTCCCGGATTGCGGGTTACCTTTATGGAAAGCATGAGTGAGGTGACCAAAGAAGTGCTGGCTGTCCTGGACACCTGTTCCTCAGAAGAAAGCCGCGGGGCCACCGAGGGAAAGCTTGTGAGGGAATGGGGCGATAAGGTAAGAAAAGAGAATCCGCACCTTAACGGACGCCTGTACAGCATGTACGGGGGAAACCAATATTACCTGGTTGTCTACAAAGTATATACTGACGTGCGTTTTGTAGGCGCTCCGCCGTCTTCCATAGGAAAATTCGGCGCCGATACAGACAACTGGATGTGGCCCCGCCATACGTGTGACTTTTCCATGTTCCGCATTTATGCCGGTCCTGATAACGAGCCGGCAGACTATGCCCCGGAAAACCGCCCCTACCGGGCAAAGTATTCACTGCCTATCAGCCTGAAAGGCGTTCAGCAGGGAGATTTTGTCATGACCCTGGGCTATCCGGGCACTACCACACGCTATATGACCTCCATAGAAGTAGACAGGCAGGAACAGTTAACCAATAACATAGGGATTGAAGTGAGGACCATCCGCCAGAATATCCTGCTGGAAGACATGCTGGCAGATCCCAAAGTGCAACTCCAGTATGCAAGCAAGTATTCAGGCAGCACCAATGCCTGGAAAAAATGGACCGGGATGAATGAAACCTTCGGAAAGCTGCATGTGAAAGCCCGCCGGGCGGCAGAAGAAGCTGCCTTCACCGCCTGGGTCAATGCCGGCAAAAAACGCATTGAAAAATACGGTACCGCACTCAAAGATATTGAAGAAGCCATCCGCGGGACCTGGGATAATCTATATGTCAGCCGTTACCTGAGTGAAGCTTTGCGCAATATTGAACTGGCTTCTTTTGCTTCGCGGGCCGCCCGCCTGGTAAGCAGACCGCTGGAAGACGGAAGCGTAGACACCAAGGGACTGAAAGCACAGGCAGAACGGTTTTTTACCAATTACAATGCCCCTACAGACGTGAAGGTGGCCAAAGCCATGCTGAAACACTTTGCCCTCAAGGTGGACAAAGCCCATTATCCTTCTGTATACGGGATCATTGACAATGAATTTTCAGGCAATATAGACGCTTACGTGGAACATCTTTTTGAGAAAAGCCTTTTTGTTTCTGCCGAACGGGTAAATTGCCTGATAGATTGTTTGTCTGCAGAAAACACCCGTGAAGCCGCCCTGCAGGAGATTACCGCCGATCCCGCAGTGTTGCTGGGACAATCGGTGGAAGCCAAAAACGCAGAATGCCAGGCAGTTATTGTTCCTTATTTCCTGCAATACGAGCGCGGACACCGGAGCTTCATTGCCGGTATGATGGAAATGAACAAGGGGACGGCCATGTATCCCGATGCCAATTCCTCCATGCGTCTCACCTATGGCAATGTGCTGAATTACAAACCTAAAGACGGGGTCATCTATGATTACTACACCACGTTGACCGGTGTCATGGAAAAAGAAGACCCTGATAACTGGGAGTTTGTGGTACCTGAAAAACTGAAACAGCTTTACAACAAAAAAGACTATGGACAGTATGCACAGCCCGGGCAGGAGATTGTTACCGGGTTCATTGCCAATACCGACATTACCGGCGGGAATTCCGGATCACCCGTACTGAATGCCCACGGGGAACTGATTGGACTGGCCTTTGACGGCAACTGGGAATCCATGAGCGGGGACGTGATCTTTGAGCCCGCACTGCAACGCTGTATTTCGGTGGATATACGATACGTTCTTTTTATCATGGATAAATACGGCGAGGCAGGATATTTGCTGGAGGAAATGAATATTAGAAAATAAATTTATGGGAAAGATTAATTATTCGGCCATGAAGCCGGTACAGCCTGCCAGGGGAAAGGTGAAAGAGGAAAAGGAAACCCTCGCGATTAACGGAATGAAAGGGATTAAACATGTTATAGCCATAGCCAGTGGCAAGGGCGGCGTGGGAAAATCAACCGTAGCCGTTAACCTGGCCGTGGCCCTGGCACTGGAAGGTTATAAGGTGGGACTGGCCGATGCCGATATATACGGGCCCTCGGTACCCATACTCACCGGCACACTGGAAATACAGCCCCGGGTGGATGCGATTGATGAGAATGTGCAGGTTTTTGAGCCGGTCGAAAAATTCGGGGTCAAATGGATGTCCATAGGATATTTTGCCCTACCGGGACAGGCGCTGATCTGGAGGGGACCCATGGCCAGCAGTGCTCTGAAACAATTGCTACAACAGACAAAATGGGGTGAACTGGACTTTTTGCTCATAGACCTTCCTCCCGGAACGGGAGACATCCACCTGAGCCTGATGCAGGACATTCCCCTGACCGGGGGAATAGTGGTAACCACACCCCAACAGGTGTCGGTCACCGATGTGGAGAAATGCCTGAATATGTTCATGCATCCCGATCTGAACAAGCGGGTACTGGGTCTGGTGGAAAACATGGCCTGGTTTACCCCCGATGAATTGCCTGATAAAAAATATTACATCTTCGGAAAAGGCGGGGCTGAAGAACTGGCCAAAAAGTACAATCTGCCGTTACTGGCGCAAATCCCTATTGTACTGAGTGTCTGTGAACGCGGCGATGCAGGCATACCTGTAGCAAACGATAAAAATGCTGCCGGACAGGCCTTTAAAGACCTTGCCGGCAAATTGATATCTTTATTAGCTTAAGCAACCAAATTGTAACAATTAGCGTCTTGGAAACATGAAAAAGATCACACGTTTAATGGTAATAGCAGCAACGCTGCTGTTTCTTTCTGGCTGCAAACCGGAAGTGCCGTTCATAGAAGCCAGCCCTGCCACTGTTATCTTCCCGCAGGAGGGAGGAACACAGTCTGTCAGCCTGTCTACAAACAGTATGTCCTGGACCGCCTCTGTCTCGGGCAAGGGCTTTTCAGTCTCCCCTGCATCAGGGGCAGGGAACGCCTCGTTACAACTGACTGCTGCGGCTTCCACCTCGTCATCTGACCAGACAGGAACGCTGACTATCAAAAGCGGTACCATGCAAGCATCGGTTGCCATTACCCAAAGTGCGCGCAATACGCTCATTGTTAACGGAGCCAACGCTGTAGAAGCTTCCGGTGGGACCTACACCCTCACCCTGCAGTACAACACGGCCTACACGGTAGAAATAGAAGAGGCCTCCAAATCGTGGATCCAATACTCTGGCACCAAGGCCATGTCAACAGCGACCCTGCAGTTTCTGATTGCCCCCAATCCAGGGTCTCCCCGTTCCGGGAAAGTGTCTGTCCGGGATAATGCCGGAATTGCACAAACCCAGACTTTTACCTTCAATCAGAAAGAGAATGCGCTCAGGACCGTTCTGGTGCAATTGTATGACAACCTGGACGGGAATAACTGGATAGCTGAGAAAAAGACCAACTGGAAGACAGAAGAGCCCATTGATAAATGGGCCGGGTTAACGATGGAGGAAGGCAAGATTACACAACTGAACCTGAGCGGTTTTGGGTTGAACGGACAGCTCCCTTCGGGTATCGGGACATTGACCGATCTTACCAAGCTGACCATCAGTTCCAATCCCGGCCTGACAGGGCCCCTGCCCTCGACCATAGGGAATCTTGCCAACCTGGATGCGCTGCTGGCCGTTACCACCGGACTGCAAGGCCCCCTGCCAAAGGAAATGGGTAATCTGAAAAAAATCACCAACCTGCAGCTGAACAACAACAACATCGACGGTAAGATCCCGGAAGAATGGGGCGGCATGGAGGCTTTGAAGAATTTCGGGATGTTCAATACAAAAATTTCCGGCCCTCTGCCCAAAACCATTTTTGAGCAGTGGAAACACATAGGATCTATCCTGTTGCACAGTAATCCAAACCTTACCGGTTCCCTGCCTCCCCAGCTGGGACAGATGGAGACCGATAACACACTGTTTAGTGTCCAGCTGTACAATTGTAATTTTGAAGGAGGGATCCCGGAAGAATGGGGCAGTATGCCCGCGGTCTCCAAACAGCTGCACCTTTACGGGAACAAACTGACCGAGCCTGTGCCCCTGGCCATTCAGAACCATCCGTCCTGGACTACGGATAAGTGGGATAAATGGAAAGATGCCGGTACCCATTTCATCCGTACCCAGCAGAACGGGGTTTTCCTGGAACTGGAAAAGGTTCCCGATGCACAGCGGGACTGTCTTATGGCGCTTTACAACGCCCTGGACGGACCCAACTGGACCAAGGGGACAAACTGGAATACAGACGAGGAAATCAGCACATGGGAAGGGGTTACGGTTACCGATGAAGCCATAACCGGTCTGAACCTGAGCGGTTTCGGACTCAAGGGTCAGTTACCCCCGCAAATAGGGGAACTGACAGCACTCAAATCCCTCAACCTGGGCAATAACCCCAACCTGGCCGGTCCGCTGCCCGCGGAAATGGGGAACCTGAACAAGCTGACCAACCTGCAATTGAACAACAACATGATCACGGGGACCATTCCCAGGGAATGGGGCGGGATGACAGCGCTGAACAACTTTGGGATGTTCAACACCAAAATCTCGGGGCCCATTCCCTCCGAGATCTTTACCGGATGGAAAAACCTGGGAACTTTCCTGATGAACAACAACCCCAACCTTACCGGTTCCCTGCCCGAAGGGCTGGGCAATATGATCACCACCCAGACGCGTTTCAACATTCATTTGCATGAATGCAATTTTACCGGCGGGATTCCGGCCTCGTGGGGAAATATTCCGGTCGTATCGGCCCAATTGCGTGTTTATGGGAATAAGCTGACCGAGCCGGTTCCGGCTGTCATCATAAACCACCCCTCCTGGACTTCGGACAAATGGGATAGTTACAAAACAAATACCGAAATCCACTACATCCGCACCCAGCAGGACGGGGTTTTCCTGGACATGGAAGGGGTGCTTCCCACCGTGGGCAGGGTGACTGTAACCGAACTGTCATATAACAAAATAAGTGTTTCTGCCGAAGTACTCAAACAAGGCAGTCATGCGGTGACCGAAAGGGGTTTTGTCCTCAACGCCACTACCCGCCAGGCAGGGGCCGGAACCGGGGTTTTCTCCTCGGATATTACCAATAACATTCAGGAAAACACGGCCTATACGATTAAAGCCTACGCAAAAAGCCAGGCCGGAACTGCCTACGGAGAAGAGGTCACGGTGACCACCCCAAGGTATAACGAACTGAATATGGTGCTCACCGATAACACCGATGCAACTGTGGACTATGCCGATGTGTACCTGAAACTCCTTTCCTCAGAGAAGAGAGCGGCTTCCCCGGCTTATGTGCCCATATCGGCTAAAGCCCTGCCCGTGATCAAAGGGCGCACACAGGCAGAAGTCCTGCAGTCTGCCCTATACTGGTTGTCTTCAATAATGAAGCCCTTTGCCCCGCAGATCAGGAAAAATCTGGAGGCCCTGCAAACCGGGACCCTGGAAGTGCCTGCTGTGCGCAGCGCATCTATAAGGCCGGCCAATACCGATGATTATGATTACAAGGTGACCAGTTCCTCAGGGGGCAACGTACAGATCAAAAACGTGGTTCCCGGCACATACGGTGTAAGGGTTGTGGGGTATGGCCTGATTAAGGATTTCTATACCTTGCTGACTATTCCCGAAGGGGTCACCAATATATCGGTAGAGGATATTCCTTTGTTACCTGTAACCTCCGGTACATTGTCACTGTTCCGGCCCAACGCTGGACTCAGGCCTTTCTCTTCGCCCGCAGCAGATGACGATGTCATGGTGCTGGTACAGATGACTCCCGATTTTGTAAGCACATGGAAAGGAAAAATTCTGGAAAACATCCTGCTGTGTCCCATGGACACTACTTCTTCCATTGTCATTATGGCTAAGGATCAGGACCAGCTAGCCCAGATCTATGAGATATTCCTTTCGCTAACAGATGAAGAAGGCAATCCCCAAAAGCCGGAAGATCCCATGAAGTTTCTGGATTTTATTGAAACGCTTTCACGGCGTATAGTCATGATACAGGATCCGTTAGTAGCCAGGACAAACCTGGTGCCTCAAAGCACTTTAAACCTGAAAAAGTATTTTGTGGATGCCATCAAGGCTTCCGGGCAATGGGATCTGATCAAAACTTTTGTAACGGAAAACTACAATGTGCAGATCCAGGAAGGCAACGGAGTGATCCTGAATATGATCATAAAGCAACAAGGAACAAAACCGGTATTAATGACAGACGGGAACGGGCCTGCCCAGGAGGGAGGGAATCTGTTGCTTCTAAGTTCAGAAGAAGGCGAACAAACCACTACAACATTGGGAGATCTGGGTTATAACGGAAACTGGCACCTGGGAATTACCGTACGATAAGATCCACCAATATGGCCGCAATTGCAATGGGGGCCACATAACGTATGAGAAAATAATATGTGCGGAACAGGGTACCCTTAAGGGTGCCCTGATTTGTAAATTCATCATAAACAGGCGACTTTT
Organism: Bacteroidales bacterium UBA5226; assembly: GCA_002409325.1. Taxonomy (GTDB): domain Bacteria; phylum Bacteroidota; class Bacteroidia; order Bacteroidales; family UBA932; genus DMER64. Next base: position 65,723 of record DHUU01000018.1, on the reverse strand, counting down.
TCATAAACCATCCCACAAAAAAGACAATCGACAAGCCGCCCAGCGGCAGGAGGATATTGGCAGAGAGGTAGTCGAAGAAGTCAAATATGGTCTTGCCCAGGATCTTAAAATCCTGCAAGACTCCCTGGGACAGAGAGCTGAGCGAAGCACATACCACCACCAAGGCCGATATGATGGCTACGGCTGTTTTTCGCTTCATCTTCAACCTTTCTGTTATGTATGCCGTCACCACCTCGAGCAGCGATATGGCCGAGGTAATGGCCGCAATGAACAGGATCAGGTAAAACATAACAGCAAAAATGTTCCCCAGCGGAATTTGTGCAAAGATCCGGGGCAAGACTATAAATACGAGTCCGGGGCCTTCCTGCGGTGATATCCCGAAAGAGAATACAGCCGGCATAATGGCCAGTCCTGCCAGTATGGCGAACAGGGTATCTGACATAGCTGTAGTAAAGGCCAGTTTGGTCAGATTCTCCCGTTTGGGGATATACGAACCATAGGTGATCATGCAGCCCATGCCCAGACTGAGCGAAAAAAAGGCCTGACCCAGGGCCGCCAGGAGTACCTGTGTGTTAATTTTGGAGAAATCTGGCTTAACCAGGAATGAAATCCCTTTTTCTGCCCCGGGCAGGGTAATGGACCGAATCATCAGGATCACAACCATTAAAAACAAAAAGGGCATCATGATCCTGGAATATTTCTCGATTCCTTTCTTGATCCCTGACATGACTATCAGGGCGCTGAACAAAATAAATATTACGGTCCATAATATAGGCCGGACGGGAGAAGTAACCAGTGTGGTAAACTGGCTTTCTATGGCTGTAATGTCTGGTTTTGAAAACAGATGGATTACTGAGCGGAAAATGTAATCCAGCGTCCAGCCTCCTACAACGGTATAAAAAGCCATAATACAAAAAGCCGCGACAACACCCACAATACCCACAGCTCCCCAGGGAGTACGGGGGGCCAGTATCTGGAATGCTTTAACCGTGTTGGACAGGGTCCGGCGGCCGATAATGAACTCTGATATCATGATGGGCAGGCAGATGACCAGGACAAAGGCAAGATATATGAAAATGAATACAGCTCCTCCGTTTTGTCCCACCAGGTAAGGGAAACGCCAAAGATTCCCCAGCCCCACGGCAGAACCTACCGTGGCCACCAGGACGCCGAAAAATCCTGAAAATTCGTCACGTTTCATAAAGAGTTAGTTTTACACAAATATACGTCCTTTCTTTTTACCTTTGCTATAAAATACGAGTGCTATGCAGAAGGTTCCCGTTAAAAAATGGATTGTTTACCCTGTAGCCGCCGTGCTGTTTCTGATAGTTTCCTACGGCTTTGTTCCACAGGTTTTCCAGGGTAAAATCCTCAACCAGGGTGATATTACAGCCTGGCAGGCCATGGCCAAAGAAGCCAAAGACTATAATCAGACGCATGAGGATGAGGCCCGCTGGACCAATTCCATGTTCAGCGGCATGCCTACAGTAACCATTAACAAAGTCACGCGGGGCAACTATACACGCATCATTAGCCGCGTTCTGGAAGCCGGTGCAGCGCCTGCCTCGTACCTGTTTCTGTCTCTTTTGGGTGGTTTTCTTTTGTTTCTTGCTCTGGGGGTAAACGGGTGGCTTGCCATAGGGGGAGCCATAGCCATAACCTTCTGTGCTTACAATATGCAGATCATACAGGCCGGGCATGTTACCAAGATGATTGCCATTGCCTATATGCCCTGGGTACTGGCTTCCCTGGCGTATGCATACCGGAAAAATGCCTTGCTGGGGGCGTTGTTTTTTGCCCTGACCGTTAGTTTCCAGGTGGCCGCCAATCATCCGCAAATCACCTATTACCTGGGCTTCATCCTGGTCTTTTCCGTTGGCGGTTTGCTGGCAGAAGCCATTGTCGGGCGCCGGGTGCCGCGTTTTGTCAAAACCACGATATTGCTGGTTGCTGCCGGGTTGCTTGGATTGGCCACCTCGGCAAATCACCTGCTCCCTACTTATGAATATACAAGGTATTCCATGCGCGGCGGATCTGAACTGGAAACGCCGCTGGGCGAGGCACCCAGCAAGGGCCTTGATATGGATTATGCCACCCAGTGGAGTTATTCCAAGATGGAATCTTTCAATATGATGATCCCCTATTTCTATGGCGGGCCCTCTGTGGGACCGCTGGACAAGGATTCGCACACCTATGAAAAACTTTCGGGGATGGGATACAACGCCAACAGCGTCATTTCCAATATGCCCCTTTACTGGGGAGAACAACCCTTCACCGCCGGGCCCATGTACATGGGGGCTGTTATGCTCTTTTTTTTCGTGTTGGGGTTGATCCTGGTTAAAGGGCCCCTGAAATGGGCGCTTGCCGGTGTTTCCCTGCTGGCGCTGCTGCTTTCCTGGGGATACCATCTGGAATGGTTTTCTGCGTTGTTATTCCGGTATCTCCCGCTGTATAACAAGTTCCGGACCGTGAGCATGATCCTGGTCATCTGGCAGATGGTGGTCCCTGCGTTGGGTATTTATGCCGTATGGACCCTTCTGGAAAATCAATACCCCCGGGAAAAAAATATGCGGGCCATCTACTGGGGTATGGGCATAACCGCGGGGCTTTGCCTGGTATTTGCCCTGTTTCCTTCTCTGGCCGGTTCTTTCACAGGACCGTCCGATGCCTCGCTCCCCGGAGAACTGATTCCGGCCCTTGTGGCAGACCGTAAAGGATTGTTACGCCAGGATGCCCTCCGTTCTGCCTTCCTGATAGCGTCAGCAGCTGTGGTTATCTGGCTGGGAATCAATAAAAAGCTGAAACAGGCATGGACGATTGCCGCCCTGGGTATCCTACTTGTGGTGGATTACCTGCCTGCAGCCAGAAGGTATTTAAACGCTTCACATTTTGTTACGCGCAGCAATTACAGCAACCAGTTCGCAGAAAGACCCGCAGATAAATTCATAAAGGAGGATCCGGATTTGTATTACCGTGTGCTTGATCTTACCGGAAGTCCTTTTTCGGACTCCCGGCCCAGTTATCACCACAAATCCATAGGTGGGTATAATGCGGCCAAGCTACAACGGTATCAGGACGTGATAGACCGCCACCTGGTGCCTGAAATGCAGTATTTCATAGAAAAACTGAACCAGTGCCAGACACTGGAAGAGGCTTCGGCAATATTTTCCTACCACGGGACGCTGACCCACACCCCAGTCATGAACCTGCTCAACACGCGGTACGTTATCCTCTCCGGAGACGGCGCACCGGTTGTCAATCCGCATGCCCTGGGAAATGCGTGGGTGGTATCTTCCGTTGTCGGGGCAGAAAGTAATCTGGAAGAACTTGAAGCCCTTTCCCGGACCGATCTGCGGAAAACAGCCGTGATGCGTGATGCCCCCGCAGCATGGGTACAGGCTGCCAGCCCGTCTGAATCGTCGGTTACCCTCACGTTGTATTCTCCCAACACGCTGGAATACAAAGCTTTTATGGAAAAAGACGGGATTGTCGTATTTGGGGAAGTTTACTATCCCAAAGGGTGGAAAGCCTGGATAGACGGGGAAGAAGTGCCTATCCTGCGGTCCAATTACATTACCCGCACGTTATTTGTACCCGCGGGGGAACATCAGGTACGTTTTACTTACCTGCCGTCTTCCTATACAACCGGGATCCTGGTTTCACGTATCAGTTCCGCCGCGTTGCTGCTGGCGTTGCTGACAACGATGGTGTTTGCCGGCGTTCATACGTTACGAAAGAAAAAGGATACAGGAAAGTAACCCCTCTTGAGAAGTCCTGTCGCGATATTTCCCGCCATTGCAGGGGATCTATGGGCGGGAAAAACACATCAGCCCCTTCTGGGGGCAGCGGGGCCTGCACATGGGTGATGTAAAGCCTGTCAGCCATAGGCATGGTCTGCCGGTAGATCTGGGCGCCTCCAATTATGAACACTTCTGTCTGATCGTTTATTGCTGCCAGTACTTCTTCCAGTTTTTCCCCGGAGCGGGAAATCACAATATTATTGCGCCCGGGCAGGGGTTTGCCCAGCGATTCATACGTCCTGCGGCCCATGATCACGGTATGGCCCAGGGTCAGGGCCTTGAAATGCCTGAGGTCCTCCGAAATATGCCACAGCAACCCGTTGCGCAGGCCCAGTTCCCGCGAAGGACCCAGTACGGCGATCAGGGAGAGCATGTAGGCTCTGTTGATATCCTGTTTTTTCATACGGCAACCGGGGCTTTGATAGCGGGATAGGGATCGTAATGCTGAAGCGAAAAATCGGTGTATTCAAATCCAAAAACACCACGGCGTTCCGGGTTCAGGACCATTTGTGGCAAGGGCCGGGGGGTGCGTGAAAGCTGCAGACGTACCTGGTCCATGTGGTTTTTGTATATATGCACATCCCCGAACGTATGGATGTATTCCCCGGGATCATAGCCGCACACCTGGGCGACAATTAAGGTGAGCAGGGCGTAGGAAGCTATATTGAAGGGGACTCCCAGAAAAACGTCGGCACTGCGCTGGTACAGCTGACAGGAAAGTTTTCCGTTTGCCACATAGAACTGGAACAGGACGTGACAGGGCGGCAGTGCCATACGCGGGATATCTCCCACGTTCCAGGCACTGACTATGTGACGACGTCCGTCGGGATTTGTTTTCAGACCTTCAATAAGGGCCCCGATCTGGTCTATGGTCTGTCCGCCTGACGTTTCCCAGGAGCGCCATTGTTTTCCATAAACAGGACCAAGGTCCCCGTTTTTATCTGCCCATTCGTCCCATATGGTCACCCCGTTCCGGTTCAGGTATCCGGTATTGGTGTCGCCCCTGAGGAACCACAGCAACTCATGGATAATGGAGCGGAGGTGCATCTTTTTGGTAGTAAGCAACGGAAATCCTTCCGAGAGAGGACAGCGCAGCTGGTATCCGAATACACTGCGCGTTCCGGTTCCCGTTCTGTCTTCCTTGTCAATTCCTTTATCCAGGATGTATTGTAACAGGTCCAAATAGTTTCTCATGGCAAAACAAAGGTAGCCAATTTCTCATTACCTTTGTTGACTTAAACAGTTAGGAAATGTACAGGAATCATACATGCGGCGAATTGAATCTTTCATTCACCGGCCGCCAGGTTATCCTGGCCGGGTGGGTACAACGGATAAGAAAACTGGGAGGGATGACTTTCATTGATCTGCGTGACCGATATGGGATCACCCAGCTTGTGGTGAAAGAAGATTCCCCCGCTCTGATAAAAGATACGGCCGACTCTCTGGGAAGGGAATTCGTTGTTACGGCTCAGGGAATTGTGGTGGAGCGAAGCAACAAGAACACGAAGATCCCCACCGGGGACATTGAGATAGAGCTTAGCCGCCTGGAGGTGCTGAATCCTTCCAGGATACCCCCGTTCACCATTGAAGAAGAGTCCGATGGCGGGGAAGAGCTGCGCGCCCGTTACCGCTACCTGGACCTGCGCAGGCCCCCGTTGCAAAAGGCCTTGATGTTGCGTCATAAAATGGCTCAGGAAACTCGCCGTTACCTGAGTAATGGGGGTTTTATGGAAATTGAAACGCCTTTCCTGATCAAATCCACCCCGGAAGGGGCTCGTGATTTTGTGGTGCCCTCTCGTATGAACCAGGGCCAATTCTACGCACTGCCGCAAAGTCCTCAAACTTTCAAGCAATTGCTCATGATTGCAGGGTACGACAGATATTTCCAGATTGTCCGCTGTTTCCGGGATGAAGACCTGAGGGCAGACAGGCAGCCCGAATTTACACAGATAGACTGTGAAATGTCTTTTGTTGAACGGGACGACGTTCTGGCACAATTCGAAGGATTGATCCGCCACCTCTTCAAAGCTGTCCTGAATATTGAAATACCTGCTCCCCTGCCCCGCATGTCCTACAAAACTGCCATGGAAAAATACGGCAGCGACAAGCCCGACATTCGGTTTGACATGTTGATAAACGATCTTACCCCCCTGACAAGAGATACGGAATTTAGTGTCTTCAGGAACGCTGCCTATGTGGGGGCCATTTGCGTCAAAGGGGCGGCCGGGTACACAAGAAAGCAGCTGGACGAACTTACCGAATGGGTAAAACGGCCTCAGATAGGGGCCTCGGGACTGGTCTATGTACGGTGTTCGGTAGAGCATGACGGGACCGTGACATACAAATCTTCCGTGGACAAATTTTTTGACCGCAAGGCTCTGGCTGCCTGGGCTCAGGTGTGCGGGGCCATGGAGGGAGACCTACTGCTGGTAATGAGCGGTCCGGAAACAAAAACCCTGGAATCATTGGGCAGCCTGCGACTGGAAATGGGCAACAGGCTGGGGATGAGAAATAAAAATGTTTTTTCCCCCCTGTGGGTGTACGATTTTCCGTTGCTGGAATGGGATGAGGAAACACAACGGTTCTACGCTAAACACCATCCCTTTACCGCTCCCAAGCCGGAAGACCTGGACAAATTCTACAGTGATGATCCCCGTGACCTGGAACAGGTAAACGCCAACGCATACGACTTTGTACTCAATGGCACCGAGGTAGGTGGCGGGTCCATAAGAATACACAACTCGGAAGTACAGGAAAGGATGTTCCGGGTATTGGGCATGGGCGCAGAAGAAGTCAATACCAAGTTTTCCTTCATCATTGATGCCTTCCGCTACGGGGCACCCCCGCACGGAGGAATTGCCTTCGGGTTTGACCGTTTTTGTTCGCTCTTTGGCGGTTCGGAAAGTATTCGCGATTTCATAGCATTCCCGAAAAACAATTCCGGCAGGGATATCATGCTGGATGCTCCCGCCAGAATTGATGCCTTACAAAAAAAGGAACTGGGACTTAGGTAAAGGGGATAGGTCTTACCGGATAAAGATGTCGTACAGGGCGTTAATCACATCTGTCTGAACGGGCATGAATCCGTTTTCCCTGCGGGGGATTGTGGTATCACAGCCGTTGCACAGGACAACGAATCCGAATTTTTTATCCTTTTCAAAGAACATGGCCGAGAAAAGTCCGTAAGCGCTTCCGGTATGCCCGGTCATGACTTCTCCTTCTATCAGTTTGTCTGTCCTTTGCAAGGCAAATCCGTAGCCAAGGCGTTCATTCGCTGAATCCTGACCTCCCGGACTTTGGGGTGTCTGCATAAGTGCTACGCTTTCCGGTGTAAGCACCTCACGGCCGTCCAGGGTCCCGTTGTTGATCTGTACCAATGCCTGGCGCGCCAGATCCGGAGCGCTGATTTTGAGGCCTCCGGTAGGAGAAAAGATTACCGTGGAGGAATCCATTACATAGTTATCAATGTCCCGTTTCCTTGTACTGTATGCCTGGGGCACGGGTGTAAACTGCCCTTGATCAAACGAATAAATGGTGGCAAAACGGGTGCTGTCCAGATCGTTTACGTTGAACGAGGCATAGACTCCCAGTGGTTCCAGTATGTTATATTGGACGTATTGGTCAAAGCGTTCCCCTGAGTGGATTTCCACAAGGGTCCCCAGGGTGTTGAACCCCAGGTTGCAATACTGATAGCCGGTGCCGGGCGCATAGGCATTGAAGGACCGCGACACGTCCCCGGTAATATCGGGCCGGAGCAGATCCAGGGTAAAATAGCCTGCACTGTCACTCATGCTGGAAGTGTGGGAAAGCAACATTCTGTATGTAATTGGGATATCGGGATAAAGGGGGTTCCTTACCGGGAAGCCGAGTGCCTTTCCAATGTCATCATCCAGGTCAAAACAGCACGCTTCATAAAGCTGCATTATAGCGGTAGCCGTAAAACTCTTGGATATGGAGGCTATACGCATCAAATGGGAGGAGTTGAGGGGTTCGAGGGTTTCCATGTTTTTGAAGCCTGTCGCCCCGGTATATACGACCTGATTATCGCATATTACGGCTACTGACAATCCCACCGCATTTAGTTCTTGTCTGAGTTCTTCCAGGCGTATATCTGCTTTATTTGTCCTGTAGCCGGAACAGGATACCAGAAGCAGCAGCGCGGATATAATTATGACAGTTCTTTTCATAGATAAAATATTAGATTTCTGTAAAGGTATAAAAAACTACCTTTGCAGCATCATGGAGGTAAGGCCTAAAAAATCACTCGGACAACATTTTCTCAACGACACTCAGGTTGCCTGCCGTATAGTAGAAAGCTTGTCCGTTGATCAGGAAAAGTTCACCGGACAGGGGTTCCCGGTGGTGGAGGTAGGCCCCGGCACAGGTGTTCTTACGTCATTTCTGCTGGAAAAACCGGGTATTGATTACTATGCGATAGAACTGGACAGGGAGGCGGTGACTTTTCTGCAAAAAAAATACCCTGGGCTGGGCGCCCGGCTCATTACCGGTGATTTTCTAACGGTGTCTCGTTCTGTCTTTCCTTCTGGATTTTTCGTGATCGGAAATTTTCCCTATAATATTTCTTCCCAAATCTTTTTCAGGGTCCTGGAATGGCGGGAATCAGTCCCCAGGATTGTGGGCATGCTCCAGAAAGAGGTTGCGCAAAGGTTCTGTGCCCCCCCAGGGTCAAAAACCTACGGGATCCTGAGTGTCCTGCTGCAGGCCTGGTATGACACGGAATATTTGTTTACTGTGCCTGCCGGAGCTTTTACACCACCGCCAAAAGTGCAATCCGGGGTTATCCGCCTATCCCGTAATAACAGGGCTTCCTTGGGGTGTCCCGAAGATTTGTTCCGCAAAGTGGTCCGGACCACATTCAACCAGCGCCGGAAAACCATTCACAACAGTCTGAAACCTTTATTGGGTGAGAAAAAAAACTTTACCTCGCCCTTTTCCGGACAACGACCAGAGCATTTGGGGGTAGAGGAATTTATTCAATTGACGCAACAGGTGGCCGCTGTCCTTAATCCCGGTTTGTCATAAAACAGGTGTAACCTCTTCAAACCCGGACCAAAGCGATTTATTGCTGCGCAGGTCGCTGCCACCACAAAGTACGGGGAGCCCTTATGTTAAGCTGAGGCTCCCTGTTCTTTGTGACTTTCAGGTCGCTGCCACCACAAGAACAGGAAGCCCTTATTTTTAAGCCGAGGCTCCCTGTTCTTGTGGTGGCAGTGACAGCACAGATGGAACCTCAATACTGCTGTGGCAACCGCCGGCAGGAAAGGATGAAGCCTCGGTGTCCTCAATGTTGGTTCATAGCGTCCACCGGGTTCATCCTGGCGGCCTGGAGCGAGGGGATAAAACCAGCCACAACGCCCACCAGACCTGATATCATAACCCCGCGCAATATGTTGCCCACAGACATGGTCATCACAAAATCATAGCGCTGGGTGACAAAAACCGTCAGTCCCCAGACAATCAGGATCCCTATCAAACCACCGATAATAGCCAGCAGTACGGCTTCAAAAAGGAATTGGGTCAGTACAAAGGAGCTTTTGGCCCCCATGGCTTTTTCAATGCCTATGATATGGGTCCTTTCCTTAACCGAAACAAACATGATATTGGCCACACCAAAAGCTCCTATGAGAATAGAAAAGCCCCCTATCACCCAGCCGGCCAGCGAAATGACGTTAAAAAGCTGTGAAAGGGCGTCGTCCAGGAACGACATTTTGTTCAGGGCAAAGTTGTCTTTCTGAATAGGCTTCAGGCGGCGCACAGCGCGTATGGCATTGCGTAGCTCGGCCATAAACTCTTCTTCATCGGCCACCGGATCCTTATGCACCACAATGCTGGGAGATGTATTTCTCAGGTCCAGGAAATTGCGGATAAATGGCATGGGAATGATAACGGCATCGTCGTAGTTAATGGGGTCAAACAGGGACTCGCCTTTTTTCTTTATAACGCCAATGACGCGGGTGGTAAAGCCCCCGATTTTGATATTGCTGCCGACCGGTGATATCCCCGCGGGAAACAACTCATCTGCCACGTTCTGGCCAATAACCGCCAAGGGAATGTTTTCCCCTGCCTCGGCGGAGGTGAAATATCGGCCTTCCCCGATTTCGAAATAGGATATCTTGTTCCAGTTATACGTTATTCCCTGTATGCCGGAGTTGCGAATGATATTGCGTTCATAGGCCACATTGGCTGATGTGCTGGCCGACAGGGCCAGCATGTCTGCGTGGACCAGATTTTTCTGCAGGAACTGAAATTCTTCATAGGTGTTGTTGGGGCGTTGCCTGAATTCCCACCATTTAAATCCTTCCCCCTTTGCAAAAGATTCCCATGAAATCTTATCTATGTACACCACATCGGTTCCCAGGGCGGAAAACATGTTGCGGACATTTTTCTCGAGGGCTTCAATTGCGGTGAAAACGGCCACAATGGAAAATATCCCGATGGTTACTCCCAAAAGGGAAAGAAAGGCCCTGAATTTGTCTCCCTTTACCGAATCGTAGGCCAATACAAAACTTTCCCCCAGCAGTTTAAAGAAGATGTTGACGCTTCTGAAAATCTTTTTCATTCCTTTTGTCCGATTTTTCTTTTCAATTCCCGTAAGGCATCAAATGCTTCCAGGGGTGTTAATCTGTTTATGTCAATAGACTCGATGTCCCTTTTGAGGGCCTGCAACAGGGGATCTTCCAGCTGGAAGAAAGAAAGTTGCCTGGGCCTTTCTGGGGAAGGTGGCTGTTCTTTGCCGGCCTCCATGACCTTGAGCACCTCCTGGGCAGTGAGGATAACCCTGCGCGGCATTCCGGCCATGGTCGCCACGTGGATTCCAAAGCTGTGTTCTACACCCCCGGAGATCATTTTACGTAAAAATAAAACCTTTTGTCCCCGTTCTTTCACGGCAATGTGGAAATTTTTGACGCGGGGATATTGTTCTGCCATTTGGTTGAGCTCGTGGTAATGGGTGGCAAAAAGTGTTCTGGCCCGTGCCCCTGCTTTTTCGTGCAGGTATTCCACTATGGCCCATGCTATGGAGATCCCGTCGTAGGTACTGGTGCCGCGTCCTATTTCGTCAAAAAGCACTAGGGAGCGGTCGGTTACATTGTTCAGGATAGCAGCCGATTCCAGCATCTCCACCATAAAGGTGGATTCCCTGCGGGCTATGTTGTCTGAAGCCCCCACGCGGGTAAATAATTTATCTATGATCCCCAGGCTGGCTTCTTTGGCCGGGACATAGGACCCTATCTGTGCCAGTAGCATGATAAGCCCGGTCTGTCGCAGCAGGGCCGATTTTCCGGCCATATTGGGTCCTGTCAGGATGATGATCTGCTGCCGGCCGGTGTCCAGGTATACGTCGTTGGGAATATATGCTTCTCCCGGAGGCATGAGTGTTTCCAGCACCGGGTGGCGCCCCTGGCGGATGTCAATCACATCGTCATCCTGCATCCGGGGCCTGGTATATTTTTGTTCCCTGGCCAGGACGGCAAAACCAAGGAGGCAGTCTAGCCGGGCGAGGATGCGTGCGTTCTGCTGGATGGGAGGTATGGTTGCGCGTATGGCATCGACTACCTGGTTGAATAAATCCTGCTCCAGCTGTGCTATCTTTTCCTCGGCCCCGAATATTTTTTCTTCATAGGATTTGAGTTCTTCTGTAATGTAGCGCTCTGCGCTTACAAGTGTCTGTTTGCGTATCCAGGATGGAGGCACTTTTTCTTTATGGGTGTTGCGGACTTCTATGTAATACCCGAACACGTTGTTAAAGGCGATTTTCAGGGAAGAAATGCCCGTCTGGGCGGCTGCCTGTTGTTGCATTTGCTGCAAATATTCCTTGTTGTGGGAAAGAATATGGCGCAATTCGTCCAGCTGCGGGTCTACGCCCGGGGCAATGATATTACCTTTTCCCGGTTGTACCGCAGGTGAGGGTACTATCATCTGCAGCAGTTTATCTGCCAATTCGGTGCAGTGGTCAAGGCCGGCGGCCAGGTTATGTACGGGGTCTGATGACGGGATCTGTGCGGTTAGATTTTTTATACGGGAAACCTGATTCAGCCCGGTTCTGAGTTGTGCCACTTCCCGGGGACTGATCCTGCCGGCAGCGGCCCTGGAAACAATCCGTTCCATATCACCGGTCTGGGAGAGCATCTTGCGCAGTTTGCCTACCAGTTCCCATTGTTCCAACAGGGATGATACTACATTGTGGCGTTCTTCAATGGCTGTACGATCCCGCAGGGGCATCACCAGCCACTGGCGTAGCAGTCTGGCTCCCATAGGGGTATGCGTCTTGTCAATAACTTCTATCAGACTGGCCCCTTTTTCTTGGTTTTCTGAACGGGGAAACAATTCCAGGTTGCGGATACTGTACTTGTCAAGCCACATAAGGTGTTCCTTGTCTATGCGCTGCAGGGTGCACAGGTGGCTGTAACTGGAATATTTGTTCATTTCCAGGTAAAAAAGCATGGCCCCGACGGCAGATATGGCCAAAGGCAGGTTTTCAGCGCCGAATCCTTTCAGGCTGTCTACACCAAAGTGTGTTTTCACTTTTTCCTCGGCGGCAGCGTATACAAAAGCCCAGTCATCTATTGTGGAGAAGTAAGCCTGCTGGTCTGTTACGGATTTCCAGTTTTTTTCCGTTCCCCGCTGTACCAAAATTTCCCGGGGAGCGTATTGGGATAAAAGGCTCCCGGCATAAGCCGTGTCCCCCTGGGCTATCTGGATGGTCCCGGTTGAAATGTCTGTAAAAGCTAAACCTGCCGATTCAATAGATCCTTCCCTGTGAAGGTAAAGACTTGCCAGGAAATTGTTCTGCGAAGCTTCCAGCAGGTTGGGATTGTAGGAAAGTCCGGGAGTGACGACTTCGGTAATGCCTCTTTTAACTATTTTTTTTGTCAGTTTGGGATCTTCCAGCTGGTCGCAGACAGCCACTTTGTACCCGGCGCGTACCAGTTTGGGCAGGTAGGTGTCCAGGGCATGGTAAGGGAATCCGGCCAGCTCAACCGAGGAGGCTGACCCGTTGGCCCGCCTGGTTAGTACGATGCCCAGTGCCTTTGAAGCCTTAACGGCATCTTCTCCAAAGGTTTCATAAAAGTCCCCCACCCTGAAAAGCATCAGGGCGTCCGGATAATCTGCCTTAATGGCAAAGTACTGATCCATCAGGGGTGTCTTTACGGGTTGAGATGCCATAAGAAACAAAGGTAATAAATTTTAAGGTTATCGGCAGGTGGTCACTGATTCCGCCTTTATATGCCGGTCCCTGATAGGTTCGTTTTGGTTTATGTCCCAGGTGTGTCTGGTCGCGCTCCAGTAAATGCGGCAGACGCGCCACCTTCACATATTCCAGTTCCCGGTACAATGTCTCACTGACCAGGAACTGGTCCATGCATTCCCAGGCCCCGTTGTATTTATAAGTATCCGGGGCTGAAACGTTTACCAAACGCCCCGAGGCCAGGCTTAGCAGGGCCGGTGCCTGTGGAGGATCGTTGAAATCGCCCATAACCACGATCCGGGCTCCCGGAGAAGACTTGCCGATGCTGTCAACAATCCTCTGAAGAAGGGTGGATGCAGCCTGTCTGTTGGTTTCGGCCTGGGCGCCGCCCCGGCGGGAAGGCCAGTGGTTCACAAAAAAATGAAGGGTGTCCCTCTGATCCAGAACTCCCCTGACATAAAGGATTTCCCTGGTCCCGAGTAAACTGCTGTCTTGGGCGGGAATACGGTAAAAGGCAGTGGCTGCCGGACGGAATCGTTCTCTTCTGTAGAGCAGCCCCACATCAATACCTCGGGGATCCGGGGAGTCCCGGTGAATAATCCCGTAACCAAGACGGGAAAGAGGTGTGTCATTGATCAGTTGATAGAGGACAAAAAAGTTTTCAATCTCGCACAATCCAATGATGCATGGTGCCTGCCACGATCCATCCTCCTGTTGCCCGCAGGCGATGAGGGTTTTGACAATGTCGTTGCGCTTTTTATAAAACCTGGGCCAGGTCCAGGAATATGCCCCTTTGATGGTGAAATCATTGTCACTGGTTACCGGGTCGTCAAAAGGGTCAAAATAGTTTTCTACGTTCCAAAAAATTACCAGGCACAAAATAAGGCGTATCATGAACCCAAGTTATGCATATGGAGGGGGATAAAAAGGACAAATCGTAAAAAAGTTATTAGTTTTGTGCCCTTCTCAATAGTAAAAATTGTTTTTATGGCACTCAAATGTGGTATTGTAGGACTCCCCAATGTAGGCAAATCCACCTTGTTCAATTGTGTTTCTTCGGGCAAGGCACAGGCTGCCAACTTCCCCTTCTGCACCATTGAACCAAACCTGGGCTCGACACAGGTACCGGATGCCCGTCTGGAACAGTTGGCCTCGCTGGTCCACCCGGGGCGTATTGTCCCTGCAACCGTTGATTTTGTGGATATAGCCGGGCTGGTCAAAGGCGCGAGCAAGGGCGAAGGACTGGGTAATCAATTTCTTGCCAATATCAGGGAAACTGATGCCATTCTGCATATCCTGCGTTGTTTTGACGATCCCGACGTGGTACATGTGGACGGATCGGTTGACCCAGTCCGGGACAAAGAGATCATTGATACCGAATTGCAGCTAAGGGACCTGGAGACAGTAGAAAGCCGGATTGCAAAAGTACAGAAACAGGCCGTCACCGGCGGGGATAAACAGGCCGTCAAACTGGCCGGTTTGCTTGTCCGTTACCGCGATGCCCTGAGCCGGGGCAACAATGCCCGTACCGTGGAGCTTGTAAATCAGGAAGAGGAACGAATGGCCAGGGAATTATTTCTGTTGACAAACAAACCGGTGCTGTATGTATGCAATGTGGATGAGAAGTCGGCCCAAAGTGGCAACCTGTATACCCGAAAAGTGGCCGAAGTCCTGGAAAAGGAAAATGAACTGTACCTGATCGTTGCAGGACGCATAGAATCAGAAATTGCAGAACTGGAGTCATTCCAGGAGCGTCAGATGTTCCTTGAATCCATAGGATTGGAAGAATCGGGGGTTTCCCGTCTGGTCAAAGCTGCTTTCAGGCTACTTGAGCTGGAAACCTATTTCACGGCAGGCCCCATGGAAGTTAAGGCCTGGACGTACCGCAGGGGAACAAAAGCCCCGCAGGCTGCAGGGCTAATCCATTCTGATTTTGAGCATGGTTTTATTCGTGCCGAAGTGATCAAATTTGATGACTTTATGCACTACCGTTCCGAAGCTGCCTGCCGTGATGCAGGCAAAATGGCTGTGGAAGGCAAAAATTATGTGGTGCAGGACGGGGACATCATGCACTTTCTTTTCAGCCGTTAAAAGAACCTGGCCCTGTTATCTTCTACTTTTGCACTTTCCTGCAATACCACAGGAACCATCTGAATCTGCACACCGGAAAAATAGGCGGCATTTTGTAATGCATCGTTTTCTGTATAGTAGGCTCCGTCCAGGCGCTCATCCACACGGAACACATATACGCCAATTTCACCTTTGATCGGACCGTACATAGTCTTTTCTGCCGCTGCTGATACGGCACCTGCAAATTTGGGGTCTGTCTGCTGCATGGATCCGAAGGCAAGCCCCGTCTGGGTGGAAATGGTCCTGCCGGTGGCTTCTGCCCAGGATTCGAGGGATGTATGGCTGGCCAGCTCTTCGCGGATCTGCTGGTAAGAGCGTTCCATCTTCTTTTCCATGGTGAGGAGGGATTCTATCTCGGCCTGTTTCTCCTGCAGGGTAGCTATCCCTTTTTCATGAATGCCGTTAAGGGCAGCTACAAAGAAATATTTATTGTCTACCGAAATTACAGGGGAAACGGCTCCGTATTTGGCCTCAAATGCCCAGCGGATCATTTCGCGCATATGCTGGTAACCGGAAACTGTCTTGGCATCTTGTGTGATTCCAGGGGCCGGAATGATCATTAGGTTATTCTGAATGGCAACACGGTTAAATTCTTCCAGGTTCTTGCTTTCTGTAGACAAATTGTTTGCCCTGGAATAAATTATCTGGTATGTTTCCTTGCCGGCAACCGCTTCCTTAACAAGAACGGCAAGCTGTACTTTTTTGTGCAGGCGTGTGCGTTCCGATACTTTGACAAGGTGTAGTCCGTATTGAGTTTCAATGGTAAAGACTTTTTCAAGAGGGGCTTCAAATACCGATTCCATACCCGGTATATAGGCTTGCTGATCAAACCAGCCTAATACGCCCGGAAGTGTATTGGGATTCTTGTCTGCCGAGAACTCTACGGCAAGTTCATCAAAACGCCCGGGAGCGCTTTTGAGTATGGCAATCAGGCTGTCGGCCGCTTTTGTGGCCTCTTCTTTATTGCTTCTTTGCAACAGTATGTGGTGAACAAATACCGAATCGGGCAACTGTTTTATATCTGCTATCCTTGCAGCGCGGAAAAAGTCGTTCTCCTTATAAGTGGGAAGCACATCGCGCGTTGTGGCACTAAAGGCAAAGCTGTCCAGAGCGGCAGAGACAGAAGATAATTCTCCCTTCTTGTAGTAATACGTATCCAGTGGCTTATCTGAATTGCGGGCCAGGAATTGGCGGAGGTTGTCAGAAGCCACAAATTCATCGTATATTTTTTCAATATTGGCCTGAGCCAGGGCAATATCGTCTGTCGAAGGCAGGATGGGGAACACCACATATTCAATGTCCCGTGTTGCTATCTGCTGGTACTGGTGTTTGTGTGCTTCGTAATACTGACGTATTTCCTGTTGTGTGACTGTTATGGTCGTGTCCCTGGCAAAGGATACGGGCGTAAGGGAGAAACTCACGTTGGAAGTGATGTTGTTATCTTCCATGTTCCTGCGCAGTTCCACCGGGGTGACGATATTGCTCTGGGCCAGCAGGGAGCTGTATTTAGTGAACATCCTGTCTGTCTCCATGTTCTCCTGCAGGAAATTCCAGTACATAGCTGCTACCCCTTCCGGCTCTGCACCGGCATTCTGTACAAACATGGTCAGGCGTGAACTGTCAAACTGGCCGTCCTCTCCGCGGAAAACCGGGTCGCTCATGATAACCGGCGATATATCCCGTCCCTGTACCATATCAAACATTTCCTCGTCCCCCAGGCGAATACCGGCTTTTTCTATGGCAGGCATATATACCAGATCTTTAAGGAAAGCCTGCCAGGCGCCTTCTTCCACGTCTTCCTGGCTTTGTTCATCCAGAGAAGTTGTGCCAGTGATGGCTTGTTGCAGGTTTGTCAGATTTTCCAGTCTTTTGGCGTATTCCATATAGGTGATGCCCTGCCGGTTCATCTTCCCTACGTCGTTTTTGGAAGAGAACATAGATATGGCTGACTGTAATGTGCCGGGGTCTATAATAAACGAAATTAGTGCTATTGCAATAAGTACGGTAATAAAAATACCCATCTTTACGCGTATCTTCTCCAGGAGTGCCATCTTGTAAATTTTATGGTTATGGTTTTATTTCAGGCCGCGAAGTTAATTCTTTTTCTTCATTGGACAAAGTGTCCTTTTGAATGTATCCGTAAGAATCAAACGGTTTCAGGATTTTGGCGTTTGTGGCTCTTTCGTCCGATTCCATGCCATAACCCTGAGCAAAAAAATCGGGGGAAGTCAGCCGCACATAACAATGTGTATAGATTTTTTTCTGTTGCTGGTCCCAGTACAGGGTGTCAGTTTCCATGGTTTCTTCCTTGAGCAGGTTGTTGATCACCACATTGCCTGTGGCTATCCAGATTTGCTGTTCCCCGGAACGGTGCAATGCTTTGTCTGCCGTGATCACCGTTTCCAGTATTCCATCCCTGGTATAGCCTTCTACCCGGAATGAAATAGGGAAGATTTCATAGGGATCGTTCCCGCGTGAATATTTCTCCATATAGGGAGCGGTGAGCCGGCCAATAACAAGCCCCCCTTCAACCTGCCATCCTTCCATGTTCTGAACAGTCTGTGTGGGAATGCTGTCCAGGTTATTAAAAGATTCAACCGTTTTCATCCGGTTTTTGCAGGAGACAAATATGGTAGCAATAGACAGGCCTGTTGCTACCATAATCACTGTTGTTTTCCGGCGGGGGAAAAACATTATTTTATTGTTCTGACTGAGGTCGTAGCCGACAAGCCGTTAGCTCTTACCGAATAGACGGAGCCTTCTGTCAGATCATGCATAAAGGCCTCTTCCGCGCTGGGGAAATACTGCCTGTAGTTGGCAATCAGGCGGTCGCATTCTTCTCCCAGAGAAGGATCGGCCTGTTTGGCTTTTACAAAATAATCCACAGCAACCCAAAAATTTGCACGTGCATCTATATCGGGCATTTCTCCCTCGTAAACTTTTGCCATGGCCCAGATGTAACCCATCAAAAGGTAAGCCTTGCCCTTTATTTCCGGATTGAATTCAAAAGACTGGAGTGCGTACTGTGCGGCAGCGGAGTAATTGTTGATCTTTTTGTAATAGAAAGTGCCAAGTTCCAGTAAATAATCACCTTTGGTTTTGTCATCAATAGAATCTGAGTTGATGGCATTCTTGAGGAACATGGTGGCATCGTCGTTGATATCGCGGGACGAACATAGGCGGTACAGGTAATAGGCCGAGTTGTAGGATGGTTCAATTTTGTACAGGCTCTGCACGGCATTGAAGAACAGGTCCGAACTTTCACATCCTGCATTTGAAAGCAATTGTACCACACGTCTTACAAAGTTAATATCTGTGCAATTCTGATCAAATCGTGGCGTAAACAGGGCGATCAGATTATCGCAATCTGCCACTCCGCTGACTGCAAAAAGGGTTTCAAAACTATTGAGGGCTTCTTCCATAGCTTCGCTATGATCAACCTGGCTTTTTTTATCAAACAGCGCACTTAGTTGCTCATATAGGTTGATAACGTCTTCTGCTGTAAGTTTCCCTTCCTTGAAAAGGCTGGTTGCATACTTCATGTTAAGGACAAGAATGTTTTGATCTGTCTGTTCTTTTCCAAATTTTACCACATCCTGCAGCGCCGTGAAGATTTTCATATCATCTGCTTTGTAATAGGTAACCATATCATATGCCTTGAATGTATAAGCGCTTAAACGGGCTTTTGTGGCAGGAAATTTTTCAATTCTTATATCATACATCAGCATAAGGGTGTCAACCAGTTCATTTCTGTACTTGTCGTCTTTGGTCTGGTTTATCATGAATTTGATAATATTCTGACCGTCCTGATACAAGGATTGTGTTACCCCTTTTGGACATACCCTGAGTGCTCCCCTCCAGGAAGGAAGGGCTTCTTTTATGTTCCCGTTCTTGTAATATTCCTTATAAAAATTCAAATACCTAACGCACTCCACGCTGTCTTCCGGTGTCGCACCAAACTTTCCGGACTGTGCAAAGCTTTGCGTGATAAAAGCGGACGTGACCAACAAAAACAGGATACCGATTTTTTTCATTTTTTACTTATTTTAATTGTATCTATGCTTAATAAACCAAATATCGTGCAAATTAAAGTTCAAAATTAACATAATATATCTTTCCCTGATAAGATTATTTTCAAAACTTCCGCGTTGGCCGGCATCAACAGAAACTCCTATGGAATTGTACCAGCGGTAAATAGGAACTGAAAATCCGAATGTTACCCCTATGGCTGTAACCTGGTTTCCGTTGAGCATCATGTAGGACTGGTCGTAATAGGCACCCATGCGGTAGGTCCACCTGCGCATAAAATAACGGATGCTGTAACGGTCGGGGGTGAACTCAAGTCCGGCTTTTAAAGTCCTGCTTAATGCCGGTTCAAAAAGGACTCCGGGGGTTGCTGCAAAATTTGATTTTCTCCAGTCTGATTGTGTATAATCTGCACCAAAAACCCATTTGTCCCTTTTGCGGATGGAAAAACCCACCGTCCATTCCATGGGTATGGACATTTGAGATCCCTCGCTGACAAAGGAATAAACCGTATCTATGATGGATCCTTTCTCTACCTTTGCAAACCTTGTAACATCTCCACGGAGTGTTGCCCGGGGCTGGAATGTGGCCCCAACGGTAAACGAGGTGCTGGGAGAAAAATTACCGAAAGCCTGCAGTCCGAACTGTGCTCCGAACGATCCTATTACAATATCGTAGCCGGTTTTGAGTGTCCCGTATAATTCCGGATTAGAGAGGGATACAGCCTGGGCGTTCTTTTCAATATTCCCGAAAAAAAACATGCCCTGCGCCCCTACCGACAGGTGACGGAAAAAAGTGGCAGAAAAAGCGGCAAAGGCCTGGTTGATGCTTCCCTGTCCATAATGTAAATAGCGAAAAGACCCTACGTTTGCCAGTATGTCTTCCCTGGATTCGTCTTCTACAAAGCGGTATCCCACATTGCTATATGGGATGATCCCCATTTGCATGGCCGAACTTTTCCATATCGGAAAAGACAGGATGATATGATGCATGTTGAAGGCGTTGTAAGCAGAAGAACGTGTTCCGTCCGTGTTTATGAAATTTCTTTGCATCAACCCAAAATCGAGCATAAAGGACAGTGAGTCGCGTGACGAAGCCGAAGCCGGGTTCAGGTAATTGATGTAGCGGTTATCGCGCAATCCCACACCGATCCCTCCCATGCCCCTGTTCAGAGAAGTGCCCGGCCTGGTTACCTCCCCCACGCCAAACATAGAATACGGGGTATAGGTGCCCAATGCATCGGTAATGGTCTGCGCCGCAGATCTGGCCGTTCCAATGAGTAGGAACAGGAATGAAAACGCCAGAATCCGGATTCCTGTTTTTTGCATAGCTTGCAAATGTCGCACTTTTTCAGGGTTTTGCAAAAATTTTAAAAAAATTGTAGGCCGCTTCAACACTGTCAACATGAGGTATTTTCACAAACAGTTTATTTTTATGTTCCTTAACCTGGAAGTTTTTGGGATTCAGTGATATATAATTCAGTATATCTGAAAATTGTTTTGATTTATAATAGTCCGACTGCTGGTCTGAAATGAAATATGCAAGCATTATGCCGTTTTTAAGTACTATGCGTTCAAATCCTGTCTGAGCGGCCAATTGCCTTAATCTTACAATGTACCCCAGCTGCCTGAATTGTTCCGGAATGGGCCCGAATCTGTCTTCAAGGGATGCAAAAAAACGCTGCAGCCTGTCTTCGTCTTTTATGTTGTCCAATTCCTTGTACAGCCGGATTTTTTCAGCAACCTGCCCTATGTAATCATCGGGGATCATTACTTCAAGGTCTGTGTCTATGGTGCAATTGACCGCTGCAGGTACATCCGGGGAAGCCGGATTCAGCTCGGCCATTGCCTCTTCCAGTATGCGCTGGTACGCTTCAAAGCCCATCTGGACAATGAAGCCGCTTTGTTCTCCCCCCAGCAGGTTCCCGGCCCCGCGGATATCCAAATCCTGCATGGCTATATTAAGGCCGCTTCCCAATTCTGTAAAGGATTCCAGCGCTTTAAGCCTTCTTTTGGCATCTTCTCCCAGGTTGACGTCTTTGGGCACCAGCAGGTAACAATAGGCTTTCCTGTTGGATCGCCCTACGCGTCCCCTCATCTGGTGCAGGTCGCTCAGCCCGAAGCGGTGCGCCCGGTTGATGATTATGGTGTTGGTATTAGGAATATCTATTCCGTTTTCTATGATAGAGGTCGAGAGCAACAAATCATAATCCCCGCAAATAAAATCGAGCAGGACTTTTTCCATTGCTCTGGGAGGCATTTGTCCATGGCCAATAGCTATTCTGAGCCCGGGACGTATCTGGCGCAGGGTATCGGCCATGGCTTCAATGTCCATAATGCGGTTGTGGACAAAAAAGATCTGCCCTCCCCTTTCAAGTTCCCGGTCTATGGCCTCCCCAATTATTTCCTCGTCAAAAATCTGTACTTCGGTGTGGATGGGAAGCCTGTTTGAAGGCGGTGTCTGCATGATGGACAGGTCCCTGGCTCCCATCAATGAAAACTGCAACGTGCGGGGAATGGGGGTGGCCGTCAGGGTCAGGGTATCGACACTAACCTTCATAAGTTTGAGCCTTTCCTTGGCGGCAACTCCAAATTTTTGTTCTTCATCAATGATAAGCAGGCCGAGGTCTTTAAACAGCACATCTTTGGTGAGCAGCCGGTGTGTTCCGATAATGATGTCGATGGTTCCCGCCTGCAGCTGTTCAAGAATCTCCTTGGTTTGGGCTGGTGTTTTGAGGCGGGAAATGAATTGGGTTTTTACCGGAAATTCGGCCAGTCTCTCGCAGACCGTCTGATAATGCTGTAAAGCCAGAATGGTAGTAGGAACAAGGAAGGCCACCTGCTTGCCGTCAGTAACGGCCTTAAAGGCAGCCCGTATGGCAACCTCGGTTTTCCCGAATCCCACATCCCCGCAGATAAGACGGTCCATGGGATACGGCTTTTCCATATCCCCCTTGACCTTTTGTGTTGCCAGTAGCTGATCTGGCGTGTCTTCAAACAGAAAAGAAGCTTCCAGCTGGTTTTGCAGGTAGGTATCTGCAGAAAACCCAAATCCTCTTGCTGAAGTCCTTTCCGAATAGAGTTTTATCAGATCGCGGGCAATATCCTTGACCTTTTTCTTAGCTTGTTGCCTGATCCGGTTCCAGGCTCCGCTCCCCAGTCTGGAAATTCTGGGCGGTTCACTGTCTTTGCTTTTGAACCTGGCAATTCTGTGAAGTCCGTGAATGCTGACGTACAGGGCATCGTTGTCCTGATATATGAGTTTGACGGCTTCCTGAACCTTGCCGTTGTTGTTTATTTTGACCAGACCGCCGAATATCCCTACCCCATGGTCAATGTGTACCACATAATCTCCAATTTTAAAACCGGACAAATCGTTGATGGTGATTTGTTCGCTCTTTTGTACGGCCCTTTTCAGGTATACCCTGTGAATACGCTGGAAAAGCTGGTGGTCTGTATAATAACTGATTTTATGGTGATGGTCTGTAAAGCCTTCATGCAAAGAAACTTCTTTGTACTGTACCAGATCGTCCGGACAGCCCAGGCTTTGAAAAATTCCCTGAAGCCTTCTGATCTGTGCCCGGTTTTCACTCAGGATAAAGACCTGATATCCTTTTTCCTTTCTTGTCTGAATGTCTTTGACAAGCAGGGAGAAATTTTTATTGATCACCGGCTGGGGCGTTGTCTGGTACAGAACCTTCTGCCCTTCTTCTGCCAGGGGATTTATGGCAATCACCGGTATGTTCTGCGGAATATCACCGGAAGATTTGTGAAATAGCCAGATCAAGGCATCGCTTTGAATAACCCCTAGTAAAGACTGCTCTCCCTCCAACCGCGGAATAATGCTTATTGTGTCGCGTTCTTCTATGGACAACTGGGTATTCTGGTCAAATATCCTGATGTTTTCTACCTGGTCTCCAAAAAAATTGATCCTGTATGGGCGGTTTTCTGCATAGGAAAAAATATCCAGAATACTCCCCCTGACGGCAAATTGTCCCGGTTCACTTACAAAGTCCGTTTTTTCAAATCCATTTGCAAAAAGAGTCTCTTTTACATCCTGATGAGATATTGTCTGACCTTTTTTAACGTTCAGATATCCTGTGTCCAGGTTGGTTTTTTCAGGTATACCCTCCTGCAGCGCTTTTGGATAAGTTACCAGCAGGATATCTGAAGCCTTTTTGTAAAACTCTGCCACAGCGCCAAGGGCCATGGTCCGCTGCACCTGGAAGGACTCATCGGGCCTGGCTGTTTTTCCCGTTCCCCTGTATGAAGCCGGAAACAGATACACGCGCTGGTAACCCAGCAAAACAGAAAGATCGGCGGCCGCGTAAGAGGCTTCTGTAGAATTTTCAAGAATCAGTACATGGATCCTGCCGGGTGATTTTTTAACAAACGATGCTATGGGAAAAAAGACGGCAGATCCGGTAAGTCCTTTTAGCGAGAGGGTTCCCGGGGTTATTCCCCTCAGCTTTTTTTCTAGAAATTCCTGTATCTCCTGTACATCAAAGTCTGTCATACGCCTCTTCAATCAGGACCGAGATTTCTTTGTACATCTCTTCTACCCGGGTTTTTGCCAGGTTTTTACCGGTAAGACCTTCTTTTTCCAGGGAGGCAATGAGTGCCCCGTATTTTTCAAAAAGTATCGCTTCCAGTATGGCAAGCTGTTGCATAAAGCCTGTGCCCTGGCTGTTGTAAATTAAAGAAAAATGTATGTAGCGCAGACCGTTTCCTCTATCCACAGGAAAGACCCGGTGCTTGAGCGCAACGGCCTTTTCACATAACGGAGACAGGTTGTTTTCCCCTTGTCCAAGAAGCAGGGCGGGCTGGCTTGATCCCATTTGCACCCACAGGGGAATGCAGACTCCGGCAGGAGGATATCCCATCACGGTCCACATGACGGTATTGAGCGGGTCTTCCCCTGGCTTTACCCCTTCTATCACTATTGAGCAGGTGCTGGTGCGGCGGGGGATGAAGTCCTGGTCTATAAACCATCCTTTGGCATTTTGCGGGGAAAAAACGGGATCACAAAGATCCATTCCCAGAAATGCATGGTAAAAAGAGCGGGAAACATGGCTGAAAATCCATTGCGGGGTAAAATCCATAGTGGAAGATTTCTGCAAAAAAAGATCGCTGGCCGTGATATACCTCATGTATCCCGATCCTTGGCTGATTCTTCCGGTATAGGAAAAATTGGTATAAATCAGGTATCCGTTTGGAGCAATACGGGGATCATTAACGTCTACCTTAACCCAGGAATGGTTGTTTACTTCATAATAAGCCGCTCCTCCAAAAGCGTCTGTAACCCCGAAATTGGCCTCCACCCGCATAGGCCTGGACAATGTATCCAGAAAACGCTCAAAATCCTCCAGACCTGCACAAATTGCCAATGCCCTGAACATGAGCTTTCCCTCATGGTCCATTTCCTTCTCCTGGTCATCCTTTAAATTGTAGGATGCTGTATTCATAATTGAAAAACCCGCGTTGTTGGTACCAATCCACGCTTCTTCCCCTTTATCGGGTGCATCCACAAGGGCCAGAAAAGCATATTTTCCGGTATTGAAATGGGCTATGCGGTTTTGTTCCTGCCCGGTATCCCTGTGTTTCCATAACAATGGCTTACCGTTTGCGGTAACTTTACCTGTTATTATGGCCGAGGTGCATGCCTGTGAATGAGTGGTAATTGAAACAAGCAAGATGCTCAAAATAGTAAAAACCAGGTTTTTCTTCATGAAAAATATTATTAAAACAGTGAATTGGTTTCTGCAGGAAATACTCCTATGTGCTCGTAGGCAAGCTTTGTTGCTTCCCTGCCCCGTGGGGTTCTCTGCAAAAAACCTTCCTTAATCAAAAAAGGTTCATATACTTCTTCCAGTGTTCCCACTTCCTCGCTTACAGCTGTAGCTATAGTCCCTATCCCCACAGGACCTCCGTTGAATTTATGGATGATGGTGGATAAAATTTTATTATCCATCTGATCCAGCCCCCTTTTATCTATATTGAGGGCATTCAGGGCATATTGCGTTATGGATGTGTCTATCTTTCCGGAACCTTTTACCTGGGCAAAATCCCTTACCCTTCTCAGCAAAGAATTGGCTATTCTGGGTGTTCCCCTGCTGCGGGAAGCAATTTCCCGGGCGGCCTTATCTTCAATTTCTACCTGCAGTATGGATGCAGACCTGAGCACAATCTGCAGCAATACTGAAGCATCGTAATATTCCAGGTGGCATTGTATTCCAAAACGTGCCCTGAGTGGAGAAGTAAGCAGACCGCTTCTGGTTGTGGCTCCTACCAGGGTGAACGGCTGCAGGGTGATTTGTACCGAACGGGCACCCGGTCCTTTGTCCAGCATGATATCAATGGTGAAATCCTCCATGGCCGAATACAAATACTCTTCAACCACGGGGGAAAGACGGTGAATCTCGTCTATGAAAAGGACATCCCTTGGTTCCAGTCCTGTAAGCAATCCCGCCAGATCACCGGGTTTGTCGAGCACCGGTCCCGAGGTAATCCGCATCCCCACCCCCATTTCATGAGCAATGATATGCGCCAGCGTTGTTTTACCCAGTCCGGGAGGACCATGCAAAAGAACATGATCCAGGGATTCATCCCTGAGCATTGCCGCCTTCACAAACACTTTCAGATTATCTGTTATTTTATCCTGTCCCGAGAACTGGATAAATTCCCTGGGTCTGATCTGTTCTTCAAAATCCCTGTCAATCGTTTCCTTGTTCTTGTGGGGGTCAAAATCAGCCATGAAGCAATAAGTAATAAATAATAATTATTCTTTTATAAAGTCTTTATTGTTTTTTATTAGTCTGTTGATATGTTGAAAAAAATCTATGGATTCTGAATATCATTGTCTTATGTAAAAAAACAGCAAAAACGATGTTCATATCTCTGTTGACAAAAGTGCAAAAATTACAGGTTATACACAAAATAAAAAATATGAACAAAAGTCATTTTTTTGTGCCCGGGTTAATCAACAGGTTTTGCACAGGAACCAGTGTGGTTATAAACAACAGGCCAGAAGTGATCAAACCTTCGGAAAGGATTGCCATGACAGGAAAGTATACCCTGTAATGAAACTCGGGCGAAGTAAATGCCAGGTTGCTCAGTTTGAAAAAGGCGGTTATCAGGGTTACCAATACAGGTACCACCGCCTTCTTACCGCTTTTTTCAAAGGCCATGAACAGGCAATATGCCCCGAACGGGTAGAGCAGAATTCCTGCGGAATTTTCTGCAAAATGAAGCACAAAACCTATCACTGCTTCTGCCAGTCCCCAACAGACCGCCCAAAACAAAATAACACTGAGTTTATTTTTCATCGTATAAAGGTTTTATCAATTCTTCGCTGGTGGCGGGTATGGACAGCATTTTACCCCTGGCATCGCAAAGAGCAAGCCAGACTGAAAGGGCATAGATCAGCGGGGGCTCTCCTATGGCCCTGGAATTTTGAACATTGCGTGGTTCCGGATTGCCCTGGAACAGGTCAATGTGAAAATTCTCAGGTAGTTCCCAAATCCCAGGGATCTTATAATTATCCAGAGAGTTGGTCAGCAGTTGTCCTTTTTCATCTGTAATAAGCTTTTCCATGGTACACCACCCCATTCCCTGTATGAATGCGCCGTGGATCTGTCCCAGGTCAATTCCCTGGTCTATGGGGACGCCGCAATCGTGCAGGATCCAGACATCAGGGATCCTGAATTCCCCGGTCAGCAGGTTTAATTCCACCATGGTAACAGCACACCCCATCACATAGTACCAGTAAGGGCGGCCTTCCATGGTTTCCAACTCAAAGCCTATGCCTTCCCTTTTATAGAAACCCTTTTCACTCAGGGACTCCAGGACCATATAGGCATGTAGTGCCAATTGATTAAAAGAAATGCTTTTGCCGGCTTCTTTACATGCTATGGCATTATTTTTCCACTCCAGCCAGCCCTTATCCAAACCCATCATTTCCAGGGCAATTGGATTAAGGCGTTTTTTGAGTTTATCACAGGCATCTTTCAGTGCCGAGCCGGCAAAATCACTCCCCGTTGAAGCTGCGGTAGAGGTAGTGTTGGGAATAACAGCGGTGGAAGTATCACAAACCCTAATCCGTTCTATGGATACACCCAGTTCCCGGGATACCACCGTTCTGGACTTGTCATACAGTCCCTGTCCCATTTCAGTACCCGGCACATGAATAAGCAACGAACCGTCCCGGTATATGTTGACGAGCGCTCCTGCCTGATTAAAGAAACTTTCATTAAAGGATATGCCAAATTTGCCGGGAACCAGCGCGAGGCCGCGCTTGACAGAAATATGTTTCCTGTTGAAGGCTTTGATTTGTCTGCGCAAACCGTTGTACCCGCTTTTTTCAAGGATCTGACGGTGTGCTGCCCGCAGGATGTTGTTTTCCACCAGCATATTGCATGGTGTCGTGTTGTTTTTCTTTATGCCATAGTAGTTTTGCCACCGTACCACAGCCGGATCCTTTCCCAGGGCCCGGGCTATTTGCGTTACAATTGATTCAATGATGGAGAAAGCCTGGGGAACCCCAAAACCCCTGAATGCGGTATTGCTGGGTTTATTTGTCTTGCACGGGTAGTAAATAGCATTCAGGTGGGGAATGAAATAAGCCCCATCAATGTGGAAAAGACTGTGATGAAGAACAGCATAGGAAACATCTGTACACCAACCGCAGTCAAATGCCACGGACAGGTCAATGGCCAGAATCTTACCCAGATGATCAAAACCAACCTCCCAGCTGGCTTTAAAAGGATGCCGCTTTCCGGTGATTCGGAAGTCCTGATCCCTTTCCATCATCATAAGAACAGGTTTGTTTGTTTTCCACGCCAACAGGGAAGACCAGGCCACCGCCCAGTTGGCCTGTGACTGTTTTCCTCCGAAACCTCCGCCAATACAGCCCGCCTGCACTTCAATGTCCGAGGCTTTGAGCCGGAGCAATGAGGCAGCAAACCGCTGGTTATCCGATGGACTCTGGGTAGATGCGCGGATAAAAAACCCTCCCTGATGGCGCGGAACGGCATAAGCAGACTGGGGTTCAAAATAGTAATGCTCCTGCCCTCCTGCCTGCAGGGACCCTTTTTCCCTGAAAGGGGCTTTTTCCATAGCTTCCCGGGTGTTTCCCCTGATCAGATGCAGTGGCTCGAATAAAAAATCCTTATTATCCATAGATTTCTCAACCGATAGCACGGGAGGCAGAACCTCCCATTTCCACTGTATGAGGGCGGCCGCCTTTTTTGCGTTCTCTAGGCTATCGGCAGCCACCAGACAGACAACGTGTCCCATGTAACTGCATACCCCTCCCACGGGGAGCAGGCAGGGTTCGTCATCTATTATGGGGGCCATTGTATTGGGGCCCGGTATATCGTTTGCTGTAACCACTGCTACAACACCGGGGAAAGCCAGTGCTCCCGATGTGTCCATTTCAATCAGACGCGCATGGGCATAGGGTGAGGAAACGGCATATCCCCTTAACGTGCCTTCATAAAGCTCCAGATCGGGAAGGTAGCGGGTCTGACCCGCCAGATGTGCCGCTTCTCTGTATTGTATGAATTTATCTTCCGTCATGTTCCCCGTTGTATGATTCATATAGAAAGATCAGCATATTTTTGGCCACATCCATCCGGTATGAGGCGCTTCCCCGTACATCGGAAATGGGGGAAAAGTCCTTTTCCAGCCAGGCCGAGGCTTTCTGGCAATTGGCCTGGGAAAACATCTTCCCTTTGAGAAAACGCTCTGCATGCAGGGCGCGTGCAGGAACAGCTGCCATGCCACCGTAAGCCAGGCGTACCGAGGTGCACGTTTTCCCCTCCACCCGGACAGAGGCGGCAAAAGAAACGGAACTGATGTCCATATTTTTGCGCCTTGCCTGCTTATGGGCAAAGTAATACGTTCCTTTTTCAGGGAAAGGAAATTCCACCGCCAGGAGCACCTCATCTGCCCGCAGGGCCACCTTGCGGTATCCTGTGGTGAAGTGGCTTGCCTTTATGCGACGTGTTCCACGTGGTCCGCAAACAACGCAAACAGCGTCATGGGCAAGGCAAAGCGGCATAGTGTCCCCTACGGGAGAACCGTCGGCAATGTTGCCGCCCAGCGAAGCCTGGTTCCGGACCTGTAAAGAGGCAAAGGAATCCAGGTACGGTATCATATAAGGGAAGTATTGTGCCATTTGCATTTTCATGGTTTCAAAACTGCAACCCGCCCCAAGGGAAATCCCAGAATCTGAAACATGTACCTGCAACAATTCATACACCCGGGAAATATCAATGACAGGACCTTTGTAGTCCATGCAGGAGCCTGTAAAGCCCGAGGCTATGCGAGCTGCGGGATATTTCTTTCTGGCCACATATAAATCCTCCAGGGTAAGTGGGAGCAGGTACACGTTGTCTCCCTGCACAAAAGCATGCATCCGCTTTTCTACTTGTGGAAAATCCAGGGGATCTTCCCTTCCGGACTTTAGGTCCGGGTTCCTGTCCAGGGAAATCACGGCGTCCAGGATTGATTGATAGCCGGTACAACGGCAGAGATTCCCCGATAAGGAGCGCCTGATCTGGTCCTGGTTCATGGGAAGGTGGTTATTCATATGGATGTAGGAAGATAAGACCATCCCCGGGGAGCAGACACCACATTGGCTTGCCCTTTCCCGCAAAAAGGCCTCCCTTATGGGAAGGGTATCCAGAAACCTTTCCGGTGCCTCTATCGTCAGCAAATGCTTTCCGTGAAGCCGGGGAAGGCGCATGATGCAGGAATCTGCCGAGCACCTTTTCTCAAGGCCCGTCGCTTCATCCTTATGGGCTACAATTACCGTACAGGCTCCGCAATCTCCTGCACCGCACACCTGTTTTGTCCCTGTCAGTTTTTCATATTGGCGCAGGTATTGGAGGACTGAACAGGAAAGGGGGGGGCTGTCCCGGTGGGAAAAATCAATTTCCCTGGGTTTTCCATTCAGATAAAAGCGAAGTAATTCCATAGCGTGTTATTTTTCTATCCAGAGGTCCTGCAGATAAAACGTCAGGGGATCATTTCCTTTGTCAAAAACCAGACGGACCGCCAATACGGGAACATCGGGAACAAAAAGGCACCCTCCGTTTTCCCAGACACTAACCGCACGACTGAAGTGTACGCCATCCGAAGAGTACTCCACATGGGCAAAATCCACAATGTCAATATCAACGCCGGGCAAACCGGTGCGGATCCTTATGGAGGGTGTATGTACGGGTTGCCCAAAGGTAAACAGGATATGTTGTCCTTCCAGCAGAGGGCCAAAGCATTGTATGTAAGTAGAGGGGTTGTTGTCTCCCAGGTTGGACAGAGGGGTACGCTGATTAACCTTCACATTGGCAGTAACCTGTGTAACCGGTTTCTGATTGCGGTCGTAAGGTAGTTTGGCTTCGACCACAATGCTCTGGACATTGTCCCTGTAAAAGGCCGCAAAACGGTAAGGTTCAGGACGATCAGTTTTTATGGGAGCGGTATACAGGGACGAGCGGGGGCCGGGATCGGATCCGTCGCAGGTATAGCGCATGACCATCCACGGATATTCATTTTCTGCAACAATGTACCCGTTCATATAACCGGCGCGCGGTGGCGGGATACGGAAACGGATGCCCATATAATACAAGCGGTCAAAATGTGTCAGGGAGAGGCGCGTATTGAAATCTTCCCAGTCTTTTTTTGCCATGGGGCTCCATGCCACCTCGGCCAATGCGCAAAGCCTTGGGTAAACCTGGTACTCGGCTATGCGGGGAGGCAGGTTCATTAATTCGGACCACAACCCTCCCTGCAGGCCCAGCACCAGCTCTGCCTGAGCGGGATCAATCCCCGCCATCAGGATGGGATCAAATGAATACACTTTTTCCACATCGGAGATAGCAGCCCACGTCATGCCGCGTTCGGCCGGTGTGTGCTTCATGTCAATGTAACAATACGATGCCGGCTGGGCAATGACCCGGTATCCCTGGTGCACCGCCTGGGCAACCTTTTCAACGGTCTTCCAGGCATGTACAACGGTTTTTTCCCGGTCAAGGTTTTCGCCGTCCATGATATCATCCCACCCGACCAGTGTTTTTCCGTATTTATTGAGGATTCCCTGCATGCGCTCTGCGAAGTAGGCCTGCATTTGGGCAGGATCTTCCAGTTGGTGGTCGTGCATGAACCCCGTGCAGCGCGTACAGCTGGCCCACTGGCTGGTTACCACTTCATCCCCCCCGATGTGAAAATACCGGGAAGGAAAGAGCGTTACCATTTCACGGACAATATCATCCAGCATCTGATAGTTTTTTTCATAAGAAGCACACCAGACGTTGTTGCTGGTCCCCTGAATGCTCAGTTCAACCTCTTCTGTAAGATCGCAAAGGATGTCGGGATAGCTGGCAATGGCAGCTTTTGAATGCCCGGGAAGGTCAATTTCCGGGATGATCTCTATATTGCGCGCTGCCGCATAGGCCACAATCTGACGAATTTCCTGCTGGGTATAAAAGCCGCCGTATTTTTCTCCAGCATGGCCGTAGGTTGTGGGCAGTGCCTGCCCCGGGCCCCGCCAGGCTCCTTTTTGCGTCAGGTAAGGGTATTTTTTAATTTCAACACGCCAGCCGTTGTCATCGGAAAGGTGCCAGTGGAAAACATTCAGCTTATGCCTGGACATCCAATCAATGAAACGTTTGACGTATTCAACGGTATAGAACTGTCGGCTTACGTCGAGCATCATGCCGCGATGCGAAAACCTGGGGTAGTCTGTAATCTGAACGCAGGGCACCTTGATTGGAAGGGCTGGTAGGTATTGATCTGGCTGGTAAACAGGTTGGTATACATTGGCCGGAAACAGTTGGAGGAGTGTTTGCGTGCCATAGAAAAAACCGGCGGCATCGCCGGCGCCAATCTCGGTAAAGTCCTTTGTTACCCGTAATGTGTAACCCTCAGCGGGAAGGGAACTGTCATAAGAAAAAACGAGGGCGTTGGTGGAAGGGCGGGTTTTCCCGGTCTTAATTATAATCCCCGTGGACGGTTCTATGGTTTCTTTAAACAGGCCGGCCGCGTACCGGGCCAACGGCAGGGCTGCCTCCTGAAAATAAATGGAAGTCTGCCCGCTAAAGAGAAAAAACCCTTCTCCGGGAATTGTTTCTACAGGAGCAGGGATCAAGTGGAGCAGAGAGGTCATAAAGAAAGCTAATAAAGTATTCATAATTACATTTTCAAATTTCCCAGATAAGTAATGCTTTGCCGGAAACTACTGTTAATAGAAAGGGTTGACATTCCACTCAAGGTGATCTTAAGATAGAATGTAATAAGTTCGTTGGTTTCTGTTTTGGATGAAAAGACTATGGTATACCCTTTCCGTTCATTGAACGATGTCTGGGCCTGAATTTCTGTATCTTCCAGTTCTATGGCCAGTTTGCGGGGGTCTGCGGGAGCCGTGTAGGATCGTCCAAAATACGGCAGGTAAACAGACACGCAGGTGCTGTCAAACCTCATTTCATAAAGCGGGGAAAGCATAACGGACCGCCCGATGGAGGGATTGGCCCTGTCAAAAAGGATCACAAAACGACTGCTTTCTACAATGGCTTTGACCTGCTCTTCTTTTTCTTTCTGGCCATATATAGTGCCGGGCAGAAGAAACAACAGGCATAAAGAAAGAAGGGAGCTGGTTTTCATATTATTGGGGATAGATCAGGTAATGATTCCGTTTGATCTTAAATTCCTCCAACTGATCATACCAGAGGGCTGCAATTTCATCGGCGTTCTTTCCCTGGAGGATCATAGGGCGGACATAGTCCACGCCAACAAGCTTTTCAAAATACGAGGAAAAGAATTCATC
The DNA here is from genome assembly GCA_002409325.1 of Bacteroidales bacterium UBA5226. Classification (GTDB taxonomy): domain Bacteria; phylum Bacteroidota; class Bacteroidia; order Bacteroidales; family UBA932; genus DMER64. The sequence goes on along the minus strand of DHUU01000018.1, from coordinate 32,738 downwards.
CCCGATTCCTGCGTTTTCATTCAGGTTGCGGTATGCTTCTATCACGTATTGAAGGTCAAATCCGTTGGCACGGATCACTTCGTCAGGCGGTGAAGTGCGAAGGTCCACGCCGTAACAAAGGACACCCTTCTGAGTGGGATTCCGCGCCCCGGGTACAGATTGGGGCGTAAAGTAAAAATCATATCCGGCCATTTTAGGATGGCCGTATACCTGGAAGGGGAAATCGGTTCCACGCCCAAGGCTGACAGGGGTTGCCTCGAACAGGCAAATGGAGGGGTACAGGTAGATGGAGCGGTTGTTGGGTAGGTTGGGCGAGGGCTTTACCGGTAATTCGTAGAGGGTCTGGTGCGTGTAGTTCAGGCATGGAATTATGGTCAGCGGAGCCTGCAGGCTGTCTTTAAGCCAGAATTCCCCGTTGATCATGCAGGCAAGTTCGCCCAGTGTCATGCCGTGTACTACAGGGATGGGAATAACCCCAACAAAAGAACGGTATTGCATATCCAGCACAGGACCCGATACTATGTGTCCGTTTGGATTGGGCCGGTCCAGCACAAGCAGCGGAACGTTGTTAGCGGCGCAGGCTTCCATCAGGTAATACAGGGAGGACAGGTAGGTATAAAAACGAAGTCCCACGTCCTGAATATCAAAAATGGCTATATCAATTTGCTGCATCAGGCTGTCTGCAGGGACCGCATCGCGGCCGTATACCGATATGATGGGAATGCCGGTTTGGGGATCTGTCTGGTGGTCAATCTGTGCACCGGCGTCTTCGTTGCCCCTGAAACCGTGCTCCGGAGCAAAAATCATTCTGATATCCATACCCAGGCAGAGCAGGCTGTCAATCAGGTGTGTGCCGTCCATAAGGGCAGTGTGGTTGGTAAGCACCCCTACCCTTTTTCCCTGGAGCAGGGAAAGGTAAGCATCTGTGTTTTCCGCTCCGGTGCGGAGTGAGAAATTTTCCCGTGGGTTCCCGCAGGAAGCCAGCGATAGGGATAGTCCCAGAATTCCGATGTAAAACAAGTGTTTCATGCAACGAAGTTATGAAAAAATTGCATCTCGGCATTCTTTTGTATTTTTGTCTATCAAACGAAAACATCATGTCTGTGATCCTTGATTCAAAAATCCCGGAAGGTCCGCTGGAACTGAAATGGACACGCTGCAAAGAATCCCTGAAAACGGTGTCTCCAACAAACAGGGAAAAGATGCATGTAATCGTCGTGGGAACAGGGCTTGCAGGGGCCTCGGCGGCAGCGGCCCTGGGGGAACAGGGATACCGCGTGAATGTATTTTGCATGAACGATTCTCCGCGCAGGGCACATTCGGTCTCGGCGCAGGGTGGAATCAATGCGGCAAAAAATTACCGGAACGACAATGATTCTGTAAACCGCCTGTTTCTGGATACCTTGCGGGGTGGGGATTTCAGATCCAGGGAGGCCAATGTGTACAGGCTTGCCCAGGTGAGCAACGCCATCATTGATCATTGCGTTGCCCTTGGGGTTCCTTTTGCCAGGGATTACGGAGGATACCTGGACAATAGGTCTTTCGGGGGTTCACTTGTTAGCAGGACATTTTATGCAAGGGGACAGACGGGACAGCAGCTGCTGCTGGCGGCCTATTCTTCGCTTAACAGGCAGGTTGCCCGGGGAAGTGTAACCGTCCATAGCCGGGAACAAATGATGGACCTGGTAACAGATCACGGACGTGCCCGGGGGATTATTACCCGGGATATGGTCACGGGAAGGATAACCGCCTACCCTGCCCATGCGGTGGTTCTGGCTACAGGAGGGTACGGGAATGTTTATTTCCTTTCTACAAATGCGATGAATTCCAATGGATCGGCTCTGATCCAATGCTGGAAAAAGGGAGCCTTTTTTGCCAATCCGGGTTTTGTCCAGATACATCCCACGTGCATACCGGTACACGGCCAATATCAGTCCAAGCTCACTCTGATGAGTGAATCGCTCCGCAACCACGGAAGATTATGGGTACCCGCCAGGGAGGAAGACGCGAAACTTTTGCGCGAAGGCAAGATCAGACCATCGGCCATTCCTGAGCAGGACAGGGATTATTACCTGGAGCGAAGGTATTCCTCATACGGGAACCTGGTGCCCAGGGACGTGGCGTCCCGTGCGGGAAAGGAACGCTGCGATTCCGGCCTGGGCGTAAGCAGGACAGGACGTGCCGTTTTTCTTGATTTATCCGGCGCCATTGCAAAGCACGGAAAAGAGTTCATAGAAAGTCAATATGGGAATTTGTTCCAGATGTATGAAAAAATTACGGGAGATGATCCCTGGAAAGAACCCATGCAAATCTACCCGGCCATTCATTATACCATGGGCGGTTTGTGGGTGGATTACAACCTTATGACCACCGTGGAGGGTTTGTTTGCCATAGGCGAAGCGAATTTCAGTGACCACGGGGCAAACCGCCTGGGGGCTTCGGCACTGATGCAAGGTTTGGCAGACGGCTTTTTTATTTTGCCCTACACGCTTCCTGGTTATCTGGCAGACAAAACCACAGAATTGTGTCCCGATGCTGCCTCGGATGTATTTATGCAGGCCAAGGTGGCAGTGCAGGAACGAATAGAGCGGCTCATGGCTCTAAAAGGCAGTGTGCCAGTAGATCTGATTCACCGCACACTGGGCAACCTGATGTGGGACGGGTTGGGGATTGAAAGGTCTGCTGAGGGATTGGCCGCAATGGTACCCCAGCTGGAATCTCTGGAGCAATGGTTCAGAAAGGAGGCAGGAATTACCGGAAACCACACTACGGTGAACCAGGAGCTGGAAAAAGCTATCCACCTGGAAAACTATTTTACACTGGCCCGGTTGATGCAGCGGGACGCATTGCACCGTGAGGAATCATGCGGAGGTCATTTTCGTGTTGAAAGCCAGACAAAAGAAGGGGAGACACTGCGAGATGACAGCCGTTTCCTGTATGTGGCTGCCTGGGAATACCAAGACCAGGGGCAGGCTCCTCTCTTGCACAAGGAACCTCTTGTATTTGAGAATATTAATGTGTCAGAGCGTAAGTATGGGTAAGATGTTTTTCGTGTTGAAAATATGGCGGCAGGCTGGCCCCAGGGCAAGGGGCTATTTCCAGCGTTTTGAAATGGAGGGGATATCCGGGGATACCTCTTTCCTTGAATTACTGGACATTCTCAATAACCGTCTGGTTTCACAGGGGCAGGAAACAATAGCCTTTGACCATGATTGCCGGGAAGGGATCTGTGGTGCCTGCGGATTGTACATTAACGGGAGGCCTCATGGCCCGGACCAGGGCATAACAACATGCCAGCTGTATATGCGCCGTTTCGGCGATGGCAGCACAATAACCGTTGAACCCTGGCGTTGCGGGGCATTTCCGGTGATCAAGGATTTGATGGTGGACAGGAAGGCTTTTGACAAAATTCTGCAGGCAGGCGGTTTTATAAGCGCTAATGCAGGAAGTGCGCCTGAAGCCAATACATCCCTCATATCCAGAGAAGTGGCAGAAGAAAGCATGGACGCGTCGGCCTGTATCGGTTGCGGGGCGTGCGTGGCTACCTGCAAGAACCGGTCTGCCATGTTGTTTGTGGCTTCAAGGGTGAGCGCCCTGTCCCTTCTACCCCAGGGAAAACCCGAGGCAAGCCGCAGGGCACGCGCCATGGTGGCCAGGATGGATGAACTGGGATTTGGCTCCTGTACCAATATAGGGGCGTGTCAGATGGAATGCCCCAAAAACATTACGGTTGCACATATTGCCCGGCTGAATCGCGGGTTCTTGTATTGTAAACGCTAAGCCCCTCAATGGTTACGCTAATTGAAGAGAACACAGAAAGATAGTAGTCTGCCTGGTCTGTGAAATGGTCCTCTATGTAATCCCTTATAAGGGCACGCATGTATGGTGTGGAATAAACGATCTGGAGGGTGTTCCCATCTGCCTGGCAGGGTATGGTGAAACGTGTTCCTGAATTGTCGTAAAAAGCAAGAAAAAGGATATTGCGCACCAGTTTATAGGAGCTTGTATAGACGTTACCCGAAGAGAAAACAAGGGAATAGGACCCGGAATAGGGATCTTCACGTGTTGAGCCGGCAACCCGTATGGTATGGGGTTCTTTGAGCAGAATGCGCAGGTTCTGGTAGTTTTCGGTGACAAATGGCAGAAAAATCTGCAGATCGGCAGCGTTTCCCGCATCAACTGAAATGGATACGCTTACCCTTGAGGTGTCAATATGCCAGGTCCCCACATAAGCATTATCCACGAATTTAAAGGGATTACTACTGCATCCGTGTAAGACCGGAACAATAAAAGCGAGTGCCACCATGGTTCCGGTTAAGCGTTTATTGTACATAACAGGCATAGTGTCTTCACAAAAATATAAAAATTTTCAAAAATGGAGGAGACTATGTTTCTAGCGTGACAAGAATCTGCGCAATGAACAAGGGAACATCAGAGAATGGTTCCTGTCCATAAATGTGCAAAAAAATATGCCTGTAATTACCACAGGAACGTCCCGAAGGGATATCGGCCGGCCTGCACTTCGGCGGCCATGCCGTAGAGATCCCGGCGAAACTTATCAATGTTGATTTTTTCCTTTGCAGAGATGAAAACACAGGGATCATGCAATTTTGATAGCCATGTTTTTTTAAGAGACTCAAGACTGAACCCGCCTTCAGGTGTCTGATGCTCCTGAAAAGCGTCAATTTTATTGAAAACAACATAAACAGGTTTATCTGCACACCCGATATCCCGAAGGGTATTCTGGACTACGTGCATCATTTCCTCAAAGTTGGGATGTGAAACATCCACAATATGAACCAGGACATCGCTTTCGCGCACTTCATCCAGGGTGCTTTTAAATGATTCCACCAGCTGCGTAGGCAGTTTACGGATAAAACCAACAGTGTCGCTTACCAGAAACGGAATATTTTCCACTACCACTTTGCGGACCGTAGTGTCCAGTGTGGCAAACAGTTTGTTTTCCGCAAAGACGTCGGTTTTTGCCAAAAGATTCAGAATCGTGCTCTTTCCCACGTTTGTATAGCCCACAAGAGCCATCCTTGTCAGAGAACCCCTGTTGCCCCGCTGGGATATCATCTGACGGTCAATTTTTTGTAGTTTTTCTTTGAGCAGGGCTATTTTATCCAGAATAATACGCCGGTCTGTTTCGAGCTGTGATTCCCCGGGGCCACGCATGCCAATACCCCCGCGTTGCCTTTCCAGGTGGGTCCACATACGCGTCAGACGAGGAAGCAGGTATTGGTATTGTGCCAGTTCTACCTGAGTTTTTGCATAGGCGGTTTTGGCACGCTGGGCAAATATGTCCAGAATGAGATTGGTCCTGTCAAGGATACGGCAGGCAAGAATGTTATCCAGGTTGCGCAATTGAGAGGGAGATAATTCATCATCAAAAATAGCAATGGAAATATTTTCTGATTTTATAAAAGAGGCCAGTTCTTCAAGTTTCCCGCTACCCAGATAAGTGTTGGGGTGGGGCTTCTCAAGCCGTTGATAGAAGCGACCGCCGCTGTTAAGACCTGCTGTCTCTGCAAGGAATTCAAGTTCATTCAGATAATCATCAAATAGCGCCGGATCGGTTCCGGGCCGGAGTATACCAATAAATACAGCTTTGTCTGGTTCTTTTACGATTTCCATAAAGTCAAAAAAAGCGCCCTAAAATTCCGGGCGCTTAAAATAAGTGTATAAATTACTGATTGCTTATCTGAGCTGGAAGTTAAGGGGAAAATTATAACGTACCCTCACGTTCTTGTCACGCTGTCTGCCCGGTTTCCACCTGGGTGAAGAAGAAACTACGCGAACAGCCTCTTTGTCAATGGATGGATCCACTCCGCGCAGAACCATAACATTCTTGACATAACCATCTGAATCTACAATGAAAGTAAGTGTAACACGGCCCTGCACGCCATTTTCTTTGGCTACCTCGGGATAAACAATACGCTCAAATACCCATTTTGTAAAGGTATTCTCGTCTCCACCAAGGAACGTGGGCTTTTCTTCAACAATGGCAACTGGGATTTCCTCTTCCTCAACGGTCTCCTCTTGAGTATAATTGATATAATCACGTATTTCTACGGCAAAAGAAGCGTCATCTTCTGATTCGATGATAATGTCATCTTCAATGGTGATGTCATCGTCAACAATTTCAATAGCATCGGAAAGTAAAGGTGCCTGGGGAGTTTCAGGCGGAGGGGGAGGTGTTTCAAGCGTTACGGGGATCTGCTCTTCTTCAATGACTTGCTTAACCTCAGCATCGATAAAACTGGCGTTTTTTTCGTAAGTCTTGTATTCAAAAGCAGCCAGAACAACTACAAGAGCAACGACCAGGCCGATCTCAATAAAAAGCATTCTTTTGTTTTCAAGATTTGCTTTAGGGCTTTTTTTAAGTTCCATTATTTAAAAAATATTAATCGTGTGGACCATGTCGGAGTCGAACCGACGACCTCGTGCATGCCATGCAAGCGCTCTAGCCAGCTGAGCTAATGGCCCATCAAGGCTTGCAAATGTAAAAAAAATTTTTTAATAAACAATTTAGTAATTTTGCTGCGTTATTTAACATAAGGCCATGATTCTTTTTCACACAAGCAATACCCTTCTAAAAATATGCAACAGACGTGCCATAAAAAAATGGATATCCAATGTGCTGAAAACTTACGGAAAACAGGCGGGCGATATTGGTATTATATTTTGCAATTCAGAATATATGCTGCAGTTAAACAAAAAATACCTGAATCACGATCATTATACAGATGTAATAACATTTACATATTCAGAAAAAAACAGTAAACGCCTAAGCGGAGATGTTTTTGTAGATCCTGAAACTGTTTTTTTTAATGCTAGCAAATATGAACAGACCAAAGAACAGGAATTATTAAGAGTAATAATTCACGGGATACTCCATATGTCAGGCATGAACGACCAAACACCCGAAGAAAGAAAATGCATGAGCAGGGCAGAAGACGCCGCTTTAAGCGAGGTAACGATAAATCCATTTAAATGACCAATCATTACGACATTATAGTAGTGGGAGCAGGACATGCAGGATGCGAAGCAGCCCATGCAGCAGCAAAACTCGGGTCAAAAACATTGCTCGTCACCATGGATATAACAAAAATGGCACAGATGTCGTGCAACCCGGCTGTTGGAGGCATTGCAAAGGGACAGATTGTCAGAGAGATAGACGCCATGGGTGGAGCTATGGGACTTGTAACCGACAAAAGCACCATACAATTCAGAATGCTGAACCGCTCCAAAGGGCCGGCTATGTGGAGCCCCAGGGCACAATGCGACAGAATGTTATTTTCCATGACCTGGAGAGAAATCCTGGAAAACACAGAAGGACTGTATATATGGCAAGACCAGGTGGTTTCCCTTTTATTTGACGGGAATAAAGTAATTGGAGTAAAAACAGAATTCCAACAAGAAATCTTTGCGCAAGCTGTGATTCTTACAAATGGAACTTTTTTAAACGGGTTGATTTTCATTGGATGGAAATCTGCACCCGGTGGAAGAATAGGAGAGACACCCGCAGTAGGATTAAGCAGACAGCTTAAGGAAAAAGGAATACAGATAGAACGTATGAAAACCGGAACGCCTCCCAGAATAGACGGCAGAACGGTTGATTTTACTTCTTTGCAGATACAAAAAGGAGACACTAAACCACAAAAATTTTCTTTTTTAAATACGCTTTCAGCCATACAGGAGAAACAAAAACAAATGGACTGCTATATGGTGTACACCAATTCTGCAGTTCATGAGAAACTAAGAGAAGGTTTTAAGGATTCTCCTCTTTTTGCAGGAAGAATCAGCGGGAAAGGCCCAAGATACTGTCCAAGTATTGAAGATAAATTAAGAACCTTTGAAGATAAAGAACAACACCCCCTTTTTCTGGAACCGGAAGGATGGAATACAAACCAATATTATTTACAGGGATTTGCCTCGTCACTTCCAATAGAAATACAATTTCAGGCGATAAGGAAAATAAAGGGTCTGGAAAACGCAAGATTTCACAGTCCGGGTTATGCCGTTGAATACGATTATTTTCCGCCAACACAACTTTTTCACTCACTGGAAGTAAAAAATATAGAAAATCTATTTTTTGCAGGTCAGGTAAATGGCACAACAGGTTACGAAGAGGCCGCGGCACAGGGGTTGATGGCGGGGATCAATGCACACCAAAAGATCAACAAACTGGAACCGCTGACTTTAAACAGGAATCAGGCCTACATGGGCGTGCTCATAGACGATCTGGTAACCAAAGGCGTTGACGAACCTTACCGAATGTTTACCTCCCGTGCAGAATTCAGGATACTTTTAAGGCAGGACAATGCAGACGAAAGGCTGACGCCAAAAGGCTATAACATAGGCCTTGTAAAAGAAGCAAGATACAACCTGCTGATAAAAAAAATTGAAAAGAGAAACAATATCCTGAAATGGCTTGAGAGCACATCTGTTGAACCTGAAAAGGCGAATGAAATACTGGTCAAGGCTGGAACTGCTCCAATGAACACCAAAAGAAAACTGGCTCAAATTTTGAGCAGACCACAAGTCAGCTGGGAGGATATTGTTGGTTTTGTTCCACGTGGAACATTATATGAAGAGGATCCCAGGGCGGCAGAATTTTATGAGTCTGCAGAGATTGTGATAAAGTACAGAGGTTATATAGAAAGAGAAAAAGCTTTTGCAGAGAAAATCCTCAGACTCGACACGGTGGCCATTCCTGATAAATTTGACTATTCTAAAATCCTTTCACTGTCTACCGAGTCGCGACAAAAGCTACAAAAAATCAAACCCCGGACAATAGGTCAGGCCTCCAGGATTCCCGGGGTGTCTCCTGCCGATATTTCTGTTTTACTGCTGTATCTGGGACGTTAAATGTTTACAACATACTAACAAACAGTTTATAATCCATATTGACCTAAACAAAGACTGCTTTATTCAGCGGCAATATTTAAACACAGAAGAAAAAAAATATACTACTTTTGTGAGTTTATGCATCAAAGCACATTTTTACATTGAAACGTTTTTTCCTTATTACACTCATCTTCCTGTTTCCGTTTGTTTCCCTTAAGGCACAGCAAATGATACAAACCGTCAAAGGGAGGGTGGTGGACGATATATCTGAACAACCCCTGGTAGGCGTTGGAGTAGTGGTCAATAACAGCGGTTATTTGGCCACGTATACCGATATAGACGGTTACTACAGCATCCCCAACGTCCCGGTAGGAAGGATTACCATTCTTTTTTCCAGCATGGGCATGGAAAGCATCTATATGGAAAACATATCACTCAACTCGGGGAAGGAACTGGTAATCAATGTCACAATGCGCGAAGACGTGATGACGGTCCGGGAAATTGTCATAACTGCAGAAAGGGACAAATTGCGCCCGGTGAACGATATGGCTACTGTTTCGGCCAGGACATTCTCTGTAGCCGATGCAGAGCGTTACGCCGGTGCGATGAGCGATATTTCCCGAATGGCTCAGAATTTTGCAGGAGTGGGAACACCCAACGATTCTAACAACGACATTGTTATAAGGGGAAATTCCCCATATGGTCTTTTGTGGCGAATGGAAGGAGTTGACATCTACAATCCCAACCATTTTGCCGATGGAGGAGCCACAGGTGGAGCAATCAGCATGCTGAATGTCAACACGTTGTCAAATTCTGATTTTTATACCAGTGCTTTTCCGGCAGAATATGGCAACGCCTATTCCGGTGTTTTTGACATACACCTGAGGGAGGGGAATTACGATAAACATGAATTCACAGGTCAGCTGGGCATTAACGGTCTTGAGGTTGGAGTAGAAGGGCCTGTTTCCAGAAAATTGAAAGCCTCCTATATGGGCGCTTACCGTTATTCTTTTCTGGATGCGCTGGCATACCTGGGCTTTGAGTTCGGCACAGGATCTGCAGTTCCCAGGTACCAGGACTGGACGGCAAAAATTAATGTCCCCACACCCAAAGGCGGCACTTTTTCATTTTTTACCATTGGGGGAACAGGGAAAGTCAGTATCGTTGACGGAGAATCGGACTTTTACAATTATGCAGACGATATTTCTACCCAGTCCGGGATGGCTGTTGCCGGGATAAGATACCAGAAAAGCCTGGGACACAATCAATCCCTCAACATTGCGCTGGCCGGATCCTATTCCTCCTTTTCGGCCCAGATTGACTCCATGAATGCCGAAACACTGCTGAAAGACCGCAGTCAGGATGCCTTGCTCATGCGCGAATTCCAGAGTTTGCAGGCTGTCCATAACGTTAAGCTTGGGAGCCGGGTGTCCCTGCGCTCGGGACTTGTAGGAAAAAGGCTTGCCTACAAGTTCATTTCCAATGATTATTCCATGACCACCTATCCAAAAGACGTGAACGAGATGGGTTATACATTTCTTCTGAGCGGATTTTCGGAGGTTTCCTACAGGGCCACCCCAAAACTGACCCTGGATGCAGGTGTGAACGCCCAATTTCTTTTCCTGAACCAGACCTGGAACATCGATCCTCGTTTTGGACTTTCCTGGAAACTCAAAGACAAGCACGAAATAACCTTTGGATACGGACTCCACAGCCAGTACCAGGGCCTTGAAATCTATATGACCAAATTGTTTTCCCAGGCCGTTGACAGCAAGATCTATCCGAACAGGTACCTGGATATGACACGTGCGCACCACCTGGTTTTGGGATACCAGTGGCGCATCGCTCCATCCACGCGGTTTAAAGCAGAGGTTTATTATCAGTATCTATACAACATCCCTGTAGACCTTTATGAACCGTATTACGCCGTGGTCAATCTGTCGGGGATGAGTTTTGACAAATACGGACGTGTCTACGTAAGCGATGCCACCGGATATAATTATGGGCTGGAACTGACACTGGAACGTTTTCTATCCCGCGGATGGTATTACATGGTTACCGCTTCTGTTTTTGAAAGTAAATTCAGAAGCATTGACAACATACTCAGAAATACCCGGTACAACAGCAATTTTGTATCCAATATACTGGTGGGAAAAGAGTTCGAATTGTCAAAAAAACCCACTGCCAGAAATATCTGGACGTTCGGGGGTGATGTGAAATTTTCTTTTGCCGGGGGACAAAGGTATATTCCAGTAGACCTGGATGCTTCCAGGGCTACCGGGACAACAGTCTATATTTATGAGCAGGCTTATGTGCCCAGGCACCCGTTCTACATGCGAGGTGACCTGAAGGCCTGGGCAAAAATCCAGCAACAGAAAGTCACACATGAAATCGGGGTTGAGATCCGGAATTTCACCAACCGCAAGAATGTGTATTCCTATGAATACGATGTGAAGCTGGAAGACATGAGAACGTCCTATCAAACCGGCCTGCTCCCCCTGGGGTATTACAGAATAACCTTCTGATATTTAGTCTAAAGGAAGGTAAAAAATACTATCTTCGGAACAAAATCCCGGAACGGGAACGTTAAAATGAGCCAACGCACGCAGATACGACGATCCGTCTTTTTTCCCCGCGCCCTTAAATAATTTGCATACAACACCCGGGTCTGTCTCTGACGGATAACAGAACCGTGGCGGAACCACGTAACCGCCCCGAAACAGACATTCCTGAAAGGCAAAATTGAAGATCGGCAAAGGCCAGAGAAATGCAAACTCCTGCCTTAGAGCATCATCTTTATAGGTTGCATAAAGTTCGCCAGACCGGGCCTGGCCATGAGGCCCCTTACAGCCAGACATCATTACGGGAGCCGGGATGCGCACGGGGGTGTCAAATCCTCTTTTGAGATAGTATTTTTGCAAGTCTTCCGTTGCCGGATAGAGCAACACAAACGGGGATCCGGCCAACACCCGGGCAAGCAACAGAGACCCAAACCCTTTGTTTTGCTGCAAAGGATGTGTAGCCAGTCCGTAAACACAGACGCCAGCCATGATCCGTTTATTTCTATGGTAAAGGGTAATGGGAAACAGGGTAAGAAAAGACATTCCCCCGGGATGGTACAGCACCGTCCCCAGCTCCAGGCAATGATCTGTTACGAAGGCGGCATAATCCAGGTTGTCCCCGAAAGCCGCGCACCAGATCTGCCGGAGCGCAATCTTGTCGTTGCTGGTTGCTTTGCGGATCACGGATAGATCGCAGCAATTAATTTTTCGTAACGTTTGTTCAGTTGGGCGCGTCGCAATTTGAGCGTTTGTGAGAGCATACCGTTTGCAGTAGTCCATTCATCATTCACAAGACGGAAAAACTTGATCTGTTCATGTGGTGCCAGCGATTTGTTTATCCGCTCAATCTCCTTATGAATCAATTCATTGATCTCTCTGGTCTGGTAAAGGTTCTCCAGATCTTGGAAAACCATTTTACGGTGAGCCGCCAAATCCTGTACCTGTGTGGAATTGGGGATGATTATGGCCGAGGCCACTTTCTGATTGCTTCCAATGACCAGCGAACTCTCAATATAAGGCGATTCGTTCAGTTTGCATTCAATTACCTGTGGAGCCACATACTTGCCGTTGGATAATTTGAAGATTTCCTTTTTGCGATCTGTAATGCGCAGAAAAACGCCATTGGTCATTTCACCCACATCGCCGGTGTGGAACCAGCCTTCAGAGTCTATGGCCTCGCGGGTGGCTTCTGGATTCTTGTAATACCCCATCATCACATGCGGACCGCGGGTTAGTATTTCACCATCGGGTAAAAATTTCAGTTCAGTCCCTTCCAGGACAGTGCCAACCGTCCCGATTTTACGGATCATGGACTTTGGTTTGTTTACGGCAATCACAGGCGCTGTCTCTGTAAGGCCGTAACCTTCATAAATGAACATTTTGGCTGCTGAAAACAAACGAATGACGCAAGCCCGAATGGAGGAACCTCCGGTTACTATGAGCATTTCATGCCCCCCAAGGTTGGCCCTCCATTTGCTATACACCAGTTTGTCAAACAGCTTGTTAAGGGTCTTGCGCCAGAAGGTGAGCCTTTCGTAGTCAAATGTATTTCCAAAATTCCAGGCCCATGTGTAGATCATGCGTTTGATTCCCGTAAGGCTCTTGCCGGCGTCTTCCAGCTTCTTGTACATCATTTCTATAACACGCGGGACAGCACAGAATCCGTCTGCCTGGATGTCGTTCAGATCCCGGGCAATGGTTCCCATGTTCTCTGCATAATAGACACTGATTCCCAAAGACTGGAATTCATAGTTCATGGTTCTTTCGTAGATATGGCATAGCGGAAGGAAACTCAGATAACGGTGCGAGGAGTTTTTGGTTTGCTGTGCTGCGTGGGCCAGGAAATTAAAAACAATGCTGCTGTGGGCATGCATCACGCCCTTAGGCGTTCCCGTGGTCCCCGATGTATAGATGATGGTAAGCAGGGTGTCGGGCTTTATGTTCTTTTTGTTCTCCTGAATCACACCGGCCCATTTTTCCTTATGATTCCTGCCCATTGTAACGATCTGTTCCAGATTGTTTACCCCCTCTACGGGATCCACGGTAAAGACAGCCGGAGGGTTCTCCAGCGATGCGATTACCGGGGCCAGGTGTTTATACAGGATGGCACTGCCAATAATCATGATCTTTGCATCTGAGTGGGGTATGATATAGCGGTAATCGTCCTCACTCAAAGTAGAATAAACGGGCACATGGACAATACCGGCCAGGGCTGTTCCCATATCTACAAAATTCCATTCGGGCCGGTTGTTCATCACCGTGATCACCTTGTCTTCGCGCTGTAAACCATATTCCAGAAAACCGTATGCGTAAGCATGCGAGATTTCCGCATATTCGCGGGAGCTGTACTTCTTCCAGACGCCCTGTACCTTACCGGCCAGAATATCTTCTTTTGGATAGTTAATCTGTAGCCTTTCAAGTAAATCGAAGAGCCTGGTGACTTGAACTTCGTTATTCATGATAATGATTTTTTTAAATCGTTTACAAATACATCCACATGAGTTTTCCGGGTGTTGAAAGAACACATCCAGCGAACCTCTCCGGTGTTTTCATTCCAAATATAGAAGAAATGCTTTTCTACAAGTTTCCTTCGGGCCGCCTGGGGGATAATGGCAAAAACAGCATTGCTTTCCACTTTCTGTGTTATGGTTATACCTGGCAGATTATGTATCCTTTTGGCCAGATATTGCGCCATATGGTTGGCGTGACGCGCATTTTCAAGCCATAGTCCATGGTTCAGGTATTCCAGATATTGGGCAGCCACAAAACGACTCTTGGAAAAAAGCTGCATGGATTGTTTCCGGATGTACAGGAAATTTTCAGCCAGAAGGGGATGAAGCAATACAACAGACTCGCCCATAAGCATCCCGTTTTTTGTCCCGCCAAAGGAAAGAGCGTCAACACCCACACGGGTGGTTATCGCCTCCAGGGGGAGATCCAGGTATGCAGCAGCATTGGCCAGCCTGGACCCGTCCATGTGCAGGTACATGCCCTGTTCATGAGCCAGGTCTGCCAGGGCCTTAATTTCTTCCGGGGTATAAACCGTGCCGAGTTCCGTGACCTGGGAAATGGAAATGACCTTTGGCTGGGAATGATGCTGAAAACCAAAACCCCTGAGCAGGGGCCTGATATGTTCAGGATGCAGTTTCCCGTCTTCTGTGTTGGTTGTTATGACCTTACACCCGGTAAAACGCTCGGGGGCACCGCATTCGTCCTGGTTGATGTGGGCGGTTTCCGGACAGATTATGGCATGATAGGGCTGTGTCAGCGCCTGCAGACAGAGGACATTGGCCCCGGTCCCGTTGAAAACAAAGAATGCCTGCGCATTTTCTCCAAATATAGACCTGAACACATCCGCTGCCCTGGCAGAATATTCATCTTCTCCATAAGAAAGCTGGTAATCCTGATTGGCGTCTGCAAGAGCCCTTAGTACAGAGGGATGTGCCCCGGAATGATTATCACTTCCGAAGCTTGTTTTCATAAAAATAGTATCAAATGGCCTTAAGAGATTAATTCCCCGTAAGCCCGGGCATCGAGCAAATCACCAACCTCCTGGGGATCTGACATCCTGATCCTGACCATCCATCCTTTGCCGTAGGGGTCCTCATTGACTGTCTGAGGCGCTTCCTCCAGTAATTGGTTTACCTCTTCAATAGTCCCGGATACAGGCATTAAAGCATCAGCAACGGTCTTAACAGCCTCTATGGCGCCGAATACCTCATTTTTGTCCAGGGTTTCGCTCATGGTCTGTATATCAACAAAAACAATGTCGCCCAACTGAGACTGTGCAAAATCAGTAATGCCCACAGTGGCAAGATTACCTTCAATTTTTAACCACTCATGATCTTTGGAATACTTGAGATTGTCCGGAATATTCATAACAATAAGATTAAGTTTTGTGAAACAAAGATAGCCAAATATGGCAAACTACAAGAGTTTGAGGGCTTGTCTGATCATATCTTCCAGACCGCAGGAGGGGTTTTCTTTCTGCAGGCGCGAGATCACCTTTTCAACGGCCGAGCGCTGGAAGCCCAATTGTTGCAGGGCGGCAGCGGCTTCGGCCCCGGTTTCCGAAACAGCCGGCGCCAGATTGCCCAGACTGTCTGAATCCAGCCCGACTTTCAACATTTTATCCCGGAGTTCAATGATCATTCTTTCGGCTGTTTTGATGCCAATGCCCTTTACACTTTTGATCCGGACGACATCTCCTGTAATCAGGGCGTTGCGAAGTTCTGCGTTGCTCATGGCCGAGAGGATCATCCGTGCCGTATTTGGACCTACACCGGTAACCCCAATCAGCAAACGGAAAATCTCACGTTCATCACGTCTGGCAAAACCGTATAGCAGGTGGGCATCTTCCCTGACCTGGAGGTGCACCCAGAGCATCACTTCTTTACTGGTGTGGATGGCCGAGTATGTTTGCAGGGATATGAGCAAATGATAACCAATTCCGCCTGTTTCCACCACGGCCTGCGTGGGATCTGCCGTGACCAGGTTTCCCTTTATATATTCGTACATTTTAACGGGGCTTATTACACTGCAAATATACATTTATTATCTTTGAAGCATGAATTGTTCACATATCAGGGAACAGTTTCCCGCCCTGTCACAAAAAGTATACGGGAAACCTCTTGTTTACCTGGACAATGGGGCTACAACCCAGAAACCCAGGCAGGTACTGGACGTGCTGCAGGAAATGCAAGGGGGTATGAATGGGAACATCCATCGGGCGGTCCATTACCTGAGCGTGCAGTGCACCGAACGGTATGACAGGGCCCGCGCAACCATAAGGGATTTCATTAATGCCACCTCTGTTAACGAGGTGATTTTTACCAGCGGGACAACCGCCTCACTCAACCTGCTAGCTTATTCCTTCGGGCAAACCTACATCCGGCCCGGAGACCGCATTGTGATTACCGGGGCCGAACACCATTCCAATATTGTCCCCTGGCAGATGATGTGTAAACGTACCGGGGCCCTGCTTGAAGTCTGGGATATTGACGATTCGGGGGCCATGGATCCGAAAAAACTGGAGCAGATCCTGGATAAACCCGGAGAAAAACCAAAACTGCTGGCCATAACGCATATATCCAACGTGCTGGGACTGGTCAATCCCCTGGCCGATATCATACGCATAGCCCATTATTACAACATACCGGTGGCTGTGGACGGGGCCCAGGGTATTGTCCATAAGAAAGTGGACGTTCAGGAAATGGACGCTGATTTCTACGTTTTTTCTGGACACAAGCTATACGGGCCCACGGGAACAGGCGTATTGTACGGAAAAGAAAAATATCTGGAAGAGATGGTCCCATGGCAGGGCGGAGGCGATATGATAGAAAAGGTTTGCCTGCCCACAGGTACCACCTATGCCCCGCTTCCCCTCAAATTTGAAGCCGGTACAGCCAACTTCATTGGCGTGGCCGGGATGGGTGCGGCCATTGAATTTATTAACAGCCTGAATGCTTTTAACGTTGAGGCACATGAAAGGGAAATTACTACAAAAGCCATGGCCTCATTACAGGCCATAGAGGGCTGCAGGGTATACGGCGTCCCGGGTACCTATTACGGCCAGGTTTATGAAAAAATACCGGTCTTTTCCATGTCCATAGAGGGGGCGCATCCGTCCGATATAGCCACATTGCTGGACAAGATGGGCATTGCGGCCCGGTCGGGCATGCTTTGTGCCGAGCCATTGCTGGGGCACTTCCATCTGACCGCCGTGCTGCGTGCTTCATTTGCATTGTACAATACCTTGGAGGAACTGGACTACTTTGTGGAGTCCCTGCGGAAGGTATTGAAAATGCTTCGTTAATCCCGTTATATCATGACTATTGAAGACAAACAGACACAAATTGTAGAGGAGTTCTCCTTTCTGGAGGATTGGATGGACAAATACGAATACCTCATTGAGCTGGGGAAAAAACTGCCCCCGCTGGAAGAAAATTCCCGTACGGAAAAAAACCTGATCAGGGGATGCCAGTCCAGGGTGTGGCTTGCGGTGAGCAGGGAAAACGGAAAGCTTCATTTCCGGGCCGACAGCGACGCCCTCATCACTAAAGGAATTATTTCACTGCTGGTACAGGTTTTCTCTGGGCAAACCCCCGGTGAAATCCTGGACGCAGACCTGTCTTTCATTCAAAAAATCGGTTTGAAGGAGCACCTCTCCCCAACGCGGGCCAACGGACTGTTGTCCATGATAGAGCAGATACGGCTATATGCCCTGGCTGCCAATACAGAGAACACAAAAGAACATGGAAAGTGAACTGGAAAATAATATAAGACAGGCGCTGAGACAGATTTTTGACCCGGAAATCCCGGTCAACATTGTGGACCTGGGCCTTATCTACGGCATTGAGATAGGCGATAAGGAGGATAAAGGGCATCCGGTAACCGTTACAATGACACTTACGGCCCCCAATTGCCCCATGGCGGAACAGGTGATAGAAGAGGCAAGGTTTACTGTTAGCCATGTCCCAGGCGTATCCCGGGCGTCAATAAACCTGACTTTTGATCCCCCCTGGGATCCCTCCCGCATGAGCGAAGAAGCCCTGCTTGACACCGGTCTTTACGGAATGTACTGATACAGGATGCCTATGCATACGACGTACCTTCTTTTGGGAAGCAACCTGGGTAACCGGGATACCCTGCTGGAACAGGCCTTGCAAGCCTTGCATGCCCTGGGTACTATCACGGCCGTTTCCACCCGGAAGGAAACAGAACCCTGGGGCTTTACCATTCCCGTTCCTCCTTTCCTGAACCAGGCCTTGTGCCTGGAGACCCAGCTAGGCCCGGAAGAGCTACTGGATCATTGTTTGGAAATCGAAAAAAAACTGGGCAGGGTACGGCCGGGGCAAGAGCCCCCTGCAAAAGTCGGACAAACCTACGTTTCTCGTCTGATAGACATTGATATACTTTTGTATGACAATTTGACAATGGACTCTCAAAGGCTCACTCTGCCGCACCCCCAGCTAGAGGACCGGGATTTTACCAGGGACCTGCTGGAAGAGATTCTCCCAAAAAGTCTATCTTTGCAGGACTTTTTTACGAAATGATGACACAGGACGATTTATTCAAAAACATTATTGCCCACGCCAAGGAATACGGATTCATATTTCCCTCCAGCGAGATATACGACGGGTTAAGCGCCGTGTACGATTATGGACAGAACGGAGTGGAGCTCAAGAACAACATCAGGAAGTACTGGTGGGATTCACTGGTCCGAATGCACGACAATATTGTGGGGCTGGACTCGGCAATCTTCATGCATCCAAAGATATGGGAAGCCAGCGGGCATGTGGCCGCCTTCAACGATCCGCTGATAGACAATAAAGATTCCAAAAAAAGATACCGGGCCGATGTGTTGCTGGAAGATTACCTGGCCAGACTGGAAGACAAAATTAACAAAGAAGTGGCCAAAGGCCAGAAACGGTTCGGGGAACAATTTGAAGAAACGAAATTCCGCGCCACCAATCCCAATGTGCTTAGGGAACAGACAAAGATCAACCAGGTCCAGGAAAAGATGATCAGGGCCCTGAACGAGAACGATCTGACGGGATTGCGCCAGCTCATCATTGATTGCGGGATCGTCTGCCCGGTTTCGGGGACCAGGAACTGGACCGAGGTGCGACAGTTTAACCTGATGTTCAGCACCCAGCTGGGGAGCACCGGCGAAGGGGCATCCCAGGTCTTTCTCAGGCCCGAAACGGCCCAGGGAATCTTTGTGAACTTTCTGAATGTACAGAAAAGCGGCCGCATGAAGGTTCCCTTTGGCATAGCACAGACCGGGAAGGCCTTCCGGAACGAAATAGTGGCCAGGCAATTCATTTTCAGAATGCGCGAATTTGAACAGATGGAAATGCAGTTCTTTGTCAAACCAGGTGAAGAGATGAAGTGGTATGAGTACTGGAAGGACATGCGCCTTCGCTGGCATTTGTCACTGGGCCTGGGAGGGGAAATGTACCGGTTCCACAATCATGACAAGCTGGCCCACTATGCCAATGCCGCCTGTGACATTGAATTTCAGTTTCCTTTTGGGTTCAAGGAACTGGAAGGGATCCATTCCCGGACTGATTATGATCTCTCGCGCCATGAAGAATTCTCGGGCCGTAAATTGCGGTATTTTGACCCGGAAACAAATGAAAGCTATGTTCCCTATGTGGTAGAGACTTCCATTGGCCTGGACCGGACGTTCCTGGCTGTATTGTCCGCCTCGTACCGGGAAGAGGAACTTGAAGACGGTGAAATCCGGGTGGTATTGAGTATACCCCACATACTGGCCCCTGTTAAGCTGGGGGTTTTTCCTCTGGTCAAAAAGGACGGATTGCCCGAGGTGGCACAGCAGATTCTCAAAACACTCCGCCTGGATCACGCCTGCCTTTATGACGAGAAGGACAGCATAGGAAAACGCTACCGCAGGATGGATGCCATAGGCACTCCCCTTTGCATAACAGTAGACCATCAGACCCTGGAAGATAACACCGTAACCATCAGGGACAGGGATACCATGCTCCAGGAAAGGGTTCCGGTAGAGAACCTGCCCGGTATTCTGGATGAAAAATTAAACAGCAGGAATTGGCTCGGAAAACTGACATAAAGAAAGGAATCGGAAGGATTTTGATGATCTTTCTCCTGGTGCTTTACCTGGGGGGATGCACGTATCTTTTGTTTGTCAAGGGAGATACCCTGCCAGAATTCAAGAAAACCGGAATGATTTTATGGCTGGCCTCCCTGCTAGATGTGTTGCCCGATAAGATCATCCATACACTGCTGTTTATTCCCATTATTCCCCTTGCCTGGGGAGCCGTAAGGCCCCGCCTGGTAATCACAAAGATTGTCATATTCTGGTCCGGGCTTATTTTTGGCGTGATAACAGAAATCATCCAGCATTACCTCCCGTACAGAACCGGGGATATTTCCGATGTGGCGGCAGATATTGTAGGAAGTGTCCTTGGTATTCCCTTAATGTTGCTGTTTTTTTCTGGTGAAAGAAAGAAACGAAAATGAATGAGATAATTTTATCGGGACTGCTCAATCTTTTTGCCTTATTCGGGGCTTTGGCCGGGATTGACAAAGAGCGGGCAGCAAAACTCATTGCTGCCTATCTTGACCAGCACTTTGGCATACGCCGCAGGGAAACCTATCTGGGCCTGTACAGGGATCTTACCGACCTTTATGAGTTGTCTCCGGATCTGGACAAGGACAAGATCATAGAATCTGTATGCGAAGGATTGCGCAAAAATATTGAATCTTCAGAACAATCTTTGCTCCTGCTGCGTTTCATGGAGTTTTCCTCCATTAACAGGGAAGGGTTTCTGAAGCAGGAAGATCTTTTTCATAAAGTAGGCACTCATTTTAATGTGACCGATCAAGAACTCATGCACTTCAGGGCTTTTGTACTGGACGGAGAGACTGACCGGGTACGCAGCTTCAGGCCGCAAGGCTGGGAAGGGATATTGCGGCTGATAGACCTGCCTGGAAAGAATGTGATTGCTTTTACTTACCGGGGAAATGACCAGGTGATGATGAACGATGTCCCGGTATTGCAGGACACGTTCCAGCTGTGGCAACAAAGCTCGGTTATGAAGGGAAAACACGGGGATCCACTGTATTACAGCAATGTGCAATCTCTTTTTCAGACAAGGGATACCACCAGCGCCCCCATCGAACTGGCGGGTCAGGGTATTGAATTCCGCTTTCCACGCAGCGAAAACGGGATGCACAACTTCTCCTTTACCCTCAGATCGGGACAGCTGGTAGCCATCATGGGGGGAAGCGGGGTAGGAAAATCCACGTTGCTGGGCTTGCTCAACGGAAATATCCGGCCGCAGGAAGGACAGATCCTGCTAAATGGCCACTCCATTGAAGAACCGCTTGTGCAAAAGCTCGTCGGCTTTGTTCCACAGGATGACCTGCTGATAGAAGAACTGACGGTATTTCAGAACCTGTGGTATACCGCCAGGCTTTGTTTTGACGGGATGTCCCCTGCATGGTTGGAAAATAAAGTGATGGAAGTGCTTACAGACCTGGGCCTTGCCGCTACCAGAGACCTGAAAGTGGGCTCGGCGCTGAACAAGACAATCAGCGGGGGACAACGCAAAAGACTCAACATAGCGCTGGAGCTGATCAGGGAACCGGCGGTACTGTTTTTGGACGAACCCACTTCGGGCCTGAGCTCCTCGGACTCGGAAAAGGTCATTAATTTACTGAAAGAACAAACGTTCAGAGGCCGGCTCATTGTGGTCAACATCCACCAGCCGTCCTCGGATATTTACAAATTGTTTGACCGCCTGTGGCTACTGGACAAGGGGGGATACCCGGTTTTTGACGGGAATCCCATAGAGGCCGTTACGTATTTCAAGCAGGCCGCCCAACACGCCGATGCGCAAACGAGCATGTGTGCCACATGCGGAAATGTGAATCCCGAGATTATTCTCAACATTCTGGATTCCAAATCACTGGACGAAACCGGGCGACTTACCGAAAAACGCCGCATAAGCCCGGAGGAATGGCATAACAAATACCTGGAATCAAGACAGGAGCAGGAAAAACAACAAATACGGGATGTCCCCGTTACTAAACAGAAAAAACCCTCTCCCTGGAAACAATTCCTAATATTCCTGGAACGTAACCTACAAACAAAGAAAGCCAATACGCAGTATTTGCTCATTTCGCTGCTGGAAGCTCCTTTGCTGGCAGCCATAGTAGCCATGCTCACCCGGTATGCCCCCGAGACGGGGTACACCGTCATGGATAACAAGAACCTGGTCTCGTTCTTTTTCATGGCCGTTATTGTGGCCATATTCATGGGCATGAGCGTTAGCGCAGAGGAAATCTTTAAAGACCGTTCCCTGCTCAAGCGGGAACGTTTCCTGCGCCTGAGTCACAACGGGTATATCTGGTCAAAGATCGTCTTCCTGGCAGGACTTTCACTTATCCAGACGCTCTTATTTATCCTGGTGGGGCATGCCATTATGGGAATACACGGCATGCTGGGCATCTGGTGGGTCATTCTTTTTGCCTCGGCCTTTGTGGCCAACCTTACCGGGCTGGTCCTTTCCCAATCTTTAAGCTCCATAGTGGCCATCTATATAACCATTCCTTTGCTGCTCATCCCCCAGATCCTATTGTGCGGCCTGGTAGTCAAGTTTGACGACCTGAATCCTTCGAGTAAAACAGGGAACGTACCCTTTATTGGCGAAGTCATCCCTTCACGCTGGGCCTTCGAAGCCTTGGCGGTAAGTTCGTACATGTACAATCCCTACATGAAACATTTTTTTGAAGACGAAAAGGAAAAATTCAGGGCACAGTATTACCGTCTCGGATTTCTGGAGGAATTGCAGAGCCAGATGGAAATAGCACAGGATGAATACTTTAAGAAGAGCGCGGTGGATCCGCAAAGACTCCGTGTCATTATGGGCGGAATTCCCAAACTGGCTATGGTTACCGGGCTAGAACGGTTCACTTATCCGGTGGATTCATGGTCTGCAGAACTTTATGAAGCCCTGGACGGTTATTTCAAACAGGCAGACAAGGCATTGTCAGGCAGCTCGTTGCGTTATACACACGCCATAGACAGGTTGAACCGGGAATTATTGGAAGAAACGGGCCGGGAGGGATTGCTGGCGCTGAAAAAAAACAACCACAACCTGTTTCTGCAGGACCTGGTACTCAACACATCCAGTACGCGTATGTACAGGCTGGCGGACCATGTGATTGTTCCCCGGGTGGGGCACATCTACCTGGAGCCTTCAACCCGTGATGGCCGTGCTCCCTTTTACAGCCATGTGAAAATCCTGGGTGCGTGGAAAATTTCCACCCTCTGGTACAACCTGGGGGTTCTGGGACTGATGGCTGTATTGACATCACTGGCCTTGTTTTTCGAATTTCCAGCCAGGTTTATGCGAAAGCAAAGCACATAATACCGGGTTTTTTTTATATTTGTACGATTATTCCGGAAATATTATCAACATTCAAAAAGACCTAAATATGAGAAAAATCGCCATCGCGCTATTGTTCGCCTCTGCACTTATATTGGGTGCTTGTGGCAACACTGCTTCCAAAAAGAAAGATGCCGGCACAAAATCAGACGTTTCTTTGCAGGAGCAATACCTGACACAGGATTTAATTATTAAAATTGATTCACTGATCGCCGGATTCCAGCAATTGGGTGTTATGCCCCATATGAAAGCCATAGATGAAGGGACACTGGTTCTTACCGACCGCGAAAAGAGGGTCAAACCCACGTACCTTATGCCACTTGCCAGGGTGAATGAACTGATTACCCTGAACCAGAAATGCAGGGCCCTGGCTGTTTATGCAGTGGACCGTGAGATAGCCCAGTTATACGAGATGCCGCTGGAAGAGTATGACAAGGTGATAGCACAACTGATGGTCGACACCGATAATGTGTCGCTCATGGAAGGGGCAGAGATCAAGGTAGAAGTAAACGCTTTAGACGTGAACTCCTGGATTGTAACCATGGGTAAGGAACAACTGGGGAAGGAGCAAATGCATTTATTCTTTGAAACTATCGCAGCAGGGATTATGGAATCATTGTATATAACCAGCCTGGACATACCCCGTTATATCACCTATTTCAATGACCAGACAGCTTCCGAGGTTTCCTACAGGTTCCTGCTGGTTGTGGAAGGCATTAAATCCCTGATGCCCTATCATCCGGAACTGGAATCGATCCGCGGTATCCTCGAACCGCTGAATGTCATCAATGCCATTAACGTCAAACAGCTTGAAGAACAACTGAACACACTGGCAGTAGTTATTGCTGACGGACGGAACAAGCTGCTTGACTGATACTTAAAACCTAATTGTGCGAAAGCCGCTCATTACAGGAGCGGCTTTTTTATTTTATACTAATTTTACAAGAAAAATGTTTTTTAAAATTGCATTATTCCTGTCTATGATCATTCAACTGTCAACAGCCATTGTGGCAGTCAGTATGGTGCGCAGGACCAGGTACAATGTGTCGTGGATTCTTATCTCAATAGCCTTTGTCCTGATGGCGCTGGAAAGGCTGGTTGAATTTTCATCATTTTTCTGGCAGACCAAAATTATTGCCAAAGAGGAGGTTAACAGCTGGCTGGGTATTCTGATTTCCATCCTGATGCTCATAAGCCTCTATTATATCAGGCAGATTTTCAATCTTCAGGACCAATTGGAGGCTATGCGCAAGACGAGTGAAAAACGAATGCTGATGGGGATTATTCAAGGCGAAGAAAACGCCCGTCGTACCATTGCCGGAGACTTGCACGACGGAATGGGTCCGCTGTTATCTTCGGTAAAAATGATTATAAGCTCAGCTGATACCAAAAAAATGAATCCGGAAAACCGGAAGATAGTAGAACAGACATGTACGGTAATTGACGAGGCAATAGTTACGCTTCGGGAAATATCCAATCACCTGAGTCCGCATCTTCTGAAAAATTTCGGATTGGTTAAGGCAATAGAAACACTTACGAAACAACTGTTTGCCAATTCCCCCATAAAAGTGGTTTTACACTCCGACATTTCTGCCAAAAGGTACAATTACGATGTGGAAATCAATGTCTACCGGATAGTTACCGAATTATTGAACAACAGCGTGAAACACGCCGGTGCGGAAACCATAGAACTGGGATTAAAGGAAGAGCTGAACCACCGACTTATGGTCGATTACCGGGACGACGGGAAAGGTATGAAGCCCGGATGTTTTTTTGGACAGGATCCGTCTTTTTCCGGTATGGGACTGGATAACATCTATTCCCGTGTCACGTCGCTGGACGGGTCTGTTTCCGTGGATTCGTCTCAGGGGAAAGGGTTTTATGCACATATTGAAATACCTGTATGATGAAAAAAATCAATATATTTTTAGTTGATGACCATGCCTTGTTTCGGGAAGGCTTGCGTTTTTTGCTTCTGAAAATGGATTTTGTAGACCGGATACTGGAAGCGGAAAACGGCTTCGATTTTCTGGAAAAAATAGTTGAGGTAAATAACTGTATTGTATTAATGGATATAGAGATGCCATTAATGAACGGAATTGAAGCTACAAGAAAAGCGCTTGAACGCAATCCGGATATAAAAATACTTGCCTTGTCCATGTATTCAGAGGAAAGTTACCTTTCCAGCATGATAGAAGCGGGTGCATCGGGGTTTTTATTGAAAAATTCTTCCTTTAGTGAAGTGAAAAGTGCTTTGCGGGATGTTATGGAGGGAAAGAATTATTTTTCTCCGGCCATAATACAATCAATTCTGGAAATTATGAACCATAAGATCAATCATTCTGATAAGGATCATAATGATATTACGCAACGTGAAAAGGATATTCTGTATTATATATGCAAAGGGTTCTCCAATGTGGAAATTGCACAGAAACTGGGTATAAGTAAACGTACAGTGGACAAACACCGGGAAAACCTGCTCCAGAAAACACAGTCCAAAAACACGGCCAACCTGGTCACCTATGCTGTAAGGCACCATTATTTTGACATTTGAGATTACTATTATACGTGTTTTAACGTAGCTACAGATACGTTTTTCATGGGTTTATAAAAATAGTAAAAGCTTTTACCTTTGTCTGAAATAAAAACGACAATGATAAAAAGCATTACCATAATGCCCGGAAAAAACAAAGATGGGAATCCCGAATACTTCTCACAGATTGACATTTATCCTGGAGAAATCGTGGGGGTTGTAGGTCCTACAGGAAGCGGCAAGAGCGCTTTTATTGAAGATATTGAACAGCTGGCACAGGGCGATACTGCCACACAGCGTCGTGTGCTAATAAACGGCAGCATTCCTGATATTTCCATGCGGTTTGATCCCAAAAAGAAAATGATTGCCCAATTATCACAAAACATGAATTTTCTGGCAGATATGACGGTCCGGGATTTTCTGATACTTCACGCCAAGTGCAGGGCAAAGAATCTGAACATGGTGGAACAGGTTGTTTACCATGCCAACACATTGACAGGTGAGCCTATAACGGAAGATATGAATCTAACGATCCTAAGCGGAGGACAAAGCCGGTCGTTGATGGTGGCGGATGTTGCTTTTATCAGTGATTCACCCATAGTCCTGATAGATGAAATTGAAAACGCCGGCATAAAAAAACACCAGGCAATGGAATTGCTGTCGGGCAAGGGAAAGATCATTTTGGTGGTAACACATGATCCATTGCTGGCCTTAATGACAGGCCGGCGCATCGTAATGAAAAATGGCGGGGTAGAAAAGATCTTCAGCACAACTACTCATGAAACAGATCTTTGCGTGGAATTGAACCGGATGGACCGTGAGCTGTTCAGGATCCGCGAACGGGTGAGGCTGGGTGAAGAAATCGTTGCCTGACAAGAAAAACATGAAAGTGATTGTAGTAGCCGGTACGCCGGGAGCAGGCAAAACGTCCGTATTGCTCAATACCATTAAATTTCTAAAAGAACAGCAGGTAAAAATCGCGGTTGCCAAGATAGATTGTTTGTATACCGAAGACCACATCCGCTTTAAAAAGACAGGGATTCCCACCATGGTGGGATTGTCCAGGGATATGTGCCCCGATCATTACACCATTTATAACATAGCAGAGATGGTGTCCTTTGCCCGGGATCATGATGCGCCTATGCTTATAGTAGAAACAGCCGGATTGTGCCACAGGTGTGCTCCCTATACTACCAATGGACTGGGTGTTTGTGTGATAGATGCCACAACAGGGCCCAATACCCCGCTAAAAGTCGGTCCATTTTTAAGCACGGCCAATGTGGTGGCCATAACAAAAGGCGATATGATCTCGCAGGCAGAAAGGGAAATATTCAGGGAAAGGGTAGTGGAAATGAATGCCGGATGCCGTATCATTGAGACAAACGGATTGACCGGAAAGGGGACTTCCGAACTGGCGGGATGTTTTACTGATGCTCCCGAGTTTAAGTACAGTGAAGATATCTTGCGTCATAATGCGCCATTTTCTATATGTACGTTATGCGTTGGGGAAATGCATATTGAAAAGAAATACCATCGGGGAGTGCTGAGGCACATAAACGGGGTTCAGGAATATAAGGGAGAATAAGCCATGATAAAGGAGGAAACCCTGTTGACGTTGCTGCCGGGATTCAATTGCGGTGCCTGCGGTTATGTGAATTGCGCGACATTTGCCTCGGCTTTAAAAGAAAAAAGGGCCGTACCGGAACAATGCCCGGTTTTCAGTCAGGAGCGGTTTGTGGAGCAGTTCAAAAAACTTACCGGCATGATGAATCTGGCCGGCATTGAAGAAAAACAAACATACACCGGCCTTATTGATAAAGCAAAAGCCGATTTTCTGTTACATCCATTGCCCGGAGAACCATCCTGCCGTGAAACACTGGCCTGTTTCTCGGCCCATAAGATATCTAAAAACGATGTGATTCGTTATCGTCCGCTGGGATGTCCCATTACACATTTTGCACGGGTTGTGGAGTTAGATAACGGATTATTGGATGTGTGGGTAACAGGGCCGGGCAAGCTGCTGGGCCGGGAGGAGAAGGTTATTGAAGCGGGGATATGTATGGTGCTTTCATTCAGGGGGGTAATAGAAGGAATGCGGCCGTTTGTGGGGCAAACGGTAAAATTCCTGCCGGCTCATTGCATGATGGGGAAAGTGCATTCAGGGGTAATTGTGGCTTTGGAAGACCAGACTACGCGAATAGACTGTATAGACCTGAAGATCTGGGAACACGTAAAGGTTTAAACCTCCCGGCATGTGTGTGGCTTTTCGCATATCACAATTCTTTTGCCTTCAATAAAGAGGCAGTAGGTGGAACCGCCCGCGCCATTTTGATCCCGGCTTTATTATCTTTGTTCTATGAAAAAAACATTGAAAGCCACCCTGCGGTGCCTGTTGCTCCTGTTTGCAGTAACAGGCTGTCACAAGGAGGATCATTTATTTACAAGCCTTTCCATGCTGGATGGAGAAAAATTGTTTGCCGTTCCAGCGGGGACAGCGGCCGATCAAATGGTTCTGGACCGAATTCCGGATGCCCGGATCATTTATTTTAACAGTGTTCTGGATTGTGCCCTGGCTGTTAGGGAAGGGAAAGCCCATGCTACGGCTTATGATCTGCCGGTACTGGCCAATATACGGGCAAAACTTGAGGGACTGACCGTTCTGGATGAGTTCATTATGGACGATCAGTACGGTTTTGCAGTACGGCCGAATGACCAGAGTCTGAAAGAGACGATGGACCGCGTTTTGTCAAGAATCCAGGAAGATGGCACTTACGCCCAGATGCTGGACCGCTGGTTTCCCAAACAGGGAAATCCCGGTCCGATGCCTAAAATTCTGTTAAGCGGAGGGAACGGTACATTAGATTTCGGGACAGCGGCTGTTACCGAACCCATGTCTTATGTATATGCCGATGACGGGGTCATTGGATTTGATATTGAATATGCCAGCTACATTGCACAGGAACTGGGCATGGAGCTCAATATTGTGGACATGGAATTTGGGGCATTGCTCCCTGCGCTTATTTCGGAGAAGGTGGATATGATTGGGGCCGGATTGTCCATAACGGAAGAAAGGGCCAAGAGCGTCCTGTTTTCAGAGCCTTATTACAAGGGAGGATTGGCCGTGATGGTCCGGGAAAAGCCTCAGCAGACAAAGCCAGCAAAACGACCTAAAACACTTGGCGTACTATTGGGGTCTACCCATGAGGAATATGCCCTGACCCATTACCCCGATGAACGCATACAGCAATTCCAGAACGTGCCCGATCTACTGGTGTCGCTGCGACAGGGTAAATCAGACGCAGCCATGTATACCCGCGAAATGCTGGCTCCTGTGTTGAAAGAAAATCCCGATCTGGGCATATTGTCTGATTTTATTTTTTATGAACCCATAGGGGCCGTTTTCAGTAAGGAAAACGACTCCCTGAGGCTGCAGTTCAATGCTTTTGTTCAGCAGATCCGGGAAAACGGAATATATGACCAGATGGTGGAACGATGGGTGACCAAAGAAGGGGTACAGATGCCGGAGATTGAAAAGCGCGTGGAAAACGGGGCGTTGCACGTTGCCATGGTAACCAGCATGGGTTTACCTTTTATCGGGATCAGTCAAGGAAATCTGGTGGGTTATGATGTGGAGATCATGAAGCGCTTTGCCTCATACCTGGGGAAAGAGTTCGTTCCTGTCGATATGCCTTTCAATAGTTTGTTACTGGCAGTGGCTACGGGAAAAGCCGACGTGGCTGTATCCTGTATCACCATTACTGAGGAACGGGCAAAAACAGTGTCTTTTTCTGATAAGTATTACGAGTGCAGTGTAAGCATCATTGCCGACATGAGCCGCATGACCCATGATAATGCCGCAGAATTCATGCCTTCAAAGATGCAGTCAGAAAAAAAGGATTTTTTCAAAAAGATCGGTGAAAGTTTTCATAACAACCTGGTGCAGGAAAACCGTTATAAGCTGGTTCTTGACGGGTTGGCCGTGACGGTCATCATTTCCCTCCTTGCAGCCATCCTGGGTACCGTCCTTGCAGGGGGGGTCTGCTTCATGCGCATGTCGGCCTCGCGTTTTGCTTCTTCTTTTGCCAAAGGCTACATTGCCTTCTTCAGGGGCACACCGGTGCTGGTCTTGCTGATGATCATCTTCTATGTAGTGTTCGCTTCGGTCCAGATCAGCCCGGTGATGGTGGCGGTCATTGCATTCGGGTTGAATTTTGCCTCCTACGTTGCCGAGATCTTCCGCACATCCATCAACAGCATCGGCAAGGGGCAAAAAGAAGCAGGGATTGCCGGTGGTTTTACCCGCACACAGACCTTTACCCACATCATCCTGCCACAGGCACTGCGGCATGCCATGCCTGTCTACAAGGGAGAATTCATTTCTATGGTCAAGGCCACCTCGGTAGTGGGATACATTGCCGTTCAGGATGTTACGCGGGTGAGCGACATTATCCGCAGCCGTACGTTCGATGCCTTTTTCCCGCTGCTGGTAGCCACGGTCATTTACCTGGCACTGTCCTGGCTGCTGACGTGGTTGCTGGATAAAGTTGAAATTACTGTGGATCCCAAAAGGAAGGCTATACGCAAAGTTAAGGAGGAAACAGTATGATACGGGTAGAACATTTATCCAAAAAATTCGGGAATCTGGAAGTCCTTAAAGATATTAATGCACAGATAAAAAAAGGCGAGGTCATTTCTATCATAGGCCCATCGGGAACCGGGAAGAGTACCTTCCTGCGGTGCCTGAATTTACTGGAAACTCCCACCGGAGGTAAAATTCTCATTGACGGGGATCCCATGCTGGATAAAGGGACAGATGTGCCGCGCATACGCCGCAAAATGGGCATGGTTTTTCAGTCTTTTAACCTGTATGCGCACCTGACCGTCCTGGAGAATTTAACCCTTGGTCCGGTGGTCCTTTTGAAAAAGAAACGGGCCGAGGCGGACCGCAAAGCCATGGAACTGCTTAAAATGGTTGGTCTGGCAGAAAAGGTGTACAGTTTCCCCGATGAGCTCTCCGGAGGGCAGCAGCAGCGCATTGCCATAGCCCGGTGCCTGGCCATGGAGCCCGGGATATTGCTTTTTGACGAGCCTACATCGGCTCTGGACCCCACCATGGTAAGCGAGGTGCTGGCAGTAATCCGTCGTCTGGCCCGCGATGGCATGACCATGATAATCGTAACACACGAGATGGAGTTTGCCCGCAACATTTCCTCGCGTGTTTTCTATATGGATGAAGGGGTGATTTATGAAGAAGGCACTCCGTCTCAGATCTTTGACAACCCCCTCAGGACCAAAACCAAAGCCTTTATTCACCGGGTACGCAGCCTGCAGTTTCACATAAACAGTCCATTTTTTGATCTGTACCGGCTGCAGGGAGAAATGATCATCTTTTGCGAAAAGCATGTGATCCCCGCTAAAATCTGCAACCGGTTGCAGATCATGGCCGAGGAAGTGCTGCAAATGCAACCCGATCATACCAATGTCCTGCTGGAACTGTCCTATTCGGAGAAAGAAGACTCTCTTCTTATGCAGTGTACGGCCGCAGGAAAACCCGTAAATCCGCTGGAACAGGCGGACAACGAAATACACTCCACCATGCTGAAGGCACTCTGTGAAAGCGTGGAATACAGCTACAGAGATAGCAAAAACCAGCTACAGCTGTGGGTGAGAAGGTAAGGTGCTTTTACGCACCGCCTTGAAAGACAATTTTTTAGGGAAGCTTACGCCACAAGAAGCGGAAGCTTTTTATTATTGCCGAGGCTTCCCTTTCTTGTGGTGTCAGCAACAGCCGGTCAGGGGTAGTTTCTGCCAGCAGCGCCTGCCTGCCAGGAAAGAGGTTCCGCCTCATAACATAGAAACCGGTTAAAATAGGTTTTTAACCGGTTTCCTGTCGGGGTGGTCCGACTCGAACGGACGACCCCCTGCTCCCAAAGCAGGAACGCTAACCAACTGCGCTACACCCCGAAACTTTAGGGCTGCGAAGATAGGAATTTTTTTTTATTTTATTTGACTCATGGCTTTTTCATATCTTTTTTCCACTTTCCTCCAGTTGATCACATTCCAGAAGGCTTCTATGTAATCTGCCCGTTTGTTCTGATATTTCAGGTAGTAGGCATGTTCCCAGACATCCATGGTCAACAGGGGAATTCCCCGTTCCTGGACTACATCCATCAACGGGTTGTCCTGGTTGGGAGTGGAACTGATAAACAGATTGCCCTTTGCGTCCAGACTCAGCCAGGCCCAGCCGCTGCCAAAACGGGTGGCACCGGCGGTGGTAAAAGCGGTTTTCATCTGGTCAAGTGAACCGAAGGTTTTGTCAATGGCTTTGGCCAGTTTTCCTGTAGGTTTGTCAGGCCCCGAGGGGGTCATGTTTTCCCAGAAGAGGGTGTGGTTGTAATATCCTCCGCCGTTGTTGCGGACAGCTGCAGGATAGTGGCTGATTTTGTCAAAAATGTCTTCAATGGCCATTGTGGCCATTTCTGTTCCATCCACTGCTTTGATAAAATTGTTGTAGTAGGCCTGGTGATGACGGCTATAATGGATCTCCATGGTCAGGGCATCGATGTAAGGCTCAAGCGCATCGTAAGCATAGGGAAGCGGTTGGAATACAAAATGTTGAGAGGCGGTCTGTGCGCCCAGGCTGTATGGCAAACCCGTCAGTCCTGCCAGGAGAAGGGTTAGCGTTAGTTGTAGTGTTTTCATAGTTTTTTAATTATTATCGGATCATTATTTATAAGAACTTATTTATTTGAATAATTTATTGTTACAAATAATTTGCCACAAGAGTAGAGACTCCTAAAAGCTGCTGTTTTGACAGATGAAGGGAGAACCTCAAAATTCTATAGTATCTTT
>DHUU01000013.1:26016-27908 GCA_002409325.1 Bacteroidales bacterium UBA5226 | reverse complement strand
GGTATTGCTTTATTTCATGGCCTGTCATATGCAAGATGCATAAGGAGTTTTCGTAAGGGAACCAGGTAAAGAAATCTTTCATGTAAAGCTGGCCCTTTTCAATCACCGTGTCGGAAGTTAAAGCCGAGGCAAAGGACACATCGGGGCGGATACCGGCATCTGCTCCGGCAAGCTCCAGCTGTCCCCTGTGGACTTCATCAAGCCAGCGGGACGGGCCCTCAATGACTGCACGGCTCTCCAGGGTATGCAGCAATTCGGCTATGGGTTTTTGCTCATATTCACGTGCCCTCTGAAAATAAGGTTCAAAGCAGATGATGTTATGGAATGAAAGTCAAGTCCGGGACGCAGCCTTTCGGGCACCCATGAAGTCACATAGGGTGTGAGCATTCCCAATACAGCAATCTTGTAGCCTTTCCTCCGGAAAACGCGGTAAGGAGTAAAAAAAGGCTTTACGGAAGACTTATGGACAATATTGGCAGAGAGTACCGGCACTTCCATTTGCCGGTAAACCCGTGAAAAAACGTTTATTCCCGCTTCTATATCGTGATTCCCTGCCGTAACGGCCGAATAGGGCACCCAGTCATAAAAGGCAGAAGACAGGTGTTTTTCCGTGGTATCCACATTACTGGAATAATATAGCCCGGGAGTTCCCTGCAGGTAATCTCCCGTGTCAAAAATCAACAGGCTTTTACCCCATGAATTTTGTTGTTCCTTTATATAACCTGCCAGTCCGGCTATGGATGCATTAAAATGTCCGTGCAGGTCGCTTGTCTGAAGTACAATCATAGAGACGGGCTTCTTTGTGCAGGAAATACACAGAACAAGCAAAACACAGCCAATGGTCCGTATATATTTCATAAATACAAAAATAAGAAAAAATGAAGCCTGCATAAAGGGTATCAGTAAAAAAACGCCCCCGGAAATCCTGTCATAGGAATCAGGGGGCGTCAGACATCACTTCTGGTTCAGCTGCGTCTATTGTGCATCTGCAGGCTGGTGCGAAACATAGAAACCGCTGCCAACCTGGGGAGTTCCTTTGTAGGAAGTTCTCTTGCCCACAATGGTAAGAAGATCTCCGGCCTTGAGTCCGGTTTCTGTAACAAGCGTCTGGAATTGTCCCCTGGCGCCGTCCCAGCCTGAAAGCAGGCCGTAAACGTATACTTCTCCGGTTTCATCTGAAACATTGAAATTCCCGTATTTGCCTGCACCTGAGAGATCTCCGGCAGTGCCCACCAGACGATAATAGGTGGCGTCCTCAGCCGCAGCCAGGAAAGCGGCAACAGTGGCTTCTACCACCGGAATATGTGCTTCTACTTTGGCATTTACACCCTGCGGGGTTCCTTTATACGCACCACGGGGCGTAATGAGCGTAACAATATCGCCTACCTTAATGCCCATGGTTTTCCATTGTTTTGTTTTGCCTGCTGCATCAACTACACCGTAAATGTAGACTTCACCGGTAGCGTCTTTTATGTATATGTTGCCATAATCGCTTCCGGTATCTTTGCTGATAATACCGGAAATACGGTATTGGGTGGCATCCTCTGCTGCTGCAATAAATTGGGCGACAGTAGCGTCAATGATAGCACCTTTTTGCGTTACAGCAACCTGGATGGTGGAAGAGTTGCTTTTGTTGGCAGAGGTCATGGATATGGTAGCGATGCGATCGCCTCCGGAATTGGGTTGTGCCACAAAAGCTACGCGGGTAGAGTCATCGGCTCCCTTGATCATGGATTTTACAGAAAGCCAATCGGCGTCGTACTCAATTTCCAGGCCGTTGCCTTTGTATAATACAGCCACTTCAAAAGCGCCGCCTTCCTTGGGTACTTGAACGGCATCCACAGCCGACTTGATGAGCGAGGGGGTAATCTTGTCAACGGTCACGTCAACCA
>DHUU01000013.1:0-25765 GCA_002409325.1 Bacteroidales bacterium UBA5226 | reverse complement strand
GTATTGCCCTTGGCGTCCAGGGTCCCGTAGATGTACAGGGTCCCTGTTCCATCGTTCAGATACCAGTTGCCGTAGATGGTACTGGCAATAGAAGTAATCTGGCCTTCTACCCAGTAAATCTTGCCGTCAACCCCTTTTTCAATCACATCTTTACATGTGGAAATCACTATTTCTACGGGGCCGGCAATCTGCTTTACAGTAAGTACCTGCACTTTGCCGGCACAGTTAACATAGACTTCGGAAGAGTAGTCCGAATCAGTTGCAGCAGTAGAAAAGGTTACCTTAATGCCTTCCGGGGCAGCGCTTCCGCTGGCAGGGCTTACCGTTAGCCAAGCGGGTATATTTGTAATATTCCAGCTTTCAGTAGCGGTCAGGGTGATTGTTTTTGACCCACCGGCTTTAGCAAAAGCGATATAGGACATGTCTACTTTTACCTCGTCCAGAGAAGGTATCTCAATTACCTCTTTACAACCTGTAAGCAATGCTGCAAAAGCAAAAAACGATAGTAATAAATATTTAAGTTTCATAAGGAAAGTTTTAGCTTATTAGTTAAAAAGATACTTAATACCAACCTGCAGAGACCAGCATTGGCCAATTGCATGACTGTAATCCCAGGTTCTGGCATCTGCCCCTACCCTTGTCTTGAATACCGGAACCCCCTGGTCGTTGATCTTATCCAGTTGGAGGATACGTCCGCTCATTGCCTCGGTAGAGAGAATCTGGTGGACACCCCAGGTGCTGTTGAACATGTTGCCAATGTTCATAAAGTCACAGTTGAGCTGAAGGGTGTTTTTGGATTTGCCGATTCTGACCACGAAATCATGTGAATAACGGAAGTCAAAACGGTGGACCCAGGGTGAGTAGACACTGTATGCCTCTGCGTACTTTCCTTTATTCTTTGACAGGTAAGCATCCTGGTCTGCATAAGCCCAGTAACGTTCACGGTCGCTCTGGGAAGCGAAGAGGATCTCGGAATCGTCTTTTGGTATGTACATTACATCGTAAGCGATATTGTCCCCGTTAAAGTCACCGTTATACATATAGGTATAGTTGGAACCTCCGCGATAGCCTTCATAGAACAGGGAGAAGTGGTTGTTGCTCTTGTCTTTATAGGAGACCGAAGCAATAACACGGTCAGGAGTTACATATTGGGAATTGCTGAGTCCGGCAAAGTTGGGGCCTTCTACTGAGGGAATATACAGGTAGGCAGACTCTGCATTGGAACCGGGCATGCCTGTGATCTGTTTCATGACCGTATGGGTGTAGGATGCCATGATATGAAGGTTCTCTACCGGGGTCATGTTCAACGTGAAGCTGCCTGTCCAGCCGTAACCTTTCTTTGTGTTGGTAAGGACGAAGGCATCGGTGCTGGTGTATTTGTAACCGGAGGGATAGATGTGACGCCTGTCTGGGCCGTTTAGCTGTGTAAATCCGGCGTTTTCCTTTATGTTCCAGTTCATCAGCTGTATTCCGTTGATTGTTTTGTTGAAAATATATTCACCGCTAATGGAGAAGGGGAACGAGGTGGGGAAATTGTAATCCAGCGCAATGGAGGATTTCCATACCTGGGGCATCCTGAAGTTTGGATCAATACCGTTGATCTGGGAGGGTTTTACCCCGTCTTCGGGAGAAATGGTTTTTGGGAATTTCTTGGGATCAAGGCTGTGGAGCTTCTCAATCAGTGCGTCCACATCGGTGATCATATCACCCTGGAATGCAGCCAGAAGAGCATCTGGATTGGCTATGCCGCCCGAATATCTTGTGGAAATTGCCACGATGTTCTGTACCATACCCGAGTTGGTAGGCATATTGGTGAAGAACACCAGCGGAAGGCGTCCCGAGAATAATCCGGAACCTCCGCGGATCTTCAAAGAGCGGTTGCCGAATACGTCCCAGTTGAATCCGATACGCGGAGAAACCTGGAGTTTTGGTTTGGGCCATTTACCGGTATCAACACTCTTGCCATCATATTCTATGGCATAAATGGCATTGTTTCTCATCAGGTCCTTATTGTTGAAAATGATTTCATCAAGACGGACACCGTAATTGAGTTTAAAGTTGCGTCCTATACTCCATTCGTCTTGCACGTACAGTCCGAATTGGTTGAAGCGCACGCGGGCAGCCGGGTTTTGTTCGCCGTCATAGCCATAAGTCAGGGCTACCGTTTCAGGAACAGCGCCGCTCAGGAAGTCGTCCAAACTACGGTAACGGTAGTAACCCGTACCGTTTCTCATATAAGAGTTGTCGGCCATCTGGTATTCGAAACTCAGGCCGGCGGTAATTTTGTGGTTACCCTTATACAAGGTAATATCGTCCTTGGCGTTGATCACGGTGTTGTGAACCCCGTTGTTCCAGGTAAATAGCTCGTAACCGGCCGATATGTAAGGAACAATCGCCTGGGTGAGTTTTCCGTTGTCTACCGTGTACCCTTCCAGAATGTCAATGAAGGGGAATTTAGCAGAATTGGATCCGCGGATATCATCAAGCTGCGAATAGGTTATAAGCAACTGGTTGGAAATATTGTCTCCAAAACGGCTGTTAAGGTCCACAGAGACGGAATTCACTACGTTGTCCATAGAGTACATGGAATTGGCAAAAGCCATGGAATACTGTCCCAGGCGGCTTTCCGTGGTACGTTGTATACAGTTGGAGGAAGACGCGTTGGTGTTATTCCAGCCCCTGTTCAATGTGTAGTTGTAACGAATGGCAAGGTTGTGGTTCTGGCTGATATTCCAGTCCAGGCGGGCCAGTATCTTCATGTTGCTTTCATTGGCCGGATAATCGGTATAGGAACCGGTATCATAGCCGTATTTGCTCATTAAAAAATCAGAAGCCCTCTTCATATCGGCCATGGTGGTGCGGGATATGTAAAGGTCTGTATTGGCCACTCCGTCAACTGAAGGCCTCCAGCGGTTTACAATGGTGGGTGTCTGGGTGTATTCATAGTTGACAAAGAAAAAGAGTTTGTTTTTGACAATGGGACCACCCAGCGTAACACCATAGGTGGTATTGCGGTCAATGCCCCTTTCGCCAAGTTCTACGCCGTCAACTGTGTTACCCCGCATATTTTCATTGCGGTGATAAATATAGGCGCTTCCTCTCAAAGTGTTGGTACCTGATTTGGTGATGGCGTTGACTCCACCGCCAATGAAGTTGGTCTGACGGACATCAAAAGGTGCAATCACCACCTGAACTTCTTCAATGGCATCAATTGAAATTGGGGTGCCGCCACCTGGAAGGTTGGAACTCAGACCAAAGTTGTTGTTGAAGTTGGCCCCGTCCACTGTGAAGTTGGAGGAACGGCCATCGCCGCCGGCAAAGCTCATGCCGCTGCCCCCGTAGGGCGAAAGTTTGGCAACGTCAGTTATGCTCCTGCTTATGGTAGGCAGACTCTGGATGTTCTGGTTGGTAATATTGGTAGAAGAACCAAATTTTTCTCCTGCAAAAGCAGATGAAGCAGAGGCCACTATCACAATATCTTCCAGCTGGAATGTCTCTTCCTTGAGTTCAGCACTTAAATTGTATTGATCTCCAAGTTGAAGGGTAATATCGGTAAAATTAATAGTCTGGTATCCGATGTAGGATATTTCTACCTTATATGGGCCTCCGGGACGCATCCCTTGAATTGTATAGCGGCCATCATTATTGGTGATGGCTGCGTACATAGTCCCTGAAGGCACGTGGGTAGCTACCAGGGTCACTCCTGCTGCAGCTGCTCCGGCCTCGTCGGTGATTTTGCCACCAAGAGACGAGGTGGTTACCTGCGCGTAAGCACCCACACTCAGAAAAATTAACGCCACAAAAGCGAGAAAACATTGAATTGCTTTTTTCATAGATGTTTATTTAGGTTGTTATAAGTTACTATACAGGATTCAAAAAACAGTGCAAATATATTACAATTTATCAATTCAGGCCCCAATCCCCGGGCTTGCAGGATGCCTCAACCGCCTCTTCTGTGTTATCGGGCAAATTGTGGAAAAAATCAAAACCCGTAAGCGTTTCCATATCTTTAACGCTTTTGGCGTCGGCTGCGGTTGGATAGGCTGCGGTATAGGCACGGTTCTCGTACCAGAAACCAATGGCGGAATACCCCCCGTTCTCTGTCTGGCTGGCTTTATATTTCAACAAAACTTTATAATATATCTTGGGAACAGCCACCTTGTTGCCATTGTTATCTTCAACGTAATCTACATTTTGATTTTCTTTGGTTTTGATCATGGCCCCGGTAACCACGTACACTGTGTCACAGGCCTGGGCCCATCCCCTGATGTAGACTTCCAGGTTGCCCCACAGGTTTTGATTCAAAGATCCGTTTTGCGCCGTCAGGTTGGTAAAATAAAAGGTGCTCGCATTGACATCATCCGAGTAGAGGCGATCTGCCGAGGGTAACTGGTGTCCCCTGTCGTAATTGGAACTTCCAAAGGAATAAAATAAAACCGGCTGGTAGCGTTTGGGAACCTTAGGGTTGTAGTTCCACGAGTCTGTACGGCTCCCGCTGCCCATAATCTCCCGGTAAAGCGGGTAAGCCACCCAATGGGAAAGGCGGTTTTGCGAATCATACCAGAATGCGTAATTACGTACGCTTTTTCCCTTCACCGAGGTCATGTGTGATATATAGGCAAATGCTTCCTGCTCCAGGACCACGGGCAATTCCATCCAGGCATGCACCGGATCTGAAACCAGTGCTTCAAAGGGGCTTTGTGTAATATGTAGTGTTACGGTTTTCTGTAAAACATCGGTATCGGTTGTGGAAAAAACAATGTCTGCGGTGCGGGATCCGGATAAGGAGGGGTTTTGCGTATAGGTAACCGTAACCGGCGCAGATCCGCTTCCCGAGGCGGGTGAGACGGCAAAATTATCAGGGTCTGAAGAAGCGACGGTCCATGTAACGTTAGCAGCCAGGGAGACAGTGAATTGACCCGCCTCACCGGGGACTTCTTTTTCTGTAGACGGCAACGCGAAAGTGGGCTCTGTATAAAAACGTTCGTCTGTAAGGCCTTCCCAATCGGAAACCATGGCGATGGATATCTGGTAACGCCTGTTATAAACACTGGCAATTCCTTTGAGCACCCCGCTGCCGGAAGGCACGGTGATATCCTTGAAGGAGGAATATCTGGAGGAGAAGATATCAAATGTCTCTTTGGTCTTGGCCACCATAGCAATAGAGGTATGGGCGGACTCTGTAACAAATGATTTGTTAAGGTCTTGATCCGCTACCTGCACGGAAGGAATGGCTACGTACATAGACTCATAATTGCCGGTAAGAAGCCCGGCCGCCGATATTTCCTTTGCCACCAGTGTTTCCGTGCCGGTTTTTGTAATATTGGCCAGGGGAATGCCATTTACCTGAAGGGGTCCGTTGTTGTATACAGACAGGCTCTGGTCCTTGAGCTGGATTTCCACCTTGTCGCCCTGTCTGAAGGTGGTATTGTCCTCTGCACAATAGAGCTGAATACCCGCTACTCCGTCACTTACGACCATGGCCTTGAGAGAAGTATAGTTGTTCAACCCCCCGTTGTCTGATTTCAGGTAATTGCTGATGACTGTGGCCTTAACCACTACTTTTTCAGTCACAGTGACATTGACCCCCTTGTACAGGGCGCGTAGCTGGGAAACAGTCCAGTAAAGGATTTCCTGCTCTTTCTGGATAACGGTAACGCGGACTTCCTTTTCTGCTGAATAAATCTTTATGGCAGCCGTGCGATCGGCCCCGGTATTGGCTTTTGCAGTTAGTGTAAGGGTACCGCTTCCCTGACCCTGAAGAGGTGTAACGGAAAGCCAGTCGCTGCCTTCTGTCACAGCCAAAGACCAGCTGCAATTGGCTGTAACCTGAATAAGCTGATCTGCTGCAGAAGCATTAAAGGTGACCTGTGCCTTGTCCAGGGAAAGCGTCTGTGGCTCAGGCTTCTCACTACACGAGGCAATAAAGAATGCCAGAACCATAAGCACTCTGCTGATTTTTCTAAGCTGCATAAGCTTTTCTGATTATTCCGGTTTTTGTCGTTACGGATCCTGTCTGTTGAACGGCAAAATTATAAAATTATCCGCCGTAACAGGCTGAACCCAGATTTTAAACAG
Organism: Bacteroidales bacterium UBA5226; assembly: GCA_002409325.1. GTDB lineage: Bacteria > Bacteroidota > Bacteroidia > Bacteroidales > UBA932 > DMER64. The sequence continues at coordinate 19,687 of DHUU01000013.1, read as the reverse complement.
GGCGAAAAACCGTAACATGCTGTTTATGTGCCCTATAAATTATCAACAAAGGCACGGTTTTTATAAACAAAAAAATTAAAAATTTTCCCGTTCAAAAGATTTTTTACCTTTGTCACCCAATTGACATACATGTGGACAGATTTGCCTGCTTGCAACCACATTTAAAAATGCTAAAATGAGAACACTATTCACTTCTGAATCTGTGTCTGAAGGACACCCCGACAAAATCGCCGACCAAATAGCCGATGCCATCCTGGATGAGTTTATAAGGCTTGACCCGGAATCAAAAGTGGCCTGCGAGGTCTTTGTCACAACCGGTCTGGTAATCATAGGCGGCGAGGTCCGCTCCAATGCCTGGGTGGACATCCGGGAGGTAGCCCGCAAAGTCATTACTGACATTGGGTACACAAGGGCCGAGTATAAATTTGATGCCGAATCCTGCGGAATCATATCTCTTATAGAGAGCCAGTCTCCGGATATCTTTCAGGGCGTGATAAGAGATACCCCCGACGAACAGGGAGCCGGAGACCAGGGAATGATGTTTGGATACGCCTGTACCGAAACCGAAGAACTCATGCCGCTTCCCATCGTCCTTTCGCACATCACCCTGATGGAACTGGCAGCCATCCGCAAGGAAGGCGGGCAGATGACCTACCTCAGGCCCGATTCAAAATGCCAGTTCACCATAGAGTACGATGAAAACCAGAAAGCGCAGCGCATAGACACCCTGGTTTTATCCACACAGCACGATCCTTTTACCGAAGATCACATGATGCACCGGCAGATTACTGAAGATGTGCTCAATATATTATTACCCCGGGTCATAGATAAGGTTCACCCCTCTCGCAAACACCTGTTTGACCACGATATGAAGCTGCTGGTCAATCCAACCGGAAAATTTGTGATTGGAGGACCACACGGAGACACCGGACTGACAGGGCGGAAGATCATTGTCGACACCTACGGGGGACGGGGGGCCCATGGCGGCGGTGCTTTTTCCGGCAAGGACCCAAGCAAGGTGGATCGTTCTGCCTGTTATGCCGCACGCCATATTGCCAAAAACCTTGTGGCAGCGGGAGCTGCCCGTGAGATCCAGGTTCAGCTGGCCTATGCCATTGGCGTTGCACAGCCGGTCAGTGTGAGCGTCAATACTTTCGGAACAGCCATTACCAAAAAATCCGATGCCCAGATCGCAGACATCATATCCGGGATTTATGACCTGCGTCCGGCCCGGATCATTGAAGAACTTCGGCTGAAAAACCCCATATACAGAGCCACCTCGGTTTATGGTCATTTTGGACGGGATCCCTTTACCAAAAATGGGATCGAATACTTTGCCTGGGAAAAACTCAATTACGCAGACACTTTCAAATCAAGGCTATTCTAGGGCATAAACTTTCCAGTTCCTGCCTTCCCGGCGAAGAGTAATAACCGATTCACCCGGCTCGGACAACCGGGAGAAATCCACCCGGTAAACTAGTCGGATGGTGTCTCCCTTAATCCTTTCAGGTGCTTGAACGGTAACTTTGATTGCAGACAGGTAGCTTATCACCTCCCGATGTTCTTCCTGAGAAAGCGAGTCGAGAATTGACTGGGTTTTGTCAATAATTCCGGTGATTTCCGGGGTAGCGTAAACACGCGCCTGCTGATAATCAGCTGCAAAAAAAGATTCCAGAAACGCCTGTGCAACCTGTTCCGGCTTCTGGCGGCAACTGCAGGCGCTCAAAGTTGCAAGGCACAGTGTGATCAATAAAAAATTTTTCATTTCAAATATACTACGGTTATTCCGGATCCTCCCCTTTCTACGTGTTCATCCTGGAACGAAGCCACTCCAAGGGCGGTTTTCAGGTAATCTCTGATCAGGGTGCGCAATGTGCCGGTTCCTGTTCCATGCAGAATGTCCACCTGCTCCATACCCAGTACCAGGGCGTCGTCCAGAAAACGGGTCACTTCCTCCAGGGCTTCACCGGCCCTGAGTCCGCGCACATCCAGGTGCGGGTAAAAATGCAGACGGCGTGCCTGCAGGTCATCAGGGCTTGCAGCCTGAGGGTTTCTTTGTATGCGGGTATGGGTGCGGTATTCGTTCTGTGAAATTCTCTCCAGTCCTGAAATTTCTGTCCAGATAACAATCTGCCCCATTCCAAGATGAGCCTTGTTGCCTTTGATCAAGAGTATTTCTCCCACCATAGCTCCGTCTTTGGTACGGACCTTGTCTCCAGTCGCCAGAGGTCCAGTTTCCTTCGGGGCGTCCTGTCCCTTTGGCTTTGTTTTCGCTTCCTGGCCCAAACGCTTTTCGCGTTGCTGTTTCCTTTTTTCACCTGCTTCTTTTCTCTTACGGAGTTGTTCCATCTTATGCATGATCTTCAGATCTTCTGCATCCAGCGCTTCCTGAGACAGTGTTTTCCTGAATTCCTGCAGGTCATCCCGCACACTCTTTGTTTTTTCTTTTTCTGCCTGTGATTCCTTAATTTCCTTAATGGTGTTTTCAACTTTACGGTTGGCCGTCTCTACGATCCTGAGTGCCTCTTTGCGGGCTTCATCCAGCATATGTTTTCGCAACAGGCGGATCTCCGTCAGTTCTGCCTGATATTTATCGGTAATGTTTTCCAGTGTTTTGTCGGTCTGGCTGATGCGGGCCACCTTTTCCTCCCATTTCCTGCGGTTGCGCGCAATGTTACGGATGTACCGTTCTGTCTCTACAAAGCCGGCACCGGCTTTTTCCTGTGCCGCCTGAATCAGATCTGCCGGCAGGCCCATTTTACGGGCCAGTTCAAATGCAAAGGAATTCCCCGGGACTCCGGTTTCCAGTCTGAAGAGCGGCTGTATGTTCTGCACATCAAACTGCATGGCCCCGTTCAGGACTCCTTTGCTGGTGGTGGCATAAAATTTAAGATTGGTGTAATGCGTAGTGATAACCCCAAAACTTCCGCGCTGCTCCCACTGACGGAGCAATGTCTCGGCAATAGCCCCCCCGGCTGCCGGTTCTGTTCCGGCCCCGAATTCATCTATCAGGATAAGAGAATTTTCATCTGCCTGTTCCAGTATCTCCTTCATGCTCAGCAAGTGTGAACTGTAGGTGCTCAGATCGTTATCCAGGGACTGTTCATCTCCGATGTCAAGGAAGATGGACCGGAATATGGAAAACTCCGAGGTTTCCGCAGCCGGGACCAGCAACCCGCATTGAAACATGTATTGCAGCAGTCCCACCGTTTTCAGACAGACAGATTTGCCCCCGGCGTTGGGTCCGGAAATCAGTAAAATACGTTTTGTCGTGTCCAGTTTTAAGGTAAGCGGAACAATCTGTTTTCCTTCCCGTTGCAAAGCCGTTTCCAGCAGTGGATGGCGCGCCCGCACCAGATACAGGCCCGATACGTCATTGAACACAGGCTTTCCTGCCTGCATCTTCATTGCCAACCTGGCTTTGGCATGTAAAAAATCAATAGTTCCTAAAAAACGCGCCTGTTCTATCAGATCCGAAAGGTATGGCCGCAGAAATCCCGCAAATTCCTGCAAAATCCTGGTAATTTCGCGTTGTTGGGCAAATTCCAGCTCCCTGATCTGGTTGTTCAGGTTGACCACTTCCATGGGTTCAATGAAAACTGTTTTCCCGCTGGCAGATTCATCACAGATATACCCCTGAAGCTTCTTCTTGTTCGCAGCAGGTACCGGAATCAGCATCCTTCCGTCCCTTACAGAGGCCGAGGCATCGGGCTCGGTAATTCCCTGGTCGCGGGATTCCTTCAGAATACTCTGGATCTTCTGAACCACCTGCTGTTCTTTCTTTTTCAGAGATTTGCGGATTTCTGCCAGTTCCGGAGAGGCATTGTCCCTGATTGCCCCGAATTTATCCAGTATATGTTCAAGCCGCTGTACAATGGCGGGGAAAAAAGTAACGTGCCGGCACAGGGTTTTCAGCTCCGGGTAGCTTTCCTGGCGGGTGTGTTCAAAAAAATGCAACAAGGCCCTTACGGTGTGGATGGCTGTCTGCAGGCGGACCAGATCCTGAACCTGGGGTATCCAGGAGGGTTGTGCTTCCATTTGCTTTAGAAACACAAGTGTATCTTCATATCCGTCTGTTGGGAATTGCTGCTCAAACAGGCAGATTTCACGCATCTCAGCGGTCCTGGCCTGGGCTGTTTCCAGGGTGTCGCGGTCGGTCATAAAACCCACCTCCTCTACCAGTTCACGGCCACAGCGGCTTATGCACAGCTGCGTGAGCATTTCCCGTACCCTGTCAAACCCTATTTTTTGCTCAAACTGGTCCGGATAGATCATGGTGGTACTTACTTATGAAAGGCGGTCTCCAGATCAAAGCGCAACTCGGCCACCCCGCTTAGTGTTTTGATTACTCCATCCTGCATGGTGGCGATATGTCCGGTTTCTTCCGATATGACTATGATAAAGGCATCTGTCTGTTCGCTCAGGCCTACTCCGGCCCGGTGCCTCATGCCAAAATAAGGGGGTATTCCCTGGCTTTCGGACATGGGAAAAGTGCAACGGGCAGACTGGATCCGGCCATTGGAAATGATCATGCCCCCGTCGTGTAGCGGGCCGTTTTTGATGAATACATTTTCTATCAGCCGGCTGTGAATCCTGGCATCAATCCTGTCTCCTGTCTCGGCGATAAAACCAAGCGAGGCAAAACGCTCCATGGCAATAAGGGCTCCCGTTTTCCGCTCAGACATCCGGCTGCATGCCTGGATAATCTCTTCGATATCATTTTTTGACAAGGTTTCTTTTCCGGGACGGAATAACGATTCCACCAGTCCGCGCCTTTTTCCTTCTTTTGTATACCTTGTCCCCAGGCGCAGCAGGAACCGTCTGATCTCCTGCTGAAACACCACAATCAGGGCCAGAACACCCACGCTAATTATTTTGTCCAGGATGGTTGTCAGCAATTCCATATGGAGTGCCTTGACCACCATCCAGATGAAATAAACGAAAATGATCCCGATAAAAATACTGACAGCGGCCGTACCCCGTATGATTTTGTATACCTGGTAGATCAAAAGGCCCACCAGAACTATATCTATGATATCAACGATACCCAGGCGTAGAAATTCAGGCATAATTGACAAATATACGTTTTTATTCAACATATGCGAGGGAGGCAAAGCCAATCCGGATATCAGCATTGGTGTCCAGTATGGCCTTGGCACAACTTTCCATGGTTGCCCCGGTTGTTATAATATCATCCACTACAAGAACTTCACGGTAGGGAATACTTTGGGCGATAAAAGAGTTTTTCATGTTTTCCCGCCGTCCTTCCCTGTCGTATACTGTCTGACTTGTTTTTTCCCGGACCCTTTTGACAGCCGACACATCTAGTTTCCAGCCTGTTGCAAGCGCTATTCCTGCGGCCAGCCATTCGGCCTGGTTATAACCTCTTTTTCTGCGTTTGAAAGAAGACATGGGGATAGGAATAATCACCGGTTTTTCTGTTGTTGTATGGAAGCGCAACAATTCTTTTCCGTAAAGAAAACCCATATACAACCCAATTTCCTTTTCTCCGCCATATTTGAAACGGTGCAGTAACTTCCTGTAAGGACTCTCCTCTCTGAAGAAAAGAAAAGAGATGGCCCCGGTGCAGGAAGGCATGCTGCTAAGCGGCTCTGTAATGAAATGACAGGGAAAAATCCAGTGGTATGTTCTTGGAAGGTCATAAAGGCATCGCAGGCACAACATCTTTTCCTGCCCTATCAATACCCGGCCGCACACCCTGCAGGTTCCCGGAAAGCACAACCCCGTCACACTACCCCGCATATTTCAAATTTATGAATTATTTATATATTTGTTGACATGAATCGGAGGTGGTTTTTCATTTTTTTTATTTTGGTATTCCTTTCCGGATGTGAAAATCAGCAACGGCACCTTCATTATGTTTTTAAAAGCATTGACCTGGAAGTCAGGAGTCATTCCCAGGCTTATCCTCTTTTACTGGATATTTGTGATCGATACGGTTCGCGGATGGCCGGGACAGAATCTGCAGGGCGTGCAGAAGAACTGGCCGCCCTGTTGTTCCGCTCCTATGGATTTGAGAATGTGTTCTTCCAACCGTTTACTTTCAATCAATGGCAAAGAGAAGATGTGAGGCTGAGGATTGACACAGCTGGTACTTATGTCGATTTCCAGGCACTTGCCCTGGCTTTTACTCCTTCCTCAGATATTCAGGCACCCATTGTTGATGCCGGTAACGGTCTTATCAATGACTACAACGGGTTGGATGTTAACGGGAAAATTGTGCTCATCCATTTGGGATTGCTTGCGGGAACACCTTCTCACCTAAGGAACACACACCGGGCCCAGAAATTGTCACTGGCCATTGCCCAGGGCGCTGTCGGCTGCATAGCTGTCAACCCCATTCCCGGAGACCTCCCCTCAACCGGTTCGGCTACCCTGGACGGGGAAATGATCAGGATCCCTGCAGTAAGCATCTCTTTTGAGCAGGGAGAAAAATTAAGGGCAAGTCTTAAACATAGAAAATGCACTGCGCGCCTTTATACCAGAAATTCCTGCAAACAGGCTCATGCCAGAAATGTGGTGGCCAGAATGGAAGGTTACGGGCTTCCGCAGGAGACCATTGTAGTGGGGGCCCATCTGGATTCCTGGGATATTGCTCCCGGGGCACTGGACAATGCTTCGGGTGCTGTCTCGGTCCTGGAAATGGCCAGAACTTTCAAAGTCCTGAACCTGAGAACGCGCCGGTCTGTAGAATTTGTTCTGTTCATGGCCGAGGAACAGGGCCATTACGGATCGGAACTATATGTAAGAGAAGCCCGGAAAAGAAACCTTCTGGACGGGATCCGCTACATGTTCAATCACGACATGACGGTCAACACATACGGTTTTAACCTGATGGGCCACTACGAATCGGAAGATTTCTTCAGGCAGACCGGTGAGCTCATAGGCCGGACAGACTCGGCCTTTACCAACACAATAGAGCATTTTACCTATATGGGAAGTGACCACGCCCCTTTCCTTATGGAAGGGATCTCCACCTTCACTCCCTTATGCCGTTACCAGACATTCCACACATACCACACCAGTGCTGACGGTCCGCAGCACATAACTCCGGAAATGCTTAGCAGCAATATAAGGACTTCTGCCATGATGGTCTATGCATTGGCCAGCTGGCCGGCTCTTCCGGCCTCTCACATGAGCCGGGAACAGTTACGCACCTATTTTATTGACAACCAGTTGCAGGAAGAACTGGTCATTTCCGGAGATTGGACCTGGAATTGAATTTTTAATCTTAATAATAATATAATGAAACGTTCATCAATAGCATTTGTTCTGTTTTTTTCACTTCTCTGGACAGGTTGCACCCCCCACGACACTGTGGATGAGGTAAATCCCAAATTTTTCGTGGAAGAACTCAACGTTTGGGATTTTACTGTTAATGATGCACTAAATGCTTTGCTCAAGGCCCTGGAGGTAGACACAAGTGATCCGACGGTCAATAAAATACTGGAACTCATTGAGGGTTATCGTAATAAGGAAATCCGCGGGGTTGCTATATCCTACAGGACTTTTGATCCCTTTGGGAATCCTGTTCTTGGAACGGGGGCCTTCTTCTACCCCAGGGACCTGAAGCCCAGGGGAATAGTGGAAGTCCCTCCCATCGCGCATCTGGACAGGGGGGCAAGCGCAGCCATTTACGTAGGGAAAAAACGTTTTTTTGAAGAAGCTTTCCCTGCCATGCTCAATTATATTGCCATCAACCCAGACCTGCTGGGGGTACTCTACACCCAGGATCTGCCGCGTCCTTTCCTACACGATGCCAATTCCGGCCTGGTAGCGTACCATATGCGCAAAGCCGTTGAAGAATACCTGCTGATAACCGAAAATTACAAACTTGGGAAGACAAGTTCTGTACTGGGTTATTCTCTGGGAGGGGCTTCTGCCATGTCGGTGGCTAAATATTACACCACAAATCCAACCGGGATCAACGTTGACCAGCTGTTCACGGGCGGCGGTGTCTACGACGGGCTGGAAGCGTTCAAGGCCTATGTACGTACAGAAAAAAGTGACTACCTGGCAATCCCGAGTGTGATTATTGCCATGGACACATTTTATAATCTTAACCTGGATTACAGCAAGATATTTGCCAACGGCATGGAAAATCCGGTGAACTCCCCTGATCCCGCCCTGGGCGGAGACGGGTATGCCTACTGGTTTGACGGCACTCATGGCTCGGGAAGCATCTACGGGCGGTGGGGAAGTAATTTGCGCAATTACATGCATGAGGATTTCTTCCACCAGGAACTCCGGGGTGAATTTCTTAAGTTGCAGGAATGTATGGAGCTGAACTCCCTTGTTTACAACTGGAGTCCCAGTCCAAGAATTGATATACGCCTGATTCACAGCGCAGAAGACAACCTCATCCCGGTTGACTGCGCCGATCTGCTGTACAAGGTTTACAGGGAAAAGGGATGTTCCATACAGTATATCCGGACTACAGGAGACCATTACCAGGCAGGGAGTGAATTCATGCTCACGGCCATGCTTTACCTGTTGTTGAAATAATTGTTTACTTCTTCATAAATTGAATTCACATGGGGAAAAAATATACACCTGTAAGTCTAGTGATTTTTTGTTGCCTTTCGTGGTGGGGTTGTACCCCGCAGGACAGCATCAGGGAATTTACCCCGGTCTATCTGGTGGAAGAGCTAGCCGTATGGGATTTTTCGGCAGGCTTTGCTTTTGAATCCGTTTTGGGACTTGTTGAAGACCTGAACTTTGAGTTTCCTGAAAAGACAAAGGAGGAAATTGAGAAGTTATTCCGGAAAGGATTGGAGCGGCAGATCCGTGGCGTTTCCATATCCTATAAAACCATTGACCCGTTTGGTAATTCTGTTATTGCCACCGGGGCATTCTTTTATCCTAAAGATCTGACCCCCAACGGCGTTGTGGAAGTTCCTCCCATTGCCCTGATGCGCGATAGTGAAGCGCCATCGCTGTACCTGGAACAAAAAAAATTTTCGTTTGAAAGTGTCCCTTGCATGCTGGGTTATATTACCATCAACCCCGATTTTGTAGGTGTCCGTAATACCGAAGATTGGCCTCGTCCCTACCTGATTGCGGAAAATGCCGGAGTTGCTGCTTTCCATATGCGTAAGGCGGTTGAAGAATACCTCTTGCTCACAGAAAATTACCGCCTGGATAACCGCAGCATAATTTTGGGGTATTCCCTGGGGGGCAGTACTTCCATGGCTATGGCATGGTATTATCAGGACCATCCCACCGGCATTAAAGTGGATAAGGTAATCACCGGGGGAGGAGTGTACGATGGCATAGAAGCTTTCAGGGCCTATTCCCGGACAGAAAGAAACGATTATCAGTCCATCCCCATGGTAATTATTGGACTGGACAAATTCTACAACCTGCACCTGGATTATTCCAGAGTGTTTACCAACGGGATGGAAAACCCTGTTAATTCTCCAGACCCGGAAGAAGGAGGGGACGGATATGTATGGTGGTTTAGCGGCAAGCGAAGCCTTACGAGTATCATACAACGCTGGGGGAGTGATCTGCGAAATTACATGCACCCCGATTTTTTCAATCCAGAGCTAAGCAACGAATTTCTTAAACTCAGGGGACCTCTGGAGATGAACTCCATTGTATACAACTATACGCCGGGACCACTCACCGAGATATACCTGATTCATTCGGCACAGGACAACCTGATTCCGGTGGAATGCTCCGATCTGCTATACAGAGAGTATAAAAAGAGGGGCTGTGCCATTACTTACAAACGAATAACCGGAGATCATTTTGATGCTGGCTTTCAATTTATCGCTACTTCTATGTTTTATCTTTTAATAAAATAATTAACGTTATGACAAACTTGACTGCTGATCCTCACTGGATCTGGAAAGTGTTCGCCATCCTGGGACCCCTGATGTGCCTGATAGGCAATTTATGGCTAGGGTGGGGTTTTGAAATCATTTCCTATCTTGTTGGCCTTATCCTGTAAACTTAATTAACGCAACCGTTATGGATGATTTTTTAAAAATTGCCGCAATGCTCAGTTTTATTATCACACTCCTGGCATTTGTGTTTTTAGGTGTTTTCTAAATAATTAAAGGTATTCACTATGACTATTAACTGGAATCTGATCATGAAGATTGCAGGCATTGCCGGGCCGCTTATCATGATGATTTGTTTGATCCTCCTGGCATGGGGATAATAATTGTAAACTTATACTTCAATGGACCTGATATCTAAAATACTTATTATTGTAGGATCGTTGATGTCCCTGCTGGCATTGATTGTTTTGGGGGGATTCTGACGTATATGAGACATACAGGATTGCTGGCTACCTTTCTGTTGCTGGTTTTTCTCTCGTGTAACAAAATGGACCGTGCTATCAGGCCTCCGCAAGGATATCTGGTATCTGTGCTGCGGTCAAAGGAATTCAGCATGCATGAGATGATAGCCTTGACGCTACGGGATTTTCCTGAAGTGGATTTTTCCATGATGGAATCCGTAGCCGACCTGTTTAACCTGGATATGCGGGTAAAAGTCACCGCCATCTCTTATAATACTGTTGATCCTAAGGGTGATCCCGTAATTGCCTCTGGTATCATCGTTAAACCCTTGGGAATGGCTTCAAGGGGCGTGGTTCATGTGCCTCCAACAACCCCTTTGTCCAGCCTTGAAGGTGGCAGCGACCTGCTCATCATCACCGAAGGGGTATTCGCTTTCCTTGGCTTTACCGTGATCATTCCCGATCTGATAGGGAGCGGGATCAGTGCTGGCCTTCCGCAACCATTCCTGTTCATGGATAATACCGGCCGAGTGTGCTACGATATGCAACTGGCGTCTATGGAATACTTTGACCGCTACGAAAAGGCACCACTTGATCCCGAAATAGACATTTTTGGCTACTCGGGAGGGGCTACTGGCGCTGTAGCCCTGCTCCGGCACATAGACCGGCTTACAGAATCCCCTGTGAAGGTGAAGAAGCTCTTTGCCGGAGGAGGTGTATACCACATGAGCAAAACGTATGAGATCCTGAAAGAGAGGGGTTGTGCCGAGTATCCCCTGATTCCTCTTATGATCAAAAGCATGGACTACTGGTACAACTTGCAGCTGGATTATTCCAGGATTTTTACCGGCGCGTTGCTCGCCAACCGGGAAGAATGGCTGGACGGGACCAGGAACTCCGGCCAGATGAGAGAACTGATAGGCCCACAGTTGGATACTTACATGCACCCGGACTTCTTCTCAGCAGAAGGCAATTCCGAAATCAAAAAAATCGAAAACGCACTGTCATTGCATTCCATACTGGAGGGATGGAATACCCGCACCCTCATTTACCTGGGGCATGCGACAGACGATCTGTCTGTTCCTTATGAAGAAACACAGGCGTTTTTTAACATTATGAATTCTAAGTCAAAAGCCGTGATGACAAAAGGCTCTGGAGGTCATTACAATTACGGTATAGATTTTTTTATATCAGGCTGCCTTTTTTTAACCGTCAACTAATTATGTCCCGATTTTTTAAAGACATACTCAAAGAAGGCGATTTTACCATCACCGATGTATTTACCGAAGTAAAAAAAGATTTCCCCTCTCTGGACCTTTCCCGGATAGAACCCCTGATCAAAGCACTGGTCAGAATGAGGGTGCGGATAACGGCCATTTCTTATAACACAGTAGATCCCAAGGGAAACCCGGTGGTGTCTTCCGGGATCATCATGCGCCCCCTCAACAGGAGACCGAATGGCGTCCTTCATTTTTTACCCTCGGCCAATATCGACAAGTTCGGTTCGGGCAGCGATGCCCTGATCCTGTTTGAAGGGGTATTGTCATTCCTGGGCTATATTATCGTCATTCCAGACCTGCTGGGCAATGGTATCACCAAAGACACTGTGGAGTACCCTTTCCTTATGGCTGAAAACACAGGACGGGTTGCCTATGATATGCACCGCGCAGCCATTGAATACTTTCCCGCGATCCTGGGTTATCCCCTGCAAAAGCACATTTCCATCGGGGGATATTCCATGGGCGGATCGGGTGCCCTGGCACTGGTACGGCACATTGAACAGGAACAGCCTGAAGATATCATCATTGACAGGGCTATAATTGGGGGCGGAATATACGATTTGAATGTTGCTTTTGAAGAATTTGTCAAAACCGGTTTTGCACAATACCCTGCAGCCCCCGGGATCTTCAAGGCATACGACAAGTGGTACGGCCTGAACCTGGACTATTCCCGGATATTTATTGGACCGCTGCTGGAAAACATGGACAGCTGGCTGGATAGGACACATTTCCGGGATCAATTGACACAATGGATCGGGCAGGACCTGCACCAGTATATGCACCCCGATTTCTTCACTGTTGAACGAAACAGCGAAATCAACAAACTCTGGAAAAAATTCAGGGAAAACTCCCTGGCTACAGGGTGGACACCAAAAACACATATTCTGATAGCACATGCTGAAGACGACCTGTCGGTCCCCACTCGCGTGGCAACTTATACCTGCGAACAATTCAGAAAACGCGGGGCCCGTCTCCGCAGCCATTATGGGAAGGGGGGCCATTACGAGTTCGGAAAATGGTTTTTCCTGCGCATGGGTATTCATTTGCTAATGAAAGGAATGGCCTTCTGGACCCGTTTCTGAACATTTTCACCTAATATCTTGTTTTTTTTGCTCATGGCATAAAATGTGCTTTACTTTGCCTGCTCGAATTTTATTGTAAGGTTATGAAGAAATCTGCCTGTATTCTTGTTTTGTTATTATCTTTTGTGCAAGGGCAATTACTCAGGGCACAGGACACGCTGCATGTGAACCTGGAAACTGCTCTGGAAATTGCACTCTCAGAGAGTCCAATCATCCGGATTGCAGACCGTGAGGTGGTACGCGCTTTTTATGCGCGTAAAGAAACCCAGTCGGGACTCTGGCCAAAAATATCGGCCAGCGGCGTGTATAACCGTACCCTCAAAAAGCAGGTTATGGTATTTGAGTTCGGTGGGCAACCCACTGAAATATCGGTAGGGACTGATAACAACTGGATGGGAGGCGTAACCTTATCACTCCCGCTGGTGGCTCCTGCTTTATGGAAGACGGTACAGCTTTCGGCTCTTGATATTGATCTGGCAGTGGAAAAGGCACGTTCCGGCAGGCTGGCTATGGTCAGTGCGGTTAAACAAGCGTATTACTCTCTTCTCCTGGCTGAGGATTCCTATGCGGTTTTAAAGAAAAATTATGACAATGTGGCATTAAACACCAAAACCGTTACCGACAAATATGAGCAGGGGATGGCCAGTGAGTTTGACAAACTCCGCGCCGAGGTGGCACTTAAGAACCAGCGTCCGAACCTTCTGGCCTCAGAAACAGCTATAGAGCTGGCATCTATGCAACTCAAAGCCCTAATGGGCCTTGATATTGAATATCCTGTGGTCTTTGAAGGCTCGCTGATAGAATACGAGGGAGAAGTGACTCCGGGAAATTTTTCAGCCGCCAATGTTTTTTCCCTCGAGAAAAACACAGACCTGATGCAGCTTGACATCCAGAAGCAACAACTGGAACTGGCCAACAAGATTGCAAAAGCATCCTATCTGCCCACCCTGAGCCTTTCTTCCAACTTTCAGTATTCATCCATGAACAATGACTTCCGGTTCTCCAATTACAACTGGTACCCCTATTCCACCGCTTCGCTTGCCCTGAACATTCCGTTGTTCAACGGATTGAAGAGGCAACAACAAGTCCGGCAAAGCAAACTGACGCTCCAAACCCTGGATGACAGCCGTATCAATTCGGAAAGGACACTGCGCCTGAATGTGAACAACTGCCTTAACCAGATGGGCAATGCCGTGGAAGAACTCTCCTCAAACAAAGAAACCATGGCCATGGCAGAAAAGGCATACTCCATAAGCCGCAAACAATTTGAAGTCGGGATGGGAACATGGCTGGATCTGAGTGCCTCGGAACTGGCCCTCACCCAAGCCCGTCTGGCCTATCACCAATCGGTTTTCAGCTACCTTTTCTACAGGGCAGAACTGGAAAAAATAACAGGAACAAGTAATTATCAAAATCAATAACATATGAACAACTATAGGTTAGTCACCCTGATCACAGCCGCATTACTTCTTGCAGGATGCGGCTCAACAGGCAAGAAGCAACAGGATGTTGCTCAGGAAAAGATCCTTGTTAAGACTGCCGCTGTCACCATGGAGGAAGTGCCCCAGATCAATGAATTCACGGCTACGGTACAGGCAAATATCATCAACAATATTGCACCGCAAATGGCTGCCCGCATCCAGAAGATCTATGTAGAAGTGGGTGATTTTGTTACAAAAGGTCAAAAATTGGTCCAGATGGATGACAACAACCTAGAACAGATACGCACACAGCTGGATAACATGGAAATCTCTTTCCGCCGTGTGGATGAATTATATAAAGTGGGCGGAGTGTCCCTTTCTGAATGGGATGCCCAGAAGACCCGGCTGGAGGTTATGCGTACCCAATATAACAACCTGGTGGAGAACACGCAGCTGGTAAGTCCCATAGACGGGGTGATTACCGCCCGTCGCTACGATAGCGGAGATCTGTTTGGAATGAGCATGCCCTTGCTGGTAGTAGAGCAGATCTCCCCGGTAAAGCTCCTGATCCATGTTTCAGAATCATACTTCACAAAAATTCGGAAAGGGATGGAGGTGGACATACGTCTTGACGTTTATCCGGGCGAAGTATTCAAAGGCAGGATTTCGATCGTTTACCCCACCATTACCGCTGCTACCAGGACTTTTCCCGTAGAGATTATCATCCCTAACGTCAACAGAAAAGTCAGACCCGGGATGTTTGCCCGTGTATCCATTGATTTTGGAGCTGAGCCGCGTTTGCTCGTTCCGGACCAGAGTATAATCAAACAGCAGGGCTCGGGAGAGCGATACGTCTATGTGTACAAAGACGGAAAAGCCGAATACCGGCTGGTGGAACCAGGCAGAAGACTGGACGCGTTTTATGAATGTCTTTCGGGCCTGGAAGAAGGGGAACTGGTCATTATAACCAGTTTGAACAGGCTTACTAACGGGGCCGGAGTTGAACTTGCAAACGAATAAAAGAACATTATGAGTATTTATCAATCGGCGGTTAGAAAGCCGGTCACCACGGCCCTAATCTACGTGGGTCTTGCCGTAATCGGGATTTTTTCGCTTTCAAGGCTATCGGTGGATTTTCTCCCCAGCATGGGTGATAACACGATTTTGGTCATAACCACCTATTCCGGGGCAAGTGCGGCAGATATTGAGAACAACGTGACCAAGGTACTGGAAGGCGCATTGAGCAGCGTAAGTAACCTGAAACATATCACAACCAGCACCAAGGAAAACTCTGCGCTTGTGATGATGGAATTCGAGTATGGTATAGACATTGACGAGGCAACAAACGATGTAAGAGACAAGTTGAGCCTTATTGCAGACTATTTGCCCGACGATGCCAATACCCCTGTGCTTTTCAAGTTTGGTACCGATGACATACCCATTATGATCCTGTCGGTCCAGGCCCAGGAAAGCATGAAAAGCCTGTACAAAATCCTGGATGACCGGGTGGCTTCTCCGCTGAGCAGGATCAAAGGGGTAGGCACGGTGTCAATATCCGGTGCCCCCGAAAGGGAAATCCAGGTATACTGTGACCCCTATAAACTGGAAGCTTATAACCTTACTGTGGAAGGCATAGCTGCAACCATAGCCTATGAAAACAGGAACACACCGGGCGGCAACCTTGACATTGGCACGGAAACCCTGACAATACGCATGGAGGGAGAATTCAGGGATCCCCGCCAGATCGAAAACATCATTGTTGGTCATTTTCAGGGCCGGAATATCTTTCTGAGCGATGTGGCCCGTATGGAAGACACCATCAAGGAAAGATCCCAGGAGACCTACATAGACGGAGTACAGGGAGGAATCATCGTAATTCAGAAGCAGGCGGGAGCCAATACGGTACAGATCTGTCAAAAAGTGCTGGAAAGGCTTCCGGAATTGCAAAAGGAACTCCCATCCGATATCAAGATAGGCGTTGTCACGGACTTTTCCGACAACATCAATCGGGTAATCAACAGTCTGATAGAGACCATTTTGATCACCCTGATCCTGGTCGTGTTCATTGTGTTCATTTTCCTTGGACGCTGGCGCGCTACCCTCATTGTGGCCATAGTCATTCCAGTGTCCCTGATAACGGCATTCATTTACCTGCTCATAACCGGAAATACGCTCAATATCATTTCACTTTCCTCCTTAAGCATAGCTATAGGGATGGTGGTGGATGATGCCATCGTTGCCCTGGAAAACATCACAACCCATATAGAACGGGGGTCAAAGCCAAAGTCGGCTGCAGTTTATGCCACCAACGAGGTGTCCATTTCCATCATCGCCTCTACCCTGACCTTGCTCGCAGTGTTCATTCCCCTGACCATGGTCACTGGGGTATCCGGGGAAATTTTCAGGCAATTGGGCTGGATCGTGGCCCTGGTAAGTTCTGTATCAACCATAGCAGCACTCACGCTGACCCCTATGATGGCATCCAAGATGCTCCAGCTTAATTCTAAAAAATCAAAAACATTTCAGAAGATATACAGCCCCATAAAGAAATTTCTGGATGTACTGGATGTCGCTTACTCAAAAGCACTGGACTGGACGGTCAGCCACCGCATTACCGTAATTTTATGCTCGGCGTTGATATTTCTGTCTTCACTGCTCCTGTTTACAAAGGTTTCCACCGAGTTTTTCCCGCAACAGGACAACGCCAGACTATCCATAACTGTTAAATTACCCGTCAATACCAGGGCAGAGATCACCAAGGAATTGTCTTTGCGCATATATGAGCAATTCCGCAGGGATTACCCCGAAATTGAGACCATGACCTTTACGATAGGCCAGGCAAGCGAAGATAACTTATATGGCCAGCTGGGTGACAGCGGGTCTCACATCATGACCGCGAACATCCGTCTTTCCCTGAAAACCGAGCGTGAACGCTCCATACAGGAATTGTCCGATGCCATGCGTGATGACTTTAGAAGGTATTACCCCGAGATCCGCACCTTTGACATTGGCGCCGGGATGGGTGGTCCTACCGGGGGCCAGACTACGGTAGACCTGGAAATCTACGGGAACGATTTTTCCACTACCGATGCCATTGCCGCCCAATTGGCCGATCTGATGGAAAAGGTTCCCGGTACCTCTCAGGTCACCATCTCCCGGGATGAATATTCCCCCGAATACCTGGTGGATTTTGACCGTGAAAAGTTGGCTTCAC
Organism: Bacteroidales bacterium UBA5226; assembly: GCA_002409325.1. Taxonomy (GTDB): domain Bacteria; phylum Bacteroidota; class Bacteroidia; order Bacteroidales; family UBA932; genus DMER64. The sequence continues at coordinate 2,420 of DHUU01000013.1, read as the reverse complement.
ACGGGCTTAACTTGTCCACGGCCTCGCAATTTGTACGCAACAGGATCAACGGGGCTATCGCCTCTTATTACCGGGAAGATGGAGATGAATATTTTATTAAGGTAAGGTACGCACCCGAATTCCGCCAAACCCTGGATGATATTCAGAACATTCTGATTTACAACAACCAGGGACAAAGAATCAGGTTACGGGATGTGGCTACCATTGGCGAGACCATGCAACCTCCCACTATTGACCGCAAAGACAGGGAGCGGATTGTAACGGTAAGCTGCGTTGCCGCAAAGGGAGCCGCCCTGAGTGACCTGGTAGATGCGGCCCGTGAACAGGTAAGCAAAGTGGAAATCCCGCCCGAAATCATGATTGGCATAGGAGGAAGCTACGAAGACCAGCAGGAGTCATTCCAAGACCTGGCCATGTTGATGGTTTTGATCCTCATTCTGGTATACATTGTGATGGCTGCGCAGTTTGAATCATTCTCCAGTCCTTTTATCATCATGTTCTCTGTACCCTTTGCCCTTACCGGAGTGCTGGCGGGTCTTGCCATCACCAATACAGCTCTGGGTATCATGAGCATGGTCGGTTTGTTGATGCTGTTCGGAATTGTGGTGAAAAACGGGATTGTCTTGATAGACTACACCGTCCTGTGCCGGGAACGGGGCATGTCCATCCGGGAGGCCGTTGTAACAGCGGGCCGTTCACGTCTTCGTCCCATCCTGATGACTGCATTGACAACCATTTTCGGGATGGTGCCTCTGGCTGCAGGTACCGGTGTGGGTGCAGAAACGTGGAACGGTCTGGGTATCACCGTGGCTTGCGGTCTTACAGTATCCACCGCTGTCACGCTCTTTCTGATTCCCGCCATTTACAGCCTGACATCTGAAAGAAAGGAAAAGAGCAAAATGCGTAAAGCACAACAACTATGAAAGCATTATTCATATCTTTCTACCAGGCCTTTTATGACGAGGTCATTGAAGCCCTGGAAAAGAACCATGTTAAAGGGTTCACCTTCTGGAAAGAAGTACACGGACGGGGATCCCGTGACGGAGAACCGCATCTTGGAAGCCATACCTGGCCAACCCTGAATTCCGCCCTGATCACTTTTGTTCCGGACCAAATGGTGGACACATTACTCCAGGATCTGAAGAAAGTAGACGAATCCGCCCCCAAACAAGGCCTGCGTGCCTTTGTTCTGGAGGCGGAAGAAAGATCTGTATAGCTTACCGGGGCTCTGTTTCAGTAAGGCTTTCCCCGCTATAGAAGGCAAGAATCCTGGAACGGAACAGAAAATTGTATTTTGCCTGGGCAGACTCTGAGCGGGCCGTTGACAAACGCAACCGCACCTGATCAAAGGTGTAAATGTTTGAACGACCCGCTTCGTATTTCTGTTCCTCAAAATCATAGGCCAGTTGTGCTGCCTGAACGGCTGTTTCAGAAGTTTTGAACTTTTCCAGGGCGGCTACCGCATTATAGTATGCCTGCTGTACCTCTTTGTAAAGGTCCTGTTTTGCCTGATCCAGCATCAATTCCTGGTTTCTAATGTTCAGTCGTGCAGAACGTACCCGGTTGCGGGTGGCCATTTTGTTGAAAATGGGAACACTCAGGCTCAGCCCTATGGACTGGGCACTGTTTTGAGCCAGCTGGTCTGCCAGGGAGGCATTGCTTAACCCGGAAGCCAGCGAGTAATTATAGTAGTATGAATTGCTATAACCGGCTCCCAGGCGTAAACTTGGGTAATAAGCCCCGCGTGCGGCCTGTAGCACTTTTTCACTTCCCTCCAGGCGGAAAGCAGCCGCTTTGATGGCCGGACGTTCTGTCACAGAATGCTGGAAGACCCCGGAAGGCTGTGCCAATCCTGACGCTTCGCGCCTTGTGAACTCCTCCATATCGGGTACGGCCACATCAAAACCCTCCACCTGACGCAGGTTCATTGCCTGTGTCAGGCCGAGCAGTGACAATTGCAGGCTGTTTGCCGCATCGGTCACCTGCATCTGCTGCTGGGCCAGGGAAGAGCGGGCATCATACAAATCGCTATCGGAACTTTTTCCTCCTGTCACCAGTAACTGTGTCTGTTCTACCTGACGGCGGTTCAGCTCCAGCTGGTCCAGGGCGATCTGGTACAACTCCCTGCTTAATAAAACCTGCAGGTAATTACCAGTTATGGCCAGTGACAGGTCTTCCCGGGCCCGGTTCAGATCTTCCACAGCGGCCATGAGTTCCAGTTTTTCGGCCTTTATCTGGTTAGTCACTTGAAATCCGCTGAAAAGGTTGATGCTGGTATTGATCCCCAGGGAGGAATTGGACCCCGTCTGGTCCTGGTAAACGCCGTCCCTGTCGGGGGTGCGTCCAAAATAAAAAGTCTGGCCTACGTTGGCAGACAAGTCAGGAAGCCTTGAAAACCTGGCGGTTTCGACTGTTATTTG
>DHUU01000003.1 GCA_002409325.1 Bacteroidales bacterium UBA5226 | reverse complement strand
CCGCAATTGCATCACCCGCAGCAATCGCTCCTCCAGCAGCTATGCTGTCACCCGAAGCACGCATCCCGCTCATTCCCATCATTTTGACCAGTGCCGAGGCTGTTTTGTCCAGGCCGTCTTTTGTCCGGCCGTTGCGTTGGGCTATCCAGCAGGAATTGCCCTGGCGTATGCAACTGCGTAAAAATTCACTCAACAGGGCCGAGTTCTTGAACAATTCGCGTTTATTGCCCTTTCTGACTACCTTGAACATTTTGTTGGACCTTGCAAGATCATCTGCCAGTTGGTTAACTATAAGGTTGTCCCCGTAAGTGATCATGCTGGTGGGCAGTCCCTGGTATACAAAGGCCATTTGCAGCAAAGATGTGTCCAGTATAATATCCCTGTGGTTGGAAATGTACAGGTAGCCCTTATCAGGTCTGATCCCGGGGCTGAAATCGTATGTGAAGCTTTCCATGGTGGACTCAATCACACGATTGTTGAACGCGTACATCCACTCCATCTGGAACTGATAAACGGTCTTCACTTCCAACACCTTCCTTATGGCTTCCTCTGGTGAAATCCCGGGAAAGATCATTGCTGCCACGTCAGGAAAATACCGGTGCCCTGCAATACGATGCATGGCTGCAGGTATTTGTTCATCTGTATAAGGTCTTAAATGTTCTGGGAAATCTCCTATCACGTCTAATTTCTTTTTGTTACACATGTAAGCAACAGCGACCTTTCTCCACCGGGGCAAACCACTCTTCCCCACAACCAATCTTCTGCACAAACTGCCGGTGCACCGGTCGTTCCTGTCAATATATCCGTAGCATATCTATGCAAAAGCGCTCTTCCCTCAGGTCATAATCCATAGGCGGATGCTTGGGTGAACGTGTGAGCAGGCAAAGAAGCGATGATGCATACCCTCCGTAACACTCCAAATATCCTGCCAATAAAGTATTCAACCCGGGCTCGGTCTCTAGAGTGCCAAAACATGTCCTGAAAAATTGCTCGTATATAAATCCGTCTGAAAGAAATATTCCCATTTCGCCCTGTATGTTGTGCCTTAAGGTAATATCAGCGCATACGGCATTGGGTATGGAACCTTTATATGCCTGGTCGTCTGCGTAAAGTCCTTCCATCACGCGTACCAGGTTGTAATCGGCTCCCAGACAACCAGAGCGGGAGTAAATGAACAGCCCCATATCGGGTTTGATCACAGAAGGATCGTAACCGTTGTGTCTCATAAGCAATTCAGCCGTGATAAATCCGAGCTTTCTGTAATCATCCATGGTTTGATAACGGGGAAAATCTACTTTCAGAGAGGAGAAAATGCGATCCAGGTCTTGGCCCACCTGATTGCCCATCATGTGTTTTTCCAGTTGGGGGTACCTGACTCTGTCCAAAATAATGGTATGGTTTGTTATCCTGCAAAACGACTTAATGAGCATGATGATTCTTTTCTTTTGTGTATAGGGTTACGGCATTAACTCCTCCAAAACCGGCAGATACGTTGAGAAAACTATTCTTGTTCGAGGGTTTGACAGAAGTAACAATCTGGATCCGGCCATCAATCCCGGGGGTTCTGAAACCCAGGGTGGGCAATATGATTCCCTCTTCCAGCGATCTAGCCCCAAGGATGCTGCTAATAAGGCTCGTAGACCCGGAACTATGTCCAAAGTATCCCTCAAAACAATTGACAGGCACCCTGTGCAAACCAGCCTCTTCAATGGCAATGGATGTCATGTTGTAAAAGTTGGCAAGACCCACCACCTGCGCGTTGATAAAAGAGAGGTTCCTGGCATTTTCCCGGGTCATCACTTTTTGAATGGCACGTAGCATAGCATTTCTATTAGGGTCAATGTCGCCTCTTTTGCATAGATCGGTCATGAGGGCACCCCCTTTGTATTTAATAATGTAAGGCATGTTCAGCCGTTTTTTGTCTTTCTCAAACCGCTCTTCACTTACATATATGGCACAGGAGGCAGATTCGCCCGGGTTTGTGCCCTCCCTTTCCTTATCAAACGGCCGTACCGGTTTATCGCTTACAAGACCAGCCTGACTTAAAAGAAAAACAGTGAACATACTGATAAGCTCTACCCCAATGATTACTGCAAAATCATAAGGACTGCCTTTGCATAACAACCGGTCAGCTACCATTTGGGCCTGCATACCGGCCAAGGTGGAATTCATAACCACGTAGGGTTTCCCGGGCAAATTCAATTCGTTCATCATTTGCTGGGACACGTGCCAGGGATAGAGCCTGGGATTGATGGTATGATCGCTTAGTTCGTGGAATGAATCAACATCTCCCTTGGTAGTGCAAAAAATAAATGCTATGCGGGGACTCTGTAAAATTTCGTTCCTGTAGATTTCGGGTAAGGTATTGGATACGGTAGATTCAAAAACAGCAGACATCGCCTGACGGTACCTAGACATCATGTGGGTACGTGCCCCCGCGTATGGGGCAGCCAGGTTTTCGAGCTCTCTGGGACTAATGAGTGCGGCCAGAATTGGATGCGACAAACCCCTGAAACCTGCGGGGAACTGTCTTATGCCTGAATAACCGGCCTTTACTGCCTGAAAGTTTTCTTCTGTTGTTGAACCGAGAGGAGAAATAATGCCGTCACCAATTTTGTACATCATAGCAGTTACAAATGTAGGAATTTTTCCAAAAAATGATAATTTTGTGGAAAAAGGCAGTTATGCGCTTCTTTGTACTTCTTGCTTCCCTTATCATAAGTTCATGTATTCTTGCCGAGGCTGCTCCGGTGCTGGCACCGGAGCAAGAGCCGCTGCAGCAGCTAGAGCAGGAGCCGCTGCAGCAGCGGCAACTTTATGCATCGCCACGCAAGAAAGTGGGACTGGTGCTGAGCGGGGGCGGAGCCAAAGGCGTTGCCCACATAGGCGTGCTTAAAGTGCTGGAAGAGGCGGGCATCCCCATAGACTACATAGCTGGGACCAGCATGGGCGCCATTGTGGGCGGCATGTACGCCATAGGATTCAGCCCCACTGCCATGGACAGCATCATGCGGGCTCAGAATTGGCTGGAATTGCTGAGTGACAAGATCACACGGGACAAGCTGTTTTTCACGGAAAAGGAAGTATCGGATAAATCCCTGATAACCATTCCCTTTGACAAAGATCGTTTTCACATCTCTACAGGTTTCCTGAGCGGCGGGTCTGTCATGGACATGCTCAGCGAGTATACGGTGGGTTACCACAACATGAAATCCTTTGACGACCTTCCCATCCCCTTTGCCTGCGTTGGTTATGATCTGATAAGCGGGGACCAGGTGGTTATGCGGGAAGGTAGCCTGCCCCTGGCCATAAGGGCGAGTATGTCAATTCCGGGCGCTTTCGCTACCGTAGAACGTGATGGGCGCATACTGATTGATGGCGGACTTATCAATAATTTTCCCGTGAATGTGGTCCGGGAAATGGGAGCCGAGATCATCATTGGAGTGGATGTGAGCATGATGACAGAACGGCTGGAAAGTCAAAAAAAGGGGGAAATCCGTGAAGACGACTACGACAACCTCATGTTCATAATCAATCGCATGATGGAACGGCTGGCCCGTGATGCTTTTGAAAAAAACAAGAGTATGACCGACCTGTACATTCACCCCGATACAGATCCCTATACAACAGCCAGTTTCAATACTACGGCCGTCGATTCCCTGCTCATCAGGGGGGAACGCGTTGCCCGCGAAAACTGGGATGCCATCCTGGCCTTTAAGGAACTGATAGGCATACATCCTGCCGATGAAATAAAGCTGCCGCCCAACCGGAAAGCTGGGACAGACTCTCCGGTGGAAGACAGTGTTGAGCTGGGATACATCATCTTTAACGGCGCCACTACCCTGAACGAAAAAAACCTGCGTCGCATGCTCCGCTTCAAGGAGTTCTCCACCATTGGCACAAACTCGCTCCGGGAAGCAGTAGACCGCTTCAAGGGCACCGGCAGTTTCTCATCTCTGAGCTATAGCCTGGTTGAGCAGGATGGACGCTACAACCTGACCTTCAATTGCCGGGAGCGTTCCCGCAGTGCGGTGAGCGTAGGGATCCGGTTCGATACCAGGGAAATCGCCTCGGGTTATATCAACGCCATTTATGCCCCGCCGGAACTCCACGGAGGCATGGTCGAGCTCACCGGCAGGCTTTCCACCAATCCGTATGTGAACGTGGGGATATTTTATCAGGATGCCTGGCTCGGTAAATTCGGATTGTCCTATACGTACCGCTACGGGAACATGGAACTCTACACCGGGCGGGATACCACATCACACAATATCCGGTTCCACAAAAACCGCGTGAATCTGGACCTGGCGAACTTTTATTACAGGAATTTCAATATATACCTGGGCGCACGCTTTGAAAATTTCCGTTCCCCGAGCTTGATTATGGCCAACGATGATGGATTGCAACGGCAGAGGGTGCGCGAAAACCTTATAAGCTACCGTGCCGGTGTACGTTACGACAGTTACGATAACGCCAATTATCCCACTTCGGGGGTGCGTTTCAAAGCCGAGTACGCGCTTTATACAGACGACCTGTCACAATACCGGGACGACACCCCTATCTCGGCCCTGTCCTTTTCTCTTAACATAGCCATCCCGGTGACTGACAGGTGGACACTCGTACCTGCCTTATACGGCCGGTTCCTGTACGGGAAGGAATTTGCCTTCCCCATGCAGAACTTTGTAGGCGGGACCAAGGAGGCCCATTATCTGGACCACCAGCTGCCCTTCTACGGGTTCAGACCTACAGAAGTGGTTGACAATAAGTTTCTGGCAACCGCTTTTGAAGCGCGTTACCGCATCTGGAACAATCATTTTTTGTGGGTTAAGGGGAATGTGGCCCGTATAAGCCACTCCATGCTGGAACTTATAGAGTGGGACAAAGGATTGTTTATGCTGGGTGCCGCAGCCGGATACTCCTATGACAGCCCGCTGGGACCCATTGACGTGCTGGTAGAATACGGATTACACCCGGGTGCCAAGTTTGGCGTATATATTAATCTTGGGAAGTATTTTTGACAGGCCGTACCAGCACCTTGTCTATCCGGGCAAAATCCATGTCAACCACCTCTATGGATAATCCTTCCCACTTAAAGGTTTCGCCAGTTACCGGAACGTGTTCCAGCTTGTCCAGAATCAATCCGCTCAGGGTATTGTAATCGTACGTGGCAGCCAGGTCTTCCATGTCGAAGTGCTCCAGGAACGCATAAAAATCACATTGACCGTCAATAAGGTAAGAACCATCTCCGCGGGAAACAATGTCGTGGTCTTCCTGGTTTTCGGGTAACTCGCCTATGATGGCTTCCATGATGTCCGAGTGGGTGGCCATTCCCTGGATACTGCCGAATTCATCTGTCACCAGCGCATATTTACTATAGCTGTGTTTCATTTGTTCCACGGCAGCATAAACGCTCAGGTTCTCTGGTATGAAAAGGGGTTCCTGGATCACAGAGCGCAAGTCAAAGTCTTTTTTATCCATGGTGCCAAAGAGGTCTTTCAGATACACCACACCCAGAAGCTGGTCAAGGTCTTCATCGGCTACGGGGTATATGCCGTGCAGGTTTTCATGTACAATGTCACGGTTTACCTCTATGGGATCGTTGATATCGAGCCAGATTAAATCGCTGCGGTGTGTCATGACGGTTTCTATGGTTCGGTCTCCCAGGTTGAAGACACGCTCTACCAGCTCCTGTTCCACTTCGCGGATCTCGCCGTCTTCCTTTCCTTCCTCAATCAGGGCCTTGATCTCTTCTTCCGTTACCTTGGCTTCTTTCAGATCGCCCATGCCCAGGATTATGAGAAGACCTCTGGTACTTTTGCTCAACAGCCATACGATGGGATAAGTGATCTTGCGTAGCATTTTCATGAGCCCCGACATGGTACTGGCGACTTTATCGGCCGCCATCAGGCCAATGCGTTTGGGAACCAGTTCCCCAATGACCAGCGTAAGATAAGTTACAAATGTTACAATTAAGACGTTGGAAATCCAATTCGCATGTTTTTCAAGAGGTTCCCACCGGGCCAGAATGGCCGCAAAGTCATCGGTCAGGGTTGCTCCGGAAAACAAACCAGTCAGGATGGCAATCAGGGTGATCCCTATCTGGATGGTGGAAAGAAAGCGGTCATCGGCATGTTGCCTGTACTTGCGTGACGACACAAAAGCCATCTCTGTCATGGACAGGATCCCGTTGAGCAGGATAAGCAGAAGGATAATCAATACGTCCATATTACTTTTTCCGTATCATTTTCCAGATAATGTATCCGAACACCAGCACACCCAGCCCGAGAAGCACCCAGGAAATCTGCGTTGTGTACTCATGTACTTTTTCCATGAGCTGGTCTTTGGGTACCACGCGGTGAAGGGAATACCCGATTATGGCCAGGATGGTATTCCACAGGGTTGCTCCAATGGCCGTATAGAGCAGGAAAGGTCCCATGGGCATTTTGGCCAGCCCGGCCGGAATGGATATCAATTGCCGGATACCTGGAACCAAACGCCCTAAAAGGGTGGATATATTTCCGTACTTAACAAAATAAGATTCTGCTTTGACTATTTTTTGTTCATTCAGCAGGCAGGCGTGCCCCAACCGTGAATTTACGAATTTATAGACTATGGCACGCCCAATCCAAATGGATAGCCCGTAATTGAGTAAGGCGCCCAGCAAAGCCCCTACGGTCGCAGAAAGGACCACCAGGTATACATTCAGTTCTCCTGCAGCAGCCAGGTAAGCAGCCGGAGGTACCACAATTTCGGAGGGAAAAGGAATAAAAGAGCTTTCTATGGTCATGAGCAGCATCACCGTCCAGTAATTCAGGTGTTCCAGCGCCCATTGTATGAACGAAAATGATTCCATCAGCTGTTGTCCATAATTTTTTCTATACGGGGAGTTGCTTTCAGCCCGTGACCGGTAAGGATTACCACCACTTTATCTTTCTTGTGCAACCTTCCTTTGAACTGCCCCACTGCCGCCACCGCCGCTGCCGAAGTGGGTTCAATGTATATCCCCTGCCGGGCCGAGGCTTTGAGTGCATCTACAATCTGCTGGTCGGTTACAGTAACGGTTTCGCCTCCGGTTTCACTTAGGGCTTCAATAATCTGGCGGAGCCGGGGAGGCTGCCGGATGGCAATACCCTCGGCCAGGATGGGTTCCTTGGGCAGTTGGGGGGTCTGCTGCCCTTGCATGTGGCTTTTCAACGGAGCACAATGTTCGCTCTGAACCGCCATAAGGCGCGGGTACCGGCTTATGATTCCCGCTCTTTTCATTTCCTGCAGCCCAAGAAAGATGCCAAGCAACTGCGAACCACTTCCCACGGGAACAAAAATCACATCGGGAGCCTGCCAAAGGGACTGTTCCATGATCTCGTAAATCACGGTTTTGGTGCCATGCAGAAAATAGGGATTCCACGTATGTGCCGCATAATAATAGTCTTTGGCCGCTTCTTCGGCCGCCCTGGCACAATCGGCGCGGTTTCCCGGAACCTTGTGCAACATGGCCCCATAGGTGTGTACCTGTATGGTTTTTGCCGAGGAATTCCCTTGGGGCATGAAAATATGTGCTTCAATCCCGGCCAGTGCGCTATAGGCGGCCATGGCACAAGCCGAGTTTCCCGAGGAGTCTTCTACGATCCTGGTTATGCCCAGTTCGCGACATTTGTTGATCATCATAAAGGCTCCCCGGTCTTTGAAAGAGCCGGTGGTCAGCAGAAAATCCATCTTGGCCCGCACCGGCACCCCGTACAATAACATGGGATGCAGCGGGGTAAAACGTTCTCCGAAAGTCAGGGCCTTTTCGGGGAAAGACAAAGGCAGAACGCTCCTGAAGCGAAGGAAACTTTCCGGTCCTTCCAGAGAAGCAGGATCAAAATGAGGCGTAAATGCCAGATCGAGGTAACTGCCGCAACGGCATCGCCAGGCAACTTCGTCTTCCGGGTATTGTTCTCCGCAGGAGGGACATATGAGGGTGGTGTTCATTGTTCCCTAAAAGTTTAATTTTTCGCTTTCACTGTGCGCTACAATGGCAGCTCCGGTCATATCGCCCCATACATTGACGGCCGAGCGTATCATATCCAGGGGTTGTTGTACTACCAGGACCAGTCCTATGCCCTCCAGAGGCAATCCGACGGCATTCAGAACAACCGCCATCATGACCAGCCCGGCAAGTGGTATTCCGGCTGCTCCTACGGCAGCCAGAAGGCTGGTGAGTATGACTATGATTTGTTGGATCAGGGTCAGCTCAATGCCATAGGCCTGTGCAATAAAAATGGCCGTAACACATTCAAAAAGAGCTGTCCCGTTCATGTTTACAGTGTTTCCCAGGGGCAGGCAAAAACCGGCAATTTTTTTGGAAACCCCGGCTTTTTCATGTATATCCCGCAGCGATATGGGAAGCGAGGCAGCAGAAGATGCCGTGGTAAAAGTGGTGACCAACGCCGTCCCCATCATTTTCATAAACACAAAGGGATTCTTTCGTGTGAGTAGTCTGAACAGCCCCGGCAGAATGAGCAATCCTTGAATCAGGCAGCCTCCGGCTATGATGGCAGCATATATGCCCAGGCTGCCGAACATAACGCCCAGCGCTTTGGAATCGCCCGCTTGCGCCCCGACCATACCCGAGGCAACACCAAACAATCCTATGGGAGCAAATTTGATAACAAGGTAAGTGATGGATATCATCACTTCGTAAATGGAATTAAAAACGTCTGACAGGAGTATGTGTGTCTTTTCTGAGGAAACGTTAATAAAAAAACCAAAAAGTATGGCAAAGAAGATGACCGGCAACATATCTCCCTGGGCCATGGCTTTTATAATGTTATCAGGAACAATGGCAATGAGTTGGTCAACAAAAGATACGTTGCCTACAGCAAGGTCGGTTACCGTCTCTTTTAAGCTCAGGTCCACATTTTCTCCCGGCTTAAATATGTTGACCAGCAAAAGGCCCAGAACACAGGCTATCAGGGTAGTAATCACATACCACGCAAATGTTTTGCCGGCTATGCGCCCCAGATCGGCTGCTTTCCCGACACTGCAGACTCCCATGATAAGAGCGCTGAATACCAGTGGTATAACCACCATCTTCAGTCCCCTTAGGAAAAGGTCTCCGGCCCATTTTGTATAGGAAACATATTCGGGGAAAAGAATCCCGAACAATATACCCAGTAGAACACCTATCAGAATCTGCCAGTGCAGGGCAATTTTTATCTTACGCAATGAAGCCAATAATTTCATTTTTTTCAACCATAGCACCCTGTTTGGCAGAAACAGCAAATAATTTTCCCGAAGAGAGTGCCGTTACTGGCTCCATCCCATAATAAGTCTGCACGTAGCACAGGATTTGCCCTTCTTTGACTTTGGCACCCACAACGGGTTCTTTTGAATCGCCTGCAGCTGCCACTTCCCATATGAGCTGGCCTTTGGCTGCTGCCTGGATGGGTTGTGCATCGGGGTGTTGTTGCAAGATTTTGTCAACATCTATCCTGGGCATTTCAATCACAGGCCGTTCTACAAGGATGGGAGCTTTGGCCTTTTCGCGGGCGGCTTCCAGTTCTTTCTGGAAACGTTCCTTGGCTATGCCGCTCTTATAGTCTCGATACTGACGATCGTGCATGGCCAGTTCAAAGAGTTCTTCGTCGTCTTTGCCAAAGTCCCATTTGTTTTCTTTCATCTCCTGGCGATAGGTATCCAGGGCATCGGGGAACTGGCTTTGCGGATTGCCCGTGAAGAATTCCTTACCTTGTTCTCTGGCCAGTTGCAGGATTTCGGGAGCTAGTTCTCCCGGCAATTTTCCGGTATAACCCAGGATCATGTCCCAGGCTGTCTTGTCTATGGTTTTCCAGCGTTCTTCCCCTTTGAGCATGTGCATCAGGTTCATCAGGGCAATATTCTTGACATATTGGCTGAACGGGGTAACCAGCGGGGGATAACCCAATTTTGGCCATACATAGCCCACCTCCTGGAATAACATGGTAACCAGATTGTCCAGGGTAAGTTCTTTCTTGCCAGAAGCCCTCAGACCCATGTTTATGGCGTTGTGAAAACCTTTCAAATCGGCCATCATGGAGCCCATCATCCCCCCGGGAAGGCCGCTTCCTACCAGAAGCGATGTCATGACCTTGTTGCCCGGATCTATGAACAGGCCCAGAAAATCGTCTATGAAGGACTGGGTCATGGAACGGGCTTCCATATAGGCTTTCATGTTTATTTCCTTTACTTTGAAACCGGCGTCCTTAAACATGGCCTGTACGGTAATCACGTCCGGATGAACCATACCCCAGCTCAGGGGTTCCATGGCTACGTCCACTATGTCAACGCCTGCCTTGGCAACTTCCAGCATGGAAGCCATGGAGAAGCCAGGCCCGGAGTGACCGTGGTATTGAACCAGTATGTGGGGATATTTTGTTTTGATGCCATGAGTAAGTTTTCCCAGCATGGTGGGACGGCCTACACCGGCCATGTCTTTGAGGGCAATTTCGTCTGTTCCGAATTTTACAAGTTCATCTACAATGGAAAGGTAATATTCGGCCGTATGAACCGGCGAGTGTGTTATACTCAGGGCTGCCTGGGAAATCATCCCGGCTTCTTTGGCATATTTGACAGAAAGTTCAAGGTTGCGGGCATCATTCAGCCCGCAAAAAGAGCGGGCAATGTCAACACCCTGCGCTTTTTTTACTTTGAACATGAGTTGGCGCACATCGGCCGGCACAGGGTACATACGGATCCCGTTCAATCCCCTTTCCAGCATCTGGGTCTGGATCCCGGCGGCACGTAGCGGTTTTGTCCATTCACGCACTGCTATATTGGGGTTTTCACCAAAGAGCAGGTTGACCTGTTCAAAAGCTCCTCCGTTGGTTTCTACGCGGTCAAAACAACCCATTTCAATAACCAGCGGGGCAAATTGCTTTAATTGATGAACCATGGGGACATACTTGCCCGATGATTGCCACATATCTCTGTACAGTAGACAAAACTTGATTTCTTTCGTAGACATATCTATTCCATTATGAATTAAACTGCGAATTTAATTCATTTCCGGCAGATTCACACAATATTTACTAAAATTCCGTTTATTCAGGCCAGCCGGTCAATGAAGCCGTGATGGGAATTCCCGTGGCATTACCTTTGAAAGTGAGGGTAACGGTATGAATATTTCCCGGGGCCATATACCAGAGACTGGTAGGAATGGTCAGGATGTCGCTTTTGGATGTTTTAATGGTAAGAATCAGCTGGCGGCTGCCAGGAAACACCATCACAGATCCTGCAGAAGTCAATGAAGTTGAAAGTGCAAGGGTTGCGTTACTCCCTATGGAAGAAGGCAGTGCGGTATCCAGGGGAATCGCATTGGCTGTCAGGGTTTGGTTATTTAAAGTCAGATCCAGCGATGTGGGCGAGACTGTCTTGATGTATGTTATGGTACCCCAGGCATCTGCAGATGCCTGGCTTTCAGCAATGACCTGGTAATTGATCTGGGAAAGCAGGTGACTGAAAGTGAAAGATACGGTGACCGGTGACTGTGAGTTTCCCGCGTTCCAGCACACCCCTACCATGATGTCTTCCTGTCCCGTAATCCGGAAATTGGCCACACCTGCATTCAGGGAATTGGCCTGTGGGTGGTATGCTATGAAATTTGCCAGCGTTCCGTCGCTCAGATAGTATTGCTGTGTGGATGGAACGACATGGCCGTCTGTATGGACGGTACCGGTAAGGGTTGGCTGATTGAGCGAAGAATAGTCGGCAACAGTACCATCTTTGCGGCATATCTGTATGGGGCCCATCTCTGAAGGAACTGTCACGGGGGCTTTTGTAGGGTTATTTACATGAATATCCGGTATTAAAGCTACATCAAAGTTTATAGGTACCGGTTCCCTGCACAGGGAGAACCAGTCACAGGCTGTGGCCAGAAAAGCGAGAATGAGTATGGCCGGAAGCTTGTTCATTGTACTTCGATAGTGTTGTTCTTGAAAAACAGCTTGATGGTATATACATTGCCCGGACTAATATACCAAACAGAGGTAGTTACGGTTACCTCGGCTTTTTTTGCTGTTTTGACCTTTACCTGTACCGGGTAAGTTGCATTCAGGATCATAAGGCTGCCGGCCGAAGAATAGGTTGTGGTGATGGTTTGGGAGGCGTTGCCGCCAATGCTCGTGGGAAGGGATTCGTTCTCGGGATTTGAAGCGGCACTAGGGGCAGGCCATGCATTCAGGTCCAGATTAAGGGAAGTGGGGGTTTCAATTTTTAGGTAGGTAATCGTGCCCCAGGTAGAAGAAGCACTGGAATTCTGGGCACAAACCTGGATCCTGACCTGTGCAAGCAGGTGCCTGAAGGCAAATGCTGCGGTAGAGGGGCTGCCGCTACTGCCTGCGTATACATTCTGGGCAGCGGTAACGTCTTCCTGCCCTGTTATCTTGAAATTGGCTATCCCTGCCTGGATATTGCGTGCTACCGGATAAAACGCCATAAAGTTAGCCTGCTCACCGTTCAGATCATAATGTTGCGGAACGGAAGGTGTAACGATCCCGTCTGCGGCAACGGTTCCGGTCAGATCGGGCGCTGTATGGGCAGAATAGTCGGCTGCTATTCCATCTGAACGCAGGATCTGGATGGGTTCCATCTGGTCGATATCGTAAATGGGAGCTTTGGTAGTAACATCCAGAGAAAGGCTGTATGCAGCCCTGAAATCTATAGGAAACAATTGCTCTGGTTCAGTTTCATGTACTGAACACCCGGAAAGAATAAATAATGAGATGTATAGTAATGGATTCCTGTACATACATGATCAGGGTCACTGTACTGTTCCCGCGCCCGGGGTACCGGTAACCCAGCCGGTCAGGGTGGCATTGAAGTTTATGGCTGTAGCTGTAAAGGTCAGGTCTATCCGGTGTGAGCTTCCAGCTGCTGTTGTTATTGACGGGCTTATGGTAACGGTTTGCTCCGGAAAGTTGGCCGTGGTGACTTTTATGGTCAGGGCACCGGGGTAAACCAGTATGGTTCCAAAGGAGACAAAATCGGTGGTCAGTGCCTGGGGAGCTTTGCCGGTAGAAAGGTCACTAACCACAGGGGTTGCGTGTTGTGAGAGGGTCTGGGTGGAAACTGTCAGATTTAGTCTTGTAGCGGAAGTGGCCTTGACAGCAGTCACATTGCCCCAGGAAGTGATGGCTCCTGCATTGGCCGCTTTTACGTAAATCTGTACCTGAGACAGTTTGTGTGAAAACACAAAACTAACGGGGAGTGATTGGGTTTGACTCCCCCCCGCATTTACCGACGGGGCAGAAATTATGTCTTCCTGCCCCGTGATGGTAAAGGTGGCCACCCCGCTGGCTAAAGTGGTGGCCACAGCGTTTTCATTTACTCCCGGGTAATAGGCCGTAAAATGGGAATAATTATTCTTGTTGAGGTTGTAATACTGCTTTGGGTTAACGACAAAATTATATATATTGCTGGCAGGGACAGATGCATAAGGAAAGAAGGTGGCTGTGGCTGAAACCGAAGAAACAGTACTCCAGTTGGGACTTGAATTTTTAGCCACATCCTGTCTCAATACCTGTATCGCTAGTATTTGTGCTGTAGGTATGCCCGATGTAGATATTATGGGCGCTTTGGTGTTGATGATACCTCCTCCAAAATCAATGGGAACCTGCTGCCCGTCCCCCGATGGGATGGGCAATTTTTCAGGTGCCTGTTTGGTACACCCGTATATAAGCAGAGACAATATGAGAAGTATCCTTTTCACACCCACAATACCTTCAAGCATTTATTAACAGCTGGTAATTAATGAATGATTACAAGCTGCCTGCTCCGGCGGTTCCGGTAGCCCAGTCGGTAAGTGATGCACTAAAGGTGATGCCACCCCATTCGGTAAAGGTGAGTGTGATCTTATGGGCCGATCCTGCGGCGGTCGTTGTTAGTCCCGTAATGCTGACAGACTGCTCCGAAGTATTGGCGGTTGTTACCTTGATGGTGTTTAGGGCGCCTGGTTTAACCATAATAACTCCTACAGCAGCAGCGGAAGTTGTTAAGGTGACCGGAAAAGTACCGCTGATTGTTAGGTCTGCGTTCACGGGGGCGGAAGCAGAAGCCAGTGCGTTCGTGCTTAACGTCAGTTCCAGGGCCGTATCTGCATTCACTTTTATGGACGATATGGTACCCCATTGGGTAATGGCGGTGGCCGAAGCGCCAAGTACTTCAAATTGCAACTGAGTCAGTTTGTGGGCAAAGGCCAGGGTGGTAGGATTGACCGGTGATGACTTGTTCCCGGCACTGACAGACGGGGCAACAATGATGTCTTCCTGTCCGGTGATTGTCCAGCTCACTTTACCGGTTCCCATGGTGCCGGATGGATAAAACGACATAAACCAGGCATTCAGGGCCGGGTTAGGATTGTAATACTGGGCCGTGGATAATGTGCCCACTGCTCCGTCAGTAGCAATGTTGGCTGTTGTAGCAACAGAAGAAACTGCTGTCCAGTCAGGAGTAGTAGCATGGTCAGCAGCTCTAAGCATTTGAATACCTGTAAGACCCGATGTGAGGTTGGCTATAGGGGCACGGGTGTTAACCGTGGATAGGCCCGCACCAAATGATATAGGAACTGGTTGGTCTTCATAAGGAATGTCTTTAACGCAACCAGCGATGACTATCACCGAAAGGGTTGCCAGCAAGAGTTTTTTCATAGCAGTTATAAGAAATTATTAGAAACCAAGGTATGAAGTTTGTGCCTCTGGTGTACCCTATTTCAACATAACCCGCTAATTCTTAAACTAACAGGTTGTTTCCTTCAACAAAAAATACATGCCGGTTCAGAATTTTGCAACTCCTGAATCTCCCTGGATCCAGTCAGATAAAGAAGTATTAAAAAGAACATTTTTAACGTCGCCTGTAACCTCTACCAGGTATTCCTTTCCGGGAGTCAGGGTTGGCAAGGACAATTTCTGCGTAAAAGTACCATTTTTTTCCTGAATTTTCAATGCCAGAACAGGATTTTCCCCGGGATAGACGTACACAGATCCGCAATCCACCGCGTTTTTAGACGGGTTAATGCTCCGGACAATGGCGCCACTGTCATCTCTGATAGGAAGCAGTACTTTTTTCGCATCCTCTGCCACGTGCAATTGGCCGGCAAGGGGCCCGTCCAGTTTCAACTGCAGTTTGTTATAGGTGAGCACTCCCAAAGAAAGCAGGACAATGTCTTCTGCTATAGCCTTTTCCTGTGAGAGACTGACTACGACATGTAACCGGGACAATTTGTAACGGAAATTGAATCCGAAGTCCGGGTTTGGGGCATACAGGGTCCCGGCGTTGGCGACCGGAGCGTAAATAATGTTCTGGGAGCCGTCCAGGGTGTAACTGGCTATTCCGTTCCTGAGGGTATCGGGTTTTGGATAAAAACATACAAAACGGGCGGGTAAATCGTCCGGATGAAAGTACTGAATTACAGAAGCGGTGATTGTTTTGCCGTCCTGAGAAATGATTCCTCTGAAGTCGGCTTTCCGGTGTGTAGACAAATCGTCTTTAGTGAAATGATCAGGAATCCTGAGGACGTGCAATTCCACCGGAGCTGTCAATCCGGTTACAGGGACGGTAGGCGATATGGGATCCATTAAATCATCACGGATATCAGATGTGCATTGTATAAACAGCAATTGCACAACGATCAGGATAAATAACGATCGCATCTTAATTTAGGATAAAACGTACAATGCAAATGTAAGATAATTCTTACATGTTTGCAATAATATCTGCAAATAAAAGTGCCATTTTTCCGGCAGCCTTATCGGCGGCTACAATGACATCGGCCCCGTCATTTTCATAATCTTCGGCAAAGTCGTACGCTTCATTGGTTATGACAGACATGCCAAAAACGCGCATGCCGCAATGACGCGCCACAATGACTTCCGGGACGGTGGACATTCCAGTGGCATCTGCACCTATGATCTTGAAATAACCATATTCTGCAGGGGTTTCAAAAGTAGGCCCGCTGCTGCCAATATACGTTCCGTGACGTAGGGGTATGCCGTGGATATGGGCCATATCGTCGCAGATTTTGCGCAACTCTTTGTCGTAGGTGCGCGTCATATCGGGAAAACGTTCTCCGAAATCCGGATTGTTCTTGCCGATGAGCGGATTGGGCATTAAATTAATGTGGTCTGTAATGACCATCAGGTCTCCTTGCTTGAAGCGCGGATTGATCCCGCCTGCAGCGTTGGAAACAAAGAGTGCCAGGGCACCCAGCAGTTTGAAGACGCGTATGGGTAAAGTAACCTGTTCCATGCCGTATCCTTCGTAGTAGTGGAAGCGTCCCTGCATGCAAATAACCTCTTTTCCCCCCAGACGGCCCCATATCAGGTTTCCTTTATGTCCGGGAGCAGTGGAAAGTAAAAAATTAGGGATTTCTGCATAAGGTATAACCACCTGGTCCTGTATGCTATCTGCCAGATTTCCCAGGCCACTGCCCAGAATAATGGCCACCTGAGGGCGTTTTGGAATCCTTTGGAGTATATAATCTGCCGATTCCTGGTAAACTGAAGATTTCATTTCTTTTTTCTTTTTTTATAATCTACTACTTTGTCTGCGACTTCCTGCACTTTGCGGTATATCTCTTCCTGCCCTGATATTTGCTGGTTTTCCATGATGATTTTACCGTCACAGATGACGGTATCTATACATTCTCCGTTGGCGGCATAGACAAGGTTGGCCAGGAAATAATGGTTAGGAACGAAGGAGGGCTTGGCCATGTCTACCAGCGCTACGTCTGCCAGGAAACCGGGCTCGATCTTTCCTGTGTTCAGTCGCAGGGCTCTGGCTCCGTTAAGGGAGGCTACGTTCATGAGTTCTTTCAGGGGGATGGCCCCGGGATCGTTCCGCCATACTTTTTGCAGCAGGGCGGCAGTCTTCATACTGTCAATCATATCCAGGTTATTGGACGATGCGCAGCCGTCAGTACCCAGACATACATTAGCCCCTGCATCACGCAGTTCGTTGTATTTGAACTTATAACCCGAGGCGAGTTTTAGGTTGGAATTTGGATTGTGTACCGTATTCACACCGTTATCCCCCAGGATTCTGATATCTTCACTGCTTAGCCAGAGCGAATGGGCTGCCACCAGGTTGGGGCTCATCAGGCCCAGTTTGTTCAGGTATTCGGTAGGACTCATGCCAAAATCGCGTTCAGCCTGGTCCATCTCGGAGCGGGTCTCGGCAAGGTGCGTATGCACTGTAAGATCGTTGTCCCTGGAATAGCTGTTGATATAGCGGAAAGATTTCTCTGCCACGGTGTAAATGGCGTGGGGACTAACTGCAAAGGTGGTCAGGGAACTCCAGCCGGCGCTTGCTTTGTGGGCTTCTTTCAAAAGCTTCTTGTTATTTTCAATGACATCGTCCCGGAAATGATCCAGCCAGGTGAAGGATTGTACCGAGCGCATGCCCATTTCTTCTGCAGCCCGCTTGGTCCCGTTCAGGTGCCAGTACATGTCGTTGAAGGTAGTGGTCCCTGTGCGTATCATCTCTATGCAGGCCAGCCTGGCCCCCCAATAGACCATTTCCTCGTCCAGTTTGGCCTCATATGGCCAGATGCGTTCATGCAGCCACTGGTCCAGGGGGACATCCTCTCCCACACCTCGGAATAGCGTCATGGCCGAATGGGCGTGTGCATTTACAAAACCGGGAATAATGGCTTTGCGCGAACCGTCAATAACCTTGTCAATGCCTTGTTCCGGAATGGATCCTGCGGTTTCTACACTTTTTATCTTGTTGCCCTCTATCAGAACGTCCTTCCGTTCTTTATACAGCAATACGTTGGTTATGAGAATTGATTTCATAAGGGTACATTTTGACAAAGTTATAAAATTTTTCTTCGCCAGCTTATGTACCCTGCAACAGAAGATATAAGAAAAACAACGTACAGTCCGGTTGTAAACCACAGACCAGTTCTGGCATAAAGACCAATGGCCAGGGCATTGGCAACTAGGAGCAAAAACCACTGCTCCAGCACACTGTGGGTCAAAAGCCAGGTAGCCGTTATATTAAGTGCCGCAATGGCTGCATCGGGAACCGGTGCCGGATGATCAGTCAGGCACCCAAGGACCAGCC
The DNA here is from genome assembly GCA_002409325.1 of Bacteroidales bacterium UBA5226. GTDB lineage: Bacteria > Bacteroidota > Bacteroidia > Bacteroidales > UBA932 > DMER64. The sequence continues at coordinate 65,206 of DHUU01000003.1, read as the reverse complement.
ACATAATGAAAAAAGATGTCACAAGCAGCCCGCCAGCCGTAACAGCCTGCCTCTGTGTAATGCGTACCGGCCTAGGCTCCTGCTCCTGTTGCTGTCCCACCTGCTGCTCTTGTTGCTGCTCCGGTGGCTTCGGCTTTTCAGATTGTCCGGGTATAACTCCTGTTATGGGATGCACGATTTGTCCTGTCTGTGCCGGTATCATCTGCCGGCCCCATTGCACCCAGCCGTACAGGCTCATTCCTAAGTAATACACATACAGCCCCATGGAGGCGTACAATCCCTCAACTCCGAATACTGCTATGTAACACAGGGCCATGACAATGCCCACCACCCACATGGAGCGGCGGTGTTTGATTTCCAGCCACACATACAGGAGTCCGGTCAAGGTTCCGAATATTTCCAGTATCAATTTCCCCACTCCCATGATAATCTGATCATTGCATTAAAACCCGCCTGGGGATAGAATCCCTCTGTGACTTCAACGGTCCCTGTATCCCGGAAAGCAGCCCGGTAAGCCCAGGCACTGGCACAATACTGCTGGTCTAGTAGGTTGTCTGCAAACAGGCTTATAGTAAAGGTTCCTGCACGCTTTGTTTTAAAAGGTTGCGATAAGGTGAAGCCCAGGACCTGGTAGGCAGGAAGGGAACGGTCCTGGTTTGAGGTGTTGTCAAAGTATTGTTTTCCCACAAAGCGGGCAGTGAACACAGCCTCCAGGTTTCTGAACAGAGACCTCCCGGTAACAAACGGCTTGATTGATGCAAGTGCTACAGCAGTTAATGACGGGGAGTAAACAAGGTGTGTAAGTTCGTAATATTCAGTTACCTGTGGCCTTACCGGATTCCATTCATACGGGTGGTCATACGTGTCCAGGTAAATGGTCAGGTCTTTAATCTTGTTGCTACTGAAGCAGGCATTTCCTTCCAGACGCAGTTGTGGCAGCACCTGCCAGCCGGCTTCAATTTCCACGCCCCTGCGGTACGATACGGGCACGTTTTCCTTGACTTCGTATCCCGTGTCGCTGATTTTTCCCGTAGGCACCAGCTGGTTGCGGTATTCCATGGCGTACAGGTTCACTCCCAGCATCAGGTTAGCTAACGAAAACCGGTACCCTCCCTCAAAATCCAGCATTTTTTCCGGTTTGAGCTCTGCCGTCCTGCCTGCTTTAATGGATTCCTTGATGTCGCTCCTCGAGGGTTCCCGACTGCCGGAATAGGCCGAGGCATACAGCTGGTGGTCTTTGTGAATGATGGCGGTGATCCCGGCCTTTGGGTTGAAAAAATGAAGTGTGGATTTATGGGCCAAAGGGCCGCCGTCTGCATCTTCACCTTCCATATGCAGGCCAACGTACCTGTATTGCATATCTGCAAAGAATTTGAGTGCGTTGTCCCGGTTTGCACCCAAAGGCACCTGGTACGTACCTTTGAGAAATGTACTGGCATCGTGTTTAATTCCAAGATTCCTGTAATACTCCCCGGCATTGGTAAAATCAGGCTTTTCAGTCTGATAGCTCATCAATCCGAAGTGCTGGCCGTCATAGTATGCATAATTCAGTCCCAGCAACACTTCCACGCTACCTGCGCTACTGCTTCCTCCACCGCTCCCCCAGCCTCTCCTGCTTTCGCTACTACGCCTGCTTTCGCTGCTTTGGGTGTTCCTGCTTACCCCTGTAAAAGTCCAGCTCCCAATAGAGCTAAAAGCAGTGTATATATTGTCCATGGAGCGGCGTACGATATAGTTGCCCGAACTTTTTTGCTTGTAGTTTTCATAATACCCGTCTCCTTTGGTAACGTGTAGTGTGTTGCTCCAGGAAATATTTTTTGCAAAACGTTGCGCATGGTTCAGCTGGAGGTGATGCTGTGTGTAGTTGTCCGATTCGTTGGGATAGTAACGCACCGCGCCCTGAGAATCTGTGTATTCACCGGCCGGATTGTACCGCCGGTCAATGGCCAGCATATCACGCGGGATCCCTTCCCAGGTGATCCCGGTATGCTGATCACCGTATATATAATATAGTTTGAGTGTATAATCGGGGCGTATCCAGGAAACCCGTGTAAAGAGCGAACGAAGGCCGCCGTAGCCATTGCGTATGTACCCATCTGTCCCGTTCTGCGCATAACGTATGTCCACGGCCAGTCCCTTTGGTAGAAACAACCTGCCAGTTCCAGTCCCCGGACCCTCACCCGGTGTTGTTCCAGGGCCTGTACCCGTTCCTGCCCCAACGGCAAAGTTCCACGTGTTGAACGATCCGTAGGAAGCCTGCAGCTGAGTGTAAGGACCGGGACTCTGGTAGAGCGTGCGCATATTGATGGTAGCCCCGAATGCCCCGCTGCCGTTAACCGATGTCCCTACCCCGCGCTGTACCTGGACGTTTTCCAGGAAACCGCTCAGTGCCGGAAGGTTTACCCAGAAGACTTCCTGGGACTCGGCATCGTTTAAAGCGATCCCGTTCAAATTTACCTGTGTTCGGGACCCTTCGGAACCCCGGATACGTAAATAGGCATATCCGCTGCCGGTTCCGTTTTCTCCAACAACCACGGCACCGGGAGTCAGGGCCAGGGCGTAAGGCAGGTTTTGGGTGGAAGCGGTACGTACCAGATCTTCCCGTTGAACACGGCTGTGTGCCACAGGGGAATCCTTTGCTGCCTGGGTGGCAACAATCACAATGGAATCCAGATTTCTTACTTCTTGTGCTGCAAGTGAGAGATGGGCCAGCAGCAAGCCCGACAAAATGATTCTTTTCATGTTTTTCCTCCGCCGGTATTATCCGGATCAGGTTCTAAGGGTGTGTTCTCAGCCTGTGGTGCAGGCACCCCCGAACATGGTTAATGTAACGATATCTTATATACACGGGGCCAGTATTTCCCCGTTATCCAAATGCTTTTTGTCTGTGGATCATAGGCAATGCCGTTGAGTACATCGGTAGTGGGTTTGCGTAAAGATACGGGCAGGATGCCCTTCAGGTCAATAACACCGGTCACTTTTCCCGTTGTAGGGTCTATGCGCACGATTTCATCGCTCATGTATATGTTAGCCCAAACCTCGCCTTCTATGTACTCCAGTTCGTTCAGGTAACCGACTTCTTTGCCGCTTAGGGTAACCTTAACGGATCTTTTGTCCAACAGGGTTTCCGGGTCCATGATATAAAGTGTTGAGGTTCCATCACTCATAATCAAGTCTTTACCGTCTGTGGTCAGGCCCCAACCTTCCCGGTTGTAACGCCGTGTACCCAGCAGGTTAAAGGTCTGAGCGTCGTAAACAAAGCACGTATTCTGTGTCCAGGTAAGTTGGTAGATCAGGCCGTTGTGAATGCAGGCTCCTTCTCCGAAATAACTGCGCTGCAGGGCCTGTGATTTCAGAATTTTTCCGGTGGTCATGTCCACTTTTGCAATCATGGAACTTCCATATTGCCCGGTGCTTTCATAAAAAAACCCTTCGTGATAAAAGAAACCCTGGGTATAGGCACTGATAATGTGCGGTGTGACATCCTCAATTTTATAGCTGTAGCGGGATACGGCAGAGGCCGTGGCAGCAAATGTTGCCGTGAACAGCAGGGTTTTTATGAGGAATTGTCTTATCATGAATTGTTCTGCAATTCTGCGTACCGTAGGGCGGCTTCAATAAAGGCACGAAACAGGGGGGCGGGTTTTTCAGGGGTACTTTTATATTCCGGATGGAACTGAACGCCTATGTAAAAGGGATGATCCGGAATTTCAATAATTTCTATAAGCCCTGTTTCGGGATTTTTCCCTGTCGCCTTCATGCCGGCCTTTTCTAGTGTTTCCAGGAAGGAATCGTTCAATTCGTAACGGTGACGGTGCCTTTCCTGAATGATATGCTTTCCGTATATTCTGTAAGCCAGTGACCCGCGTTCCAGTCTGCACTCGTAGGCTCCCAGCCTCATGGTTCCTCCTTTTATGGTAAGTCGTTTCTGATCTTCCATCAAGTCAATCACCGGGTATTCGGTCTTAGGAGCAACCTCAATGCTTTCTGCCCCGGGAATCCCGGCAATGTTTCTGGCAAATTCCAGAACAGCCATCTGCATGCCCAGGCATATGCCCAGGAACGGGATCTTGTGCTCCCTGGCATACTTGCATGCAAATATTTTGCCATCGGTCCCGCGCGGTCCGAATCCGGGGGCTACCAGTATGCCCTTCATGCCGGCCAGTTTCTCATCTACATTGAACTGGTTGATATGTTCGCTTTGTATGGAATGCACCTTTACCCGGGTATTGTTGGCGGCTCCGGCATGGATGAACGATTCCAGAATGGATTTGTAGGCATCCTGAAGTTCTACATATTTGCCAACCAGGGCAATTTCAATTTTCTTTTTGGGGTGGTAAACGCGGTCAATGAATTGCTTCCAGGCATCCAGATTAGGTTCCACTTTGTTCTCAATTTTGAGCAAATCCAGCAGAATGCCGTCCAGGTTCTGGCGCTTGAGGTTCAGGGGAACTTCGTAAATGCTTTTCTGGTCAATAGATTCAATAACGGCATGTGGACGGACATTGCAAAACAGGGCTACTTTCCTGCGAAGGGCAAGAGGAAGCGGCTTTTCTGTCCTGCATACGATAACGTCCGGATTTACCCCTTCCTGCTGCAACTGCCTTACCGAGTGCTGTGTGGGTTTGGTTTTCAATTCTTTGGCAGCAGCCAGGTATGGGACCAGTGTAAGGTGGATTACAGCGCAGTTCTCATCCGGGAGTTCCCATTGCAACTGCCGCACGGCTTCTACAAAGGGAAGGGATTCTATATCCCCCACGGTACCGCCAATCTCGGTGATGATGATATCGTATTTTCCGGTCTTGCCCAATAGAAGCATCCGACGCTTGATCTCATCTGTGATGTGCGGAATGACCTGAACGGTTTTGCCCAGGTATGCGCCTTCGCGTTCCTTGTCTATGATCGTCTGGTAGATCTTGCCAGTGGTAACGTTACTGGCCTTGGTGGTGTAGACACCCAGAAAGCGTTCGTAATGGCCCAGGTCCAGGTCGGTCTCGGCTCCGTCTTCTGTAACGTAGCATTCCCCGTGTTCATAAGGATCCAGGGTGCCGGGATCCACATTGATATAGGGGTCAAATTTTTGGATGGTTACTCTTAATCCCCTGGCTTGCAGCAATTTTGCAAGAGAAGCAGCAATAGTGCCTTTTCCCAAAGAAGAAGTCACACCTCCTGTTACGAAGACATATTTTGTAGACATAAGACATTTTTTTTCAAACGGTAAATGTAAGAAGATTTTTTAACTTTGCGGGTGCGGAGGGCTGTCCCATCGCTCTTATCCAAATGGAAAAGGGAGGAAAGTCCGGGCAGGGAAGGGCATGATCCTGTGGAAATCACAGCTGGTCGTAAGGTCAGGGATCGCTTGACAGAAAATAACCGCCAGGGTCTTCGGACCCGGGTAAGGGTGAAAAGGCGGGGTAAGAGCCCACCGTGACGGTTGGTGACGGCCGTTGACGCAGGCACCGGTCTCCTGCAAGGCCAAGTATACCGGCAATATTAGGGCTGCCCGCTCTATGCCGGGGGGTAGGCTGCTAAGACAAATGATGGGAGTTGGACAGAACCCGGCTTACAGGCCCTCCGTTTTTTTTTCAGTCAACCAGGAAAAAAGTGATGCTGCTTCGCAGCATGAAATATGCACCAAATACCTTTGGCACACCTCATTGAAGACCACCATGCGGTTGTTGGGGCAGCAAACCGCATTAACGGCAAGGCCGTTGCCACGACAAGGTAAGGGAAGCCTCGGCTTGAAAAAAAGCTTCCCTTACCTTGTGGTGGCAGCGGCCGCCCATAGCTCAGCAGCGGCCGTACCCGCAACAGGAGCATTCAAACAGCGACTACAGGTAGAACCTTTGAATCACTGGCTTCCGAGATGTTGTTTTAATTTAATTCCCTGGAGTAGTCGGATAAAAGGACTACCGGCGTCTTAGTTCTCTGAGTGAGCAAGTTACGGGAAAACAGAAAATGTCCATATCCCCGATATTGAATATGCAGATGATCAGTTCAAAGACCTCTGGGTGTATGGGGATCTTTCACTTTTTTCGTTCCAGCAGGAGTTCCTTGTAATAACGCGTTTCCGGCATGTCCAGTGTCTTTTGTGACAGGTTCAGCCATTTTTTGGCCAGTTCAAAATTTCCCTGCATTTCACAGGCCAGGGCCACGTTAAATGAGGCACAAGCTGCTTCCTTTGCGTTATTTGACTTTACCAGTTCCAGCCAGATTTCCATCGCTTTATCCCATTCAAAGGCCAGGGCGTAATCGTAGGCAACGTTCCACTTAGACTTGTCATAGACAAAAATCACCCTGTCCTGTGTTTCCCATTGATCCATGAATGAACGTGCGGTACGCTCGCCAACAAAAACGGCTGCTCTCTGCAGGTCTAAAAAGGCACTTTTTGGAATCGTAACAATTTCCTGATCTGCATTGTCTCCCAGATCCCAGGCAGCGGTGTCCCTAATGGGGATGTATTGGGTAAAACGCACCTTTTCTGCATCATAAACACGTACCACGGCCTGAAAGGGAGCCAGCAGCAACGAAAGTTCATTCACCTGGAATGCGCCCAGGGTTACACTGTCCACCATGAAAATCAGGTCTTTTTCCGTTTCCAGGGCCAGACGGTGCACATAATCGGGCTGGTCCAGGGTGCCGAACGACTCGCTTCCCGAATAATGGCTAAACACGGGAACCGAGCCCGGAGACAGTCTTGCCTGCTGGGTAAGCCCGTCGGCAAATGCCTGGGCAAAGCGGTTTAGCAAAACCGAATCGGTAAGGGATACCGAATCGTACCGGGGAGTGAACACTACCATTTCCCTTCCCGAAAGGTTCAAGGGCAGTGTGGCAGGCAGTCTCACGTCTACTTCCAGGATGTTAATCATGGGGCCGCAAGCTCCCGCCAGCAGAAGCACGGCCAGCAGACCTATTGTACGTATGGTTTTCATATGATCATTATTTGAATTCTATGTATACATCCCTCCGCATACGGGAATTACCTGTCCGCTCACAAAAGAAGACAGTTCCGATGCCAGGAATATGCACACGTTGGCAACTTCCTGCGGTGTGCCGCCCCGGCGCAGGGGAATGGTATCTGTCCAGGCTTTGCGGACAGCTTCGGATAATTGATCGGTCATGTCGCTGATAATGAACCCGGGTGCTATGGCATTGGCACGAATTCCCCTGGGCCCTAGTTCTTTGGCTACCGATTTTGTAAGGGCTATCAAACCGGCTTTAGATGCCGAATAGTTTGCCTGTCCGGCATTCCCGGAAAGGCCTACTACTGAACTCATATTGATAATACTTCCGCTTTTCTGTTTTAACATCAGGGGGGTAAGTGCATGTATAAAGTTGAATGCAGATTTAAGGTTTACCTGAATAACCATGTCCCATTGCTGTTCACTCATACGTAAGAGCAATGTGTCACGGGTTATGCCGGCGTTGTTAACCAGGACATCTATCCGCCCCAGCTCCTGTACGGCCTGGCTAACCACCTGGTGTGCCTGATCAAATGATGCAGCATCTGAAGCATAGGCAATTGCCCTGACTCCGAAGGCTTCTATCTGTTTTATGGTTTCTTTTGCCTGGTCATCAATTTTAAGATCGGTAAAGGCTATGTCGGCACCCTGCCCTGCCATACCCAATGCCACGGCTTTGCCAATGCCGCGGGCGGCTCCGGTGATCAACACTTTCTTGTCTTTGAGTAATTGCATTGTAAATAAATTTATTTATTCTTTTTCAATAAGTTGCGCATACAGATCGTATTCATCTGCTTTGGTTATGCGGGCCTCTACAAAAGAGCCCGGCCTGATATGGGCTGCGTCTTCCAGGATCACGAATCCGTCCACCTCGGGGGCTTCGTATTGTGTTCTTCCCAAAACCGTTGGCTTCATGGTCCCACCGTCTGGGATGACAAGATAATCTGTCAGAACGCTGCATACGGACCCTACCCGTGATTGGTTGTAGGCAAAAGATATGCCTTTTTGCAACTCCATGAGCCTTCCGTAACGCTCACGCCTGACCTTTGCAGGGATCTGGTCTTTAAGGTATTTTGCCCCATAAGTGCCTTCTTCCCGGGAATATGTAAAAGCACCCATCCTTTCAAACCGTGCTTCCTTCACAAAGTCTAGCAATTCGAGGAATGCCTGTTCGTCTTCTCCGGGGTGTCCCACCATCAGGGTAGTGCGCAGGCACAACCCCGGTACTAATGTACGAAAATCTTCTATCAATCGGAGGGTTTCTGCTTTTGTTGTATTTCTGCGCATTGCCGTCAAGACCTTATCTGAAATGTGCTGAAGGGGAATATCAACATATTGGCAGATTTTGGGTTCCCGGGCCATGAGCCGGAGCACATCCAGGGGGAAACCCTGCGGGTAGGTGTACAGCACGCGGATGCGGTCAATGCCGCTAATCCGGCACAGGGCTTCCATCAGGGAAGAAAGTTCCCTTTTTCCGGTCAAATCCAGTCCGTAATAACTGGTATCCTGTGCCACCAGGATCAGTTCCCTGACTCCCTGTCCGGCCAGATGGCCGGCCTCGGCAATCAACTCTTTCATGGGCCTGGAGCGGTGCGGACCCCGGATAAGGGGAATGGCGCAATAGGCACAGCTGCGGTCGCAGCCTTCGCTCAGTTTCAGGTAGGCGTAGTGGGCCGGGGTGGAAAGAACCCTTTCAGTGGCCAGGGCCGGATCATAGGGCACGCCAAGGTGAGCGGCTATCAGGGGAATATCGGTCACGCCAAAGAAAGCATCCACACCGGGCATTTCCTTTTCCAGTTCTTTTTTGTAGCGTTCAGACAAACAACCCATTACAAGGACTTTCCCCAGTCTGCCCTCTTCTTTTGCCTTCAGAGCTTCCAGAATGTAGCTGACCGATTCTTCCCTGGCATCGTGAATGAATCCACAGGTGTTGATCACCAGGGCATCCAAGGGGTAATCTTCTTCCGGGGCATCGGGTATGATCTGGCAGCCACCTGCTTGTAGCTGCCGCATGAGGTGTTCGCTGTCCACCCGGTTTTTGGAACAGCCCAGGGTATAGACTGATACCCTTTGTGGCATCCGTCGCCTGGTTTGCACTATTTCTGGGTTGTGTGCTTAACCTGCCTTGGGGCTTTGGCTGCAGCCGGTTTTGCTGCCCTGGCAGCAGGGATGATAGCTTTGGCAGCAGGTTTTTTGGGGACAGATTTTGTTCCCTTAGCCTCTGGTACCTGAGCATCTTCTGCCTCTTTCATATCCTCTCCTGTTTCTGCTTCTTCAAAATCAAGGGCATCGGCCGATTTGAGCAGGTTGTACCATTCCAGCACCTTTTTCATGTGCGAGGGATAAAAGCGATCCCTGTCGTATTGCGGGATGACTTGTTCAAAAAAAGCAGCCATTTCTGCAGCTTCCTTACCGGGAGCGGGGGCTTCGTTTTCCTGTAGGAATTCCTTCATCCGGACAAAAACATCCCGAAGCTTCAATTCCTCTTCTGTCTGGGTATATACCGAGATATCTGACAACGATGTCATGCGGGCACTGGGCCCCATCCATTTTCTTTTTCCATCTGTTAGGGATTCGACTACCACACCCCCGTTGCTTTGGGCCAGGTAGCGGTACAAACCGGATTGTCCCCCTACTGACAGGATTTTTGTAAGATCAGTTTTCATTGTGGTTTTGTGTAATATTCATCATATGTTGGTGTACTTCAAGAACACGGGGCAGCAAAGCCTGTTTGTTGTCCGAAATGATAACAAAATCTGCCTTGGCTTCTCTTTGTTCATCTGTCCATTGTTTATCCATTCTGGCCAATACAGATTGGATAAGGGCATTGTCCCTGCCGGCTACCCTGCACAGTCTGAGTTCACGGTCTGCCGATATGGTCAGTACCCGGGTTGCCTGAAAAGGAGGATCCATTTCCAATAAAATGGCACTTTCGAAAATCACGTAAGGTGCCTGGGATGCATATGCCCATTTGAGAAAATCCCTGACCACGTATGGATGGACCGCCTGGTTTATTCTTTTTAGCAACGCTGTGTCATTAAAGATAAGCGAAGCCATCTTGCTGATATCTGGTTCCCCGTTCATGAAAATATCAGGACCTAGAATACCGCTCAGCACTTCCCTGAGAGGGGGTTCCTCGCGGTAGAGTTGTTTGGTGCGGGCGTCGGAATCGTACGCAGGAATTCCCAAACCATTGAAAATCCGTGTCACGTAGCTTTTGCCGCTGCCTATTCCTCCCGTGATGCCAAGTATTATGGTTGTCTTCATGGCTTAGTAACGATTCTGGATTATGCCGTCTACGAATTGCGGAGTCAGTTGCAAGTGGCTGATCATTAAGGGGGCTCCTTCCAGAGCCGGGGTAATCTTGCCGCCTGCTTTTCCTGTGAATTCGTTATAATCCACTACCAGGGAAAAATCTCCGGCACTTATGCTTGCAGCCTCTTCAAAAGGACACCGGAATTGCAGTGTGACCTTGTCAGGGAGGATAATCAATTCTCTGCGTGAAGGCACATTGCGTGTTGTCACAGGAACCTCTAGTGTCATTTCCACAAAGCGGGAAACCATGACTTCATAGTTGATCTCTGAACGGGAGAGGCGCGCATTGGCAGGGATTTCCAGGCGGGCTATACCTTCTACCGTCTGATCCAGATTGCTTAGCATTACCTTTCTTGTCCTGATTCCCCGAATCAGGTCCAGGTAGGGTTCCTCTGCATAGACCAGAATACTGTCCGGGTAGGTGCGGACAGGTACAAAAGACATATATTGAGGCATATACGATATGTCCGAAACAAATTGGACAGGAACATACCTGGAATGGACCTGCCGGTATTCAAGACGGATGGTGTCACTGAGAATGGTCTCCACCTGAAAATCGGCACCCAGGGCATCGTTCACCAGGTTGTGGATATCGTTTGCCAGCAGGTAAAACTTGTCACTTTTTTCCGGGTACCGACCCATCAGGGTCTGCTCTGCAAATATACGTACAGAAGGTATCCTTTTCCGCCAGGAATAACGGATAATGTAAAAGCCCCTGGTTTTTCCACGAAGAAAAAGGGTATTGTCTGCCTGGGAAATGTTGGCACGCCCGTCCAGATTGGTTTCGACTTCCAGCGGAAAACGGAAATAAGCGGTGTACTCATTAGACAATGTATACACCACCCACAGGAAGAAGGCTGCGGCTATACACAGGATCAATACCCATCTGGACCGTTTCATAGGCCATACTTTGGAGGCGCGTTTTTCTGATTAGCTGCCCTGTTGAATGTCAGAAGAATCCTTAACCAGGGTTGATTTATCCACCCTGATCTTAACGTTGGTGTCCACTTCCAGCAAAACGTAATTTTCCTTTACTTCGGTAATGGTACCATAGATGCCGCCGGCAGTGATGACTTTATCTCCCTTTTTCAGGTTATCGCGGTATTCTTTCAGTTCTTTCTGGCGTTTTTTCTGTGGACGTATCATTAAAAAATACATCACCACAAAAATGGCAGCCATCATAATAAGAAAAGTCCAGTTGCCACCTGCACCGGCTGCAGTCTTTGTTGCTTGTTCCTGTAAAATTATTAGTGTGCTCATGGTTGATAATTGTTTTTGTTAGTTGTATTGTTATGTGTTCTTTACTTCTTTTGCTTTTCTACAAGTCCCCTGCCACGTTTTGAAACAACTCCTTCCTGGGTCAGATGTTTAATCACCTTGTCAAGGATCCCGTTAACAAACATTTTTGAATTTTCTGTGCTATAATACTTTGATATTTCCACTATTTCGTTCAGCGTGACCTTAATGGGAATCTGCGGAAAGGCGACGGCTTCTGATATGCCCAGAATAATGAGAATGGAATCGGTTCCGGCAATTCGCTCCAGATCCCAGTTCTGAGCAAATTTCTCAATAAATGAAGCATATTCTTTGTAATGTATCAGGGAATGTGCCAGAAGACCTGTCGCAAAATCCCTGTCTTCCTGGTTGTTAAACAGCGACGGGTGTGCCGGAAAACCCATCCCGGCCTTCATGCCGGCCAGTTGTGCCAAAATGACATTACAAACGTATGCTATATCATCTGCCCAATATAGGCTCTGGTCTTCCAGTAAATTGTAAAGATCCTGGTCATCGTCGGGTTGGTTGCAGAAGAAAAGTTGTATCAAATTAAGATCGTCATCAAAACCCGGCTCTTGCAGAGCATTCATGTAATCAACAAAATAGGGGTCTTCCTTCAACTGCTCATACAATTTCCTTACGTATCCCCTGTGTGCAGCCCAGTTGATCCCGTGCTCCCGGACGCGTAGCAGGTCTTTGTCCTGTTCAAGGGCAGCAATGACTTTATTATTTACAAAGCGCAGGTTAGGGTGTATTTCCTGGTCCGATGGCTGGTATTTCTGCAACCCGATATCTATCCGGTCCTGTGCATAGTGCGCCAGCGCGACGGGTAGGGATAGTAAAAGGAAATACAATTGCCTGGTCTTTTCGAGGCTGGCAAGAAGCTCTTTTTCCGCCCCCGCCTGGTCAAAATTTTGTGAATGAACGCTGCTGAATAAAATCTTAAAAACCTTGACACGAATAAACCGCCTGCTAAGCATACCTTTTAAATCAAAAAGAAACTACGCAAATATACAGTTTTAAAGCAAATAAATTTTATATTTGCGTAGTTTAAATTAATAATACCTATGTATTTTGAAGATTATGAAAGTTCCTCAAATGCGGAACACAGAGGAGAAGATGTTTTTTCCAAACCCGTACGTGCTGGTAAAAGAACGTATTTTTTTGATGTAAAAGCAACCAAAGGGAACGACTATTATCTGACCATAACAGAAAGCAAACGTCGTGTAGATAAGGATGGACGGTTCTCTTATGAAAAACATAAAATTTTTCTATATAAGGAAGATTTTGAAAAATTCGCAGAAGGGCTGGAAGAAGTCGTCAAATACATAAAAGAACGGATCCAGGTCACAGAATCCAGACCCAACGAGTTCACCAATGTCAGTTTTGATGATCTGAACAAAGAATCATGAAAGATCCGCTGGTGTTCTAAACACCAGATAAACGGCTGCAACAAGCAGGAAAAAAGCCAGGATGTGATTCCACCTGAACTGTTCGGTCCTGAAAACGACCAGCGCAAATACAGTGAATACACTGAGTGAAACCACTTCCTGGATTACTTTTAATTGAATAAGCGACAAGGGACCCCCGTTGCCCATATAACCGATACGGTTTGCAGGAACCTGGAAACAGTACTCGGCAAATGCTATACCCCAGCTGATAAGGATTATGGCAATCAGAGGCAATGACTGGAACCATTTCATGGATCCAAACTTCAAGTGCCCGTACCAGGCAAAAGTCATGAACACATTGGATAGTACCAGCAGTAATACGGTATAGAGGGTTTTCATCTGAACCGCTTATCGGCGTCCGGGATACTGTTTTAGTGCTTCTTCCAGGCAATCCATCGCATTGGAAATGTCTTCTTTCCTAAGAACGTATGCAATACGCACTTCGTCCATCCCTTTGCCTGGTGTGGCATAGAAACCGGCAGCGGGAGCGACCATCACAGTCTGGCCCTTGTAGCTGAAGCTTTCCAGAAGCCATTGGGCAAATTTGTCTGCATCATCAACCGGCAGACGGGCCGTTGTATAGAAAGCGCCCATGGGCATGGGGGAATACACGCCGGGGATTTTGTTCAACCGGTCAACCATCAGATTGCGCCTGTCAATATATTCCTGTTTAACTGCTTCAAAATATTCCTGCGGAGTGGCCAGGGCTCCTTCGCTGGCAATCTGCCCCAGGGCGGGAGCACACAGGCGGGCCTGGGCAAAACGCAATACAGCGCTCATCACTTCCTTATTGTGGGAAGCAATGCATCCTATACGTACGCCACAAAGACTGTAGCGTTTAGATACTGAGTCTATTAAAATAACATTTTGTTCTGCTCCGGGTATGTTCATGCAGGAAAAATGGGGTTCCTCCGAATAGCAGAACTCCCTGTAAACTTCGTCTGAGAGCAGGAATAGATTGTGTTTCTTAACAATCTCCCCTAACAAAAGTATGTCATGCCTGGAGTACAGGGTTCCTGTGGGATTCCCCGGACTGTTTATCAGAATGGCTTTGGTCCTGGGGGTGATGTACTTTTCAACTTCAGACATGGCAGGCAGGGCAAATCCGTTTTCAATGGTGGTTGTAACGGGTACAAACTTGACGCCTGCCATCAGGCCAAAAGTGTTATAATTGGTGTAAAAAGGTTCAAAAACAATGACTTCGTCACCGGGATTGCAGCATACCTTCAATCCTATCTGCAAAGCTTCGGAACCACCTATGGCAACAATAATCTCGTCGTATTGAAGATTGATATCCACATTTTGGTAATACTTTGCCAAACCCCTGCGGTATGATTCAATACCTGCCGAATGCGGGTAAGAAACTAGTTTGAGGTTGATGTTCCGTATCGGTTCCAAAGCTTCTTTGGGAGAATCGATATCGGGCTGGCCGATATTGAGGTGATATACTTTGATTCCGCGTTTTTTTGCCGCCTCGGCATAAGGAACCAGCTTTCTTATGGGAGATGCCGGCATTTTCCTTGACAATTCAGATATACCTAACATAGTGATTATTGATTTGTGAGATTTAATCCGCAAAGATAAGCGTTTCTTTAAACAAAAGACAATAAAAATTTCCTATTTTTGCTGGTCATATAATTATCTTTAGATGTCATCATTCAGACACAAAGCACTATCAGAGTTTTCCTCACACAAGGCAGAACGTTTCTGTATAGAAAACAAACCAATTTCCTCTTTTTTCGGACTAAATGTTTTTGATCTGAAAAAAATGAAGAATTACCTTCCGGAAGAAGCATATGATTCTGTAGTTCGGGCTATTGAAAAGAAATGCAAAATTGACCGGAACGTTGCCTCCCACGTTGCAGAAGGAATGCGTTCGTGGGCTATGGAACGCGGGGCAACCCATTATACACACTGGTTTCACCCCCTGAACGAGACTACGGCAGAAAAGCACGAAGCCTTCATACGTCCGTATTCAAACGGTTGTGCCATAGAACAATTCGTCGGAGATTCACTCATGCAGCAGGAACCCGATGCATCGAGCTTTCCCAGCGGTGGGTTGCGCAATACCTTTGAAGCCCGCGGCTATACTGCCTGGGATCCGGGTTCTCCTGCCTTTATAATGGATCAGACGCTTTGTATTCCAACCATCTTTGTTTCCTATACAGGAGATGCCCTGGACATCAAGACCCCGCACCTGAAATCCCTGCAGGTCCTTGACCAGGCTGCCACAGCGGTGGCCCGCTTTTTTGATCCCGGGACAGAAAGTGTCAATGTGATATATGGTCTGGAACAGGAATATTTTGTGGTGGATCTGGCCCTTTACCGTGCCCGGCCGGACCTTATGCTCTGCGACAGAACATTGCAGGGCCACACCGCTGCAAAGGACCAACAACTGGAAGACCATTATTTCGGGAACATACCTTCCCGGGTCATGGCTTTTATGAAAGATTTCGAAACCGAAGCCTACAAGTTGGGCGTATACATAAAAACCCGCCACAACGAAGTGGCTCCCAACCAGTTTGAATTTGCCCCCTACCACGAGGAAGCCAACCTGGCCGTTGACCATAACCAGATGATCATGATGGTGATGAGAAAACTGGCCAAAAAACACAACCTGAAGGTCATCTTCCACGAAAAACCATACGCCGAAATCAACGGATCGGGCAAGCACTGCAACTGGAGCCTCTGCACCAACAAGGGGATAAACGTGTTGTCTCCGGGGAAAACGCCCCAGGACAACCTGCAATTCCTTAGCTTTATTGCCTGCACGCTCAAAGCGGTGCACCAATACCACTTTTTGATCATGTCTGCAGTTGCGAGCCTCAGCAATTCTTACCGCCTTGGCGGAGCCGAGGCACCTCCGTCTGTGCTATCAGCTTTTATGGGAAGTACCCTTGATGAATTACTGAACGTTATTGATAAGGGAGGGCCGAGGCGGAACAAGGGAAGTGAGCAGTCTCGTCTGGATGTGGTGGGAATGGTTCCCGAGATCTTTCCCGACAACACCGACAGGAACCGCACCTCACCCTTTGCCTTTACCGGGGACCGCTTTGAATTCAGGGCCATAGGCGCCTCGGCAAACGCTGCCTCGGCGATGTTGTTCCTCAACACCGCGGTGGCCCAGCAATTGAAAATGTTTAAAATCCTGGTTGATAAAGATGTAGAAAAAGGTATGCGGCTGGAAGACGCCCTGATGAAGACCATACAGAAATTTGTTAAGGAATCCAGGGATATCCGCTTTGAAGGAAACGGGTACAGCGAGCAATGGCAGCAGGAGGCCGAAAAGCGGGGATTACGCGGGATAGAGGATGTACCTGCATCGACCATTGCATTGCTGGAGGAGAAAACCATTGCCCTGATGGAGGAAATGTGTGTGATGAACCGCCGCGAACTGGAGGCCAGGTACGAGGTAAAAAATCAGATGTACGTCAAAAAATTGCAGATTGAAGCCCGGGTGCTTGGCGATCTAGCAATCAACCATTTTGTACCTACTGCCATCCGCCATGAAAACATGCTGCTTGAAAATGTAAAAGGATTAAGGGATGTGTTTCCGGCTGCCGAATACGAAGAGCTGGTCTCTACACAGTTGAAAGCCTTGAGGATCACAGCTGGCTACGTGAATGAAATAAGGAACCTTGTACATCTTTTAATTGAAGCCCGTAAGAAAGCCAATAAAGTGGAATCGTTGCACGAAAGAGCCCGCGAATATGCTGCAGCAGTGGTACCTGTGATGGAGCATATCCGCGTTTGTGCAGACCACCTGGAGATGATAGTGGATGATGAATTGTGGCCGCTTCCAAAATACAGGGAGCTGCTGTTCCTCAGATAAAGCCTTTAAATCATGAGCATGAACGATCTTGAAGCCGGTAAATACAGTAAGCGCGGGGTATCCTCTTCCAAGAGCGAAGTGCATGATGCACTTGAAGGATTGTCCCGTGGGCTGTATCCGAAAGCTTTTTGCCAGGTTATCCCAGACGTGCTGGCAGGTGAGCGGGACTACTGCCTTGTCATGCATGCAGACGGAGCCGGCACCAAATCCTCACTTGCATACAGCTACTGGAAAAAAACGGGTGAACTGAGCGTCTGGGAAGGCATTGCACAGGATGCCATAGTGATGAACCTGGACGACTTGCTATGCGTGGGCATAACAGAAAACATACTTCTAAGTTCCACCATTGGAAGGAACAAGCGCCTGGTGCCCGGGGAAGTCATTAAGGCTATCATACAGGGCGGCAGGCATTTCTGTGAGAAAATGCAGGCTTTGGGAATACCCCTGGAACTAACAGGCGGGGAAACTGCCGATGTGGGCGACCTTGTCCGCACAGTGATTGTTGACAGCACCGTTTGTGCCCGCATCCGGCGCGACCAGATTATTGACAACGCCCGTATAAGGGAAGGGGATGTTGTTGTGGGGCTGTCATCCTATGGACAAACAGCCTATGAAGATACTTATAACAGCGGGATAGGCAGCAACGGTCTGACCAGCGCCAGACACGATGTGTTTGATAAAAGTGTGGCCCGCATGTTTCCTGAAAGTTACGACGATGGCATACCCCATGAAATGGTATATTGCGGTACACGCGAGCTGACCGATATTGAACCTGAAACAGGATTGACCTATGGGAAACTGGTCCTGTCCCCTACCCGCACCTATGCACCGGTTATCAGGTCCATATTGGAATCCTGCAGAAGTTCTGTGCACGGTATGGTGCACTGTACGGGCGGCGGCCAGACCAAAGTGCTTCATTTCGTTGACGACCTGCATGTGATCAAGGATAACCTGTTTCCTGTTCCTCCGCTGTTCCGCAGGATACAGGAAATTAGCGGAACACTTTGGAAAGAGATGTACACCGTCTTCAACATGGGGCACAGGATGGAATTGTATGTTCCCGCAGCATTAGCTCCAGTGATATGCTCCATAGCCGCAGGCTTTGACCTTCAAGCACAGGTCATAGGGAGGGTGGAAGCGCGGGCTGGACGAAGGGTTACCGTTGAAAGTTCCTATGGAACGTTTACATACGATCAAAATGACTGACCCCATAAGAAATATCATATTGCTATTGCTCCTGGGCTCAGGCGTTCCGGTGAGCAGCTGCAAAGGCGGCGGGCAGGAAGTTGCCGGGCCACTGCCGGTCATAGAAGAGATACTGAAAGATACCACCTCGGCCCATTACATCAACACTAAAGACTACGCCACAAACAGGGAGAACCTTCCCATTGGTGTCTTTGGCACTTCTGAAGATGATCTGCAGGTGGTGGAAATCCTGCTGGAACTGGATGAATTTGATAATATTACCGGGAAGCCCGGGGCCGATGGAATCAAAGATTTCGCAGGAGAACATATTGATTTTTACTGTCTCCCCCCCTTAAATGATCCGTCGCGTGAAGATATGATCCTGCAGATTGCAGGATTGTTCCGCTGGCAGGACCATAGGCCTCCGGTTAAAGCTTTGGTGGTGGCAGGCGATCTGGTTACCATGCAGGTGTATGAGGATATAAGGAACCTTATTGAATTGGGTAAACTGGGAATCATTACAATCAATGTACTGCAAGCAGGCAATGACAAGGCTTTCAGCTATATTCGCAGTAACCACAACCAGCGGAACAACCGCGTGACGGTGGGGGTTATTTCAACTGCCGGTGCTTTTTCACTCAACGCCTATGATTGTCTTGAAGAAGAGACGGCAGTGGCTTTCCAGGAGTATACTCCCATTGAAGGCCGCTCCAGTGAAAAAACCATCCATAAGGCCATGACTTCCCTGGCAGACCAGTTGCTGGACAACAGCCATCCCCGGCTAAAATATATTATTTTAGGAGCTCATCCCATACAACAACACCGGAAGATTATCCCGGAATCGATCACGTTTCTGAGGAATTACCGCAGTGATAACCGCTACATTTACAGGCATCTTATAGATTCAGACGTGATTCTGATAGAACCGCAAATAGAAGCCGGCATACAACTTTACAGGGCCCTGAGGGATGAAAGGCTGGCTGCCTTCCGCACGACTCCATCCTGTGTAAGGATCTACGCCTTAGAAAAACCAGATCTGACAAAATACCCATTGCTTAATGTTTGTATCGACAATTGACAACCACGTTGTGGAATCCCTACCGCAGGTGGAGCTAAAAGGGCAGATTAACACGGTAACAACAAGGAGCCAGGTTGCGCAAGCTGCTCAGTACCTTTCCCTTCAGCCTGTCCTGGGCTTTGATACTGAAACAAAACCCCGGTTTTCATCAGGCAGGATGTATATGCCCGCCCTGCTACAGTTCTCTGACGGAGCGTGTTCTTACCTGATCCATTTGAAAAAGACGGGGCTTCCTCCGGAAATACTGGCCATCCTGAGTGATCCGGCAATTATCAAGGTGGGCGCTGCCGTCAGGGACGATATCGCAGGACTTCAGCGTTATGCGCCCTTTAATCCGGCAGGTTTCGTAGACCTGCAGGATATGGTTCAGGAATATGGGATAGTAGAAAAAAGTGTCAAGAAGATGTCGGCTATTATCCTGGGGAAAAGGATCAGTAAATCCCAACAGATTACCAATTGGGAAGCCTACCCCCTGTCCGGGGCACAGGCACTGTATGCCGCTACAGATGCCTACGTGTGTTATTCTATTTACATCACACTGATTGCCCACAGCATAGAAAAGAAATCACCCCGGCAGCGGATGTACGAAGAGGTCCTGGTCTGTGCCGCTTCTCTGCTCAGGGATGAGCCGGACATAGTAGCCAATATGGCCAATGTAAGTGCCCTGATTAAAGAAACGTTCAAATTCTGGTGGGTTGGTTTCTACCGGGTCGACAACAAATCGAGGGAATTGGTACTGGGTCCTTTCCAGGGACCTGTTGCCTGTACCCGAATACCTTTTGCCCGCGGGGTATGTGGCACATGCTGGAAACAGCGTCAGACGATAATCGTTCCGGATGTGGATAAATTTCCCGGGCATATTGCCTGCAGTTCCCGTTCCCGTTCCGAGATTGTTGTACCCGTGTTTGACAAAAAAGGTGAACTGACTGCTGTCATGGACATTGATTCAGAGAAACCCGGAACTTTTGACCAGATGGACAGAAGGTATCTGGAAGAACTTGCCGGACTTTTTAAAAATATTTACTAACTTTGCATTCCTTTTAGGAACTGGTACCCTGGCCGAGTGGTTAGGCATCGGTCTGCAAAACCGAGTACAGCGGTTCGATTCCGCTGGGTACCTCAGAAAAAACCGGCTTTAGGCCGGTTTTTTTATTCGGGGATTTGCTCATTCCTTACGCTGGCATACAGTACGGCATCTATGGCCATGGGTTTGTGCACCCGAAAGTAGAAGCGGTACGCGGGGAGCAGGTCTTTAAGAAATGATGAAAGAACCGGCAGATCGTCCTTTTTATGGTACGCAGCCAGGGCCAGCAGGGGTCGATGCGCCAGAATGGTTTTACGTGCACCCTCCAGGGCTTTGAGTTCGTTGCCCTCCACATCCATCACAATCAGGCTTGCCGGCCTGGAATCCAGGATATTGTCAATGGTATCGGCCTGCATGGTCACAACGTCCTGACCGGGTGCTTCTGCCTCGCGGGAAAGCATGCTGCCCTGATTCAGGAAATAGACTGTTTCGGCTTTGTCCGAGATACATTTGGGAACAATTTCTGTACGCTCCGCTATTCCTGCAGACTGGATAAACCGGGTGAGCTTTTGCAGGTTGACACTGTCTGGTTCGCAGGCATAAATCTTGCCGAAACGGCAGGAAGTCACTTCCAGAAAATCTTTGATGGTGTCCCCGGTAAAAGCCCCGCAATTGACCAGGATTTCATTTTGATGAAGTTTAAGTGCCGGTACCTGGTTGATTTCAGAAAAATACTGCGGTCTTCGGACAAAGGGAAAAAGGTAACTGGCGTCTTTGTTGATTTTGGCGTTGATGTAAGCTTGCATGCTGTCCCGGGACAAGGAGTCCTCAAGCAGATCATAAACCCTGTCAAATGACGGTTTATGGGCCAGAACATAGGATGATTCCATAGCCTGGAGTGCGCCTCCTTCATATATGGAAGAAAGAAAATCTACCGTCCGGGCCCCCGGAAAAAGCTGGTGGTATGGCTGTAGGTCGTTCTTATATCCCCCGAAAAAGCACAGCAGCAGGTTATAGACACTGAACTCCTTCTGCAACTGAGAAATGGACAAGATACGATCGCTACCTGTATGGCGCCAGACAGGGTCCAGGTATTTGTCGTCAACCACCCGGCATGAAACCGGGATTCCTCTTTTCTGCAAAAAGATCCGGGCTGTGTCTGCAATCAGCCCTATGCCGTACAGTACGACCGGTAAACCGGACCGTTTCAGTTCTTCTGTCAAAGCATCGTCTTTGCTACTGCTGCTGACGATATTTAATTTTTCCATTACAGCAAAGATACTATATTTGTGTATAAATAGTGTGTTCCCCAAGGTGACCATTAATGCCGCAATATGACCATTAACACAGTACTTTTTGCTTTCCCCGTTAACCTTATCATTGGTTTATCCATAGTCTTTGCTGCCTGGAGGTTTAAAAGCCTCTCCTCTGACAGGCACATGACAGTTGCCCTGTTTTTGTTAATTGCAGCAGCCCTGGTGCAGGGTTTTATGCCCTCGCAGGCATCCTTTACCCGTTCCTGGCCTTTTGTAATTGTTCTGACATGGTTTCTGACCGTGCTTGCCTCGCGCCTGTTCCGCAGGTTCTCACTGGCCGGTTTTGGCTTATGGCTTGCCTTGTGGGCAGGTATGCTGGGCACTGCCGATGCATCCCTTACCCGGGTTCTGGTCCACCGTGAGGAATATACACAGACCGAGCTTCCTTTTGGAATGCGTCTGGAAGATTTCCAGGTCAACCGTTACCAGACCGGGGAACCGATGGAATACAGGGCACAGATCATTCTTCGCCACGCAGGCCTCGAACATTCCAAAACACTGCGCGTGAACCATCCGGTGCATTTCAGGGGATATCAGGTTTACCTTGCAGATTACGACATCTCAAAAGGCAGTGACAGCGATTACTGTATTGTCATGGTAACGCGGCAACCGTGGCGGTGGCTTGTTTTTGCAGGTATTCTGCTCATGCTGGGAGGCGCGTTTAAAATTTTCATACTATGACCTGGGAGCATCACATAATCTTTGCTGCAGTGGCAACCGTCTTTTGGATTGCAGGATCTGTTACGGCCTCTACACAAGTCAGAAAAGGTCCCGTATGGACCATATCTTTTTACTCGGCCGGGGTTGTGGTTTATGCCGCCTATATTGCAGGGCTTTGGGTATCGATGCAACGCCCGCCGCTTATGACTCTGGGTGAAACGCGGTTGTGGTATTCCCTGTTTCTTTCCCTGTCCGGATTGATCACTTACATCCGTTGGCGGTACAAGTGGATTCTATCCCTGACCACGGTCATGTCCCTTGTTTTTGTAGCCGTTAATGTACTGCGCCCTGGTATCCATGAACAGGTGCTGATGCCTGTCCTGCAAAGCATCTGGTTTATTCCGCACGTGACGGTCTATATGTTCTCTTACGCCCTTTTAGCCTGTACATTCCTGCTGGCAGTGGCCGCTCTGGTAAAACCCTCACTGGATGTGCTTCCTGCCATTGATAAGTTGTCCCGGGCCGGTCTTTCTTTCTTTACTGCCGGCATGTTACTGGGCGCATTGTGGGCAAAACAGTCCTGGGGAGATTACTGGACCTGGGATCCAAAAGAGACATGGGCGGGTATAACCTGGCTTTTGTATGTGCTTTTCTTTCATATAAAAGAAATACGACCACGGGCAAGAAAACTGATTTTTGTATCTTTGATACTGGCTTTCCTTTCTTTGCAGATCTGCTGGTATGGGTTTCAGTACCTTCCACAGGCAAGCAGAAGTCTTCACAATTATGAAACCAACGTACACTAAGGTGAAAAAATGGCTGAATATACTCTGGAAGATCACCGGGACTGCAATTATCCTGGTTGGCCTCGGCTTTTTTGTTTCACGCGTAATAAACATTGTCCCTTCCGCTGAGCTTTCAAAGGAAGAACAAATAATTACGATCCTTGAACAGGGAGGTTGCTTTGTCTGCCACGGCGGTCCTGATTACTGCACCCATATTAATTGGCCTGTTTTTGGCGCCATTATTAGCAAAAATGCTGAAAAAGGCATCCGGTTCGCCAATGCAACTTCTATCCTGGAACATTTTAATGATAGCAGGCCCATAGACCAGACTTTACTTATCAAATCGCAGAAAGTGGTCTCTGAACGCAGCATGCCCCCTATGAGCTTCAGGATAATTCACTGGAAGTCTGGAATCACTAAGGATAAACAGAAAATTTTTCTGCGATGGATATACGAACTTATGGCTACCGACCACGGCTGGCCCCTGCCTGCTAAAGATCGTCCCTTTGAGCCAATCATGCCCTTACCGGATTCTCTGCCGGCAGACTTTGCAAAAGTGAACCTGGGGAGGATCCTGTACCATGATCCGCGCCTGTCTGCAGACAGCACAGTTTCTTGTGCCACCTGCCATAACCCGGGAAGCGCCGGAGTGGATAACCTGGATTATTCTGTTGGAGCATACGGACAACCGGGAATGTTTTCTACACTCACAACGTACAACGCTGTTTTCCACCCGTTTTTTTCCTGGGAGGGGAATGCATCTACCCTGGCCCTTCAATCGGCCATGACACTGGTTGATCCGGTGATCATGGGAAACGAATCATTTGAACCTGTAATAGACAGATTAATGGCCGATGTGCCCTTCACGCTGCTTTTTATAGAAACATATCCGGACGGTTTAAACGCAGATAACATCACCGATGCCCTGGCCCAGTACCACAAAGTACTGATTACCCCGGATGCTCCCTTTGATAAATACCTGCAGGGAGATTCTGAGGCTATAGGCCCCGATGCAAAAAAAGGATACCAGTTATTTAAAAGACTGGGTTGCGCCAGCTGTCACAACAGTATAGGCGTAGGAGGCAATTCCTTTGAATACATGGGTCTGTCCAATAATTTCTTCTCTATCAGAGACAGGATCAGGCTCCCTGACCTGGGCCGCTACAGGATAACTGCCCGTCCGGAAGATATCCATAAATTCAAAGTTCCGGGACTGAGAAACATAGAATTGACCCATCCCTACTTTCATAACGCTTCTGCACCGGACCTTGAAACTGCCGTTGAAGCCATGGCTTATCACCAGAGAGACAAGTTAATAAACAAAGATAAAGTTCATCAGATAGTATCCTTTTTACGTACACTTACCGGGACCTTCCGGGAAAAGCCGCTGACAGATTCAGAACGGCAGTGATAAAGTTCGGCTTATATAAAAGGCCAGTGAGCTGATAATCAGCAATACAATCAAAACCACGGATCCAAAAAAGCGTCTGCCTGTAAAAAGGGATGTGATCAGCAGCGATACCGGAATCATTATAATAAGTATATATCCGTCGCTAAAAGCGGGGTATGATATACTTACCAGGCAGGAAAATAAAACAAACCAGAACATAGAGCTGTAAAACCGGGATACGTTCACCGTAGTGGTGGTGTCGCGCCGTACCAGTCTCATGTATAAAGCCAGTAAGACAAGGAATGCTATATAAGCAACCATCACAGTCTTTGTTATGGAGAATGATTCAAATGTTTCTGCCGGATTCCATAACTTGAAATACTCGAGCCTCTGTCCCCAAAATATTGCCATATCATGGTTCATGAACCAAAGCAGAGCACAGACAAGGAAACAGGGAGCCAGAATCCCGGCTGCAAAGGCAACCACGTCTTTTCCTGATATTTTAGCCATCCGGATAAAACTGATCACAAAAGGGATGTACAGAAAAAAAGCCGGAAAGAACAACAATCCTGCACACGTGATGAGTAAGGCACTCATAAAAGGTCCTGAACGGGTTGCCGGCACATAAGCAGAATAAACCAATCTAAAGGTTGCAGCTGCTGTTAGCAAGACTGCAACATGGGTCCACAGATTGGAATAGGTCTGAGGACAGCAGGACACAAGCCATACATAGGAAACAATGATCCATTGGGTCCTTTCCGGCAACAGGTCGTAACGGTCGTTCAGATAAGACAACACCAGTCCTGTTCCCAGAACCATCGCTGCAGAGAGCAAATGCAGATACCAGGGCAGAGACACTTCCTGCATAAAGTGATTAACCAACCGGAAAACGGCCATTATGATCAGGGACAGCAAGAGCGCCGCAGGAATACTTCGTTTTATGTATTGGATCATTTCACTGATTTTTCAAGTCCATCAGGTCTTCCCCGATATCTTTCCTGTATATCATGTCTGTAAAAGAAATGGCTGATAGTTGCTGGTAAGCCTTTTCACGGGCAGACAGCAGGGTTGACCCGGTGGCAGAAACGGCCAGTACACGTCCTCCTGCCGTAACAACCTGCGGCATTGCCGATGTCCCCATATGGAAGACGGTTGCCTCTTTCACCTGATCCAGCCCCCGGATAGGAAATCCTTTCTTAATTGAACCCGGATACCCTCCCGAAGCTGCCACCACCGTTACGCTGTGACAATTTGCGGCCGATAATGCGACTTTGTCCAGTGTCTTTGTTTTCAGGGAGTAGCAGGCGGCTGCCAAATCGCCCTGCATCCGCATCATGACAGATTCTGTTTCCGGATCACCCATTCGTACATTGTATTCAATTACGTAGGGTTCTCCGTTGCAATTGATCAGTCCAAAGAAAAGAAATCCCCGGTAATCGCACCCTTTCCCGGCAAGGCCTTCCAGGGTAGGCTTAATGATGCGCTCTTCCACTTTTTTTATGAAATTACCATCAGCAAAGGGAACGGGAGAAACGGCGCCCATTCCCCCGGTATTGGGTCCCTGATCATGCTCCCCTATTCTTTTGTAATCCTTTGCCTCGGGCAACACCTTATAATGGACCCCGTCTGTAAGGATAAAGACAGAGACCTCGGTCCCCCTTAAGAATTCTTCCACTACAATTTTACTGCCCGCTGCACCGAATTTTCCCTCCATCATCTCTTTCAGGTTTGCGCGGGCTTTGACCAGATCAGGTTCCACCAGGACTCCCTTTCCGGCTGCCAGTCCATCGGCTTTCAATACATAAGGAGGCTCCTGGGAATCCAGATAAAGACAGGCTTCGGGGTATTGCTCGCAGGTAAAGGTGCGGTAACGGGCTGTTGGAATGCGGCAGGCCGTCATGAACGCCTTTGCATAATCCTTGCTTCCTTCCAGTCTGGCTCCCAGGCTGTCGGGTCCTATGACCAGTAAGTTTTCAAGACCTTCCCTGTTTTTGCAATAATCGGTGATTCCCATGACCAGGGGTTCTTCAGGTCCCACAACCAGCATGTCTATCGCGTGTTGGCGTAAAACATTTTCTACAGATTGAAAATTATTAGTCAATAATGCAACATTCTGTACTTGCTTCCCGTTTGTCAGAGCGAGGGAAGAGGTTCCTGGATTACCCGGTCCAACAAAAAGGTCACTGACCAGAGGGGACTGGGCTAGTTTCCAGGCAAGGGCATGTTCCCTGCCGCCGGACCCCAAAACTAGAACTTTCATGATACAAAGTTAAAGATTCTCACGACAGGTGTAACATCTTTCCGGGTTTTACGTCTTAATAATGAAATCAAAAATAAAATTAAAACACACACATATGAAAAAGACTTTTATCACATACTTACTCCTGGCCGGGACCGTACTGGTATCATATGCACAAAAGGATTATGATGATTTGGTACTGCAATTTTCTGCCCAACCCGCTGCTGAACATATACGCGTCGGAAATTTAGCCATGAGACTGGCACAAGCATTTGCCGAAAAGGATGATGCAAGGTTTATCAAAGGCATCAGATCTGTGAGCATACTTTCGCTTGAAGATTGTGATTTAAACGTTAAAGAGGCATTCAGACAACAAGCTCAGAGATTATCTGAAAAAGGACTGGAACTGATGGCAGAAGTGAGCGACCAGGGCGATCAGCTTCGTATCCTTGCCGAGGTTCACAAAGACAAAATTCACAGGTTTATTGTAATTAACGTGGGAGAAGAACCCTGCCTGATCCAGATCAACGGCTGTATTGACCTCTCCTGTATGGAAGAATTGGTATCACAAAACACAAAAAACATCTAAAATGAAAGCAATTGAAACCACAAAAGAGGGACTTTATACCATGATAGTGGTTGTTGGTCTGACCATAGCCCTGCTGGTAATGGCCTTTATGTGGAAATCCAGTAACCAGGTAAGCGATAAACTTGCCACTAAAAAATCAACCGGAGAACCATTGAAAGAATTGGTCACAAGTATTAGAAATGTTTGATGCCCAAACTTTTAAAGAAACGTTGCTGCCCTTGCACGGTCATTTGTTCCGCACTGCTTACCGGTTGCTCAACTGCCAGGCAGATGCAGACGATACGGTTCAGGACGTCTTTGTGAAGCTTTGGAATATGAGGGAAAACCTTTGCGGGATCAAAAACCTCCAGGCATACGCCACCACAATGACCCGCAATTTGTGCCTGGACAGGATGCGCTCTCCCGGGTACAGGAAATGGGACAGCAATGATGCCGGATCTTTGAAATACGAATGGGCTGATGAGGTGGAACAGGCAGATCGGCAGGACGAACTGAAGCTGGTCTTGCACCTAATAGACCAGCTACCGCAAAAACAAAGGGATATTTTCAGAATGAGGTATTTTAATGAATTATCCCTTGCAGAGATCAGACAGATCACCGGACTGAGTCCTGTAAACATAAGGGTACATTTGTCCAGGGCGCAAAAAAAAGTAAGGGAACTTTACGAAAAAATCAATAGCTATGAAAGCAGATAAAATAAAAGATATTATGAACAAGCATTATCAGGGAATAGAAGTTCCCGGGGACCTGGAAACCAGATTATCTTCAACAATAGACAGGCTGGCTGCAGAAGAGGCGCACAGTGACGGAGCAAGACCGGCACGCCGGGTTACCCTTTGGAAGGCAGTTGCCGTTGCTGCATCGGTCACCGTTATCATCACCCTTGCCCTGTCACTGCCTGTTAGGGATAGTAATCTTCAGATAGCAGACACCTTCACAAATGCCCGGGACGCTTACCAGGAAACAGAAGAGGTCCTGCAATACGTATCCTCCCTGATGAATAAAGGAGTAAACAAAGTTAGTGAGACACATAAAACCATCTCTGCAATTAATACAGTGAATAAATATATTGAAATCAAATAATATTATGAAAAAGTTAGTCTTAGTCGCCTTAACATGTTTGATGACCGTCTCTGCCTTTGGTCAAAGCCGTTTTTATAAAAAATTCTCTGCTTATGAAGGCATGACAAAAGTGTATATATCCCCTTCCATGTTCTCCCTTATGGGCGATGATGTGCAGCTGGGCCTTACAGATGATGTGAACATTGCCGGGATAATAAAAAACATGAGTGGCCTTTATGTATTGTCAACTTCCAATCCCGGATACATTGCCGAAATGAAAAAAGATGTCGGCGATCTGCTCAGGGCCGGAGAATTTGAAGTGCTCATGGAGGTAGAAGATGGCAAAGAAAAAGTCATTATGTACCTGCAAAGACAGGAAGACATTATTACCGATTTGTATATCTGTGCAGATGAAAACGACGAATTCAGCATCATCTACCTTGCCGGGAAACTGACTTCAGAAGATCTGAAAGAAATGATGAAAAGTGTAGAAAAATAAAGAATTATTCGTAAAGAAGCACTACAGAAAAAGACCCTTCGTAAAGATTTGTTTTTTTACCTCTGAGATTCCTGGTACTTGCCGAGAATCTCAGTGTCTTTTCATCACCGGCCACAGTAGTTTCCATGGCGATCCCATTTCCGTAGATATCAACAAGTCTTCCGGATCCCAGGATTACATTGCATGAGATGAGTTCATCGCAGTATAAGGAGATCTCCCCCAGTTCCATTTTATCTGATAACAGGTTCACCTCAAATTCACTGCATATTTTTGGTGAGACTTCTACTCCTTCTATTATTTGAGCAGAAATATGGCCTGTAACGGTAACTTGTCCGGAAAGACTTGCTGAAAGCAAAGTCATGACGAGGAATAAAATGAATTTATTCATGACCTTCTATATTTGAGGGAAATAAAGGGTCTGGAAAATCATACCGGGACAACAATGGACAGATATGCTGAAATAAACATTTGGAACAAACACTGCTATCCCAGGTTTTATTCCATAGTTCTGAGTGATATTGATTAATTGTGTCCTTAACGTAAGAAACTGGGTTTCTGTACATATTGGCTACGGCAGGAGTATCAGAGGAGCCATAGACGTCCCCGTTTGGCAGAATAAACGTTCTGTAAAAATAATGGTTGTTTACTATCCGTAACCGTTCACTAAAAGATAGCAAACCACAACCACAGGCCAGGTTATCCTGTAGCAAAAAAACATGTTCCTTTAAAAAGTCAGTGTGCAGTCCGGTATCTGCAATAGAAATATAAAAATTGTCAATCTTGTTATCCTGAACATATTGCCTGCAGGTTTCCAGATCTTCCGGATTGGTTATGATAAAATTGTACGTGTAATCCTCTCGGGGGCTGAAGGAGAAATGCTTGTCAATGGGAAAGTCCACGATCACGACAGTATCCCGGGGCATGACCATTTTTTTTATGCCATTGATGCAATTCTTGTAATGTATGTGGTACCTGCACCTGATGGAAGATTCAGACAGTGCGGCTATAATTTCCTGCAACCGGGGATGAAGGGTGAGATCCCCTCCGCAAACATTGATGACAAAGGATTTGGTACCCCAAACGTCCTGAAGAAGATCCCTTACAAGCTGCGGATCCATGACCGATCCGCCGCCTGTCCGGGTGCAACACTTGAATTGTAAGAAATATTTTGAGCACAGGCTGCAGTCTTGTGAACAGTCATCGTTGATCACTAAGGTAATGTTGCTGCCTGGTTTTCGCAGATCGTCCTTGGTCGTTGAATGTATTCTTACATGGTACGGTGTCAGGACAGCAGGCCTCTTCATTCCGGGCAGTGCCTGTGTCAACACACCCATGTTCAGGTCGCAGATTTTTTCAATATATTCCCGGCAATAGGAGTATTTGGCCGAGTCTGAAGAAAATTCCAGCACCCCGAATGAGGCCGGTTCCAGCAACCTTTCCATTAACCTGGCACACTGCTCTTTCTGGTTGAAAATTACGGCATTCATATTCTTTGTGTTGAGCAACAGCACATTGTCGTTCTTAACAACTGGATAAACAAAGGGATACAGGTTGAACCAGAAGGTCGTTGGCAATGTGCTCATGTTTACGCAAAAGATATGAAAAAGGTATTACGGTACATTATGAATGCCGGAAAAAACAATAGTTATTTTTTCTGATTAGAAAATTACAGGGTAGAGTTGGATGGGTTGTAAATAAGATTTCCCTGGTAGCATTTTTCAGGAGTCAGCACCGTTATGGTATACCGTCCCGGTTTTTCCATCCCCGATAGCTGATAAGAGTTTATTACCCAGCCTGTTGCAATAGTTTCCTGTAAATAAAACGATTCATTATCATTGGCAAAGATCAGCCGACAGTCTGGCCCCTCATGCAATATACGGATGCATAGTTCCTTTTTATCCAGGTCTACCCAGACGCAGGGGGCATTCTTATCAATCTTGCTTGAATTCTGATAAGCCGATGAGGAAAAGCCTTTCTGGCTCCTTGGTTTTGGAGTGGTAGGACCTTTTTCATTCATCTCAACAATAACACTATGGTCTTGTGAGATTAACGAAATTGGAAAACTTACTAAAAGTACTAAAGCAAATAATAAAATGTGTCTTGTCCTCATAGCTGCATATTTTGAATTATTACAAAGATAAAGGCTTTTAAACAATAAAGTCCATGAAAACGTGAGGAATTTGGTCAGCATCGTATTTTTATACGCCTGATTTACAGTATGTTATAAAACGTAAAAGTCAGCATGAAAAAACCATGCATAACTGTCTGTTTATCAGAGCTTTATTTTAATCGTCTAACTTTCAGCCAGATAGTGTTCTTTCTGGGTATTGCAGTAATGTAGGCTCATGGCTACATATTCGTCCAGAGAGATGTCAAGTCCAATTTTCAAAGCCAGGCGCCTTTTGCGGGAATAGATGGATTTGCCGTTACTGTGGTTGTAGAAAACACTCATTTCGGTAGCAGAGAATCCGCAGCAAAGCAAGCAGATCAGGTTGATGTCATCTGTGTTCAGATCGGTGTGCTTTTCCTGCAGGTAATCTATGACCCCGTCGTACTTGGCGTTCACTACATCACTCAGATCGTCCAGGGCGCCTTCGCTTAACCGGTTAATATTCAGCGTTTTGTTAAAGTGTTTGACAAAAGCATCGGGCACCCCTCCGTAGCGGTACGATACATCAATCAGTTCACGGATGGTCTGGATTCGTTTTTCAAGGGCCTCTTTCAACTGTATTTCCACCATATTCTGTTTGTCCAGCTTTTCCAGCAGTGTATTGTTGTATAGTGCTGACTCTGTTTTGAGCTGCTCTATGAAAGAAATCTTTTCGTTGATGTCCCGGTGCTTACGGTCAATGACCACGCAGAATACAATAGAGATCATAATGGCAACCAGGCTGATAAGTATAATAATGTAATGATTTACCCGTGTACGGTATTCCAGCCTTTGGTTGATGTTTTCCAAGCGCTGGTTGTTGTAGCGGTTTTCAATTTCGTAGAGGTCCATCCGGCGGGATTCGTCAATTATGGAATCGGCCAGACGACGTGAACGTTCAGTATATAGCAACGCCGCCTTGAAGTTGTGCTCGGCTTTAAGGATTTCTGCCAGGGTAATTAACTGGCTGTGTTTTGTATTGGGTTCTGAACTGTTAAGGATTTGTTCATAAAAATATCGTGCCGAATCCGTTTTTCCCAGGCGGGCATAAGACCGGCTCAGACAATGAAATGTTTGGTCAGGGATAGGTATGTTTCCATGATTCTTTATGACGTACAAAGCAAATTCCTTAGCATGAACGTAGTCCTCATCAATCAGGTAAGTACTGGCCAAAAGAGAGTAATTATGGAATAAAGCCACACTGTCTTGCATTTCCCTGGCAATCTCCAAAGCGTTTCCCAAATAATAGTATGCACTGTCAAGCTGGGAAGTGGAACGGTATTTTTGCCCCAACAGGCTGGTTACCGAGTATTCATTTTTCTTGTGGCCTGCCAGGCGAAAGTATTCCCTGGCTTTTTTAAACCGTTCAATATCCGCCTGGTTTTCTATATACATATCCTGATATAGCCAGGCCATCTGCGAGTTGATAAGCCCGGTGGTCAGGTAGTCGGTGGTGCCAAGGGCTACCTTTTCTGCCTCGGCGTATACCTCGATGGCCTTTTGGGGATCGTTCATTTCTTCAATGCAAATGCCTTTATAGAGGAGGGCCCGGGCGTATTTTTCCTGATCGCGCTGACCCCTGAAATAGTTCACGGCAACATTTATGAGGGAATCGTTGCGCAGGGGTATGAAGTTCTTGTGGCGTGCCTGAGTTAGCAGCAGGGCATAGTAAGCCCTGTTGCGCCGTGTCTTGATCTTCCCCCAGGATATATCCTTGAGTGCAGTATAGGCTATGTCCGGGTTCTGGTTCATCATGCTGTCAACAGAAGACAGAAAAAGCTGATTCACTCGGGATTCCGAACGGCACCCTGCCAGAATTATGGCCAGCAACAGGAAAGAATAAAACTTTTTCATGCTATCTACAGACGTGAAGCACAAATATAGAGTAAATAGGATTTCATTTCACTTGGTCAGAAAATAAAAAAAGCAGAAAATTTCTTTTCTGCTCTTGGTGCCCGGAACAGGACTCGAACCTGCACAAGATTGCTCTCGCTAGTCCCTGAAACTAGTGCGTCTACCAATTCCGCCACCCGGGCGTTTCTTCTCAGGGTCTGCAAAGATAGACAAAAACTAAAAAAACACAAGATCTTGCGAAAAGATATCTTTCAATAAATTATTTGCAAGACGGCTTGCTCCTATCCGGAACAGCGAAGGATGCAACCATTCTGGTCCCAGTATCTGGTTTACAATGTCATAATATTCAAGTGCCTGGTCAGAAGTCACGATCCCACCGGCCGGCTTGAACCCTACCCTGGTGTGCGTCTGCTGGTAATACTCGGCTATGCACTGGCACATGATGCGGGCAGCAAAAGGTGTTGCGGCAGGTTCCATTTTGCCTGTGGAAGTCTTTATGAAATCGGCCCCGTTTTCCATGGCCAGAAACGATGCTTTTCGGATATTCTCTTCTGTTCTCAGGGCTCCGGTTTCCAGGATGACCTTCAGATGGGTTCCCTTGCCTATAGCCTGGCGAATATTCCTTATCTCTGTGGCAACAATTTCATATTCTCCGGAAAAGAAATAATTCAGCGACAAAACAATATCCACTTCGTCTGCTCCTTGTTCCACACAAAGGGCACACTCCAGTTCCTTGATACGGGAAAAAGTTTGTGAGGCAGGAAAACCTCCTCCAACCGCTGCTATGGAAACACCCGGTACCTGCAAGGTTTCCCTGACAGCCTGGATCAATGCAGGATACACACAAATGGCAGCCACATGAGGCATTTGGGGATATTCCCTGGCAAACCGGTTCACATTCTCTGCAAACAACCTGCCCCTGGACCGGGTGTCGGTGGCGTTCAGGGTGGTCAGGTCAATAAAGCTGAAACACTGTTTAAGCTTTTCCATATTATTCTTTGTTTTTACTGTCTATGATAATTGTAACGGGACCGTCGTTGGTCAATTTCACTTCCATTGTTGCACCAAAAACCCCTGTTTGGACGTCTATCCCGGAGAGATCTTCCAGCCTCATGCAAAAAGATTCATATAACGGTACGGCAATTTCCGGCACTGCCGCTTTTATGTAGGAAGGACGGTTCCCTTTTCGCGTAGAGGCATGCAGGGTGAATTGGCTGACCACCAGCAACTGCCCCCGTGCCTGCATCACAGATAGGTTCATTACGCCCCGGGAATCGTCAAAAATTCTTAGATTCGTGATCTTGCGCACCATCCAATCCAGGTCTTCCCCACTGTCGGATGGTTCAAATCCGGCCAGTATCAGCAAACCCGCCCCAATGGCAGCTTTTCTGGTTCCGTCAATAAAGACCGAGGCTTCCTTTACCCGCTGGATGACTGTTCTCATAATCCCTTATCCTGCAATAATAACGTCTGTTCCCTTGTCTTTGAGCACCCGGGCAATGGAATAAAGCTTTTCTGCCGGGCACTTATGTAACCCGGGAGCCGGCGTCTGCCTGTCCAGGGTGTAAAGCATCACCTGCCGTGGTTTAAGTTCTTCTGCCAGATCGTACCAGGCTTCCAGCTCTTGTGCCGTTGTATTATCCACTATTTTTCCATCAACACTTCCGGTCAGAAACAAGGTCTGCAGGGTAAAATCACCCCCGAACCTTTTGAGCAGCGACACCGTCCGTTCCAGGGAATAACCCCCTTCGGGATTGTTAATTAACCTGAGCGTTTTTTCAATGGCCGAGTCAATCTTCATGATCCTCAAATCGGATAGCATCAACCCTTCCATAACGCCTTTTTTGTCCAGATTTGCCGAGTTGGATAACACACAAACCTTTGTGCCGGGGCTCCACTTGTTTTTCAGGGCCATTGTATCCTGTACGATCCCTGAAAAATCGGGATGCAATGTAGGTTCTCCGTTGCCCGAGAAAGTTATCGCATCCGGAGCTTTCCCCTCTTTTGCCAGCATACGTAGCTTTTCTTCCAGGGCAAGGGCCACGGTATCACGCCCGGGCATCAGGGAACCCTCTTTTTTTCCCTGCTGCAGGGGTTCCGGGTTCCATCCGCATTCACAATAAATACAATTGAAATTGCACACCTTTCGGGATGCTGGCATTAGATTGATTCCCAGGCTGGAACCAAGGCGTCTGCTGTGTATCGGGCCAAAAACCGGACTGGTAAAAACCCTTTTTTCCATATCAATCCAGCTTGATGTTAATCAGTCCCCGGGGTTTGAATGGTTTGGGACGATCCAGGTAGAGCGGGATGGAATCGCGACCGGACATTGTATCAATAACCGGGAGAACGCGTAGCGGTTTTTCTTTAAACAAAGAATCCCTATCCATGCGCCAGACTTGTTCCCGGGCAGGATCGTAAGGCAGTATCTGCCGCAGCGACTGTTTAAGGACCAGATCGTGCCTGTTGGGAACGGTATCGCTCAGCCAACCCTTGAAACGCTCTATTAGTGCTTTCTGTTGTTCCTTGTAAGTCAATTGTTCGTTAAACTGCTCCCTTTCCTGGTCAAGGGATTTGCGCAGCCTGACCAGTATGGATTTGAAACGCGATGGTCTGGTTGAATAATAATCCATCGTAGCCAGGAACTGTTCTGAAGTATAGCCGGATTTTTCAAGGATTGGAGGATAGACCAGGGTGGAATCGGCCAGGCGGTTTAAGGTCCCGTCGCGCTCCAGGATCAGGTCTGTCATAAACATATCCCTGAGTACCAGCTGAAAATCATCTGCCGGTATCCGTTTTATCCCGTTTTTACAGGCAGGTAACAATATTATCAGGCATAGTAAGGTCAGCGCATTTCTCATATACCCGCAAAGGTAAAGAAAATTGCGGTTTGAGCCGGTACCTCCAGGGGCTGACCCACTGTAATTTCCCTGCCGCTCATTACTTCAGTTCCCACCGAAGCTTTACCGAGGCCTTCTGCATACCTTGGCCAGTCAACCGGAACGGATTGGTTGCCGTTATTGATCATCACCATCACACATTCGTTGTCCAGTATTCTGAAATATACGTACATGTTTTCATCGTACCGGGGCAGAAAATGAAGCAACCTGCCTGTTTGCACAGTCGGGGATGTTTTCCTCCAGGTTAGCAACCGGGATATGTAACTGAATACATTTTCTTCCAGAGGATCCCGGCCTGCTGCTGTTAGCACCCGGGAGGGCATGGGGATTCTTTCTTCTCCGTGACCCAGCTTTCGGCTGTCGCGGGCAGCCAAAAGGACCTCGGACCCATAATAAATCTGAGGAATTCCACGGGTGGTTGCAAGAAAAGTATAGGCCATCTTCAATTTTTCCGGATTGCGGCCCAGCATCTCGTACAAGCGGTTGACATCATGATTCTCGCCAAAAACCAGCAGTTCGTTGGGATTTTTATATAAGAAATCGTTGGAAATCACGTTATAAAGCCGGACCATACCCTGTCCCCACCCGGGATTAGTATCCTCTCTGAAAGCGTGAGAAATTTCTCCCATCAGGGGAAAATCCATCACCGTAGGGCCGCTGGGCCAGGGTCCCCGCTCCCAGTAGGATACCTGCTGGGGATGGTTGAACCAGCATTCGGCCAGCACGGTTGCATTGGGGTATTCCTTTCTCAGGGCAGCCGTGTAGGAAGAGATGGCTTTCTCATCTGAATAGGGATACGTATCTATCCTGACTCCAGCCAGGCTGGCATATTCCATCCACCAGACGGTTACCTGGATAAAATATTGTAATAAAAACGGATTTTTCAGATTCATATCGGGCATGGAGTTGTCAAACCAACCCTGTACACACAAAGCGCGGTCAACGTCCGCTGCGTGGGGATCCATATGCGTAGTCATGGCATAATTGGATCGCGTAAAAGTATCAAAAACGTGAATCCAGTCCTTATAAGGAAGGTCTTTCATCCACCAGTGGGCTGTGCCGCAATGGTTGGGAACAATATCCTGCAGGAATGATATGCCTCTGGCTGCTGCTTCCCTGGTCAGTTCCCTGTACGACTCATTGGTTCCCAGGCGTGGGTCAATCTGATAATAATCGGCACAGGCGTAACCGTGGTACGACGCTGCCGGTTCGTTATCCAGGGTAACCGGGGTGGGCCAGACAGATGTAACCCCAAGCTCTGAAAGATAATCCAGACTCATGCGGATCCCTTCCAGGTCCCCGCCCATGCGCCCGTAATCATCTTGAGGATTCGCTTTTTCAGCCGTGCAGGGAGTGGAATCGTTGTCTGGATCTGCGTTAATAAACCGGTCAGGCATAAGCAGGTAAAGCACATCCGAGGGAGAAAGTCCGGACCGCCTGGCCGAACCCGCTGTCCTTTCATGCAGGGTATAGACAAAACTCAGTTTCTGCCTGCCGTTTGTCCATTGGAATGTGTAGTCGCCGGCACGGGCACCCGCTGGGATGGTTATATCCAGGAACAGGTAGTTGGGACTGTCTGCTTTGTGAATTGCGTCAATTATTATGCCCCCGTCCGGGCAACTTACGCTCCCCTCTCCCAGCGAAGATCCATAGACCATCAGCTGCAGCGGTGTTTCCATGCCCGTCCACCAGCAAGGAGGTTCAATACGGTACACTTCAGGTTTGGGGGTTTTCATTGCACTGGCTGTGGTTATCGTTGCCAAAAGGGCTGTCAGTATTAACAAAGTCCGTTTCATAGCATCATTCTAATGTGAGTAGTCGGTATCCGTATGGTTCAAGATCCCAGTTCAAGCGCGCATCAATAGAATATTGGTCTGCACCATTCCAGTCTGTGTATGTGCCTTCTGTCTGAGAGCCGGTCAGCTGGAAAGAAACCGGCTGGCTGGAAAAATTGAACAGTGCAAGCACTTGGTTACCTTCAGCTTCGCGGGTAAATGCAAAGAGGCAGGAGGGGCCTGAATGGGGTACTTCTTGTAATAGACCGCCGTAAGGAGGCACTTGCAGGGCATGGGAGGCCTTGCGGAATGTAATAAGACGGGAGTAAAAATCTGTAAACAGCTCACTTTGGTGTGGCTGCAGGGTATCTTTCTCAAAAAAAGCAAGGCGTTTTGTGTTGCCCACTTCCTGTCCTGTATATATCAAAGGAACCCCGGGCAGCACAAAGGAGAATGCCGCCATTTGAAAAACAGCTTCTCCCATCCGTTCAAACTCGGTACCACTCCAGGAATTTTCATCGTGGTTGGAGGTAAAAAGCAAGGGGATAGGATTGCGGCCGAAATCACGGGCCATCTGGTCCAGACATAGCCTCAGGCTGTCTGCATTCTTCTCTCCCTTTGCGACACTGTTCATGGTGTGGTGCAGTTTCCAGGCATAATAGGCATTAAAGGCTTTCTGGGTATTGACCGGATTCTCCGACTCGGCCAGCATAAAAATATCCGGTTTGGCCTTACGTAGTTGGGGTACAGCCCACTCCCAGAAATCCACGGGGCTTAGGTCGGCCATATCACAACGGAATCCATCAACATTTACCTCTTCCAGCCAGAAAAGCATTTTTTCGAGCATTGCCTGACGCATGGGCTGGCTCTGATAGTTGAGACGTGCCACGTCGGACCAGTCGTAGAGGAATTCCGGCGTTCCGTCCGGTCTTCTGATATACCAGTCTTCCTGGTCCAGCCATACGGCATCACGGGATGTATGGGCTGCAACCCAATCCAGGATGACTTTCATGCCCAGTCCGTGTGCCTGTTCCACCAGGCGGGAGAAATCATCCAGTGTCCCGAATTCAGGATTCACAGCCCCGTAATCCTTTATGGAGTAATAGGAACCCAGCGTTCCTTTCCTG
This sequence comes from Bacteroidales bacterium UBA5226, assembly GCA_002409325.1. Lineage (GTDB taxonomy): Bacteria > Bacteroidota > Bacteroidia > Bacteroidales > UBA932 > DMER64. The sequence continues at coordinate 26,739 of DHUU01000003.1, read as the reverse complement.
CCCTGGCTGCCTATGGGATAAATGGGCATAAACCACAATACATCCACGCCCATTTCCCTTAAACCGGGTAACAGGCCGGATAATGCACTGAATGTGCCCTCCGGAGTTATCTGTCGTGTGTTGACTTCGTAAATTGCGGCATTGCGGATCCATTGGGGATGGATTTCCTGTTGCGCCCGGGACGTGCAACCACCTGCTAAGATCGTCATAAAGCTAAGAATTATCAGTGTCTTTTTCATTTTTCAGTTGTCATTCAATTACCATAATCGTGAAACCTTTTGGAGCAACCACAGTCTCTCCCATATACGGGATCATTGCTTCCGGATTCAGGTCAAAAGGCAACCTTAGGGAACGCATATCAAAAAATTCGCTGCCTTTGTTCAGACAGACCACAACGGCTTTTCCCATATAAATGCGTACATAGGCCAGAACATTCGTGCTTGTATGAAGAGGGAACAAATCGCCGTAAAGCAGCGCAAGGTTTGTTCTGCGGAGCGATGTCAACCGCTTGACACGTTCCCTGAGCAAAAGCTGCTGTGAGGCATAGCCCTCAAAAACCATCATCCTGCGGTTGTCAGGATCGTTTGCACCGGGCATTCCTATCTCGTCTCCGTAATATATGCAGGGAATACCGGGCAAGGTCATATTGAAGGCATGCAGCATGGCCAGGTAATAGTAGGAATCGGGATCTCCTGTTCCGATATTTCGTTTCCAGCCCGCCAGTTTGTGGTTCTCGTTCCTGTCCAGGGCTCCTCCGGCTAGCGATATATACCTTGCCATATCGTGGTTCCCGCTGATATTACCCATAAGGTTATGGTATCCGTATTGCATCAGGCCTGTTTCCAATTCATGCCACAAATTTATGAAAGACCCTTCAGGATCCACTGTGGCATTTAAAAAAGCATAATAAAGATTGAAATCAAACTGGCCATCAAGCATTCCTTTTTTTACGTAATCACCTATCAATGAAGGCGTGCCATATGTTTCCCCCAGCTGGATAACAGGTCTTTCCGGAAATTCCTTTACGATCTTCCGGGTAAGTGTCCTCCAGAACAGTTTGTCTATGTGTTTGGTGGCATCGTGGCGAAATCCGTCGATATCAAAATGCTGCAGCCAGAATAGGGCCGAATCCGACAAAGCCTGGCATACATCCTGCCTGGAAAAGTCAAATTTGGGGATATGTTTGTCAAACCATGTGGTGAGCCTGAATTCATCCCATAATTCAAAATTGGGACGCCCGTCGGGTGTTACAGGAGAAGTCACCCAGTCCGGATGTTCCTGTAAAGTAGGACTGTTTATATGCATGTGGTTGGCTACATGGTCCAGGATAACGTTCATGTTATCATTATGGGCCCTGTCCAGCAATTCTTCAAGGACCTGCTCATTTCCAAAACGCTCATCTACTTTTGTTATATAAAGTGGCCAGTAGCCGTGGTACCCGCTGAATCTGGTCTTGGGGTCCTCTATCTGTCCCCAGGCGTCGTAAGGATTCTGTGTGATGGGCGAGAGCCAGATGGTAGTGATGCCCAGTTCCCTGAAAAAACCTTCCTTTATCTTGAGAACCACCCCCTCCAGGTCTCCCCCGTGGTAATCTACCCTGGGATGTACTTCAGGTGAATTGATCCTGCGATCATTTGAAGGATTTCCGTTGTAGAAACGGTCTACAAACACCTGATACATGATCTGTGCCTGTTTATCGCTGCGACTGATCTGGTCCTGCCTCAGAACAGGCCGACCTTTTTCCAGGGGAATGAGCAGGTCGTTTGAATGTCCATTATCGTTAAAGGCATAAATCCGAATCCAGGACCTGTCCATTAAGGCAGTAAATCCAGGCAACAGAACATTGTATGAATCTGTGATACGTACAGCCTGTACCAAGCTGTTCTGCCAGAAGAGGTACAGTGTGGCAGGACCGTTTTCAAGCCGGATGGTGCATAGCGCATCAGTATCGGGCAATGATGGAAAAACGGCCAGCCGGGGACTTGATTCGGTGCAGGCGGTCATTTTCCTGACCGGGATGTTTCCAGCCTGACCTTTGCTGAAAACATGCAGAACAGTCATTAGGGGGGTATCCTCCCGCAGGATAAGCATAACTGTATCCTGCCCGGGGTAAGGTACCACCTTCAGGTGAGGTGATTCGGTCCGGTCAATTTTATCGAGTGACGGGAAATAATCCCTCACAAGCACAATGGTCGTGTCCTGTTCCAGAGTAAGGACTGATGCCGGCTCCAGTACATCAAAGACAGGTTTCCTTGCAAGGGAAGGCGAGCATGCCTGTATTATGGCAAGGATCCCCGTCAGGATCAAACAGAAAATATTTCTCATGGTTGCATTATTTTAGTACGAAAACAATGGAAGAATATGCATCCATCTTCACCTTGTATTCTTCCTTTTCTTTCTGCATATATACATTGCCCAAGGTAACTGCCGCATGATCCAGCGCATCATCAAGGTTAAATGTAACCTGGTCTTTCCCCAGGTTATGCAAAACAAGCATTTTTTCACCACTCCCTGAAAGGTACCAGGCAGCCAGCTGGGAATAGGCAGAAAACGCTTTGTCATTGTACAAAGGGTGTTCCGTCATGGTCCCGGATGCCAGCGCCGGATAGGTATTCCTGGCCCTGGAAAATTTGCGGTAAACGTTCAGTACAGATGCTGTGTCGGCCTTCTGAGTAAGAACGGTTCCCACTGCCGGAGCCAGTGCGGCGTCTACCTCGTCTGTATAACTGGTGGTGTAGCTGTCTCCCCAGTACATAGGGCTCCTAACGTAAAGGTCACCACGTGTTTTTGTCCCGATGTAGCCCATTTCTTCCCCGTAATATACATAGGGCGATCCCGGGGCGGTCAGCAGTATGGCCCCGGCCAGCTTTGTTTTGGCCAATGAACCTCCCAGGTCTGAACGGGCGCGGTTTTCATCGTGATTGGACAGTTTGGTAGCCCGTATGTAGTCCGGCCTGTATTGTTTGTAAAGGTTCTGATAGCTAAGAATGTCTTTTGTCAGATAACAGCCTGTGTTCTGCTCCAGTGCCCACTGCAGCCGGTGCCAGAAAGAGAACTCAAAAAGGGCAGGCAGACCTTTATAATAGGGAGCCACCTGTTCATACCCCGAGAAAACTTCTCCTACCATATAAATATCGTTATCTCTGGATTGCCTGTAATAATCATTTACAGCTTTGTAGAATTTTTTGAGAAATTCCGGATTCTCATCGGAGAATTCATTGTGGTAAATGTGTTTTACCGCATCTAGCCGAAAACCGTCAACACCTGCATCGATCCAGATTTTGGCATCATCCACTATAGCTTTGAAAGCCGGACTTTGCTCTGCCGTTTCAACGGCTCCGTAGTTCAGGTCTGCAAACCAGTTGGTCCAGAAATGGGAATGAAACATGGTTGAACCCGGCAGTTGCAGATCGTAAACAATGTCGGGATTGTCATTGGTATAGAGCACGAAAGGTTTCCCGTAAGTGATCGTGGCTGCCGTTTTACTTTGTGTCCCGTATTTGGTTTTGTTGTTCCATTGGGTAGCGCTTGTACGTATTAAAAAGCCCCAGGACGAGGCATAATCGGTCACCAGTTCGTACTGCCCCCCGCCTTTGTCGTAAAACTGCCTAAGCACGCCATCGCCGAAATACAGATATTTGGCATTTTCAGCCGCTGGAGCATCATCGCCCTGATCAGCCGTTACTGTTTCTGCAACGGTCAGCTTTGGCTGGGCCGGATTGCTCCAGTCCAGTTTAAATAAAAGCGTTTTGTCCCCTGTTGTGGAAACGGTGAACCATTGTCCGCTGTCATAGCCCGACTCCCCTTCTGTTTTGATCATGGGTATCTTGCCGTCACGGATATCAGAGCGGGGATCATCAGAAAAAATATAGTAAGAACGGTACGGATTGTCGGAAGAACGGATTGCCTGGCTAAACCACCAGTGTTCCCTGCCCGTATGGTTGATCACATAATCCAGATAGACCTTTATGTCCTTTTGATGAGCTGTCTTTACAAAATCTTGAAAACCTTCCATGGTCCCGTAAACCGGATTCAGTTTGCTGTAATCCTTCACATCATAACCGTGATAGGACATGGCCGGATGTACGGGTGAAAGCCATATGGCAGTGGCTCCAAGCTGGTCAATGTACTCCAGCTTGTCTGTAAGTCCCTGAAAATCGCCCCACCCGTCTCCGTCCTTATCTGCAAATGAATAAACAAGGAGCTGATAGGTTATATCAGCTCGCTTGTTTCCATCCCACGCCCGGGGAGTGTCCGTGACCCTGGAGAACGAAGCTCCATTGTCCGGATCTGTCCCCGGAGTAGGTTCCTTGCGACAAGAGGCAAAGAGCAGGAAAAGGGCGCATAGGATTATTGCGCTCTTTTTCATTGTTTTACTGCTTTGTCATTGTCAGCGAAGGAGTGTTGGCCATATCCAAAACGATATGGTACGTACCGGTTTCCTGAACTTTTATGTTATTACCGTTGTGGGTAAGTGCCGTAATGTCACCACCCAGGTTAAGGTCCCAGTTGTTGTTGAAGCGGATTTTGAATTCGTTATCTGCGGCCAGATTTACATTTACCGAGTAGGTAAGGCTTTCGTTATTGAATTCCATGGGCAAGTCTGTTCCCCAGGCACTGCCTTCAAAACTTCCAATCAATCCTACCACTGTTACAGGCGTAGCTACTGCTTTGGCATCGGGAAGATCCACACTCCAGAAATACGTTCCGTTGGGCAACTTCATGTTATCTCCGGTGTAGAGTGTGAATTCGAATTCGGTATCAGCAACAAGCTGACCTGCTATCCAGGTCCCGTTCTCCACGATCTTGAATCCGTTTTCCATATTGTACATGGTGATGGCCCCTTTGTAGGTGCCATCGCCTGAACCGAATAACTTTGGATCGCCGGTGGCACTCCATGCATGGCCTGAATAATCTCCGGGAACAACTACCTCCGTGGCATAGGTGGTTTCCAGGTCACCCGTTCTTTCAATGGTCATATGGTAAGGCGTTGTAGCCAGACTCAGGATGACGGTATACATACCGGCGTCTGCTTTCAAATTGGCTCCATCCTGAACCAGGTTGGCAGGATCGCCTCCAAAGTTGATGTCCCAGCCATTGTTCATACGGAATTTGTATTCCGTCCCGGCAGGGAATGGCAGTCCTGTGGCTGTCCACAGGTTTGTTTCTGCATTGTAGGTCATAGGCACATCCTCTCCCCAGCCGGTAAAGCTGCCAATCACACCTACCCTTTCTATAAGGGTTGCGGTGGCACTCATGGTGGTCAGATCAACCTTCAGAAAATAATACCCGGGAGCTGGAACAGAAAGGTTGCCTGCAGAGGGATTGGTATCCAGGGCTTCAAACGATCCGCCGTAATTGGTGTGGTCCCAGTCTGGGGCACTGGTGAATTTGAAGATATCTGTCAGATTCACGAATCCCTGGTAATGTCCTTCGGTATCTCCGTTCAATACCGGTGCAGTAGAGGGATTCCATCCCTGATGACCTCCGGGCACATACAGTTTCTCGGGGAAGCTTGTATTAGTGAAAGTAACGGTATAGGGATTTACACCTACGTTCAGCACTACCTTGTATTCACCCGGTGTGCGGTCAAAACTGAGGTTGTCTCCCTTCCCAAAGCTTACATTGTTCAATGCTCCTCCGGCCGAATGTGTCCAGTCGTGGTTCACGCGGATCTTGAATTCTCCTTCCTGCATATTGGTAATAGCAGAGAATGTTTTAGTTTCAGCATCGTAAACCATGTCCACATCATTGATCCATCCGTTGCTTTCTACAGGAGCAGATCCAATAAGGCTGAGTGTCTCGATCTGGACCATGTACAGGGTATTGAGCTTCTTATTCAGAAGGATGTTATACATACCTGAAGGAGCGGTTATGTCACCGCCGGTTGTTCCCTTACCGGTCAATGCGGTATATCCGTTGCCGAAAGTGGTTTTTTCTATGTTGTCTATGGCAAAGTCACCTTCCCAGGCCGGGACAGGGGAGAACTTGAATGCGACTTCCCCTCCGCCTTCAACGCTCAGGTCTATCATCCCTTCATACATTCCCTTTGTAACGGAGGAATGTTTGATCTTTGGAGCCGAGGCGGGATCCCAGCCCTGGTATTCGCCAGGTACGTATATGTACTCGGGATATGTTGCAATATAAGTGGTGACTGCAATGGTGGCCGTGTTGGAGACAACACCCTTCGTGTATGTGGCCGAGAAAGCTTTGATTATAAAATCCAGGTTAGAGGTAGCTGCTTCCGGCGCCCCTGCGGCAACAGCGGCTTCGTTAAGTTCGTCCACCAATATGGCAAACTTTGTTTCTTTTAGCTCAGAGGCAAGCACCACAGTGTCTCCTTGACCGTATTTCATAGATACGTTGTAGGTGACCTCTTCATTATATCCGAGCCTTGCCGGTTCCCAGGTTAGGAGTTCCAGTGTGCCGGCGGGATCGGTTACATCCAGAACAATGGACTCTACCAGGGCAGTTATTTCAGGGGAAACGGCATCACCATAGGCATAAATGTCCAGGGTTACCGGATCCGAAGCATATGTTTCGGCCTCATTGGTTACCGAAACATAGAATGTCATGGTAAAGGTGTCATTCTCGGGCAGTCCGGGAAAGGCATTGTAGAGTGCCGTCTTGAACTCATTTTTTGGTACCCTGTAGTATAGTTCGGCGGTTGTCGCCAGTTTGGCTGTTGATTCCTCGAATTTGGCATACAGGTCATAGTTGAGTCCTTCTCCCAGAAAACGTGCTGGTTTCCAGGAAAAATTGACAAACTCTTCCATCGTATTGGAGGTCATCAGGATATCGGAATGTGCATACATTTCCGGAGGTACAGGCGCTGTTGAAAAAGCGTCTTCACTGATCACCTCGCAGGAGACGGCTGACAGGCTCACGATGGCTGCAGCAAATAAATATTTAAGTATTTTCATGATTGCGTCTCTTTAATCAATTACTGTTTTTCCATTACCAGAACGAAAGGAGTCCTGTTACCGTGGAGTTTCATGATATAGGTCCCGGCAGATGGCACATTAATGTCCCCGCCGCCTTTTACCAGATTCACCCCGCCTGTCACACTTGAGCTGGCTTCGTTGTTGGTCCCGTACTTGTCATCCCAGCTATCATTCAGGCGGATAAGGAAGTTCTTATCCCCGCTGAAGGTAATGGCGGGAGATACCCACAGGTTGTTAACTTCATCGTAAACCATGTCCAGATCTGTACTCCAGCCGCTTTCGTCAAAAGCCCCGATGATACCAACTTTATTTACAAGCTTTTTGTCAATGGTCATCTTGCCGCGGTTGACTGTCAATATGTAAATGTTTCCCTCTGTCAGGTCAACAGAAAGGTTGGAGTCGGACTGTTCGGGACAATACCAGGAAGGTGTCAGGAAATTGTATCCCCAGTTTAAATCGGACCAGTTGCGGGCTACCGTAACCTTAAAGTAGGAGTATTGATCCGATCCGTCTTCAAGGTCCACCAGGATCTTGTAAACGTTGGTTCCACCGTCTGTTTCCCAGAATTCGGGGGCTTGTTCAATTTTCCAGGCCTGGTAATTGCCCGGCATGTAGAGTGCGCGCAAGGCTGCGGCAAAAGTGGTTACATCAAAGGCAACGGAGTTTGAGGTGACGCTTTCCACGTTGGTGCCATATACTTTGGCTACCAGGTAGGCGCTGATGCTTGCCGTTGCATTTACCCCTACTCCAAGATCGTTGGCAACCACCCCATTCAGGTCTGATTTTGTTACAGACAAGGAGTTGGTAAAAGACGTCCCGAGTAAGGCAGTCTGGGAGTTGGCCGTTGCATAGAGTGCATATTCTATCTGTACGGCCGGACCAAAGGAAGCGCCGGACCAGTTGAAGGTCACGCTTTCTGTTTTGTTGTTATCCTCGTTGATAACAACCGGCGCTTGTGAAAGCAAGACCGGTGCCTCGAATCCGGAGGCCGGATTCAGGTATGCCTTCTCGATCTGGATGTCACAGGAAACGAGAACCAGCACAGAGGCGACCAACATAGTAATATATTTTGTGTATTTCATAATCGTAATCATTTATTGAATCCTCTTATGTTAGTATCCTGTATTCTGAACCAGATTGGGGTTCGCATTCAGATCGCTCAGTATAATGGGATATACTTTGCGGTGTTCCGGTAACGATACTTTTCCGTTCAGCACCCCACCCTTCAGGGTCCAGGGAAATGCCATGGATGTGAAATATCCGTAACGGATCAGGTCGGTTCTACGATGTCCTTCCCACATCAGCTCACGGGCACGTTCGTCCAGCAGCCAGTCCAAATCCATGGTTTCAGGTGTCTTTGAGGCGACTCCTGCCCGCTCGCGAAGCTGGTTTATGTATCCCTTAGCCAATGGATCGGTCACCACGCCACCGTTCAACCGTGCATCGGCCTCGGCAAAGATCAGGAACATTTCGGCCAGGCGAAATACAGGAAAATCAATGGAAGAGAACTTGTAATTGGATTCGGCATCTGATACCGTATGTCCGTCGGAATACAAACCGGTGAATTTCCAGCACCTCCAGCCAGTATCGGTGGTAGTGTTGTCAAAATCCTTGCTTGAGCCGATGTTGTAGAAGAAGGCACGCTTGTCGCTGTTTGTACGGTCGTAACCGAATCCTGAAGTTGCCCCCCATTGTACACCCGATAGTTCAAAACGTTGTACGAAATCATCGGCAACATGGTATCCGTTCCAGGTTTCAGGGTTAAGCATTCCGGTTAGGCCCAGGTTCTTTGCGATGGCCGTATTGGCATCTGAGCTGAGCGTGGCCGATACTAGGTGTGTGGTTCCTCCCCAGCTCTGCGTGTTGTCCTTGTCATAAACAACGCCAACAATGAATTCCTGGATGGCTCCATTGGTGGTATTATCCTGCATGAACAATTCCTGGTAATTGGGATGTAAGGCATATCCCATTCCAATAACCTGTGCGGCGGCATCTTTGGCTTTCTGCCATTGTGCAGAACCGGTATAAACTTCTGCATTCAGGTACATGCGGGCGAGTACTGCCCAGACAGATCCCTTGCTAGCGCGGGGATACATGACATTGCCCTTTGCAGGCATGTCGGCGCTGTTGGCAAGGTCAAGCAATTCTTCCTCAATCCATGTATAGAGGGCTTCCCTTCCTATTTGTTTGGGAAGTTCCCCGCCAATGTTCTCTTCAAGGGCAAATGGAGGATTTCCGAAAAGATCCATGAGAAGGTAATAATACAAAGCGCGGTTGAACCGGGCTTCTGCACGGTATTGGTGCACTGTGGCAAGTTCGGCAGAGTGCCCCCTGTCGTTGAGTTTTTCATCCGATGTCTGGATAAGGTACTCATTGACCAGGGTTATGCCTTTCATACAACGGGTATATACTGCTATGATCGCTTCATTGTCGGCCGAAGTCCAGCGATGGTACTGTATGGGCACGATGTAGTTGTCACCCCAGATGATCTTGAAAGAATCCGTTGAAAGTTCGTTCAGGACCATGTACATACGGGTAAGTTCGCTTTGTCCGGCATCGGCTACGGCAATATCCGGTGATCCCATGTCGTTCTGGCTCACCAGGGCCCAGTAACCATATAAGTAGGATAAGCCGTTCAAATAACTGGAAGGCTCTGCGTATGCGGTCTCAGAGGTAGCATCTGTTTCATTCAGTGGCAGTGTATCCAGGTCGTTGATACAGGAGGTCAGCAGGAAAACGAGTGCCGACGCCAGCAGAAAACTGTTTTTCAATATCTTTTTCATATCTACCTTGTATTAAAAGTTAATGTTTAGACGCAGGGTAAAGAGTCTGGGACGTGGTATGATGTTGAAGTCTACGCCGTCCGAAGATACGATCTCGGGATCCAATCCCCTGTATTTGGTAAAGACATATACGTTCTGTACCGAGGCAGCTATACGTATGCTTTTGGCAAATTTCAGATTGTCAAACGTATAACCCAGGTTAATATCGTCTATGCGGAAGAAAGAAGCATTCTCGATAAACATATCAGAATATTTCTGATTGTTTTCAGAAGGAGCAGTCCATCCTTTAACCAGGTATTGTTTGCTTACGTTATTCAGATAACCTTTGTTCCAGTCATCGCTGTAGGATGTGGAATATCCCATGGCCACTCCGTTGATAATGTAGTTGCCAATGGAACCGTGACCGTTAAGTCCCAGGTCCCATTTTTTGTAACGGAACTGGGTGTTGATCCCAAAGAAAGCATCCGGTGTGGGACTGAAACCGGTAACGTAGCGGTCAGCGTCGGTTATTTCACAGTCTCCGTCACGGTCTATAAGTCCATTTTGAACGGGATTGCCTCCGTTGTCGTACAATTGCTGGAACATATAGAATGTGTAGGGTGAAAAGCCTTCACGATGTAATGAACTGTAACCACCCGTTCCTCCCATTCCGGATCCAGTGGTTACCCCTAGGTATCCTTCTGTCTTCAGGGTGGTCAGTTTTGTTATTTTTGTGTCCTGAATGGTTAAGTTACCGCCTATGGACCAGTGCATGTCGGCAGTCTGGACAGGTACGAAGTTCAGGGTGAACTCCAATCCCTTGTTTTGCATGTTCCCGATATTGGATATGATGCTGTTGCCAAAGTTGGAGCCAAGCGGCGTGGAGATCACATTCAACAGATCGTAAGTGTAGCGGTAATAGGCCTCGGCACTACCGGTAATGCGATCGTTGGCAAAACCGAAGTCCAGACCTACGTTGTAGGTTTCCGTGGTTTCCCACTTCAGGTTGGCGTTGTAAGCCAGGGGCGCCAGTGTGGTATAGAAACCGTCACCCATAAAGTATCTCATTTCTATAGCAGAAGAGGAAAGATAACGGGCCAGGTAAGGATAGTAATCAGAACCTATGTCCTGTTGTCCGGTCTTGCCCCAGCCCAGACGGAGTTTCAGGGCCGAAACGGCTTGACTGTTTTTCAGAAAATTCTCCTGGCCGATGTTCCAGGCAAAGGCTGCCGAAGGGAACAAGCCCCACCGGTTGGTTTTGCTGAACCTTGACGAGGCATCGTTACGCAAGGTAACAGTGAACAGGTATTTGGAAGCGATGGAATAATTGATCCTTCCGAAGAAAGAGATCAGGTAATATTCCTTAGCATTGGTGGGTGCTGTATAGTAGTGTTCACCCGGACCATCCGGTTCAGTATTCCTGAATTGTTCTTCATCATACTGAACAAAGTTATGCTGCCAGGAATAACCGGCCATCACGTCCAGGTTACTGTTTCTGAAATCGTGATTGTAGTTCAGGTAAGTTTCCAGTAATGTATTCAGGTTGTAATTTTCATAATTAACAAACAAGTCATTGCTGGAACGCATGGCAGAGATGGATCCCAGGGCGTTATACCTTTCTCCCCTTGTACGGGCTATGTCATAACCGGCGTTCACGTTGGCCGTCAGATCCTCTAAACCATGAACCTTATAGGCGAGCTGCACGTTACCCAGTGAACGCAATGTATAATTAAAGTTGGTATAGTCATACATGGTTGAGAGTGGGTTGGTACTGGCCATGGTGTTGGCACTGCCATCTGGATTGAACCAGTTCCAGTAACCGTTAGCTTTTGATGTGTTTATGCTCCCGTAGAGCTTTCTGAAATACACGGGCTTGGTGGGGTCGAAGGCCATGGCATTTCCAATGGCACCGGTGGGGGCCCAGTTGGTTTTCTGGTAGATCCCTTTTGCATTCACATTGATGGTCAGGTGTTCATCAAAAAGCTTGGGTGACAGGCTAATGTCCAGGTTGGCCCTCTGGTTGTCACCAACCTTAAGGGTGGCTTGGTCCAGGTTGTATCCAAGGCTGACACGATAGGGCATATAACGGGTTGACCCATAAAGACTCACGTTCTGGTCCGTGTTAAAGGACAACCTGTAGATCTCTTTCTGCCAGTCTGTACTCTCAGTTCCCAGAAGGGTTGGAATAATCTGGTTATTGGGATACGTTGTGGACATGAAATCACGGTATTCATCGGCTGTCATCATTTGGATGGTAGAGGCGTTCTGTTTTACCGAGTAACTGGAATTGTAGCTGACGTTAAAACCCCTTCCTGTTCCTTTCTTGGTGGTTATAATGATAACCCCGTTGGAAGCCCTTGAGCCATAGATAGCCGTTGCCGAAGCGTCCTTCAGGATCGTATAGCTTTCTATGTCGTTGGGGTTAACAGAAGCCAGTGGATTGCCCATTCCGGCTCCGCCGTCCCCGGTTACGGGAACTCCGTCAATCACTATCAGAGGATCGTTGGATGCATTTAAGGATGCGGCACCTCGAATCCTGATGGTAGCAGAAGATCCGGGCTGACCTGTGGCAGGTGTGATGCGCAGTCCGGAAACCTTTCCAACCAGCATCTGGTCCGGAGAAATCACCGCACCACGATTCACTTCTTCTGCCCTGATGGCCACTACCGAACCTGTCATGTCGCTCTTTTTGACAGTTCCATAGCCAATGATCACGAGTTCTTCCAGAAGTTCTGAATCTTCGTGCAAAACGATCCTGGTTGCGTTCCCGGCAGCAACGACTAAGGTTTGATACCCCAGGTATGATATCTCCAACAGGGTTTCAGGAGATGGTACCTTAAGGGTAAACTGCCCGTCCAGATCTGTTGTGACACCGTAACTGGTTCCCTGTTGCAGAACCGTAGCTGCAATCACCGCTTCGCCGTTAACATCGACGATCGTTCCCCTTACTTCATACTGAGCGTAAGCAGAAGTTAAGGAGAAGAGTGTGACCGCAAGCAAAAAAGTCATCAGTCTTTTCATAAACATATAGGTTAGTTAATAATTTATTTAGTTAATTAGATAATCCTATTTTTCTATTCTTTCTGAAAGCAAGCTGGACCGGGTCGTCCCTGTCTTCCACAAAGAAAACGCTGATAGCAGCAATCAGCAGACAGAACCCGGAGAAAACCATGGCAAAGATGGTTTTGCCTCCGTACAGGTGTTTAACCATAACCCCTCCTACCAGACCGTTGATTATCTGAGGGATGGTAATGAAAAAATTAAAAATGCCCATATAAACACCCATCTTGTGTGCCGGCAAGGCACCCGCCAGGATGGAATAAGGCATGGCCAGGATCCCCGCCCATGCCATTCCCACTCCGATCATGGGGAAGACCAGCATACGCGGATCCTTAATAAAGTAAAAGGAAAGGAATCCTATGGCTCCCATCAGAAGGCATAAAGCATGGGTTCCCTTACGGCTGAATTTTTTTGAAATAAAGGGAAGAAGAAAAGCAAAAATGGCCGCTACCCCGTTGTATACTCCCTGCAGAATCCCTACCCAGTCACCGGCATCGGCATAGGAATGAGAAGTGTTGTCTGTAGTTCCGTACAGGTGGTCTGCCACAGCGGGTACCATATATACCCACATGGAAAACAGGGCAAACCAAGAGAAAAATTGCACAACCCCCAATTGTTTCATGGTTTTGGGGATAGATAAAAAATCTTTTCCAATCTGCCAGAAAGGTTGTTTTTCCGGCCTGACACCTCCCTGCGGAGGGTATTCCCTGGTACTGATGACCGTCCAGAGAACGCTTCCAAATAATACGGCAGCCCCTATATAAAAAGCATATTTAACGTTATTGGCAACAAGGTGTCCTGCTTCCACATCGGGTGTATTGGTCATGCCAAACCAGTTGGTCAACAGGTAAGGAAGGATGGCCCCCAGAACAGCCCCTATCCCTATGAGTGATGTCTGTACAGAAAAACCCATTGTCCGCTGTTCCGATGGGAGCAGGTCTGCCACCAATGCCCTGAAAGGCTCCATGGCTACATTGATGGAGGCATCCATGATCATAAGGATTCCCGCTCCAATCAACATGGGCGAAACGATGGGTGCCAGCATGGGCGCATTGGGCATCAGGACCAGGGCCAGGGCAGCCAGAATGGCACCGGTCAGGAAAAAAGGACGCCTCCTGCCCAGACGTGTCCAGGTTTGATCACTGTAGTGACCGATAATTGGCTGAACAATCATCCCGGTCAGGGGAGCGGCAATCCAGAATAAAGAGAGATGGCTTACATCGGCCCCGAAAGATTGCAAAATTCGGCTAACATTAGCATTTTGCAGAGCAAGTCCGAATTGAATACCCAGAAAACCGAAGGTCATGTTCCAGATATTCCAGAATGTCATTTTCTTTTGTATCATCGTCAAGGATCAGGTAATAAATTTTATAAATTTAGTCCCTTTACCTTATAATATATAAGCAAATCCGACGAAATGAAGAATAATGTTGACCAAATGCAAGAAATCCTGTCCGGATTTTCAGTCAGCTACCCCCTCTATCCAGCGCATGAAAACAGGAACCCTTTGGCGACTGACTAATATGGGTTGTTTATAGGGGGGCAGAAGTTCTATGCGCAGCCGGCTGTTAAAATATTTGGAAATAGAGTTAATTGCCGATATACTGGTTATGCAATTACGGGAGAGCTTGAAAAAATCTCTTGGATTAAGCTGTTCTTCAATGGTTTCCAGACTCGCATCAAAGAGGTAATGCTTTCCCTTCCTGGTCATGATGTAGGTACTTTTATCCTCGGAGAAAAAGTACGCGATGTCTTTTGTATTAATTACAATGATCTGGTCACCTACCTTTATGACAAACCGTTGTTTGAAGTCCTGATTCTGGTACACAAGTTTGCCCAGGCTTTGAAGGTCACGTGGACTGGTAAGGGTTTTAATACATTTTTCCACTGCTTCCACAAATTCCGTATCACCTACCGGTTTGAGCAGATAATCAACGGCACTTTTTTTCAGTGCCGCCAGTGCATAATGCTCATAAGCTGTGACAATGATCACAGGAGGCATGGATGCAACCCTGTTAAACAATTCAAAGCAGATTCCGTCCGAAAGTTCTACGTCCATCAATATCAGGTCCACACTGTTTAAAGTCAGCCACCTGGCGGCTTTATCCACCGAGTCCAGGATGTCAGCGATTGTTGCATCGGGGTAATAAACATTTAGCAGCCGTTTTAACTGCATCTGTGCAGGGATCTCGTCTTCCAGTATTAGTACTTTCATCGCCTAATTTGGTATTGGCAGGCGTACTTCAAACGTTTGCCCGTTGTTGTTAATAACAATGTCTTTTTGAAAAACAGACAAATATTGTCCTCGGATATTCTTTAATCCAAACCCGGTAGAGGGATTCTGATATATCTTGGGCTGCAAATTATTTTTCACTACAAGGTAGCCTTCCTCTGTGGTTATCATAATCTCCAGGGGACTTTCTTTACTTACAATGTTGTGTTTGGTGGCGTTTTCTATCAAAATCTGCAGGCTGCACGGGATTACAAGTCTGTTCAGGTATTCTTCACTAATTTTGAATGTGACTTTCAGGGAACAATCAAAACGCAGGGATAATAAATCTACGTAAAGTTCTATAAACACCAGTTCCTCTTTGAGCGTTATAGATTCTTCTTCCCCGATGTTCAGAAAATGGCGGTACAGCGAGGCCAGTTTTTGTATGTATTCGCTGGCTTTTCCGGCATCGGTGTGGATCAGGTAGTCCAAAGAATTGAGACTGTTAAAAAGAAAGTGTGGATTCAGCTGATGCTTAAGCTGCTGATACTGATACCTGGCTTTGTTTTTCTGGTTTATTTCAATATCCAGTGCTTTTTTCTGTACCCTTCCGTAATAGGCATATATATCAATTCCGGCTATAAAAATCATGTTGAAGAAAAATGCTGCAAGGGCGGTATACCAGAAACTGTAATTGAAAAAAGAACCTTCCGCAGAAGCATCCCGTGCAGACATGATTCTCACCAGTACGGCAGAAAAAAGTGCGATCACAGAAAGGCCGGATAGTTCCAGCAATGTGCGCAACATGGGCTTTTCTCCGTAATCAATATGACGTACCAGCATCCAAACCAGCAGAAAATCAAGGATTATCATGAGCAGGGCCAGCGGATAGTTACCCAGCAGCCGGCTAAGCGTTTCGTTGAAATTCAGGTTGAAGTTGTTTTGAAAAAAAGGAATGGCTCCTTCAAAAGCCAAACGGAATGCCAATACAAAAAAAGCCAGCAGCAGCACTTCTGTGATAGTGGTTCTTTTTGTTTTCGGTGACATGATCCGTTATTTTTTCTTGCGTCGCACCACAAAGAAAATGGACCAGCCCAGGAATTCGGTCACAAGTGTTGTTGTTATCACGTAACTGAGGATGCTTTTCAATTTGGGAAAGAGCGTCTGTATCCAGCGGGCCCCGTTAGTTCCCAGGAAGAAACCCGCAAAAGAGGCAAGTAATAACAAACCCACGATCACATCCACCGGCCCGTCATATAACCGGATAATTACCACAACCATAGCAATTGTCAGGCAGGTCAGCAGGAATGTATCCCCAAAAGACGTGTCATGCAGTAGAAAACAGGCAAGTGCATGTGCCAGTGCAAAAGCGTGTATGATCAGATGCGTAGTGTCTGTTTTTGTCATAACGGGTAAAGTTACAAAAAATCCTGTAGATTTTTTTAAGTATATTTGTTACAATCAAATAAATCTTATATGGAAATTATTTTTCGGATTCATTACAACGCACCTCAGGACAGCTTCTTGCTCTTAAGCGGTAACATCCCTGAATTAGGCAATGATAATTTGAAAAAATCGCCACACATGAACCGGCTGCAGGATGGCTGGTGGGAACTGCGGATAAAACCTAAATCTTTACCCGAAACACTATTCTACCGTTATGGCGTATTATGTCACGGAGGCCATCTGATAACAGAACTTGCAGACCATGCTCAAAAAGGTTTCCCTGCAAAAAAAAGCATGATTATAACAGATCGGTGGATGGAACCGGACTTTTCCTACGTTTTTCTTATCCATAAACCAAAGACACCAAAAATTTCGGACATAGCCCTTATCACCCGCAGTGTTGCCGTTCCTACAAAGTGCCATCTGGCACTGACCGGCAACTCAGAAAGCCTGGGCATGTGGAATCCTTCTCGTGCAATCCCCCTTCAATACACAGGAGCCGGATTATGGAGAGCCTCATTGTCCTTTGCAGAAGTACGAAATTGCTCTCCGGAATACAAATTTTTAATCCGCCGGGATGGCAGTAATTCACTCGTGGAATGGGAAGAAGGGCCAAACCGTGTTTTTCCGGCTATTCCAGACCAATTTAAAGGAAACGGATACATTGTGATAAACGATGTCCCATACAGAAGCTCTGTGGAAGGTTTGCACCACGCCGGTACGGCTATTCCCGTATTTTCTTTGCGCAGCAAGGAAAGCTGGGGGATTGGGGATTTTGGTGACCTGAAAAAAATGGCAGATTGGACAGCCATGACAGGGCAGCGTGTGCTCCAGATCCTGCCGGTCAACGACACCACTATGTACCACAATTGGATTGATTCATACCCCTATGGAGGCATATCCATCATGGCTTTGCACCCCCTCTATGCCAATATAAATGCCATGTGCCCGGCAGACGGAACGGCAGACCTTTCACGGTTCGAAAAAGAGAGGAAAACACTGAATGAACTGCCCCAATTGGATTACGACAAAGTCTCGGCCCTGAAATGGGAAGTTATCCGGTATCTGTTTAAACACACCGGGGAGAAAGTTATGAAATCTTCTTCTTTCAGAACTTTTTACAGGGAAAACAAAAAGTGGCTTCTCCCCTATGCGCTTTTTTGCGTTTTGCGCGACAAATTTGGTACAGCCGATTTTTCCCAATGGGGGAAATACGCCACCTACGATCCCGCGTACGCCCTGGAGTTTGAAAACCTGGATTTGTATATTTTCATTCAATACCACCTTGACAAACAACTTGCCGATGCCCATAAATATTTGAACAGTAAAGGCATAATACTCAAGGGAGATATACCCATAGGCATTACACCCCTGAGTGTCGAGGCCTGGACCGAACCCCACCTGTTCCACATAGATTCACAGGCAGGCGCCCCCCCGGATGAATTTTCTGTACAGGGTCAGAACTGGGGCTTCCCAACCTATAACTGGGAAGTCATGGAAAAAGACGGCTATGCCTGGTGGAAGAACCGGTTTGGCCATATGGCAAGATACTTTGATGCCTACCGCATAGACCACATTCTGGGATTTTTCAGAATATGGAGCATTCCTAAGGAACAGACTCAGGGCCTGATGGGCTATTTTGACCCGGCCATGCCGTTTACTGCAGAAGAAATCCGGCAATGGGGGCTTCCTTTTGACGGCCGAAGGATGACAAGACCTTATATAACTGATGATATCCTAAACAAGGTATTTGGAGAAAAGGCAGACCTGATCAGGAAACAATACCTGGATCCGGGAAAGAATCCCGGTCAATACGATCTGAACGAGGCTTTCAGTACCCAAAGGAAGATCGCACTGCATTTCGGATCTCTGAAGGATAACCAGGAGAACCGCGTCCTGTGCAGCAGCCTGCTGGATCTGGCGGCCAATGTGCTTTTTATCCCACAGCCGGGGAAAGAAGATGCCTACCATCCCAGAATCTCGGCACAGTTCAACTATTCTTACAAGGCCCTGGACGAAAATTCCAAATTTGCTTTCAACCGCCTCTACGATCACTTCTTTTACAAAAGGCACAACGAGTTCTGGTACCACCAGGCCATGAAAAAACTGCCGCCTCTGATATCGGCAACAAAAATGCTTTGCTGTGCCGAAGACCTGGGCATGATCCCCGACTGTGTTCCGCCTCTTATGAAAGAACTGGCCATGCTCAGCCTCGAGGTTCAGCGAATGCCCAAAGATAAATACCGGGACTTTGGCGATCCGGCCTCATATCCGTATTTATGTGTTTGCACGACCGGGTCGCACGATACCAGCACACTGAGGGGGTGGTGGGAAGAAGACCGCAACATCACCAACCGGTTTTTCAACACCGTTCTGGGAATGCCCGGTGAGGCTCCCGTTTATTGTGAACCCTGGATTTGCATGCAGGTGATCAGGGACCACCTCAGGTGTCCGGCCATGCTGTGCATCCTGCCCTGGCAGGACTGGATGTCGGTTTCGGGAAAGTTACGCCGGGAAAATCCCCACGATGAGCGCATCAATGTGCCGGCTATTGTACCCCATTACTGGCGCTACAGGATGCATATGACACTGGAAGAGCTCCTTGCAGAGAAAGACTTTAACAACGATCTGAAAAACCTGATCCTGGACAGCGGCCGATAATAATTAAACACGGCTTAATGATCAATTGCTGTTCCGCGTTGGCCCCCTGCAGTGGCCCAGGCCCGGTACATGATATCTGTATTGAATTCCATGGCAATTCTGCCGTTTTTATCTACACAGATCACGCCCCCACCCGAGCCTTCCATTTTGTCTATTTTATTGAATATCACTTCACGGGCAGCTTCTTCCACAGAATAGCCTTTGTAGTCCATCAGGGCGCTGATATCAAAGGCAACGCACCTTCTGATCCATAATTCCCCGTGACCGGTACCGGATACGGCTACCGTACTGTTGTTGGCATAGGTTCCGGCTCCAATGATCGGCACATCTCCTACCCTTCCCCAGCGTTTACCGCTCATGCCCCCGGTAGAAGTAGCGGCAGCCAGGTTGCCTTTTTTATCCAGGACAACACACCCCACGGTTCCTTTGGGATCCGGGTTTTCCTTCTGTTCCCTGATCCTGCGGATCTGTTCCAGCCTCTTTGGGGTAGAAAAATAAGAATTGGGAACCATAGTCAGTCCCGCCATAGCAGCAAAAGCCGAGGCCCCTTCCCCTATAAGCAATACATGCGGTGTATCTTCCATCACATGCCTTGCAGCCAGAATGGGATTTTTTATATCGCGCACACCGGCAACGGCGCCTGCCTTCAGATCCCTACCGTCCATCAACGCAGCGTCCAGTTCATGGATTCCTTCCGAATTTACCACAGCCCCCTTGCCGGCGTTGAAATCAGGACAGTCTTCCATCCATACGACCACCTGCATGGCAACATCAATGGCCTGGGCACCCTGCCCTAGCATGGCTGTCCCGGTTTCCAATGCCTGATTCAACAGATCCATGTAATGTTCTCTTTCAGAAGGGCTCATATTGGTAGCTGATCCCGCTCCTCCATGGAGCACTATGGCCCAGGTTTCCTTTTTATCTGTGTTTACACACTGTGTGAACAACAGTGCGCAAGCCACCAAAAATAAGAGAGTTGGTATTTGTTTCATATGATTATAATTGTATTTTTTACTTGTCACAAGTTACATTTTTTTTGATATATTAAAATTAATTGTATATTAGTGGAAGTATTAATTATAACTTTATATCAGATATGAAAAAAGCTTTCCTTACCACCCTCCTTATCCTGTCTGTCTTTCTCTCCCTTTCTGCCCAGAATGACGTGTTACCAAACTTGATGACCAAGGGCACAAATATGGGAAGCCTGGGCATTGGTCTTCCCGCCATTGGAAGTGGTTACAGTATGACCATTCCTCCGATCTCCGCTTTTTATGAAGTGGGTATCCTTGACTTTGGCAGGCCGGGATCTGTCGCTGTGGGTGCACACGCCGGGTTCTGGGGATACAGGTACAAAACCACCATAGGAGATTACAATGCTACTTACCGTTATTTCAACACACTGGTTGGCGTGCGCGGTACCTACCACTTTACCATTCTGGAAAACTGGGAAGTATACGGAGGCGCCGTACTGGGTCTTAAGCTGGAATCTAACCGTCACAAAGACAATATAGGTACTGTCGCATCAAATACCCATGTACGATTCGGGTGGCAGGCATTAGGCGGAACAAGATACATGTTTACACCGTATCTGGGAGCTTTTGTTGAAGCCGGTTACGGGTTTACAATTGCAACAATAGGTGTCTCATATCGTTTTTAGTTCAAAAACCTATTTTGCCGAAAGCCGCCCTTTTACAGGCGGCTTTCTTTTTGACCTTATGCAACAAAGCAGAATATTCGTGCGTCTGGTACACATATCCGGTATTTATATTATTTTTGATTTTAATAATAATCTCTTTCAAACAACTCTTATGAAAAAAACATTCCTTTTACTCAGTTCTGTTATACTTTCAATGATTCTGTTTTCCTGCTGCAAAGGAGGCCAGGAGCAGGTATCTCTCTTCTACAAAGAGGTTATCTATGATTTCTCAGATAATGTTGACTATTTTACAGCAACCTTAGTAAGTTGTAGTGGAGTTAAGGACATTAACGATCCCTCAAAGGGAACTCTATATGCGACCATCAATATCAAAGCAAACCGTCTCTGCAATGTGATATTCAGTAGTACCGAAGGCCTGATAGATGATACATATGTTACTGAATATTCGGTTTATCCAATGGAGTATTATCCTGCTGTCCCGTTTTCCCGGGAGTTTTCATTATCTAAAGACCAGACTGTTGTCTTGAACCTGGTATTTCCAAATGTTCCCACACGCCTGCTGAAAGTCGGCAGGATGAGGGTGGCAGCGCTTATCAGTAACTTCAAGAATTATGCCTTTACCATCCACCAGATACCCTATAAACCCGACACAGACAGGATCGTTTGGAATTAAGCGTTTTTATGGATGATTACCGCCTCATCAAACGAGAAGAAATCGCCAGTTTGAAAAAGCAGCGATGTCACTCAGATGACTGGACCAAGGTATGGGTCGATCCTGATTTCAGGCCGGAAAGAGTCTGGGAAACTGCATTTTCCGGGGATATCCGCCTGGGTGTTTTTGATTCAAAAAAAGAACTTCCCTCGGGGATACGTCTCCAATCGGGCATCTGTAACGCCAAACTGCACAACGTATCTGTAGGAAACAATTCCTGTATTGAAAATATCCACAGTTATATAGCAAACTATAACATTGGGTCCGGTTGTATCATAGAAAACGTAGACAAGATCTATACAGAAGGTATTTCCTCTTTCGGGAACGGTGTGGACGTATCTGTCCTGAATGAGACGGGCGGCCGGGAAGTCACAATAAACAACAAACTGACTGCTCATTTTGCCTACATCCTGGCACTATACCGCCATAAGACAGAACTTGTGAAAAGGATGCGGGAACTTGTAAGCATATATGCCAAAAAAGTTTCATCTGACAGGGGTTCCATAGGAAACAATGTTACGATAAGCCATTCGGGTACACTAAAAAATGTTGTTATAGGGGACAGTACAACCATAGAGGGAATTTCTTCACTGATCAACGGCAGTATTAATGGTAACGCGTATGACCCGGTCTACATTGGTCACGGGGTAAACGCCGAGGATTTTATCATATCCTCCGGAGCAAAAGTGGAAAGCGGAGTCAACATAAATAAATGTTTTGTCGGACAGGGGACCATACTTGGGAAAGGTTATTCTGCGAATGATACACTGTTTTTCAGCAATTGTCTTGGCGAAAACGGGGAAGCCTCCTCGGTGTTTGCCGGGCCTTATACTGTCAGTCACCATAAATCCACCCTGCTCATTGCGGGCATGTTTTCTTTTATGAATGCCGGATCCGGCTCCAACCAGTCCAACCATATGTACAAACTGGGACCCATTCACCAGGGCATTATGGAACGGGGGGCTAAGACCACTTCTGATTCTTACATCCTTTGGCCATCTCGTATCGGAGCGTTTTCTCTTGTTATGGGGCGGCATGTCAACAATACAGACACCAGTTCACTACCTTTTTCATATCTGATAGAGCAGGACAATACAACTTACCTTATCCCCGGAGTCAACCTTAAAAGTGTGGGGACCATACGGGATGCCCAGAAATGGCCAAAACGCGACTTGAGAAAAGACCCTGTCAAACTGGACCAGATCAATTACAACCTGCTGAGTCCCTATACTATCCAGAAAATGCTCAACGGAAGGGCCATCCTCAGGGAGTTGATGAGAGTGTCTGGAGAAACCACAGATGTATATTCCTACAAAAGCACCAAAATAAAAAACTCCTCTCTTGTCAACGGAATCGGGTATTATGAAATCGCCATCAAAAAATTTCTGGGAAATTCGATCATCAAGCGTCTGGAAACAAGACGTTTCAAATCTATAGAGGAAATCAGAGGCCTGTTGCGTCCCGATACTGCCATAGGACTTGGAGAATGGCTGGATATATCGGGGCTTATCGCACCCAAAACAGAAATCGATAAATTAATCCATGGAATTGAAAATCATGAAATATCAAGGATAGCGGATATTAACCGTTTTATTGAGGAGATGCACCTGAATTACTATTATTACGAATGGACATGGGCATATTCCAAGATTAAGGAATTCTACAATATCGATCCCGAAGAAATCACTATGGATCAGATCAGAGAGATTGTTAGGGAATGGGAAGAAGCTGTTGTTGGTCTCGATAAAATGCTTTATGATGATGCCCGTAAGGAATTTTCTTTAAGTTCCATGACCGGTTTTGGAGCTGATGGCAATATGGATGAATGCCGCCTTGATTTTGAGCAAGTCAGGGGCGTTTTCGAGAAGAATCCCTTTGTCGCAGCTGTGTTAAAACATATTGAAGACAAAACGGCCCTTGGGAAGGAACTGATATCACGATTGGAGGATACCCCATGATTTTTTTTAGCGAGAACTTGTTTCTGGAGCGCCAGGCCAGAATCAAGGAAACTTTCTTCTCCATTATCAACGCACAGAAAAACGATCTGACACGTGAGTGTGCCAACTTAAATGCCGACACACCAGCGGGTATGATGATGAAGTTTTCCAGTGAAACAACTAAAAATTTTGTTTCGGATTACCTCTTGTTCCAGGAAGTTATTGATGCCATGGAGAAGGGGTACATTCATATTCACGACCAGGACTATTACCCTACCAAAAGCCTTACCTGTGTTCACCATCCCCTGGATAAAATGCTCAAAAAAGGATTTAAGGCCGGTTATGCCCCCCTGCGTCCTGCTACAGATATTGAATCGGCAACGCTGCTGGCTTGCATTTCTTTAGAAACGGCTCAAAACGAGATGCATGGAGGCCAAGCCATCCCGGCTTTTGATTTCTACATGGCTCCTTACCTGAAACTCACTTTTATTCAGGAGTTGAACAAATGCGGGCAGTACGACAATAAAAATTATGCCTTCCTTTTGGACACACCTGTTGCTGAATATCAGATCAAAGACCTTGATGAGCTTTCAGGAATAGAACGTACCCGGCAGCACATATGTAATCAAACAGTTATCAGGGTTCGCAAGGCCATGGATGCCTTCATTGAAAATATCAATACCATCCATTCACGGGCCGGCAATCAGGTGGCTTTTACTTCCATCAATTACGGAACCGATACCTCTGCAGAAGGTCGTTGCATTATCCGGCAAATTTTACTCAGTTGCTATGATGGAATAGGAGAAAGCGGGCAAACAGCCATTTTCCCAATACATATCTGGAAAAAGAAACGGGGCGTCAGTTATCTTCCGGGCGATCCCAATTACGATTTATATAAGCTGGCCTGCAAGGTGTCTGCCAAACGCTTCTTCCCAAATTTTGTGAACCTTGACGCCACTTTTAACTACCACGAGTCATGGCATTCAGATGATCCGGAGCGCTACAGATACGAAGTGGCTACCATGGGCTGCCGTACCCGTGTTTTTGACAACCGTTTTGGAGAAAAAACTTCAATAGGCAGGGGAAACCTTTCTTTTACGACAATCAATATTGTCCGGATTGCCCTTGAGTGCATGGCCATCGCAGACAAAGAGGAACGTATCAGGGCATTCTTTTTAAAACTGGACAACATTTTAGATATCACAGCCTTGCAATTGCATACGCGCTATTTCCTTCAGCAATCCGCTTTAGCAAAACAGTTCCCTCTGCTTATGACAGAATTATGGGTTGGCAGCGAAAAGCTTAAACCTAACGATACGGCAGGCAGTATTATCAACCAGGGCACACTGGGAATTGGCTACATTGGCCTTGCCGAGTGTTTGATTGCCCTTACTGGAAAACATCATGGTGAATCCGAAGAAGCACAACAGCTTGGTCTTCAGATTATAAACCATATCAGGGAAGCCTCTGTCTTATTTTCACAACTGTACGAACATAATTACAGCGTATTGGCTACTCCCGCGGAAGGTCTGGCCGGAAAATTCACACGTCTTGATAAAAAAGATTTTGGCATAATTAAAGACATTACAGATAAAGACTATTATACCAATTCCAATCATGTTCCTGTCTGGTATAAATGTTCCATCTCACATAAAGCCCGCGTAGAAGGCCCTTATCATGCCTTGTCTCTGGCAGGTAATATTTTCTATGTAGAGATTGACAGCGATGCCACCCACAATCCTGAATCCATAGCAACCGTAGTGGACATGATGGACAAATACAATATGGGTTATTGTTCTGTAAATCACAACCGGAACCGTTGTCTGGACTGCGGCTATGAAGATGCCGCCCGTGAGCTTAAGTTCTGTCCTCATTGCGGAGGAAGCCATATAGACACCTTGCAGAGAATAACCGGCTATCTGGTTGGTACCACTGACCGGTGGAACAGCGCCAAGCTGGCCGAACTGCATGACAGAGTGGTTCATAATTAGTTGTATTTCGTATGAATACGCCTGAAGTGATTTTTTCTATAGCAGAAAAGGCAGGAGTATCCAAAGCTGCTCTCGGTACTAAAAAAACCTTGTATCAGTCTTTTCTGGCTGGAGCTTACGTTGCTATAGGGGGTGCCTTTTCGTTGATTGTGGGCTATGGATTCCCCGAATTAACCGCAGGCAATCCCGGTGTGCAAAGGATCCTCTCCGGGGCGGTCTTCCCTCTAGGCCTGATTTTGGTTGTATTTTTAGGAGCTGAACTGTTTACCGGTAATTGTGCCATCCTTATTCCCGGGCTTATGAACCGTAAAATTCGTCCGGGAGCTTTGATGCGGAATTGGGGATTGGTCTATCTCGGAAATTTTGTGGGAGCATTATTAATAGCTTACTTCCTGATGCATATGGCCGGGATAAGCGGTGCCGAGCCGTGGCACACCGACATCCAGAATGTTGCTGTAGCAAAGACAACCATACCCTGGTGGGAAGTTTTTCTCAGGGGTATCGGGGCCAACTGGCTGGTTTGTATGGCCATCTGGTGCGGGTATGCTTCCACATCTGCCATTGGTAAGATTATTGGTCTTTGGTTTCCTGTTTGTTGTTTTGTTGCCTTAGGATTTGAACACTCCGTGGCCAATATGTTTTTCATTCCCCTGGGCATGATGGAAGGGGCCCCGGTTGGAATTATATCTTTTTTATGGAGCAATTTGATCCCTTCTACTTTGGGCAATATTGTGGGAGGTGGTTTTTTTGTAGGAGTTCTGTATGGAAAAATTCATATCGGTTCTTAAAATCATACCCAGTACTACAGCCGATGGTGAAGGATTCCGTACTTCTATTTATTTTGCCGGCTGTTCGCACCACTGCCGGGGATGCCATAATCCACAGGCCTGGAAGAAGAAAAACGGGACTATGGTGAGTATCGAAGAGATCATGGCTCACATTCTTCCCAATGAATTCGAAAATGTCACCTTTTCCGGAGGAGACCCTCTGTACCAGGTTGAAGCCATAACCCGATTAGCAATTCAAATAAAGATCCAAACAGTTAAAACCATCTGGTGCTACAGCGGCTACACCTATGAACAGATATTGGCTTCTCCCCGGCTCTCCATGATTTTGCCCCATATAGATGTTTTAGTAGACGGTCCCTTTTTACTGGAAAAGAAAACAAATCAAATTCCATTTGTTGGCAGTAGCAACCAACGCGTGATCATGCTCACAAAATAAGGGTTTTACACCCTTTTCCCGCCGGGGCTTGTCCCGGCTAAACCCTCCCTACGGTTAAGGAGGGTTTGGGAGGGTGTTCGTTATCGTGGCGGTACAGCCGACGCCCTTTAACGACAAAACCCCTGGCCTT
>DHUU01000015.1:7191-34778 GCA_002409325.1 Bacteroidales bacterium UBA5226 | reverse complement strand
GGCGGGTACAACACCGAAAGGCCGCGCCGCGAAGGTGGGTACAACGCCGACAGGCCGCGCCGCGAAAGTGGCTTCCGCTCTGAAAAACCCCGTAAACCGTACGGACAGAAATCTGAAATAAAAAAAGCCACCGCACCGGAACCCAAGCAACCAAAAATTGCCGGAGAAGTCCGCCTTAATAAATTCATAGCCAACTCGGGTCTCTGTTCCCGCAGGGAAGCAGATACTTTTATTACGACAGGGCTGGTCACCGTCAACGGAGAAATTGTGAACCAACTGGGCGTGAAGGTAATCCCGGGCGACGATGTTCGTGTGAACGGACAGCGGATCAAGGGCGAACCCAAAACCTATATTGTGATGAACAAGCCAAGGGGATACGTCACTACCTTAAGCGACGACCATGCCGAAAAATCCGTTATGGACCTGATTGCCGGGAAATGTGAACAACGCGTTTTCCCTGTGGGAAGGCTTGATAAAATGACCATGGGCGTCCTTCTGTTCACCAACGACGGCGAGCTCACAGAAAAGTTGACCCATCCTTCCTACAACCGTAAAAAGGTTTACCAGGCCCGTCTTGATATGAATCTGAAAAGATCCGATATGGATAAGCTCGTCAACGGAGTGGAGCTGGAAGACGGCGTGATGCAGGTAGATCAGATCGCTTACGTTGACAATGACGAAAAAGAGATCGGACTGGAAATACATTCAGGGAAAAACCGTGTTGTACGCCGTATTTTCGAAGCTCTTGGCTATAAAGTAAAGAAACTTGACCGCGTATATTTTGCCGGATTGACCAAGAAAAACCTTAAACGCGGACAATGGCGCTTTTTGACTGAAGAAGAGATCAACATGCTACTCACTGGATTCTACCAATAAGGAATGAATGACTTGCACAAGGCCGGTTTTGTCAATATCATAGGAAATCCCAATGTGGGCAAGTCTACCCTAATGAATGCCCTGGTTGGTGAGAAATTATCCATAATTACCTCCAAGGCACAAACTACACGGCACCGCATCCTGGGCATCGTCAACGGGCCTGACTACCAAATAGTGTATTCTGATACTCCGGGCATCATCAAGCCATATTACCTGTTGCAGGAAAACATGATGCAATTCGTGGCATCGGCCATGGCCGATGCCGATATCCTGGTGTATGTTACCGATGTTGTGGAAAAGCAGACCAAAAACCGAGAATACATTGAAAAAATCAACCTGATTGAGGCTCCTGTCCTACTGGTTCTCAATAAAATAGATAAAAGTTCGCAGGGAGAAGTGCTCTCCCTGATGGAACAGTGGCACACCCTGGTGCCCAGAGCCGAGATATTTCCCGTAAGTGCACTGGAACAGTTCAATCTGGATTCCCTCCTGGAAAGGATCCTGGCTTTGCTGCCGTACTCCCCGCCCTGGTTTGACAAAGACCAGCTGACAGACAAAAGCCTGCGTTTTTTTGCCTCGGAAATTATTCGGGAAAAGATCTTCCTCAATTACTCAAAAGAAATTCCCTATTGTACAGAGGTTACCGTGGAAGAATTTCAGGAAAGCCAGGAACTGTACGGCATACGCGCAATAATCAGCGTCATGCGCGATTCACAGAAAGGGATCATCATAGGTAATAAAGGCAGTGCACTCAAACGCGTGGGAACGCAGGCCCGCCTGGAGATGGAGGATTTTTTCCAGAAAAAGGTGTTTCTGGAACTATTTGTCAAGGTTCTTCCCCAGTGGCGCGAGAACAAGGCCAGGCTCCGCCAGTTCGGTTACTGACGCTGTGCTGAGCACCTCCAGCGCCTCGATCAGCACATTATCTATCCTCCCCAGGTAAGGATAGAATCCTTTGTCTTCCAGCCGGGTATTCCTTCCTATGTAGGCCTGGATCTGTGTCATCAGGATCCCGCCACACTCCTTCCATTGAGCAGGTACCGGCCCGATCCCCTGTTTGTTCACATAGCGCAGAAATTCATTTTCCAGTTGTTTTGAGGCAAAGAATTGCTCCAATTCTTCAAAATTACCAATTTCGGACAGTCGGGCGCGGTTGCGGTCGGCAAATTCCATACTGAACCGGATGGGCAGGTTCTGTCTGGAAATGCGCAGGTACAGGTCATTTACCCCAGTTGTGTCCAAGGGGACAAAGACATCAGGGATGATCCCTCCCCCGCCGTAAAGGACTTTCCCGGCGGGAGTTTCATAACGCAACGAGTCATTTTTGGGGATGGAATCTTCCTGCATCAGTTCCCCATGTCTGTACCGTTCTACCAGGTCATACGCATATTCACGGGAATTGGTCCCGTATGGCTTTTGTATGGATCTGCCAAGGGGGGTGTAAAAACGGGCAACGGTAAGACGCAATCCGGAGTTGTCGGAAAAATATACCGGTTCCTGCACAAGGCCCTTGCCGTAAGAGCGGCGCCCAATGATGGTTCCCCGGTCGTTATCCTGCAAGGCCCCTGCCATGATCTCAGAAGATGAGGCGGAAGCCTCATTGATCAAAACAGCCAAAGGCATATCATAACAGAAACCGCGCTTATGAGTGAAAAAATCCTGTCTTTCCCTGTGCAGGCCTTCTGTGTAAACAACCAGAAGGTTTTCATCCAGAAATTCGCCTGTTATCTTCAGGGCCTGGTCCAGATAGCCTCCTGTATTGTCCCGTAAATCAAAGATCACCTGCTTCATGCCCTGTTTCATAAGATCGGATATCGCACCAAGGACTTCGGCATAGCTGGTCATTGAAAATCTCGAAAGCTTTATATAACCGGTCAGTGAATCTGCCATATAGGCAACATCCACGCTGGTAACCGGAATTTTGTCCCTGATAATGGAAAATTGTATCAGGTTATTTTCACCATAACGTTTCACATGGACATCGACCTTGGTTCCCTTGGGTCCCTTGAGGAGCCTGACAATCGAGTCCTGATGCATATTCACCCCGGCAACAATCTGAGTGTCAATTTTTATGATCTTATCCCCGGCCTGCAGACCCATTTTTTCGGACGGCCCGCCCACTACCACGTTAATTACGGTGGCCGTATCGCTTGGCACATTAAAAACAATTCCTATACCTTCAATGTTACCCCGCAATTCCTCATCGGCCGTGCGCAATTCATCCGGAGGGAGGTAAATGGAATGCGGATCAAGCTCTTCCATAATGGTCGGAAGCGTTTTCTCAATAAAAGATGAAACGTCAACCGAGTCTACATAATTGTTCTGGATCTGGTCCAGAATCAGTTCCAACTTGGACCATTCCCGTCCCAGCCGCTTTCTTCCTGCTCCGTTCTGATCCTTTAATGAGTTCCATCTGATGATTCCCACTATGGCCAGCACAACGAATATGCCCAGCACTATGGCCAATTTCCTACCTGGTTTCTGATAACCTTCCATGCTCTGTTAAAATTTATCTACCTGTATACCGGCTCTTTGTAAAAGCTCTATTCCTTCCTGCAATCTGTAATCATCGCTGTATACCACCCGGACGATCCCGGATTGTATGATCAGTTTGGCGCATTCAATACAGGGAGAGGCCGTGATGTAGATGGTGGCTCCTTCACTGCTGTTGTTGCTTCTGGCTACTTTGGTTATGGCATTGGCCTCGGCGTGTAAAACGTAGGATTTGGTGTGTCCGTCTTCATCTTCGCATACATTTTCAAATCCTCGCGGGGTGCCGTTATAACCATCCGAGATGATCATGCGGTCTTTTACCATCAATGCTCCTACCTTCCTTCGCTCGCAATAAGAGTTTTGAGACCATATCCGTGCCATTTCCAGATAGTGGAGATCAAATTGGGTCTGTTTATCCATTGTACAGAAAACGTTTAATACTTCTTTTGGGTGTCTTTTCAAATTCTTCGGGGACAATCTTTACCCTGGCTATCTGGCAGTATTTGGGTAACTCCAGGTTGATCTGGACACGCATGGCTTCCATAGTCGCTCCCATGGCAGTATCCGGGAGCCCGTCTGCCGCGGCTTTTTCAAAATCAGGATACACCAGTGCCACTAGCTTGTCATCTTCCATGATTACCAGGCTTTCACTCACATAAGACATGTTGTTGATGGAACTTTCAATTTCTTCGGGATAAATATTCTGCCCGTTGGGCCCCAGAATCATGGTCTTGGAACGTCCTTTGATAAACAGGTACCCCATGTTGTCCATGGTTCCCATATCCCCTGTTTTAAACCAGCCGTCATGGGTAAACACCTGCTCTGTTGCCTCCGGATTCTTGTAATAACCCACCATCACGTTGTCACCTTTAAGCTGGATTTCACCAGGATTTTTTTCAGGGTCACCGGAATCTATGCGGATAGACATCCTGGGCGCTGCCTTGCCACAGGAAAAGAGCGGTCTTTCATTCCAGGGGGCATAAGACACAATGGGACCACATTCGGTAAGCCCATAACCCACGGTAAAGGCCAGGTTGATGCTCTTGAGGAACGGTTCCACCTCGTGGTTCAGAGGGGCTCCGCCCACGATGATCTCGACATATTCCCCCCCAAAAGCCTTGAACAGCTCGTCGTGAATACGGTTTTTGATCCTCTGATCTATGAAAGGCATGCGCAGCATGATCTTAATGGAGGGACGCTTGAGCAGGGGCAGGAGTTTCTTTTTGTAAATCTTTTCAATAATCATGGGGACCGCAATGATCACCCGGGGTTTGACACTCTGGAAGGCTTCAGTAATTACTTTGGGCGAAGGCGTTCTGGTCAGGAAATGGACGTGCGAACCAGAAGTCATTTCAAAGAGCAATTCAAACATCAGTCCGTACATATGTGCCGAGGGGAGCATGGAAACGACCTTGGCCCCGTTGCTAACCTGGGGCAGCACTTCCCAGCCAAACAGGACATTGGAAAGCAGAGAGCGGTAAGGCAGCATGACCCCTTTGGAAAATCCGGTTGTTCCACTGGTATAATTGATCAGTGCCAGTTCTTCCGGAAGGTCCCTGTGATAACATATATCTTCCGGGGTCATCCCGTTTGGATAAAGTTCTTCAAATTTACTTTGCAGTCCGTTCCGGATGGTGATGATCTCTTTCTCCGGAGCATAAAGTATGTCAAAATCGTTCAGCCCCACAATGGCTTCCAGGTTGGGCATCTCGGACTCACTCAGGCCTTCCCATACCTGTTCACCCACAAAAAAGATGCGTGCATCGGAATGATTTACCAGGTGCCGGATGTTTCCCGGTTTGAATTCATGTAATATGGGAACAACAACTGCCCCATAGGTAATGGTGGCCAGGAAAGCCACCGCCCAGTTGGATTGGTTCTTTCCGCACAAAGCCACTTTATCTCCCTGTTTCAGTCCGCATTGTTCAAAACCTATGTGAATCATACGAATACGGCGTACCAGATCACGGTAATACAGGGTATCACCGTTGAATTCTGTCAGGGCCTTGAAGTCCCAGTACTTTTTGAAACTCATTTCAAAAAGCTGATTAAGAGATTCTGTTTTAAAAACGTTTTGATTCATAAGCATTAATTTTAAGAATTATCCAAAAGCCTGTAAATCGCATAGGTGTTTATACATGCCGTTCTGAACCAGCAACTGATCGTGGGTACCCTGCTCGGTGATGCATCCTTTGTCAATTACCACAATCTGATCTGCATTCCTGACGGTGGAAAGGCGGTGTGCAATGACCACAGATGTCCGGTTTTTCATCAGTTTTGTCAAGGCCTGCTGAACCATTTTTTCACTATCCGAGTCCAGGGCCGAGGTTGCCTCATCCAAAATGAGTATGGGAGGATTCTTAAGCACAGCCCTTGCTATGGCCAGCCGTTGCCTCTGTCCTCCCGACAATTTCACCCCCCTGTCCCCGATGTTGGTCTCATACCCGCACTCCAATTCCATAATAAAATCATGTGCATTGGCTATCCTGGCCGCACTTTCCACCTCTGCGCGCGGAATATTTTCCAGACCAAAGGTAATATTATTTGCAACAGTATCATTGAACAGGATGGCTTCCTGTGTAACCACGCCCATAAGCCCTATTAAATCCCGGGGTCTGTATTTACGGATATCCACACCGTCCATAAAAACTGCTCCTTCCTTAACATCGTAAAACCGCGGAAGCAGATCTGCCAGTGTTGTTTTGCCACCTCCCGAAGGTCCTACCAGGGCAACGACCTTCCCCTTGGGTATGGTCAGGCTGATATTTTTCAGCACACAGGAATCCGTTTCTTTGTATCGGAAACTTACATTCCGGTATTCTATGGCTTCCCTAAAATCATGCACAGGTATTGCGTCGGGATCTTTTTTTATTTCTACTGGTGCATCCAGAATACAAAAGACTCTCCCGGCCGAGACCATCCCCTTGCGGATCATGGCATAAGTACGGGTAATGGATTTGGCAGGCTCCAGAACCCGCCAGTAAAAACCAATATAAACCACAAATTCAGGCCATGTCATTCCCAGATCTCCCCTGACCTGCAACCATCCGCCGTAAAAAAGGACAGCAGCTGCTACTGCAATACCAAGGAACTCACCCAGAGGTGAAGCCAGTTCCTGGCGGTTGTACAACTTCCTGGTTGCTATCCGGTGCTGGTCGTTAATACTGTTAAAACGATTCAGGACATATTGCTGGGCATTGAAAGCTTTTATGATCCGGCTCCCCGATATGGCCTCTTCAAAGTGACTCAGTAATTTGCCCAAAAGGGTTTGCGAAACTTCTGCACCGGAACGGAGAGAACGGGTAATCCGGCCAATAAGCAGTGCAGAAACAGGCAAAGTGAGCAAAGTCACCAGGGTCAGTTTCGGACTCATGTAAAAGAGCATGGACAAAAATCCCACTATAAGCAGGGGATCCCGGAAGAGAATGTGGAAAG
Source organism: Bacteroidales bacterium UBA5226 (assembly GCA_002409325.1). Classification (GTDB taxonomy): domain Bacteria; phylum Bacteroidota; class Bacteroidia; order Bacteroidales; family UBA932; genus DMER64. Next base: position 27,974 of record DHUU01000015.1, on the reverse strand, counting down.
AACCGGCAACCGAATTCTGAACCTCATTCACATCGTTCGAGATGGAAGAAAGCAAGTCTCCCTTCTGCCGGTCATGGAAATAGCCTATATGAAGCCGGCTTATCTTGCGAAAAAGATCATCCCTTATGTTCTTCATCAGGTTGGTACGCATGTCTACAAGGATCCTTTGCGAAAGATAGTGGGTCAGATTGGCCAGAAGGGAGGCTGCCAGCAGACTGACCGATACATAAACCAAAGCCATCAGGATTCCGTCCCGGGCTTTTATAAGGACCAAATTATAACGGAACAGATCAACAATGTAAGGGATTGAGAAGCTGAATTCCGGCCGGGCCACTTCTCCTGCCAGGGTATCTGCCTGGAAGAGAATGGTAAGCAAGGGTGCCAACAGGGCATAATTGGCTATGCCAAAGAGAACGCTTAATACAGAAAGTACCAGGTAGGAAGGCCAGTACCTGCGGTATGGTTTTCCATAAGCCAGTATACGGAGGAAAGATTTCATCAATCTTCTATTTCTTCATAATCGACGTACTCTCCCGTGCCTTTGTTTATTCGTTTTCTCCGGGGGGCTTTGTGCTCAACATTGTCCCGTTGTCCGCCCTGCTCCTGCATTCTACGGACCTTTCCTGCCAACATCAACGGGATCAGACGTATAAAAAAGTATCCGGCAACTATGATAAAAAAGATTATGGTTAGAAAAGTCATTCTATTTATTCCAGCATAATGGTAAGGGGTTTACCTTCAATTGTTGTGCCGTAAAGCTCATACGGACCGGAAAACCGGATTTCTGCCTGCGGATCAAGGCATGCTTTCCGGGTGGTCATGCCCCTGACCTGGCCCGTAGCCGATAGAAACACCGTCTGTGAATCTGTATAGATCACCCATAAACCGGTATTTTCCCACATTATGTACCGGGGTTGTCCGGTAAGGTATCCGGGTAGGGAAAAATCGTTCCATCCGCCCGACACACTGCCGGATTTGTCATAACAACGAAGGACATTGTCCTGATGTACAAGCAGGATCCTGTATTCCTTTTTCCCCTCAGGATCAAAAACAAACGGACCGTAAAGGATACTGGTTGTATAAGCCTTGGGATAAGGGGAGACGTTGCGCCCCAGCCTGTCCAGTAAATACAACCTGTTCCCTATAGAAAACAACATCTGCAATTTGTCATTTTTAAGGAAATCCAGCTGGACAATACGGTCCTGGATGGGTCCTTCCATTGTCTTCTCCCATAAAGTTTTGCCCGTGTGATCCCTCATGATGAGCCGGCATTCGGGCCAGGGAGTCTGGAACAGTTCATTGTCCTTTCTGGTTAAATGGTTAAAAACCTTGTAGGGTGGTTTTTCCCTGGCCAGGGTGTCCTGTCTGGCGTCATCCTTGATACGCACTTCCTTTTTCCGTGGCACCAGAGGCGATATTTCCAACGAATCTCCGTAAACAGACAAATGCGTATAAAGGCGGTCCTCCAGGGATGAAAATTGCAGGAATGTAACCTGTGCATTGTAGCGGCTCCAGGCATCCAGACGTTCTGCATACCGTTTATCAATCAGGGTTTTAAGTTGTTCCAGCCCTGTAGCAGGCTGCAGAAACAAAGTCAGGTTGGAAGCGTTCATAATTCCTGGTGATGCGGGGGTCTGGGATATGGCATCTGCCAGTGAGTGGTAATTGCCGGCCATGTTGCCCTGAAGTATTCCATTAAGCAGATTCTCCGGTCCAAACAGAATGAACGGACCAATATAGCAATAATACCCTGCCTGGCACAGGTTAAAAACCGGCCCAAAAATTCCGGGCAGGAGTCCGGGCAGGGGATTTTCCATCACCTTGCCTTCTACCTGTTTGTTTAATAGGGCAAACTGAATCTTGGCCTGGCGAATGTACCGGGAATGGATGAGGGCTATCCAATGCAATTCACTTCCATAAGGCACACAGGAAAGTGATACTTCGGTGGGATACAACAGGTTGAACCACTCTAGCCTTTCTTTTTCAGGCTCATTTCTTTTGATTTTGTGCCCGTCAAGATACCTGTCGTATGCAGTCAGGTAAGCAGCGGGATCTGACAGGCCCAGGGAAAAACCTGCCACAGTGGCAGCAGGAAGGATTTGCAGTGCCATGAGTTTCTGGGGTTCCTGACCCAGCAACGTGGAAAAATAATGTTCCGCTCCGGATGGAAACACCGAATATCCATCCATCCTTACTTCATGACCGCCTACAAAGCCATCCAGCACGGTCCACTGGGCCGATGTCCTGACAAAAGCAGCATATTTTTGCATGGGGACTCCAAGATATGCGGCAAAAAGCGTAGGAATCCGCTGGTGTGGAATAAACAGCCGGGCAGGTTTAGAGGCCGGGGTATGTTCCACAATGCGGGCAAAACCTGGATCGTCTGCCAATGAGGTGCCCCTGGCCAGATGGCGCAGGGATGATTCCAGAACCACCCGGGAAGATGAAACTATCAACAGGTCCTGAACATAGGTAGCATAAACCTCACTGGCCGTTCCTTGTGCGCCCACCTGGTATATGTTCTGCCCATCATAAGAATGTGATATATAAGGTATGGGTAATCCGGCCAAAAAATTCTCCCACCATTGCGGGTCCTGCGAGAGTGCTCCGGAAATACAAAAAAGGGTGGCCAGTGAATTTTTTGCCGAAGGGTGCAGAGAACAGAGAGCCTCGGCCTTAAGGAGTCCGGGATCATGCAATGTGATAAAAGAGCTCAGTTCATCCAGAAACACCTGTGTACCCTCCTCCGGATGAAACAGACGTTCCATATAGCTGTCCGGGGCCAAAACTTCTCCGGTCAGAGTGCTTAACTGGCTGAAATGCTGAACCAGAACGGCATCTACCGGAACTGCCCTGTAAGTGTTGTTGCTAGTAACCGGATGGCCGGAATCCCTGAAAAGCACCAGATAACCAAACACAGCTGCTCCTGCCAGCAACAGGGTCAATAATACCAAAAATATGATTGTACGTTTGCGCATAAAAGACAAAGATAAAACTTCAGTTGGCAACCTCAACTAAAAATTTTATCCGGACCAGCCTTACTTCTTCTTCATTATAATCCGGGCCCAGTATCTTTACCGCTTCTGACAGGGATTCGGATGTTGCCTCCTCACGAAAATAATCGTAGATGGCTTCAAGTTTGTCTTCGTCTATGGTTTGTTCCAGGTAATAGTTGATATCCAGCTTTGTCCCCGAATTTATAATTACCTCAATCTCTTCCAGCAATTCGTCTATTGATAGGCCCTTAGCCTCGGCAATGTCTTCAAAATCCAGCTTGCGGTCTATGCTTTGAATGATATAAACCTTATTCTGAGACTTGTTGATCACCGATTTGACCACCATATCCTGCGGACGTTCAATTTCGTTCTCTTCTACGTACTTTTCTATCAGCTCAACAAAAGGTTTCCCATATTTTTTAGCCTTACCTTCACCCACCCCCTGGCAATGCACCAGTTCTTCAAGGGTTATCGGATAGTTAATGGACATGTCTTCAAGGCTAACATCCTGAAACACAATAAAAGGAGCCAGCTTCAGTTTGTGAGCTATATCTTTCCTAAGGTCCCTGAGCATGGACAGCAACTCTTCATCTCCTCCCCCACCGCCGGCTTTGGAGGCAATATCGGATTCCGATTCCGGGTCTTCCTCCATCTGGCGGTCTTCATACAGCATAAGCGATACTGGGTTTCCCAGAAAATTTCTGCCTTCAGGTGTGACCGACAAGGCCCCGTATTTTTCAATGTCCTTGTCCAGAAAACGTCGCACTATGCCCTGCCGTATGACGGCATTCCAGAAATGGGGCGTCTTATCCCTGCCCATGCCAAAAATATCCAGTTTGTGGTGCTGGTATGACTTGATCATGGAATTGGACACACCGGCTATGATGTTGGCTACATGTTCCGAATTGAATTGCTGCAATGATTTCTGAACCGTTTCAAGAACAAGGCACATCTCTTCCTGTCCCTCAAATTGTTTCTTCGGATGCAGGCAGTTGTCACAACTTTCGCAACTTTCCTGCGTATAATCCTCCCCAAAATAATTGAGCAAAATCTTACGCCTGCAAAGATTGGATTCAGCATAGGCTACTGTTTCCATAAGCAACTGTTTGCTCACTTCCTGTTCTGCTATGGGTTTTCCCTGTTTGAATTTTTCCAGCTTCTGGATATCCTTGTAACTGTAAAAGGCAATACACTGGCCTTCTCCACCGTCACGCCCTGCCCGGCCCGTTTCCTGGTAATACCCTTCCAACGATTTGGGAATATCATAGTGGACCACAAACCGTACGTCTGGTTTGTCTATCCCCATACCAAAGGCAATGGTAGCCACAATTACATCGGCCTCTTCCATCAGGAACTGATCCTGGTTGATTGTTCTCGCAGCAGCGTCCATACCGGCATGATAAGGAAGCGCCTTAATGTCGTTCACCTGCAAAAACGATGCGATTTCTTCCACTTTCTTGCGGCTAAGGCAATAGACAATACCGCTTTTCCCATGGTGCTGACGGATGAATTTAACCAGTTCCTTATTCACGTTAACCTTGGGTCTGACTTCATAATACAGGTTTTCCCTGTTGAAGGAGGTTTTAAAGACACGGGCCTGCATCATTTTCAGGTTTTTCTGAATATCCTGCTGAACCTTGGGTGTAGCCGTGGCTGTGAGGGCAATCACAGGGGCTTTGCCGATTTCATTGATCAATGGCCTGATTCTTCTGTATTCCGGCCTGAAATCGTGACCCCATTCGGAAATACAATGGGCTTCGTCTATGGCATAAAAGGAAATTTTCAGTTGTTTGAACAACTGTATATTTTCATCTTTTGTGAGCGATTCAGGAGCCACGTAGAGCAGTTTTGTTTTCCCCGAAAGAAGGGATTCCCTGACTTCGCCCATCTGTGTACGGGTAAGCGAAGAGTTCAAAAAATGGGCAATGCCGTAGTTATCTGTTGAAAAACCGCGTATGGCATCCACCTGGTTTTTCATTAAAGCAATCAGGGGTGATATGACTATAGCAGTCCCTTCCAGGAGCAGGGCAGGCAATTGGTAACACAAGGATTTCCCTCCCCCGGTGGGCATGAGGACAAAAGCATCGCCTTCCTGCATCAGATGGGAAATAATTTCTTCCTGTTGTCCCTTGAATGTATAGAATCCAAAATGCCTTTTCAGTTGAAGGTGCAATTCGGATGAAGTGTACATATTTTACTACCTTTGTCCACTAAGTTATACGTTTGTTTTATTCTTTCAAAATTTTATGAACAAACCCAATCTGGAAATTAAACAAACAGCACTTGATGTTATTGACAAAGAACAACTTGCAATAAGTAATCTACGCGCTTCCATAGACCAGTCGTTCCTTAATATTGTGGACTTGCTGTATGCTTGCAAAGGCCGTCTTATTGTTACAGGTATAGGGAAAAGCGCCATAATCGGCCAGAAGGTTGTCGCCACGCTCAACTCCACCGGAACCCCCGCCGTTTTCATGCACGCGGCCGATGCCATTCATGGCGATCTGGGCATAGTACAGCCGGGAGATGTTGTTATGTGCCTTTCTAAGAGCGGAGAGACGGCAGAGATCAAAGTACTGGTACCGTTGATTCGCAAAATGGGAAACCTTCTCATTGGCATGGTCGGGAGCAGGGACTCCTACCTAGGAAAGTCGGCCGATTACGTATTACTGGCTTCGGCCCCGCACGAAGCATGCCCCAACGACCTGGCCCCCACAGCCAGTACAACCGCCCAGATGGTTCTGGGAGATGCCCTTGCCGTATGCCTGTTAAAGCTGCGCGGCTTCACCCCTTCTGACTTTGCCCGCTTTCACCCGGGAGGATCTTTGGGCAAAAAATTGTACCTGACAGTTTCCGATATCATGAATCCCGGGCTCCTTCCCCAGGTCCGGCCAGGACAAACGGTGCGGGATACAATTTTTGTGATCTCAAAAAACCGTCTTGGAGCCACCGCAGTACTGGATGCAGATGATAAACTCTTGGGGATAATCACAGACGGTGATGTGCGCCGGATGGTGGAAAAGAATAGCAGCCTGGAAGCCTTGTGTGCCTCCGATATCATGACAAAGAATCCAAAAACCATCCAAAGCAGGGAACTGGCGGTAAATGCTTACCGTATGATGGAAACCTCAAAAATTACCCAACTCATTGTCCTGCAGGATAACCGGTATGTGGGGATGGTTCACATTCACGACATAATCAGAGAAGGAATCGTATGAAAACATTTGATCCCAACCTGCCCGGGGCTGCTAACGGCAATTTTTTCGCTCTGCCCTTCACACAGCAGGAGGCAGAGATTGTGCTGGTTTCGGTACCATGGGACGTGACCACCTCTTACCGTGCAGGTACACACAGGGGCCCCGGTGCCATCATAGATGCCTCGGCACAGATAGACCTTTTTAATTCCAGGGTGCCCCAGGCCTGGAATATTCCCATTGGGACCATCCCGGTGCATGAAGAATTGCCGGTTTTAAACCGTTCGGCACGCCTTTTAGCCGAAAGGATCATCCAATGCTGGGAAGAGGGCAGCGATCCCCTGGATAACGGATTGGAAGAAGTCCTTGAACAGGTAAACCAGGCTTGTGCCCGCATGAACCGCATTGTTTACCTGCAGTGTTCAGAACAGCTCCGCCAGGGGAAACTGGTGGGGATTGTGGGCGGAGAACATTCGGTCCCGCTGGGACACATCAAGGCACTGGAAGAACATTGCGGTCCATTCGGGATACTGCACATCGATGCCCATGCAGACCTTCGTCAAGCCTACGAGGGTTTCACGTATTCGCATGCTTCTATTATGTTCAATGTCCTGAAAACCATCCCTTCTGTGGCAGCCCTAACCCAGGTGGGAGTGCGGGATTACTGCAGCGCGGAAAACGAAATCATACACAGCGACCCGCGGATATCCTTTTTCCCCGACGAATCACTCAAGGAAGACTTGTACGAAGGCCTCACCTGGAGGGAACAATGCCACAGGATCCTGGAAAGCCTCCCGGACCAGGTTTACCTCAGCCTGGACATAGACGGGCTGTCCCCGGAACTTTGTCCCAACACAGGAACTCCGGTACCGGGGGGACTCAGATTTGAGCAGGTGGATTACCTGCTGTATCTGCTGGCCTCTTCACGCCGCAGGATCATTGGCTTTGACCTGTGCGAAGTGGCCCCGTCCGGTGAAGATCCCTGGGATGCCATAGTGGGAGCACGTCTTTTACATAAAATTTGCTGTTATACCTATTCAAATAACAATAAATAAACTGTACATTTGTGGTTTACAATTCAGTCAGACTATATTTTTAACCATAATAAACATGAGAACTTTAAAGATTTTTTCAATCGCCCTGCTGGGCGCAATGATGGCCGTGTCCTGCGAGAGCGGCGCACCCAAAGGGAATGCAGATTTTTCAAAAGGCGCTATTGATTCGGTAAGTCGTTCGGTCGGATACTCTCTGGCCTCTATGGTCAAACAGTCAAATTTCGGAGATTTGAACAACGATATGCTTATCAAGGCATACAAGGAACTGATGGCCCGGGAGGAAGATCCGACCCAGGAAGAAATGATGACCTGGAACAACGACATTACCGCTTATATGCAAAAAAAGAGTGTTGTTGAAGGAGAGCGCAACCTCACAGAAGGACAAACGTTTTTGGAAGAAAACAAAACCAAGGAGGGCATCGTAGTTTTGCCCAGCGGACTGCAATACAAGGTCATCCGCGAAGGAAATGAAATCCGCCCCAAGTCAACCGACACGGTGGAAGTGCATTATCTGGGTACCCTGATAGACGGCACCGAATTTGACTCTTCCTACTCCCGCAACGAAATGGCCAAATTCCCGCTGGACAGGGTGATTCCTGCCTGGACAGAAGGTATGCAGCTCGTTGGAGAAGGAGGCAAAATCATACTCTACGTTCCTTCCGAACTCGGATACGGCTCCAACGGTGCCGGCGGCGTCATTGGTCCCAACTGTGCGCTGATTTTTGAAGTGGAAATGAACAAGGTGTTCCCTGCTGTAAACTGAGCATAGAGTGGAAATCCGGGGAACTTTAATTGAGAAACTTCCGCAATTCAAAGGGTCCGGGGCAAGGGGCGAATGGGTAAAACAGGAATTTATCCTGGAAATCCGGGAATCTTCTTACCCCCGTAAAGTCTGTATGTCGGTTTTCGGAGAAGAAAAGGTCCGGGAACTGGAAGGATTTTCGGAAGGCGATACCCTGAAAGCTTCTGTCAATATAGAGTCTAGAGAATACAACGGGCGCTGGTATACAGAAGTACGCGCTTGGCGGCTTGAAAAGGAATCTGCCGGGACGGCCGTGCCAGAGGATGCTCCCGTACCTGCCAGTCTTACAATTCCGGATCAGGACGAAGGAGCGGATGATCTTCCTTTCTAGGCACATTTCTCCAGTAAGTCAGCTGACGCTTTGCATACCTGCGGGTGTTGCGGGCAATCAGCCTGACCGCTTCCTCTAAAGGGTATTTCCCTTCAAAATAATCGAAAAGCTCCCTGTACCCGACTGTCCGGAGTGCAGGGAGTTTTTTATATGGATACAGCCTGCGCGCTTCCTCCATCAGGCCTTCTTCCATCATGCGGTCCACCCGCCTGTCAATGCGTTGGTAAAGTTCCCGGCGTGGTTTATCCATCAGGAGCACTTCTATTTCAAAAGGCCGGTTTTTAGGGGTGTGCCTTAAAAAAGAATGATAGGGTTTCCCGGAAAGCAGGCACACCTCTATTGCCCTCATAACGCGGCGCGGATTGGCCAGATCAATACGGGCATAGGTAACCGGATCCAGCGTCCTGAGCCTGGACCGGAGTTCTTCCAGGCCTTCCGGTTCTTCTGCCAGGACCATCAGTTCTTTTCGCAGCACGGGATCCGCAGGCGGCATCTGGTCAATGCCGCTGATGAAAGCATCTATATACAAGCCGGAACCGCCCACCATCAGCAAATAATCGTGAGACGGAGCCAGACTCATGATCAGGTCCCAGGCTTCCCTTTCGTAATCTCCTGCCGAATAGGGCTGGTGTATGGAATGGGTGGCTATGAAATAATGTTCTGCCCGGGCCAGTTCTTCCGGCGACGGACGTGCTACCCCAATGCACAGTTCCCTGTAAATCTGACGGCTGTCACAACTGATCACAGGGGTTTTCAATAAACGGGCAATGGCCAGACCCTGCTCCGTTTTTCCCACACCGGTGGGCCCTGTCAGGATGATAATTTTTGTAGCCATTCCAACGTGTTTAATCCATCGGCATAATCTGTGAACAAAGGGTGTTGCGTTTGCCCAAGCGGAGTGCCCGGAGTTCCCGACACGCACTGGATGTAATCTTTGTTTTGCTCAATAAAACGTACAGCTCCGTCTAGGTCCTGGTACTTAAGGTAGTGTAGCACGGCCATGGGTGGATTCAATTGATCGCTTTCCTTTAGTATAAAGAAATCCGGAAGAGCACCCCCCTGCGGAGTGCCGGCCTCTGTCATCATAAAACAGGCCCTGGCGTGACGTAAGGCGTTCCGGTAACCCGAATGGTTTTGCAGCAGGGTCCTGAAAACAGATGCTGCCTGTGTAATAAAAGTATGGAAATTATAGGACCGGGGCACCAGCATAAGCGATACATTGCGGCAACCCAGTCCAAAATAAAGAAAACAATCCTGCGCAAGGCCATCGAGCTGGGATGGCGTTTCGCTTCCATTGAGAAGGGCCACAGAGCTCCTGCTGGTGCGAAGCAGCATGGGGGTCGCGGGAAACTGCCGGCGATAGAACAACGAGGCCTGTGACCCGCCTGTGAATAATATGGCCTGTGTTCCGGGATCCACCTGTTTCACAAAGCGCACCAGGACTCCGGCCAGGCAGGAATCTTTCATGAGGCCCAGACGCTCCACAATGGCGGGCAGCAACACCTGATCCCGTGAAGATAATTTTACTTCCAGTACCACGTCCCGAGGATGGGCTGCGGCATAGGCCAGGGCGCATACAAAATCATGCCAGCAGACCAGGGGAATGTTCCCGGCTGCCACTATGGAGATCATTCGCGGGGCATGCTCTGGTATTTCCATATCCAGCAATCTGCCTAAAATGCCTGTTTCTTTTTCCAGACTGTCCCTGAGCGTATCAAGACGGTGGCGGACAAATTCCGGTATGAACCATGGATTCCCTTCTACTGCCTTGGTTATGAAAGCAGAATCACATCCTTTAAGGGCGGTAGCGGCTTGTTCGGTGAATTTGAAGGCAAATCCCATAAATATGAGGCTCAATTTTGCAAAGATACGTAAAAGACGTATTTTCGCACGATGTCTTCCGGCCAACCATACAAAACCCTGGAAGCGCCCTGTGAAGGCCTTTACAAGGAAAAGGGCAGCCGCTTTCTTTCCTTTGGTTTTCCCGTTACAACAGAAGAAGAGATCCGGCTCCGACTGGGGCTCATGAAAAAAAAGTTTTTTGATGCCCGCCACATCTGCTATGCTTATCGCCTGGGACCGAACGGTGAACCCTGGAGGGCAAACGACAACGGGGAACCTTCCTCTACGGCCGGCAAACCCATCCTGGGACAACTGGTTTCTTTTGAACTATCCGATGTGCTAATGGTTGTAGTACGTTATTTCGGAGGCATCAAACTGGGGACGGGGGGGCTTATCAACGCATACCGGGCTGCAGCAAGGGATGCCCTTGCCCATGCTGTCGTGGTGGAAAAAAGGGTCCTGGAAACAGTGGAACTGCAATTCAGCTACGGCCAGACGGACAAGGTCATGAAAGCAGTGCACGATACGCAGGCCACCCTAATTGAACAGACATTCGGGGAGGGTCTGCTTCCCTGCCGTCTGGTGGTTAAGGTAGCTCCCCAGGACAAACAAGCACTTTTGTCGGCCCTGGAATGAACATAAAACAGTAATTTTTTCAGATATGAAATCGCTCATTTCAATCAACGACTTTAATAAAGAAGAAATGTTGCATGTGCTTGACCTGGCAACAAAATACGAGGCAGAGCCCAACTGTCCGATTTTTACCGACAAGGTCATCGCGTGCATCTTTTTTGAACCTTCCACACGCACCCGGCTGAGTTTTGAAACAGCGGCCAGCCGGCTTGGGGCACGAGTCATAGGTTTTGCTTCGCTTGCTGCTACCAGTATTGCCAAGGGGGAAAGCCTGAAAGACACCCTCAAAATGGTTTCCAACTATGCCGATATGATTGTGATCCGTCACCACCTGGACGGAGCTGCCCGATACGCTTCAGAAATTGCCGGGTGCCCGGTGATCAACGCCGGAGACGGGGCCAATCAGCACCCCACGCAAACGTTGCTGGATATGTATTCCATACGGAAAACCCAGGGAACGCTGGAGAATATGTCCATCACCATGGTGGGCGACCTGAAGTATGGCAGGACCGTTCACTCCCTGCTCCAGGCCATGAGTCATTTCAATCCCCGTTTCAATTTTGTATCCTGCCCCGATCTGGCTATTCCGCAGGAATACAAGCATTTCCTGGACTCAAGAAACATATCCTATACCGAGCACCACACCCTGGAGGGACAGATCCGGGATACAGACATTCTGTACATGACAAGGATCCAGCAGGAACGTTTCCAGGATCCCATGGAGTACGAACGGGTTAAGAACCTGATGACCCTGGACGCCTCTATGCTTACCCACACCAGGCCCAACCTGCGTATCCTGCACCCCCTGCCCAGGGTTAAGGAAATAGCCACCAACGTGGACGACCGCCCCGAAGCCTACTATTTTGAACAAGCCCGCAACGGGGTATACACCCGCATGGGGATCTTCACTTATCTGATGAACCAATAACGCCACAACCATGGAAACAAAGAAAAAACTTAAGGTAAGCGCCATAAAGAACGGTACTGTCATAGACCGGATCCCTTCTGGTGAACTGTTTCATGTCATTGAAATTCTGGGACTTTCAAGGGGGGGGTTTCAAATGACCTTCGGGACTAACCTGGAGAGCAAGGTGTTGGGAACAAAAGCCATCATCAAGATAACAGACAAGTTCTTTGAAGAAGACGATGTCAACCGCATTGCCCTGGTCGCACCCGATGCCGTGCTCAATATCATTAAGGACTACGTAGTCGTGGAAAAAAGACGTGTTGTTATACCCCCCGAGATCCGCGGCCTGGTAAGGTGTCTGAATCCCCGGTGCATCACCAACCATGAACCGGTGAAAACTCGTTTTACCACCAGTATGAGCCCCAACGGGATTGTCCTGAGCTGTCATTACTGTGAAAAGGAAACCACACAGCAGAACTTACAAATCATCAGCGGCAATTAATTTTTGGTTGTATATATTTACTTTATATTTGCATACACATATCATTTGTTACTAAACCACATTCAATATGAAAACCACTTACAATTTTAACGCAGGCCCCTGTGTCCTGCCCAAAGAAGCAGTTAAGGCCGGAATAGAGGCCCTCCAGGATTTTAACAATACAGGAATGTCTGTTATTGAAATTTCTCACCGTTCCAAGGATTGGGAAGCGGTCATGAATGAATGCCGCACTTTATGGAAAGAATTGCTGCAGATTCCGGACAATTACGAAATCCTTTTCCTGGGAGGCGGAGCCAGCCTGCAATTCTGCATGGTCCCCATGAACCTGCTGGAAAAAAAGGCTGCTTATCTTGATACGGGCGTCTGGGCCAAGAAAGCCCTCAAAGAGGCAAAAGCTTTTGGGGAAATAGTCATCGTGGCTTCCTCGGCCGAAAGCACCTATAATTATGTTCCCAAAAAATATACCATTCCCGCCGACGCCGATTATTTCCACATCACCACCAACAACACCATCTACGGAACAGAAATCCACACAGACATGGATAGCCCCGTTCTGCTGGTAGCCGATATGTCTTCAGATATCATGAGCCGTCCGGTGGATGTGTCAAAATATGCCATGATCTACGGGGGTGCCCAGAAGAACGTAGGTCCTGCGGGAGTAACCTTTGTCATCATCCGCAAGGACATCCTGGGGAAGGTTTCCCGCCATATTCCCTCCATGCTGGATTACAGGATCCACATTGAAGGGGAATCCATGTACAACACCCCTCCTGTATTCCCGATCTTTATCATGACCCAGACACTCAAATGGCTCAAGAAACTGGGTGGTCTGACAGCTATTCATAAAATCAACCGCGAAAAGGCAGAGTTACTTTACGCCGAGATTGACCGCAATCCCCTTTTCAGAGGCACGGCCGCAAAAGAAGACCGCTCCCTGATGAACATTTGTTTTGTCATGGCACAGGGGCGTGAATCCCTTGAAGCTGAATTCCTTGATTTTGCAAAATCCCGTGGCATGGTAGGTATTAAAGGCCACCGTTCTGTAGGCGGTTTCCGGGCTTCTGTATACAATGCCTGCCCAAAAGAAAGCGTTCAGGCTTTGGTTGATTGTATGCGTGAATTTGAAAAAATCCATAAATAAAACGATATGAAAGTACTGGTAGCTACTGAAAAGCCATTTGCAAAGAAAGCCGTTGACGGCATCCGCACCATTGTGGAACAGGCAGGAATGACCCTGGCCCTGTTGGAAAAATATACACAGAAGGAAGAACTTCTGGCTGCCGTGGCCGATGCAGACGCCCTGATCGTGCGTTCAGACAAAGTGACCCGCGAAGTTATCCAGGCCGCTCCCCGGCTCAGGATTGTGGTACGTGCCGGTGCCGGTTACGATAACCTTGACCTGGCAGCCTGCAGTGAAAGACAGGTTGTGGCCATGAACACCCCCGGACAAAACTCAAATGCCGTGGCCGAGCTGGCCATTGGCATGATGATTTTTATGGCCCGTAACCAATTCCAGCCTGGAACAGGTACAGAATTAAGAGGCAAGACACTGGGCGTTCACGCCTACGGGAATGTAGGCCGCCTTGTAGCCGGACTGGCCAAGGGCTTTGGAATGGAAATCTATGCTTACGATCCGTTTATCCCGGCTTCGGTAATGCAATCAGAAGGGATCCATGTGGCCGGCACCCTTGAAGACCTCTACCGGCGTTCCGATTACCTGTCGCTGCACATCCCGGCCAACAACGAAACAAGAGGATCCATTGGTCAGGCCCTGCTTTCGCTCATGCCCAAAGGGGCCTGCCTCATAAACACGGCCCGCAAGGAAGTGATCAATGAGCCGGAACTGGAAGCCATCATGGCCCAACGCACAGACCTGAAATATGCGACAGATGTGGCCCCCGGCAATATGGATGCCCTAAAGGCACAATTTGACACCCGCGTTTTTGCCACCACAAAAAAGATGGGGGCAGAAACTCAGGAAGCCAACATCAATGCAGGGCTGGCTGCCGCCCGACAAATTGCAGGATACCTGCTGAAAGGGGATACAACCTTCTGCCTGAATAAATAAGACGTACCACTACACAAGGCTATCACTTATGGTAAAGATAAAACCTTTCGCTGCCCTCAGACCACCCAAAAAATTTGTGGAAGAAGTGGCAGCCCGCCCTTATGATGTGTTGAATTCGGCCGAGGCCAAAGCCGAAGCCGGAGAAAAATCGTTGCTGCACATTACAAAACCGGAAATTGACTTTGATCCCTTTGTGGACGAACATTCCAAAGAAGCCTATGACAAAGCGGTTGAGAATTTTCAGCGGTGGCAACAACAGGGATGGCTGGTCAGAGACCCCAAAGAAATGTACTACGTCTATGCTCAGACTATGGAAGGCCGCACCCAGTACGGGCTGGTTGTCTGTGCGCACACAGAAGACTACACGGCTGGCTTGATCAAAAAACACGAACTCACACGCAAAGACAAGGAAGAAGACCGGATGATCCATATACGTATCCAGAGCGCCAACATTGAACCCGTCTTTTTTACCTATCACGACGTTCCGGAAATAAACAGGATCGTAGAAAAGATCGTAAGCACCAAGCCCGAATACGATTTTGTGGCACCCGACGGGTTCGGCCACCATTTCTGGCCTGTCAGTGACGATGCAGACATCCGTCGCATCACCACCCTTTTTGCCGCTGTTCCGGCTTTCTATGTGGCCGACGGGCACCATCGTACCGCAGCTGCCGCCTTGGTGGGAGCGGAACGCAAAGCCATGAATCCAAACCATACCGGAGAGGAAGAATACAACTACTTCATGACGGTGGTATTCCCTGAAAGCCACCTGAAAATCATCGATTACAACCGTGTGGTCAAAGACCTGAACGGCATGGCACCCCAGACCTTCCTCCAGGCACTTTCAAAAGACTTCATGGTGGAATGCCTGTGCGACAACACACAGCCGTATGTACCCCAGCGCCCGCATAATTTTTCCATGTACCTGGACAGTTGCTGGTATTCCATTACGGCACGCCCCGGCACTTACGATGACAACGACCCCATTGGCACCCTGGACGTTACGGTTCTATCCAACCTGGTATTTGACAAATTACTTAACATCAAAGACCTGAGGACCAGTCAACGCATAGACTTCGTAGGTGGAATACGTGGCCTGGGCGCATTGAAAGACCGCGTTGACTCTGGTGAAATGGCTGCCGCTTTTGCACTGTATCCCGTTACCATGAAGCAACTGATCACCATTGCCGACACCGGTAACATCATGCCCCCAAAGACCACCTGGTTCGAACCCAAGCTCCGCAGCGGGCTGGCCATACACAACTTCTGATATATCACTGTAATGAAAATTCAAAAGGTTCGAATTACTAATTACCGATCCATTAAGGACACCATTGAAATTGATTTTTCCCAGATGACCGCACTTATAGGTCCTAACAATTCCGGGAAAAGTAACATTTTATGGTGTATCAACAAGATCCTGGGACAGGAAAATTCCCTGCCCGGGGTCTTTACCGAGAAAGACGTATACTGTCAGGATCCGGAAAGAAATATTGATGTGGAGATAGAATTTGACCAGCCGTTTGAACACATTCCCTTTGAAGGAGGTGAACCAGCCTATATCCATAAGATCCGTTTTATATATAAATACAATATCATCGGGCCCGACAAGGGCAAGCGCACCCTGGAACAATACTGCCTCACAAAAGACGACCGCATAGTTCAGGTCCTGTCCGATAGTAACGGGATGGGCGGTTCACACCTTTTTACCCCGCTCGATTGCCCCCTGGAAAAAATCCGTGAAAAGATCCCGGTGGTATATATCCGTACAGACAGGATCACCACCCATTCCCGCTCCGATATCCGTCAGACATTGCTCAACGGCCTGCTCAAGGAAATCAACAAGGATTTTATGAGGGAGGACAATACCATTTCCATCATGAACTCAGACGGGACGGAAACACAGGTTCCCCGTAAGGAATGGTTTGACCAATGCATCCAGGAAGCCATGATCACCCTGCGGACCGGGGCTTTTTCCAATTTCAAGGAAACCATCCACAAATCCATGATGGATTACCTGGGTCATTCTGTAAATAAAGAGTATAACCGCTGGGAAATCTTTTTTAATCCCATCATACAGCAAAATTTTTATAAGTCGCTGGAAATGTACCTTTACGAAGGAGACCGCCTCACCCCGGTAAGTGCCCAGGGAGAAGGGGTTCAGAACGCCATTGTTTTGTCCATACTCAACGCGTACAACCAGCAAAAAAGCCAGGGTTTCATTTTTATGATTGAAGAACCCGAACTGTACCTGGACCCGCGCATGAAACGCAACCTCTATAAGGCACTGAAGAATATGGGTAAAAACAACCAGGTGATCTATATAACCCACTCTCCCCAATTTGTTTCCCTGCAGGATTTTGACTCGGTCAGGATCGTTTCAAACTACGGGAACGGAACGCGCGTAAAAGCCCCTCTTTGCGACAATGCCTCACAATTAAAGGCAGACTTAAGCAACATGTTATCAGGAGGTGAGCTGAACGAAATATTTTTCACCGGCAAAGTGCTGCTGGTGGAAAACGAACAGCAAAAGAAGATCCTGTTAGATCATGAAACCAGGCTGGGTCTGGATTATGACACGATGGATGTGGCCATCCTGGTTGTGAGAGACAAGTCAAACATGCCGGCCTTTGTTGACCTGGCAAGGGCCTTTGACATCCGTGTAGCAGTAGCTTACGACCAATACAATGCCTTCTGGTTTGAAAAAAGGGAAGAAGAAGAAGCTCTTAATGACCGGCTCATGGCCCTGGCCCAAAATGAGGTGACCATATTCTGCCGCAAGAAAGATTCTGCCCCGGTCCCGGACAGAAGCTGGGAAGAAAGTGTGGTCGAATGGATCAAAAAAACCTGACAACCCTTATCCCGTTACAGGAAGGCAATCCGTTGACATACCCTGTTAGTGTCTTTTTGTCCACCACTACTTTCTTTTCTTTTGACGAGGCATGCAGGAACCCCAACTGCCGCTGTCCATTGGAGCACCCGCGTCCATCGGGGCAGCAGTCGTGCTCACATTCATAATACTCGTAGGCTAATGCCACATGCGTGATGTCCAGCCCTTGAATGCCGGTCGCAAAACAGATCATATCCCCGTGTCGGATCTTGTCCAGGTTGCTTTCAAGCTTTGTTTTGGGTATAAAGAAGTATTCTTCCCGTCCAAGACGCTCTTCCATTACAGCTATCCGGGCCACGAGTTCCTGATCTGAAGCCAGGAGCGGGTATTTGTCCGCATGAGCCGACATATAGGAAAAGTGTTGTTCCAGGGGTGTATCGGCAATATTTCCGCTCACCTCGGTGGCCAGTCCTCGTGCCTGTGCCTGCAGGATCCACTCACTGGTATAATGGATACGGCTGGCGTACCCGTCAACGCGGCCATCCCGGTAACGCAATTGCCGCAGGTTCTGGCAAAAAGCATCAAAGCTGCGGTCTTGTTGCCGGGCAGTCTGCGCCATGGCCACACACGCTTCTACCAATAAAATGCAATCTGTACGGGCCAGTGAAACCGTAAGCATCTCCGGTTCCTGTTCCAGCGTTCCACTTGCATAAGGGGTTTCCAGCATGGCCTCTGCCGCTTTCATGACCATCACCGGCATGGGCTCTTCCCCTACAGGGGACAAAACCTCCATTACCTTTTCATAGACAGCCTTGTCTTGCGGGGTAACCCTTATCTGAGAGGAAGGCAGGCTCGGGGCCTGCGCAGCGGACACCAGCGGGGTCCACAATAAGCACAAATAAACAATGGTTCTTTTCATAGGGCAAATATAACCTGATTTTTAGAATCAGCTATGGTACAATTATTGATGCAATCATTATATAATTATTTATTACCCTAACATTATGAAAGTCAAAGACAAAGTGATCGTAGTAACCGGTGGGGGTAACGGTATTGGCCGGGAATTGGTTCTTTCCCTGCTGCGCAGGGGAAGCCAGGTAGCAGCCCTGGACATTAATGGCCAGGCACTGGAACAAACCAAAGCACTGGCAGATGAAGCCGTAAGGGAACGGCTCTCTCTTCATACGATAAATATTGGAGATAAAGAAGCGGTGGATTTACTACCCGCTCAGATTATCAAACGGCATGGTGCCGTTGATGCCATCATTAACAATGCCGGAATCGTTCAGCCTTTTGTCAAGGTCAACGATCTGGATCTGCAGGTGATAGAACGCCTGTGCCATGTGAATTTCTTTGGCGCCTTATATATGATCAAAGCGTTCCTGCCACACCTGCTGAAACGCCCCTCGGCCCATATTGTGAACGTGGCCAGCATGGGGGGTTTCATCCCCATTCCGGGACAATCCATATATGGTGCAACCAAGGCTGCACTCAAACTCCTTACAGAAGGACTTATATCGGAACTTGCCGGGACACCGGTAGATGTTTCTATTGTTTTTCCAGGGGCTATCAATACAAATATCCTGGTCAATTCGGGACTGGAATTACCGCGCTCTACCCGGGAAAAAGAGCTACGCTTCAGACCCATGGCGGCCGGCAAGGCAGCCAATATCATCATAGACGGGATGGAAAAGGGAAAACAAAGGATCTTTGCGGGCAAAGATTCCATGATGCTGAATCTTTTTTACCGCATAAGTCCCGGTCTGGCCAGTAAACTGGTGGCAAGAGCTATGAAGTCCCTGCTAAGTTGATCTCATCAAGCAGTTTCTGGATGTCGGGCTGGCATTGACCGCATACCTGCCCGGCTCCTGTTTCATGACCCACCTCTTCTACCGTTTTTAGTCCTTTTTTCTTGATGGCATTTACGATGGTGCTTTTGCTCACTTCGTTGCAATAACAGATCAGGTAATCTTCTTCCATGAGTTTCAATTTTTATCAAAATTAAATAAAAAAGCGCGCATAGACAATCCATACGCGCCTGCTGCTTTCGTTAACTTTTTCAAACTCTGATTTTACTTCTTTCTTAAAGCTTTCTCAATTTTTTCTTTCTCAAGCTTCTTGGTGCAAAAGAACCAATCGTAACATGTGACACCTTCTTCGGGAATTTCGATCCGGCTTTTTGCCTGGCCGCATGTCCCGGCTGTGGGAACTATCACGTCATCTCCGGGACGCCAGTCGGCAGGCAGTGCCACCTTGAATTCATCGGCTGTCTGAAGTCCTATAAGGACACGTTTGAGCTCATCAAAGTTACGGCCAAGGGATAAAGGATAATAAATGATGGTACGGATAATGCCTTTGGGATCAATGAAGAAGACGGCGCGAACTGCTTTAGTGTTGCTCTCTCCAGGTTGAACCATGCCATAAAGGTTGGCTACTTCCATGGTTATATCCTCAATGAGAGGAAAATTAACCTCTACGTTTTTCATGCCTTTATATTGGATTTTCTCCTTGATGGTCCTGAGCCATGCTATGTGGCTGTAAAGACCGTCCACAGACAATCCCACCAGTTCGGTGTTCAGCTCTTTAAAATCTTTCTCCATAGAAGCGAAGGTTATGAACTCAGACGTACATACTGGTGTGAAGTCTGCAGGGTGGCTGAAAAGGATTACCCATTTTCCTTTGTAGTCAGACGGAAAGTTGATGTCTCCCTGCGTTGTAGTGGCTTTGAACTGAGGTGCGGGTTCCCCGATTCTGGGGATAGAATATGATTTTGTTGAACTGTTCACGTTTTCCATGGTTTTTTGAGTTTATTATTGTTATTTATTGTTTCTTATCTCTGTTTACTGATGCAAAGGTAAGGCAGACAAAAATATTAATCAAACAGATTTTATTTATATAATTATAGATTATTTCTATATCTTTGTTTAATGACGTTACAACAACTCCAATACATTGTAGCCCTGGACCGTTACAGGCATTTTGTCAGAGCCGCCCGCGAATGTGGTATATCCCAGCCCACCCTGAGCGCCATGATAACCCGTCTTGAAGAAGAGCTGGATGTCAGGATCTTTGACCGTTCTAAACACCCCGTAGAGCCTACACCCCTGGGAGAAGAGATTATTCACCAGGCGCGTCTGGTATTAAAGCAGGCCATGCAGGTGCAGGAACTGGTACAGGCAGGGAAAGAAAGCCTGGACACCCGCTTTAGCCTGGGTGTCATTCCTACGGTGGCTCCCTATATTGTTCCTCAATTCATAGGTTTGTTCAAAAAGGATTATCCCCTGACCCAGGTCAGTATTCTGGAAATGCGGACCGATGAAATCGTCCGCGATCTGAAAGAGGCAAAAATAGACATGGGCCTTCTGGCCACACCGCTCCTGGATCCGGACCTGCTGGAAATCCCTCTTTATTATGAAAAATTCCTGGCTTACGTTGCCCCTTCCGATCCCAATTATCATAAAAAGGAACTCTCGGCTACCGAACTGCCGCTGCAACATTTGTGGGTCCTGCAGGAAGGTCATTGCCTGCGCAACCAGATATTCAATTTTTGCACGGAAAACACACCGGCAAACAAGCAGGTGTACGAAGCCGGAAGCATAGACAATCTGGTCAGAATCATAGAT
>DHUU01000015.1:0-7009 GCA_002409325.1 Bacteroidales bacterium UBA5226 | reverse complement strand
GGCGGTTACACCCTAATTCCGCAATTACATCTGCCCATGCTGGATGAAACACAGGCCGCCCATGTACGCCCGGTAAACGACCCGCCCCCGGTACGTGAAATTTCCATAGCAGTGTACAAAGATTTTTACCGGGAAAGGCTGTTGAATGCGGTTGCCAATACCATTAAGCAGATCATTCCCGGGGATATGCTCGATACAAGGCTCAAAAAATTCGCTATCAGACTCTAAGCAGATTCATGCCAGAAACCCTGCAGCCCGGTCAAACACAGACCGGAAAGAAGTAACAAGTTCTGTTTCGCAGATTTTGCCATTTTCCGGAAAGGGCGATTGATGCGTGTATGCATAGGGAAAGTCCAGTTCCTGGGTTATATACCCTGCCAGTTCCTGCCCGGTGGTCTCGTTCAAACCCACTGTGGGAATTACAATATCCTGCCGCAGGGATATCATCAGGACCCTTTCTTTTGCCCCGGCAAAGAACATCCGGCGTCGGCCTTCCGGATCGGCTGAGCGTATCATCAGCCTGAAAGCATTGGTGAGCTTGTCAGAAATACTGGTTTGGCGGCTATCCTGCCCCGGCTGAAAATTGTGAAATCCGTCCAGGTAGTATTCCCTGATCTTTTGGTAAGCTTCCTGGTCCATGATATCGCGGGAATTCCCGTTCATCCTTTCAAAGACAGATCCACCGCAAAAGGTGAAAAGCCTGGAGTCTGACAGGTTTTCATAAGGATCGGCCATCAGCACCACCTGGGCAAGGAGTGCCCCTATCGAATAAGCGAAAAAATCTGTCCGGACCGGTTCTGTGAAGAGCGGGTGCCTGCCCTGTTTCATGTCATTAATAAGCTGAATCAGGTTGAAGGCAGATTCCAGGCCCGAGGTGTAAAACCTGAGGGGGCTCACAGACAGGCGCGAACTCAGGGCCAGGTTGAAAAAAGAAGCGTTGTATAAATTCTTGAATTCCTGTTTCCTCCGGTTCAGCCAGGGCACCAGCCCCCGCGGTGTATACCAGGCAGTGGGCGTTCTGTTCATGTGAAATGCAATGGGAAACAACACTACAGGGACCCCACAGGTCATGACCAGGTCTTCTGCCCAGGTCAGGTATTTCTGCCATGACCTTTCATTCAGCCCATGGAGCAGGATGATGGCCCTGTCAAAACGCAAGGCTCCTGCAGGGGCAAACACAACGTACCTGAATTGCTGGTTTTCGCCAATAGCAGTATCTGCTGCAGGACAAAAAGGGGCAGCCTGGATGCTTTCCTGCAGCCGTGTCACTTCTTCCCGCCCCAGATCCCGGGTAAAATCAAAAGGAAGGCTGACTACAGGTCTGCCAGGCAGCTGTACTTCCCTTTCAAAAGAAAAGCATGAACCTAACAGTTTTGTCCTTTCCATGCTACAAAGAAAAACTATCGCGTCTTGTTATTCAAAAAAATGGGACAGAAGACCGTTTCGGGGGACAAACAACGTTCCGGCGGGATTAAGCGCGCCTGTTCAGGGGTGAAAAAATTTTTACCTTTGTGGCATGAGCATTCTGCAAAGAAAAATTCCGCCCTTTATCTATAAAAGATCCAACCTTACCCTGGTGGTGGCTTTCACTTCCATCTTTGCATTGCTGTTCATAAACATATACAAACCCTTTGAGTCGCCCCAGTGGTATCCCATAACTAAATTTGAATATTTTCTGTATTCCAGCCTGATCATCCTGACCGGAGTCCTGGTGGTGGTTATCAGCCGGGTAGTGATGTTCTACTACACCAAAAAAAGAACGCTTTCCTACTGGGAATATATCATATGGGTCATTGCCGAGATCTTTTTCATGTCGCTCTTTTACACTCTATATTCCTTTACCCTGGACGAAACACGCGATTTCATGGAAGTATACCGTTCTTCTGTTATCAATACCAGTCTGATCCTGCTGCTCCCCTATATCATATCCATCCTGTTCCTCTGCTGGAGGGAAAAATCAATGCGCCTGAAGGAACTGGAAGAAAAGGAAAAAGCCGGGAGCCCCCCTTCCGGTCCGGACACCATCAATTTCCGGGACGAAAAGGACGTTTTGCAGCTTTCCATAAAAAAAGAATCCCTGCTGTACCTCGAGTCAGCAGACAATTATGTGTCTGTATGGTATTTGTCAAAATCAGGGGTAAGCAATTACCTGGTAAGGAACACATTAAAGGAAATGGAAGTACGCTTTGCCCAGACGCGGATCGTGCGCTGTCACCGTTCTTTTATGGTAAATCTGGACCAGGTCAGGGTTGCCAAAAGAACGCCCAATGGCATTGTGCTGGATCTTGGCATTACAAAAGTACCGGACATACCTGTCTCGCGCACGCATGCCGAACAGATTGCCCGTTGGTTTACAAATCTGTAAGGATCCTATTTCTTTTTAAGCAGGTCTCGGATTTCTGTCAGAAGTACTTCCTCGCGGGTGGGCTCAGGCTCGGGAGCCGGTGCCGGAGCTTCCTGTTCTGCTTCTTTCTTTTTGGCAGAGGTCAGTTTGTTAAGCCCCTTGATTAGCAGGAACACGCACAAGGCAATAATTATGAAATCTATGAGTACCTGAATAAAGTTCCCGTAATTCAGGGTTACGGCAGGCAGCATGATATCGGGATCCAGGATACTGGCACGTTCACCCACGATGTTCCACTTCCAGTCGGTAAAATTCACCCCTCCGGCCAGGGCCCCTACCAGAGGCATGAGCAGATCCGATACAAGAGAAGATACAATTTTGCCAAAAGCTGCGCCAATTATGATACCAACAGCCATATCCACCACATTGCCCCTGAGGGCAAATGCCTTGAATTCTTTAATAAATTTTGACATAAAGGTTTTATTAAATGATATGTAAATATACGAAGAATTTGCCTCTTAAAACAACTTTTTTAACTTTACGGGCAGACAAATTTAATCTATCCATATTATGAAATGTAGACTTATTGTAACCGCATTACTGTTCACTACCCTGACATCCCTTACCGCCCGGGACCCTGAAGGGCGCCTGCTTCGTTTCCCGGCCGTTGGCAACGGGGTGATCGCCTTTTCCTATGCCGGAGATCTTTATACCGTACCACTGGAAGGAGGAACTGCCACAAGGCTTACATCACACATCGGGTATGAAGTCTTTCCCAAATTTTCACCCGATGGCCGCACCATCGCCTTTACCGGACAGTATGACGGTAATACAGAAGTATATACCATACCTGCAGAAGGAGGTGAACCACTTCGCCTGACCTATACCGCTACCCTGGACAGGGACAACATCGGAGACCGGATGGGTCCCAACAACATTGTCATGGGGTGGACTCCTGATGGAAAAAACATAGTGCTGCGTTCGCGTTGGTACAGTTTTTCCGGTATGCGCGCCCACCTGTTTACCGTTCCGGCCGAAGGAGGGGAACTGAGCCAGATCCCCACGACCGAGGGCGGGTTCTGCTCTTTTTCACCCGATGGCCAGTTCCTTGCCCTGAACCGCATGTTTCGCGAATTCCGGACCTGGAAGTATTACAAAGGCGGACAGGCAGATGATATCTGGGTAAACAAGCTGGGTACTACGCAACTGGAAAACATAACCGCCGGCGAAGGAGACAATGCCCAGGATATTTTTCCCATGTGGATTGAAACAGATATTTACTTTCTCTCGGACCGTGATTCCATCATGAACCTGTTCCGCTACGACACGGGAACAAAAAAGACAGAAAAGATCACCCTGTTCGATACCTACGACATTAAATTCCCTGCTGCCCGCGGAGAATATATTGTTTTTGAAAACGGGGGCTTTATTTATTCTTTCCACACAAAAAGCGAAGATCTTAAAAAAGTCGATATCACACTTAACCAGGAGCACCTCAACGCCAGGGTACGCCTGCTGGACGTTGCCACACAGGCTGCAGGGTACTCCCTGTCTCCAAATGGAGAACGGGTACTGGTCACAGCCCGGGGCGATGTATTTTCCGTTCCGGGAACGGAAGGGGCAACCTACAACCTGACCCGAACCCCGGGTATACACGAACGCGAAGCCTGCTGGTCTGCAGATGGCTCCCAGATTGCCTGGTTCTCGGATCAGACGGGTGAATACCAATTGTACGCCATGCCGTATGATAAGCCCTCCGAAGCACGGAAAATCACTTCTTTTACAGATGGTTATCCTGAAAATCTATCCTGGGCACCTGACTCAAGGTCCCTTTATTTCACCACAGAAAAACGGGAATTATGGTGCGCCAATCCGGAAACAGGCACTTCCCGCAAAGTCCTTCAAACACCCTTCTCCACCATCCGCAATTATGATATTTCCCCCGACGGAAAATGGATCACTTATGCCACCCAGGCAGAAAACCGTATAAGTGTGGTATACCTGTACAGTGTAGATGACAACATCTCTTACCCGGTAACCAGCCCCTGGTATGATGCCCAGTCCGGTGTGTTTTCGGAAGATGGCAAATACCTGTTTTTCACATCGGCCCGTGACTTCAGGGCCAACTATTCATGGGTGGAATGGAATGCGACCTACAATGTGTCGTCGTATATATTTGTGCTCCCACTGGCCAAAGACACTCCCGATCCCACTGCTCTGAAAGCCGTGGAATACAAGCCCTTGGAAAAGGTCGAAACACCCGTTGCTCCGGCAACCGGGCATCAAGGCCGCAAAAACGACAAAGCCGAACCCGCTTCTGAAAAACAAATTACCGTTACGGTAGATCTGGACGGGATCGTAGAAAGGGCCTCGGCCCTGCCCCTGGAGCCGGGAATGTACCAGCTTCTGGCTGCTGTGGACGGTGACCTCTATTTCATGACAAGAAGGGAGGTTAAAAAAATCTCGCTCAGTGATCTCAAAGAAAGCCCGGTTATAACAGGAATGCCGCTGGCTTATGCTCCAAAGGGAAAAAAAATGCTGCTTCGGGACGGGGATGATTTGTTTATCATTGGAGCTCCCACCTGGAAAAAGGACAAAAAAGTAAGCCTGGGTGATGTCCGGATTTTTGCAGATTATCCCGCCGAATGGAACCAGATTTTCCAGGAAACCTGGCGTGTTTACCGGGATCACTTTTACCTGCCCACCATGCACGGACGCGACTGGGAAGGGATCCGTGAAAAATACGAGGCCTTGTTGCCTTATGTAAAACACCGCCACGATCTGACCTACGTGATAGGGGAAATGATTTCTGAATTGAACGTGGGCCACTGTTACGTCACTTCGCCCTCAGACACTCCCGCTCCCGAACGGGTTAAGGTGGGCTTGCTGGGAGCCCGTTTTAGCAAGGATCCTTCCGGGGCATTCCGTGTTATCAAGGTCTACGAAGGAGAAAACTGGGACAAATCGCTTCGCTCTCCCTTCCATGACGGCGGAGTGGATATTTCCCGGGGAGATTACATCCTGGCGGTGGATGGGGTAGACTGCACTCCCATGAAAGTAATCTACGAAGCTTTGGTGGGAAAAGTAGATAAAACCGTTGCCCTGATGGTAAACAGCACTCCTTCCGGAACAGGTGCCCGCACCGTTTACGTCAAGCCCATTGCCGATGAATCTCCGCTGGTTTATTACGAATGGGTGCAGGAAAATATCCGCAAGGTCAGCCAGGCAGGCAACGGACAGATAGGATACATCCATATTCCCGATATGGGTATTGCCGGGCTGGATATGTTCACAAAACTTTTTTACACTCAACTGGACAAAAAGGCCCTCATCATTGATGACCGCATGAACGGTGGCGGGAATGTGTCTCCCATCATCCTGGAACGCCTGGCCCGTGAAGCCTACCGCATGAGCATGTACCGTAACGGGGCCAACCTGCCGGTTCCCAACGAAAGTCACTCGGGACCCAAAGTGTGCCTGATAGACAAATACTCCATGTCCGACGGGGACCTGTTCCCCTATGGATTCCGTAAGATGGGCCTTGGTAAACTCATTGGCACCAGAACCTGGGGAGGCATCGTGGGCATATCGGGGTCCAAGCCCTACCTGGACGGGCAGGACGTACGTACACCTTTCTTCACTTCCTATTCAACAGACGGGCGATGGATCATAGAAGGATATGGGGTGGATCCCGATATTGAAGTGGACATCAATCCTTTTGAAGACTACCTGGGAAATGACGCCCAGCTGAACAAGGCCATTGAAGTCCTCCTTGAGGAGCTCAAATTCTATGAACCGTTGCCCGGAACACCCCCGGACAGGAAAATGTAACTAAGAAAAAACACTATCTTCAGATCATTAGGCCGTTGTGGCGAAGATAGGAGAGAAAGCGGTCCCGGCGGGAACGGGCCACAGGAACCACAGAACGCTCTACATCGTCCATAATCACGGCACAGCCGCTGTCAAGTACCAGACGCTTGATGAATGTGATATTGATCAGGTGCTGGTTGTGTATCCGGTAAAAGAGGCCTTTCCCGTCGAGCATCTCCTCATAAAAGGCTATGCTCTTAGACATAAGCGCTTTGTTTACAAGTTGGTTTTCCAGGTAGTAAACCTCAGTATAGGCGTTCTCTGAACGAAGGCGTATGATGTCTTTTATCCTTACAAAAAGAAAACTGCCCTGGTCAAATAGGGCAATCTTCTGGTCTTGCTCACTGGATTGTAAATTGACAAGCAGATTCTGCACCTTTTTTTCGCTTGCTTTGGTTTTGTAGCGGGACAAAGCCTCCCTCAACTGATTCACATCAATGGGTTTTTCAATGTAGTCGAGTGCAGACATTTTTATAGCCTGGACGGCATATTTCTGATACGCGGTTGTAAAAATGACCTCAAAGTCCCTCCGGTTTAGCATGGCCAGTAAATCAAACCCGGTGAGCGGGCCCAGCTCCACGTCCAAAAATACCAGCTCTGGCTTCAGTTCCTGGATCTGTTGTGCCGCATCGGGAACATTGGTGCAAACAGATAAAATCTGAATATTTTTAAAATGTTCATGAATTATGTCAGTCAGAGACCTTGCATGCATTATGTCATCTTCCACAATTAGCGTTCTAATCATGCCGCCGTTATATTAGGTAAATATAAAGACACCCGGGTGCCTTTTGTTTG
>DHUU01000004.1:41722-59731 GCA_002409325.1 Bacteroidales bacterium UBA5226 | reverse complement strand
TGGATATAGTCCGTTTTTTACAACGACAGGATGGATTGCCTATACGTGGTCAAAATCTCTCAGAAAGTTTAACCGGGAGGGCAATGTGCTTAATAACGGAGACGTATTTTTCGCTAAAAATGACTGCCGGAACAGTTTGAGCATGACCGTTTCACATCAAATCAGCAAAAAATGGGAAGTGTCGGGCACGTTTGTTTACCATACAGGGTATCGGGCCACATTGTCCCAGGTGGCTTTTATTGGACGTTATATCCGGGAGTTAACGGTCCTTCCGGTATCCTACCTTTCCTCAAGTCGTAAACCTGTTTTGATTATTACTTCGGGGCAACAACCGGACCAGGTTAACCTGGATGGGTATCAACGTCTTTCTACATACCTGGAAAGGAATGGATTTGTTATGGATGATTACCATCGCCTGGACATTGCCATCAACTATTACCTGGTGCACAAAAGAGGAAAAAGTACCCTGTCTATAAACATTTATAACGTTTACAATCGAATGAATGCATATGCAGTCTATCCGGCTTTTGATTCAAACAGGTATGTGCTTAAGAAGCTCTGCCTGTTCCCGTTTATGCCTTCACTTAGTTATTCATATCAGTTTTAGTTATGAAATGGATTTTTTGCCTGTTCTTATTGTTTATTTTGAATGGTTGTGAAAAAAGCATCTCCTTTTCAGGAGAGGAAACAAAATCATTGATCACCTTAAATGCTCTTGCCATCGCAGGCGAACCTATTAAGGTTTACGTATATAAAAGCCTCTTCTTCCTTGATCCGGATAGTTGGATGACTCCTGAAAAACAGACTCTTAGCACGGCTTTAGTACAAATGACTATAAATAATTCATTGCCTGTTAAGATGGCCTATGACAACATAGATAATTGCTTTGTATCCGATTACTGTCCAATGGAGGGAGACCAACTTCAGTTGAAGGCATCTTTCGAGGGTTGTGATCCGGTTGAGGCTAACACAACCATTCTCAATTCGCCTGATTTTGAGATAGTGCGTCACAATTCTTTTTATAGTAAGATTGATCACTACGACATTCCTAATGATGACCCGGACTGGTCAGGGACAGATACAATTATGTCTATCACAGCACGATTAAGGGATCCGGCGGGAGAAAAAAATTATTACAGACTTAATGTACGAAGCCTTGGTGCTCTTTCAGATTCCATATACTATGTTAATGATTTGTTTACTTCCTACGATATTGTATTTGAAGACAAGAACTTATCTGTTTCCTATAATGGATGGGCGGCGTATTTTTCAAATGTTTTTGATGATTCAATATTTGATGGAACCACATACGATTTTACTATAGAGACACGTCAACGCACATCCAATTATTTCAGACCTTACGTTGTTGTTAATTTACAACAGATATCAGAAGATTACTACAAATATTTAAAAACATTGGAATTGTATAACTGTTCTGCAAATGATATATATGCTGAGCCTATCCGTATACACTCCAATATTAAAAATGGGACAGGTATTTTTGGATCTCTTACAGGTACACGTTATACTCTCTTTTTTTAAAAATCAAGCCCTGCAGAAAAAATACACCAAAAATTAAACTTCAATCCCTAAGACAACGCACAGAAAATCCGTATCCCTTGCCGGTGCCGCCCCTGCCTACGTCGCTGTAATTGTAGGCCATGCTCCGGTACCAGGCATCCGTATCGCGCTCCGTAGAACTCCACCAGTGACCGGTGGAGCCAATGCCGTAGAATGTTCCAATGGAGGTACGGTATCCTCCCGGAAGAGCTGTAAAACCACTTGTATTTGTTGCGCCGGTGTTGGGTTCTTCCCACAAACCTGTTGTTGCGTCTAAAGTGCCTGTCGCTTTCATTTTGCCGCCGGCAACAGATGTTCCTCCAAGATAATCAGTAAGGGTTGTCCACTCCGCATCGCTGGGCAGGTGCCAGCCATCAGGACAAGCTCCTTGTACACCACTGGGATTTGCGCTGCTGCTGGTTGACCCTCCCATGGCAGCCGGCCAGTTGTACAACACTCCATAAAGGATGTATTCAACGGTTATTTTTGCGTTAATAATATTGTCCCTTTCGTAATTGTAAACGTAATATCTCGGGGACGAATCTGAGCCCAGGTCCGGAGCGTGAACCGAAGGCAAATATGCCAGGTTCTCTGTCATCCACACCTGGGTCCCAATCAGTCTGTAGCTGTAAGTATTTGTATCCCGGGAATCGGTAAATTCATTTCCCCACCCTTCATCCTCAGTATCCAATGAAACTACGTATTTTTTACCCCGTGCAAAGCCCGGTTCAACTAAACCACGGGTAAAACCGTCTATAACATCAGGAGTCTCTTTATCCATTTCTTTCCATATCCCTTCAGTTGTAAGGGAAATCCTCATAATAGTTTCTTGAATACCGGGAAGCACCATCATGTAAACGCTAACGGGCACAGTCGGGTCTAGCGCAACCGGTGTATCCAGAGTAACTGTTACGTTATTGGTGGTTCCGCTCGTTGTTATATTGTAAAAATTTATATCCGGATCTTGTGTCAGGTCAATAGTTCCTTCACACGCCAGGGGATAGGCCCCGCTCAGGCTCACCTGTGTCAATGACCCGCTGCCAACTATCCGAAACTCTATCATGGTAAACACATGATTGAAAGTAAAGTTCACCGCTCCTGGAGGGGTAACCGTAAGAGGAGTCGCCACCATAAAATCCAACGCCCCAATGTGGGTCGTATTCCCGGCCGCAGACTGCGTCTGTTCCCAGGGAAGGGAAACGGGTACAGCCGTCCGCTCTCCGGTAAATCCCGAATTTCGCGGGTAATACGCGTAAAAATGATGATCTCCGGTACCCCAAAACATGGTCCCGTTAAAACCCGAGCTTTTTGCCGAGGCTAGTGCCGTAAAGGCAAGGTTCTTGGCGGGATTTACTTCCGGAGTGCCATCGCTTGTGGCCTTGGCCTCGGGAGAAAATATCCCGATTTGATCGCTCCCCCCCACCCAGTGGGTCTCCAGGCCTTCCGTGCCGGACAAAATGGTTTTGGTACCCTGGGTTTCCGTTTGACCTGTTATGGTTATTGATCCGCCGGTCGGGCCGGGATCAGGACCCTCCTGGGGCATACATGTACACAGAATCATGGCCAGGAACAGGAAAATTGACGTATTCTTTAATGTTTTCATCACTTAATGCTTAATACTGTTACCAACTAATAGAACCCCAGTCTTCAGCGCCCGAGGCGGAAGAGGCGGCAAAACCCTGTTCCAGGTTAATTACTAAAACGGTGATTTCAGGTGGAATGTAGCTATCCTGATCTGCCTGAAAGCCAGATGAGAGCTGTTCACTATTAAAATTATTCATGATTTATAGGTTTAAATGGATTCTCACAGAAATCACCATACCAATACCATCACCCTGCCACAGAGTAGAGTAATTATTGCATATTGGATGGTAAGAAAGATAAAAACAGGCAATAGAAAAAAGGTCTTGAACCTTACGCCTTATGGAACGGATAAATATGATGGTACCCATTGATCGGAAATGTTATATAAATGTAGGAAACAATCCCTACAATTACAAATTTTCCGACAGGTAGGTGGAACCTTGCCGCGCCACTTTTTTAATACTTTTTACAACTAACTAATAAAGAGTGTCTTAGAATTTTAAATTAAAATTTGGCGCGACAAGGTTCCACCTCACCCCAACACCATACTCACCACCGGGTGCTTGCCTTCGTAATAATGCATGTTCAGAATGTGCATAACCACTTCCCGCTGTGCCGCAGGCAGGGATATCTGAATGGAAGCGCCCCCATCCAGAATGTATTGGGTACCGCCAATGGTGAACTTATATTGAATCCCGGAAAGGTTGGTCACACGATAAGAGATCGACTTGCCTCTCTCCGATACTTTTTCCCATTGTACAGAAGCCAGGAACAGTGATTTGAGCCACTTTTCCTCCCCGGCCACGTTGCCGTAAAAATAAGCCAGGGTGCGTCTGTTGTCCAAAGCTTCCCGAACACCCTCTTCACTCTTCTGGTTAACAAAGACTAATGTCATGGGGCGAAACGCAGTCCCGGTTCCATCGGGAAAGTGTGATTCCAGCACATCGTTAATGGTCCAATGAATATCCGAGGAAGCAAAAACGGTCAGTTGCTGATCCCGGCTCCAGGATAGCGCCCGGGGGTAAAACTCGTCGTTGTTGAATACTTCAATACCCCTGACCAGGCCTTTGTCTATCATGGCCTGCTGAAATTCGGTCTGCAGACAGGTGTCCAGGGCCCAGGCCGGATGGTTATACATAACGAAAGCCCCCTGGTCATACGCCGCTTGCAACGCTTTTTCCGGATCGGAATGTTCAATGGCATTGGCATCCTGTATGAATAGGGCGTTGAAATGACCTATCACCCCTTGCTTGCGCGTAACCTCGGTTCCTCTTATAAGCATTATGCCGTACTCCCGGGCAGCAGGCAATGCCAACTCGTAGGAAGCATTAAAATCCCCGCCAACATATTCTTTAAAAGGACGGTATTCAATATGATCGGTAATGGCCAGTACATCCAGACCCTGCATCCAGGCTTCGCCTACCCGGTAGGTGGGCCATACCAGACCGTCTGAAAATACGGTATGGGTATGGAAGTCACATCGTAACACGGTAAACCCGTTCACCTGGGGCAAAGCCATCTCCACCCGGTTAAAGTTTTTCTTATCGGGGAAATTCTGTTTGTTCACATTCTGAGCAAAAAGCCCCAGTTGGGCAACTATGAGAATGAGTGACAATAAGTAGCGCATGGTTTATTGTTTTATGTTTGAACTTTTCAGATTCCTCATTTTTGCAAAAGAAAGGATCAGCCCCAGTACAATGGACAACGAGGCGGCAAACAGCACCCGGTACTGTCCGGGCAGCAGGAACGTGATGGTATGGGCCGGGATCCAGAACACCGGAATGGTTACCCCAACAATCTCTTTGATGAACCGTCCCCAGTCAATCTGCGGAATGACATCGGCATAGGTCGCCTTCTCGCCAGAAAACCGTTTGTCAATATAAACATCGGTAATGCGGTGCGCCGCCATGAATACCGGGCCGAACGTGAAATTCATTATGGCCGAGATCATCAACGCCCGTCGCAACCTGGAAATGAACTGCACCACCGGCGGGCAGGTATCGCTACATTCTGAGATCAGCAGTCCCTGGGAAGCCGCATTGTCTACACCCCCCGAGAAAACAGCAAACATCAGCACGATCAGCATCCCCAGGATCCCCCATACCAGCATCTTGGGCAGTACGCCCCTGACCTTAACCCATTTCTTGTGTACCAGCCGGGCTGCCAGAAACTCACCCATCATAGATAGAATGGCAAATTTTACAAATCCCAGGATGTAGGGAACCCTTGCCGTAAGTTCCACAAATACCTTGTGCGTAGGAGGCCAGATCAGGAAACCGGCAATCAGTGCCAGCAATCCCACCCATATAACCGTTCCGTATTTTGACATGAAGCAAAGATAAGCAAAGAACGGTCTCTTACTCCACAAGAACCGGAAGGTTTTTTTCTTGAAAGCCGAGGCTTCCCTCATGCAATGGGCAGTAGCAGCAGCGTGAACCTGCCATTTTTATCTACCTTTGTATATGCGCAAACTCACATTACTGATACTGGTCTTCGCCTTCACGGGCTGCTCCGAGCCGGAATCCGGGGTAAGTCTGCAGCTGGCACAGGAACGTAAAGAGGCCATTTCCGGACTCAGGTACCAGCTTTTTTTCAATCTGCCGGAGGATCCGAAGGCTCCCATCCGGGCTTCACAAACCATCGGCTTCAGGCTGGAAAAGCCTCGGCAAATCGTTCTGGATTTCAAGGAAGACCCTGCGGCCGTTATATTGGTGCAGGTGAACGGCCGGAAGGCACAATCCCGTTTCACCAGAGAACATATTGTTATCCCCCGCAGATACTTCAATAAGGACACAAACACCATAAACATTAATTTCCTTGCCGGGGAACAATCCTTAAACCGGAACGAAGAATTTCTATACACGCTGCTGGTTCCGGACAGGGCCCGTACGTTGTTCCCGTGTTTTGACCAGCCCAACCTGAAAGCGGCCTATACCCTGACGCTGGAGGTTCCGCATCACTGGGTGGCCGTGTCCAACACAGTTCCACTGGCTGCAAACACAACCCCGCTGGCAGTATCGGTTAACAGCGGACGTAAAACCATCCGGTTCCAAACCACCGAGCCCCTGAGCACCTACCTGTTCTCTTTTGTAGCCGGGAAATTCCAACAGGTTACAGAAACCCGCAACGGACGAAGTATTTCTCTTTATCACAGGGAAACAGACCCGCTGAAGATCGCCCAGACCGGTATCATTTTTGACCAGGTATACGCTTCTCTGGAATGGCTGGAGGAATACACCGGGATCCCCTACCCGTTTGCCAAATACGACTTTATTATTCTACCCGGCTTCCAGTACGGCGGGATGGAACACACCGGAGCTACCTTATATAACGACCGCCGCATGTTCCTGGGAGAATACCCCACCACCGGGGAGCAACTGAGCCGTATGTCGCTGATCGCGCATGAAACAGCGCACATGTGGTTTGGGGACTACGTGACCATGGACTGGTTTGACGATGTCTGGACCAAAGAAGTGTTAGCCAATTATTTTGCCGCCCAAATGATCCGTCCGCAATTTCCCGGGATCAACCACCGCCTGAACGATTTGCGTGCTTTTTATTCAACTGCCTATGCCGTGGACCGTACCGCCGGCACCAACGCCATCAAGCAGTCCCTGGACAACCTGTCCAAAGCAGGCCTGATCTACGGAAATATCATCTACGACAAAGCCCCCGTTGTAATGAACATGCTGGTTGAACGGATGGGCCCGGAAGCCTTCCGTAAAGGCATTCGTACCTATTTGCAGCAATTCGCCTACGGCAACGCCACCTGGGAAGATCTGATATCCATCCTGGACCGGGAATTCCCTGAAGACCTGGAAAACTGGAGCCGGGTATGGATACACAGCGAAGGAATGCCTCACATACAAGCATTTATTTCAAATGATTCACTGCTTGTTACGCAAACCGATCCGCTGGGCCGAGACCTCCTGTGGCCGCAAAAAGTCACCTTCCTCCTGACCACCGGGGAGCAGGACCCGGACCTGAACCTGGACCGGGATCAGGATCTGAAGCTTGACCGGGAGCAGAACCGGACCCTTACCCTTGAGCTGGAACTTGCCGAGGCAAAGGCGCCCGTTCCCCCCGGCATGAAATACATCCTGCCCAATACAGACGGCCTGGCTTACGGTATGTTCCTGCCCGACAGTTTGAGTATGGAGTACATGTTGCACAACCTGGCCCGTTTTGAAGCGGAAGAGACCCGGCTTTCCCTATTGATGACCTTGTACGAGAACATGTTGGCAGGGAACCTTTCCGGGGATGCTTTTACCCAAGCCCTGATCCGTTACCTTCCTGCCGAAACCAACAACCTGGTGCGAAATTCCGCCCTATCATACCTGGGAGAAGCATACTTGCGTGATACCATAAAAAAAGATGGTTTAGTTGAGGTTTTTTTACTTAAAACATCGGCCGACACCCGGGAAGACAAAGAATACCGCCTGCTGGCCTACCGTACCCTGGCCGGGCTCTTTACCGATTCCCTGATCACCGGCACTCTGTTTGAACAATGGGACAATGGCAAAGCTTTTGAAGGATTGCCCTTCGGAGAAACTGAAATGACCTCTCTGGCTTACCAGCTGATGATCCGCTTGCCCGATAAAGCCTCCTATATCAGGG
This sequence comes from Bacteroidales bacterium UBA5226, assembly GCA_002409325.1. Taxonomy (GTDB): domain Bacteria; phylum Bacteroidota; class Bacteroidia; order Bacteroidales; family UBA932; genus DMER64. The sequence continues at coordinate 51,970 of DHUU01000004.1, read as the reverse complement.
AAAAACAACTGGAACGAATCACCAACCCCGACCGCCGGAAAGCCTTTGCCTTTATTGTACAGGCCGTAGATCCGGACCCTGCGGTACGGGATGCCTTTTTCCTGTCGCTCCTGGAAGTCGAAAACCGCAGCACAGAACCCTGGGTCATCTCGGCCCTGGGCTATTTGAACCATTTCCTGCGGCAGGAACACGCCCTGAAATACATTCGTCCCACACTAGCCGGGTTGGAGGAAGTGCAACAAACAGGCGACATCTTCTTCCCCGCCTCCTGGATCTCGGCCTGCCTGTCAGGGCATAACTCCCGCGCCGCTGCCGACAGTGTGGCTGCTTTCCTGCAGGAACATCCCCACTACGAACCCCTGCTGAAGAAAAAAATCCTGCAGGCCGCCTACCACTTAAAGTAAAGGTGCTGGGCCATAGTGTCTATCGCCAAAAGACAAGAAAACCCTGGCAATAATTAAGCTTCCCTTTCTTTTTTCCTAACTTTGTAGAAACCCAAATTTATAATTATGAAGAAAATTGCAGCCTTACTCCTTGCCCTGGTTTTATGCGTCACTGTTGCTGATGTTCCCGGTGCATACGCCCAGATTAAACCGCTTATACCCCGCGATCCGGCCATTGAAAAAAAGATTGACAAGATTATTTCCAAAATGACCCTGGTGGAAAAAGTGGGTCAGATGACCCAGTTGGAAATCAACCTGCTGGGCGTTGACCTAAGAGCGGAAATGATGAAGCTGATGATGATGCCACAGGAGCAGCTTACCACGCTGCTCAAGAAACACGGGCTGGAAAAAGAGTTTGACGCCGCTGCGATGACCAAACCGGAAAAACGGATGGAGGCGGGATTCGAATACTATAAACTCTATCAGAAAATAACACCCTCACAAGACTTTCAGTTTGATCCGGCCAAAATGGACTCGGTGTTTGTCAGATATAAAGTGGGATCCATCCTGAACACCCCCTTCACAACGGCCCAGACCTCGGAAGAATGGAACCGGCTCATAAAAATTATTCAGGACAAATCCCTGGAAGCCATAGGGATTCCGTGCCTTTACGGCCTGGACCAGATCCATGGGTCCACCTACGTGGCCGATGGCACCCTGTTTCCGCAGGGCATAAACATGGCAGCCACCTTCAACAAGGAACTGGCCCGCCGGACAGGGGAAATCACCGCCTATGAAACACGCGCGGCCGGGATCCCATGGACATTCAGTCCTGTAATGGATATGGGACGTCAGCCAGCATGGCCACGCCAGTGGGAAGGCTACGGGGAGGATTGTTACCTGGGAGGAGCAATCGGGAGTGAAGTGGTGAAAGGCCTGCAGGAACAGGATCTTAATAATATTGGCAACTATAACATAGCTGCCTGCCTTAAGCATTATATGGGCTACGGTGTTCCGGTCAACGGACTGGACCGTACCCCAGCCATTATCAACGACCAGGACCTGCGAGAAAAGCAATTTGCCCCCTTCCTGGAAGCACTGCGCGCCGGAGCGCTCTCCATGATGACCAATTCCTCCACCATCAACGGGGTGAACGGGGTGGCCAATCCCGTACTGCTTACCCAGTGGGCCAAAGAAGAGCTGAACTGGGACGGCATGATCGTAACCGATTGGGCCGATATCACCAGCCTGTATGAGCGCGACAGAATTGCCTCCTCTTACAAAGAAGCCATCAAAATGGCCATTAATGCCGGAGTGGATATGGCCATGGTGCCTTCCAGCTGGCAATTTTGTATAGATTTAAAGGAACTGGTGGAAGAAGGCCAGGTTCCCATGAGCCGTATTGACGATGCCGTACGGCGCATCCTGCGCCTGAAGTTCCGCCTCGGCCTTTTTGACACTCCCTACACCGTTAAGGGTGATTATCCGGAATTTGCCTCGGCACAATCCGCAGTCGTTTCTCTGACGGCCGCCGAAGAATCCATGGTGCTGCTGAAGAACCAGGCAAACATCCTGCCGTTGCCCAAAGGGAAAAAGATTCTGGTAGCCGGGCCCAATGCCCATACCATGCGCGGGCTGAACGGAGGCTGGAGCTATACCTGGCAGGGCAGCGGCATAGACAGGTTTACAGCGCATTTCAATACCATTCTGGAGGCTCTTGAAAATAAATTCGGCAAGGAAAACGTTGTCTACGAACCGGGTGTCACTTATAACGAAATGGCTTTTTGGACAGAGGAACACGAACCGGAAATAGAAAAAGCCGTAGCCGCTGCTGCGCTGGCAGATTTCATTGTGGTTTGTATTGGGGAAAATTCCTATTGCGAAACCACCGGCAATATCCCCAACCTGTTCATTTCCCCTAATCAGGCCAATTTGGTAAAAGAACTCGCGAAAACCGGCAAGCCTGTGGTGATCATTCTGAATGAAGGGCGTCCCCGCGTGATTGTAGATCTTGTGCCCATGGCTTCGGCTATTGTAAATGTAATGCTTCCGGGAAATTATGGAGGTGATGCGCTGGCCAATCTGCTGGCAGGCGATGCCAATTTCAGCGGCAAACTCTCCTATACCTATCCCAGTTGCTGTAACGGATATACAACCTACGACTATAAGGTATGCGAAGTGCGTTCCACCACAGAAGGCGCTTACGATTATTTTGCCAACACAAATATTCAGTGGCCTTTCGGATACGGGCTCAGTTACACGACCTTTGAATATTCCAACCTAAAAGCAAACAGGACGAGTTTTACCGCAGATGATGAACTCACTTTTACTGTGGATGTTAAAAATTCGGGAAATGTAGCCGGAAAGGAAAGCGTACTGCTTTATTCCTCAGATTTGTACGCCTCACTGATGCCGGACAACAGGCGCCTTCGGGCTTTTGAAAAGATATCCCTTAAACCCGGAGAACAAAAGGCCGTTACCCTGAAGATCAAGGCCAGCGATCTTGCCTTTGTAGGCATTGATACCAAATGGGTACTGGAAGAAGGTGATTTCAAGATGGTTGTGGGCGACCAGAGCCTGATGATCCGCTGTACGCAGACCCACCAATGGGACACGCCCAACCGCCCGTGAATCATCAGAAACAGATACTTCGGGAGATTCCCTAACTTTGCCGTATGATGAAACTTGTTTTTTTAGATGCAGCCACCATGGGTGGAGATATAGACCTGGGCCCCCTCAGACAATTCGGGGACCTGACGGTATACGACAATACGCAACCGATAGATGTCATCCCGCGTATTGAACAGGCAGACATTGTGCTGGTGAATAAGGTCAAACTGGGCAAGATGCAGTTACAGGCTGCCAGAAACCTGAAGCTGATCTGTGTGGCAGCAACAGGCCTTGATCCCATAGACCTGGACTTTGCAGCAGAGAAAGGCATCGCGGTAAAAAACGTAGCGGGCTACTCCACTGACAGTGTGGCACAGACCGCCTTCCTGCATATCCTTTGCTGCATGCAGCAAGGCCCCTATTTCAACGAATACGCCCACTCGGAGGCCTACCCGGCAAGCGGCCTGCCTACCCACTTCGGGGGGCGGTATTTCCATGAACTGAGCGGAAAACGGCTGGGTATCATCGGTTTGGGGGCCATTGGAAGAAAAGTGGCTGCTATCGCCTCGGCTTTCGGGATGGAAGTGGTTTATTATTCCACAAGAGGGGAAGAACGTTCCGGCGGCCTGTACAGGCGTTTGGGCCTTGAGGAACTGTTGCAGACAAGTGACCTGGTGACCATACACGCTCCGCTCAATGACAAGACCCGGGGTTTAATCGGGAAAGCCGGGCTGGATAAGATGAAGGCCTCGGCCTATCTTTTCAACCTTGGGCGTGGTGCCATTGTGGATGAATGTGCCCTGGTTGAGGCTTTGAACAAAAACCGGCTGGCCGGTGCAGGAATCGACGTTTTCAGTACCGAGCCGCTTCCAGCCGATCATTGTTACCGGCGGGTGAAGGACAAATCAAAACTGTTCCTTACACCGCACATAGCATGGGCTTCCATCGAAGCGCGCAGGCGCCTGGTTGCTATGATGGCGGAAAATATCAGTCGATATATAGCTTCCCGCTAAGGTGATCTGTTTCATGCTGGAATATCACGGCGGTGAAACCATCTACGGTATCGCGCAGTATATCCCATGAAACCGGGTCCCTGTATGAAATGATCACCTGGGTAGCCCGTAAGACAGTATCTCTTTCTCCGGGAACAGAAAGACAACCTTCCCAGCCCCATTTCATGTCCTGGCTGTAGTTTTCGATCGTAGGATTGACATAAAATTCGAAAGGGTTTCCATCCTTGTCAAAGCGTTGGACGGCAATCAGCTGTTTGCTAATGCCTACCTGCGGTGCAGCAATTCCCACCCCTGTGTTGGCTGTATCCAGCACAGTAGCCAGCATCCTGTTTTTAAGCGTAGTATAGACCTGCGAATGCATGTCTCTGCGGGTTAACGGGCAGGCTTGAAGGTGCAGAAAACTCAGTTCCTGCTCATTCAGGTTAGTAAAAATATGCATGACGGAATCTCCCTGTTCCGGCAATCCAATGCGGTGTTTCTCTATGGAAGAAAAATTACTGCACGAGGTAATAAACAGTACCAGCAATAAGACAAAAGAAAATTGCACACGTTTCATAGGATAAAAATATAAATAAAATTGCAATTTTTAAATTTACTTATGAAGATATCAATTTTGGCGCCGACGGAGGTCTGTATGCAGATATGATAAAAAAAAGATAGCCGCAGGGGAAAACTCAGGGCTCAAATGGGACATCCAGAACCCTGTGGGCTAAAGATGGTGGCCATAGGGAACGAACAATGGGGTTCCGGATATCCCCAGATGAGGTGCACTGGCGTAGACGTGGTAGTTATTTCAATTTTACTATATAACCAACAATAATGGGTTAATTGGACACCTTTTCATTTATTATGCTATCCTGCTCTTTACCCCTCAACATGAAATTCATTGGCATCACATAAGAAACTTTTATCGGGACACCTTCTTTCATGGCAGGTTTTTCCCATTTAGGGGATGATTTCAGGACACGGATTGCCTCGGCATCAATAGAAGGATTTATTCCTCTGAGGATTTCGACATCGGTAATAAATCCATCTTCGGAAAGCACATAGGAAGCTATCAGGCGGCCTTGAATACCTTGTTCCTTTGCATCGCTGGGATATCTAACCTGCCGGAGTGTCCATGCAACAAATTCATTTTCCCCTTTTCCGTTGGCAAAAATGGCAGGCTCCAGGTCCTGGTCTTCCGGATTGGTTGATTGCTTCACCGACACTTCATCTTTTTTATCTTTTTTTAGTGAAAAGTTTAACGGGAAATTGTATCTAACGTTAACTGTCTTGCCTTCATGCATCCCTGGACGTTCCCATTTTGGAGATGACTCCAGTACGCGGATGCATTCTGCATCCAGCAAGGGATGTACTCCCCTGAGTATTTGTACATCTGTAACATTTCCTTCGTGGTTTAGCACAAAAGCAGCGACCACCCTACCCTGAATCCCTTTGGTTTTAGCCTCACCGGGGTATTTTACATGTTCAAATACCCATCGTGTAAATTCATTTTCATCTTTTCCGTTGGCGAACAAAGGTTTGATATCAATCACGCCAAGGGAGACCAGCGTATCCTGCACGCCATGGGGAATGGGAATGACGTCAGTGGGCGCGGGAACGACAACAGGAGGGGAAGGAGGCGGAGTAGGAGGATCCTGGGGTGTCATGTTCTGTTGCAAAGAAATTTTTATATCTTTGACAGAGGAAATCTCTGACAACCTGCCGGAGATTTCAGGTGTAGCAAATGCCGAAACGGCAATGAATGCGAGAGGCAGAGCGTATAGGCACTTTGCTAACGCCCATTTACTTGATTTCTTTTTCCACATCATGGTAATTCTTTTTTTGAGTTTGCTGTGATTAAAGCTGTTGGCCATGGAGTAGCGTCTTGTGCCAACAGCTTTCTTAATTAATAATAGTTGGTATTGTTTTGCACTAATGCCTGCTTTTAGGACCGCATCGTCGGCCTGGAATTCATGGACTTGCTGAATGGATTGTTTCATGAGCCACGCAGCGGGATTGAACCATTGGAAAAGAATGAGCAGGTCTGTGAGGATCAGGTCCCAGGAATGGCCCATACGAATATGCGACAATTCGTGGATCAGGATATCCCTTCCGTCCTCGACCATATCCCGCTCAGAAACAACAATATAGTGCATCCAGCTAAACGGGGCAGTTTCCTGTGAATGGACCAGTAGCCTGACCTTCCCTCTTACCCTGCTAAGTTTTTTGCATTCATCCAGCAGATCCCCAAATGTGTCTCCCTTTCCGTTGCCTTTGTTTTTCCACAATATGGCCGTTAGTTTTATATAAGATATGACATCGAACAGGAAACAAACCAACATGCCGGTGAAATATACCAGGAGGATCCATTGTACCATACGGGCCATGACAACAGATCCGTTTGAGGGATCCATCACTGTAGCGGTCATACCTTCCGGAATAGTGAGCATCTGCCCTTGCTGTTCCTTTAGCCCAAACCAGACCAGGGGATCAAAGGATCCCGGGGCACAGAAAGGCAGCAACAGGGAAAGCGGGATGATCAGCAGCCATACGATCCGGTTGAACCTGTGAAAAGTTTCCCGGGATAAAAAAAGCCGGTTGAACAGGTAGAAAACCAGAAGAAAAACTCCCGCTTTTAATACATATGTTACAAATGCCCCCATGGTCAACCGTTTTTTCGTTCCACCTCGGCTATGAGTTTCTTCAGTTCGCTTAACGAAATTGCCTCTTCTTCTATAAGGGAAGATACGGCGGTGAAAGCAGAACTGCTGTAATATTTCCGGATAACTCCCTTTAGTGAAGACTTGCTGAACTCTTCACGGCTTACAACGGCAAAATACTGATGGGAATTGCCAAAGGCCTTGTGGTCCAGAAAGCCTTTTTCTTCCAATCCCCGCACAATGGTTGACAAGGTGTTGAAATGCGGTCTGGGGTTGTTATAATAATCCAGGAGCTCCCGGACAAAGAGGGGACCCTTTTCCCAGAAAAAGGACATGATTTCTTCTTCTTTTGCAGTGAGTTTCATAATAAAATGATGATTACACTGCAAATGTAACTATATATTTTAGTTATGCAACTATTTTTTATAGTTTATCCCGAAGATTTTACTACCGGGATATCCGACCACCTGGTAGTGTACTGTGGAGACAGGTGCTGCCGGTTCATTTTGATGCCTTCTGCCGATTCGGTTGCCATGGCCAGTGTGCCGCGGCCGATCCGGGTGTTGACCTGGTCCATAACCTGCATCAGGCGGGCATGTTTCAACCGGTCTGTCGTATCATATAAACTCAACTGTACCGCATTGCCGGGGATAATGCCGGTCAGGATCACACCGGCTTTCTTGTAGGCGTATCCCTTGCGGAAGAGGAAAGACAGTTCCTTGAGTACTGCACGGTTGATCTCAAGGGTGCTGGACGAGGCAACGGGGAAGGTAATCAGACGGCTTTCATACTGCTGTGGCACATTAGCTTTAAAACGGTTGGTCAGGACAAATACAATAACCTGGTAAGCGGCACTGTGCTGCCTGCGGAGTTTTTCACAGACCATAGCGGTAAAAAGGGAAACCTGTTCGGAAAGTTTCACATAATCTGTTATCTCCCTTGCAAAACTGCGGGAAATACAGATTTGTTTTTTTGGCGGTACATGGTCCGAAAAATCAATGCATGATTCTCCCTGCAATTCCTTCCATGTCCTGAGACCGGTAATGCTCATCTGTTTTTGCACCCAATCGGGCGGCAATTGTATAAAACCGGCGGCCGTCTTCACCCCGTAGGAATGCAGCATTTTAGAAAAACGACGTCCTATGCCCCAGATATCTTCAACGGGGACGGTGGGCAGAATCCGGTCAATCTCCTCTTGTTTGTATAGGAAATAACCTCCCTGCAATTCGGGGCGGTTTTTGCAGGTTTTGGAGGCAATTTTGGCCAGCGTTTTGGTAGGGGCAACGCCTATGGAAACAGGGATCCCTGTGTTTTTCAGGCACAGGGCCGAGGCTTTTTTGGCGAAGGCATCCAAATCTGTGCGCTCCATTCCGCGAAGGTCCAGAAAAGCTTCGTCAATGGAATATATCTCTATGGCAGGAGCCAGCTGCCGCAGCGTCAGGTGTACGCGCCTGGACATATCCCCGTAAAGGGCAAAATTGGAAGAAAACACGGCTACATTGTGTTTTTCCACGATATCCCGGATCTGGTACAGGGGAACACCCATTTTGATACCCAGGGCCTTGGCTTCATTGCTGCGCGATACAGCACACCCGTCGTTGTTGGACAGGACTATGACCGGACACCCGTTCAGGCCGGGGTTGAATACCCTTTCACAACTGACAAAGAAATTATTGCAATCGGCCAGCGCATACATGGTCAGAGTTTTTTGATCACATAGCGCACCACGCCCCATATGACAAAATGATTGTCTGCGGTTATCCGTATTGTCTGGTATTTTTTATTCCCCGGTACCAGCAAGATATGGTCTTCGTGCTTTTCAACGTGCTTGAGGGTGAATTCCCCGTCTACATAACAGATGGCAATGCAACCATCGTACGGGTCCACCGATTTGTCCACCACCAGAATATCTCCGTCCCCTATCCCGTCATTGATCATGCTGTTGCCACTCACCCGGGCATAGAAGGTAGAAGCCGGATTCTTGACAATCTCCTCTGTGATATTGAGCCGCATATCGGAAAAATCCTCTGCAGGAGAGGGAAATCCGCATTTTACGCCTTCCACCAAAGGCAGCGTTGATTCTTCATCTGAAGGCAAGTACAGTTTCATGAAAACAAAGGTAGGTAATCTTCAATAAAAATGGCGCAGCATCTTGCGGACACCGCGCCACTTAAGTGACCCCGACAGGATTCAAACCTGTAACCTTTTGATCCGTAGTCAAATGCTCTATTCAGTTGAGCTACGGGGCCATAATTTTCAGGCTTCTGCAGGTTTTTCCATAACGACCCTTCTTTCTTTGATGCGGGCCTTTTTACCGGTAAGGTTGCGCAGGTAGAAAATGCGTGCGCGGCGGACCTTCCCGTATTTGTTAACTTCTATGGAATCTATAAACGGTGAATTTGACGGGAATATGCGTTCTACACCCACTCCGTTTGACATCTTCCTTACAGTAAAAGTTTCCGTTGCTCCGGATCCTTTGCGCTGAATGCATACCCCGCGGAATTTCTGTAGACGTTCCTTTGTCTCATCCTTAATAATATAGGTTACCGTAATGGTATCACCTGATTTAAAAACCGGAAAATTCTTACTTTCGCCGGTACATGCTTGTTCTGCTACTTTTATTAAGTCCATCTTCGTACGTGTGGTGTTAATTTTGAGCCTGCAAAGGTAGCGTTTTTTTCCTTTTGCCCAAACTTTTTATCAACATTTATAGAGCGCACCGCCAATATTATCATGCAGGCTCCCGGTCACAGACGAAAGGCAGGACGGGATATCGCACACATAAAGCACACCAAGGAAAGCAAAGATAAGCGCCTCCTTGAAATTGACAGTCAGTTCATCCGGAATAAAATAATCCACCCGGACAGCCCTTGCGGCCATACGTTCCATCAAATACCGGTTGAATGCCCCTCCGCCGGTTACCAGCACCCTGGATCCGGGTCTTACATGATATGATGTCTGTATGGCCACATGCTCACAATAGGTGGCCAGAATATCTTCTGTTGTCAACCCGAAAGAACCGATCAGCGGGAATACCTCGCCCTCTACCCATTCCCTTCCCAGGGAGCGGGGTCCGCTCTGTGCATAGTAAGGTAGCCGGTTGAGTGCATCCAGGAGGGTGTCATGCACCTTCCCCCGGCGGGCGCGAAGCCCGTCTTTGTCGTAATCTTCGCCTGTCAACCGGGTGTAATGATTCAGAACGTAATTGACAGCGGTGATGTCGTATGCTTTCCTCGATCCATCTGGGGCTTCAGAAGAAATGTTGGAAAATCCGCCCAGGTTCAGGCAATAATCAAAATCTCCGAAAAGATACCGGTCGCCTACCGGCACCAGCGGGGCTCCCTGGCCGTAAAGTGCCACATCGGTGGTCCTGAAATCACAGATGACCGGGATACCACTTTCAGCGGCAATGCCCGCCCCGCTTCCTATCTGGCTGGTAAGCCTGATGGAAGGCTGGTGAAAAATGGTGTGACCGTGAGAAGCCGCCAATTGAGGCTTTACCTGGAATTTTTTCATAAATAAACGTACCTGTTTTCCCAGATATATTCCGTAATCGGAGTGTAACCGGGCATATTCCAGGGCCGTCATGGTCTGAGC
>DHUU01000004.1:923-41499 GCA_002409325.1 Bacteroidales bacterium UBA5226 | reverse complement strand
ATAGGACCATTTTCCATTATGCAGTGTAAAACGGGCCAGGCACAGGTCCAGCCCGTCAAGGGAGGTCCCGGACATCAGGCCTAAAGCGCTTATCCCTTCCTGTGGGTTGAACGCCGGACTCATTTTCATTTTCACCATAAGAATTCAGTCTTATATTGGGTAATATTGTTCTTCTGATCTTTTACCTGCACCATAACCTGGTGTTTTGTTCCCCTGGTTACCCTATCCGGTTCAAGCGAGCAGGTAATCCGGGAGCGTTTTGGGTCATGTACTCCCAGGATCCACTTCCCGTCTATGGTGACTTTATAATCTTGGATACCAGAACATGAATCCTTTATGGTGAAGTATACGCTCTTGCGTCCGCGCAGATCGGCACCGTGGGTAAAAGAAGCCGTCACAACCGGAGGAATGGTATCCACATCGATCCGGAACCGGCCAAAGGAACTTGTCCGGAAGTTAACCAGGCTATCTGAGCAAACACCGCCTGCATACCTCCATTTTCCCGGGTCGGCAGCCTGGCGGTGGGGATCGCGGGCGTTGTCCTGCAAACGCATCACTACAACCTTCTCATGCCATGCAGCGGGTATCGTGTCCGGGACCCTGAGCTCCACCTGCATGGGCAAATGGAGCGGATCGTCGGGAGTGTGCAGTTGCCATTCCTGTGCACCCTGCCGGGAAGCATTAAACAAGATATCCCTGTAAAGGGCCTTTTGGGGAACTGTTATGCGGATGTCACGGGCTGCAAAGAAATTCTCCCTGTCCCAATAGAAGTGCTGCAGGTACTCTTCGGCCGCAAGTTCCTCAAGGGGCAGGGGCACGTCCTTTTCTTCCGGGGATACAAGCGCTTCCAGACCGTTGTTTCTTCTGACAGAATACGTTCTTGTGGTGCTGTTGCCTGCTCCATCGTGCACCACTACGCGCAGGGAATGAGAAAGGGTGTCGGGCAAAGTGAACAAACCTCCTGTAGGGGCGTATGTCCTGTCTATAAGCACGTTGCCGGGTTCAACCCAGGTTTTGAGCAGGCTTCTTCCGTTACGGCTCCGTTCAGGGTAATGGATCAGGGATAAAATAGTGCGGGTCCAGTCTAAAGGAAGGTCCTGGTTCCTGAACTGATAGATCAGCTCCTGATCCAGAAAAACCTCCCAGGTCTGAATGCCCATCCTGAAAGACGTATTGTTCATGCGATCAATGGCATCGATTGCAACAAAGAAGGTGTCCGGAACATTGACTCTCGCCTGATTAATGTTTCCTTCGAAACCGGTTACCAGGCGAGTGGCAGCTATTCCCTGTTCCGAAGTACTGAATCCATAAAAACGGACCAGCCTGAATTCGGGCGGCAACGCGTCTTGCAGCTCAAAAACACCATGACTGAGCAGGTTGGCTGTAACCAGGGAATTTTCATGCAGGGAGTCCCGGTAGCGGATCTCAAAATGCAGATGGGGGCCCCCCGAGTCGCCAGTGTTGCCTGCTGTTCCTATCTGTTGGCCTTTATGCACGGGAAACAATCCGGGAGGACAATCCAGTGACACCTGGAAACTTTCCCGGCTGTATTGTTCCTGCTTAACGTAAGCAGCCACCTGCGGAGCAAAAGCATCCAGATGGCCGTAAAGTGAAACGGTCCCGTTGGGGTGTGTTATCAACAGGGCATTCCCGTAACCCCCTCCTGAAACAGTGATGCGTGAAATATAGCCGTCCGCTACGGCATATACCGGGGCCCCGGAAACACCTCCTACCCTGAAATCAAGGCCGGTATGAAAATGAGCGGCCCGGAATTCACCCATGCTCCCACTCAAAGAGAGTGGTTCCACACGAACAGGCTTTCCGTAATAACCGGACAGGACGGGGACCTGAGCATTCAGGCAGAAAAAAACAGAAACCAGCGCTGTGAGCAGTGCCGGTAATCGTTTGGCAAGAAACTTCATTACGAGAACATTTTTTTCATCCTGTCAAAGAAATTCCGTTCCTCTTTGTCAGGGTCTGGTACAAAATTAGGAGAATCCTTTAGTTTGGAAAATATTTCCTTTTCCTGCCGGTTAAGTTTCTTAGGTATCCACACCTGTACAAATACAAGCAGATCTCCTGTTCCGTAGCTGTTTACATCGGGTAGTCCCTTGCCCCGGAGACGTAAAATACGGCCGCTCTGAGTACCTTGTTCTATCTTGATTTTCACCTTCCCGTCTACGGTGGGTACTTCCACATCGTCTCCTAATGCCGCCTGGGCGATAGACAAAAAGAGTGTATAGATCAGATCATGCCCGTCACGCTGCAGTTGTGGATGTTGTTCTTCTTCAATGACTACTAAAAGGTTGCCGTTGACACCTCCTTTTTTGGGGGCATTTCCCTTACCCGAGATAGTAAGCTGCATCCCTTCTTCCACCCCTTTGGGTATAGAGAAGGATATCTCCTCGGCCTGCTTGATAACACCCTCCCCCTTGCACACGTTACAGGGATTGGTGATGATTTTGCCATCGCCGCTGCATTGAGGACAGGGACTGCTGCTTTGCATCTGTCCCAGAAAAGTATGCGTAACCCGTGTAAAAACTCCCGAACCGTTGCAGGTGGGACATTTTTTCATGTCGGAGTCGGAAACGGCCCCTTTTCCCCCACAATGGCTGCAGGATTTGAGTTTGTTGATTTTGATCACCTTATCGGCTCCATGGGCAATCTCTTCCAGGTTCAGTTTCACGCGGATACGGATATCGGATCCGCGTCGTACCCCACGCCGTGTACCGCTCTGGCTGCCAAAGGCGCTTCCAAAGGGGTTGCCACCGAATGCCCCGCCAAAAATATCTCCAAAGCGGGAGAAAATATCGTCCATGGTGAATCCGCCTGGAAACCCTCCCGCTCCCCCTGCGCCCATGCCGTCCACACCCGCATGCCCAAACTGATCGTAACGCGATTTTTTTGCCGGATCGCTCAGAACGTCATATGCCTCGGCCGCTTCCTTGAATTTTTCTTCAGCGTCTTTGTTGCCGGGATTCTTATCCGGATGGAATTGCAGGGCTTTTTTCCGGTAAGCTTTCTTGATCTCTTCTGCAGAGGCGCTCTTTTCTACGCCCAATATTTCATAAAAGTCTCTTTTTGCCATACTGTATCTTATTCGCCCACTACCACGTTAGCGAACCTGATTACTTTTCCGTTGAGCATATAACCCTCCAGGACCACATCCACAATCTTTCCTTTCATTTTTTTCTCATTAACGGGGGTTTTGGCAACGGCACAATGATAATCGGTATCCAGTGCCTTTCCTTTAGCTTCAATGATCTTCAAGCCTTTACCCTGTAAATAGCCCAGCAATTTGCTATATATTAGATTCACCCCTTCTACCGAAGACGGGTCAGGATTCTCCAGCTGTTCCAGTGTTCTGAGTGCCCGCTGGCAATCATCCAGCACGGGGAGCATACCTTTGATCACATCTTCAGAGGCGGTCAGGATCAGTTCCAGACGCTCTTTGGCTGTGCGTTTACGGTAATTGTCAAATTCGGCCTGCAGCCTGAGCAGTCTGTCGTTGACCTGGTCCAGCTGAAGTTGCAGCTCCGGAAGATCGGGTGTTTCCCGTGCCGTTGTTTCCTGATCAGCCGTTTGCTGTTCAATTGTTTCCTGGCCAGGTGTTTGCCCGTTCACCCCGGGTGCTAATGCTCCATTATCCTTTTCAAAATGGGGAACATCAGGCCCGTCCTGGGCCTGATGTTTCTTTCTATCGGACTGCATATTACTTGACCTCCTCAAAATCTACATCCTTGACTTCTCCTTCTTCCTGTGCGGCTCCTGTTCCGTTGTCCGTGGCGCCTCCTTCAAAGGGGGGTTGTTGCGCTCCGGCACCGGAAGCCTGTGAAGCTTTGTACATTTCCTCCGAGGCGGCGTGCCATGCCTTGTTAAGGGTTTCCATGGCACTTTCAATAGCCCCGGTATCCTGTGACTTATGTGCCTCCTTCAATTGATTCAGGGCTTCCTGGATCGGAGTCTTTTTGTCGGCCGGCAATTTGTCGCCATACTCCTTGAGCTGTTTTTCTGTCTGGAAAATCAGGCTGTCGGCTTCGTTGATTTTATCCACACGTTCTCTTTCCTTCTTGTCGGCTTCTTCATTGGCCTTGGCTTCATCCCTCATCTTTTTGATCTCGGATTCGGTCAGGCCCGAGGAAGCCTCAATGCGGATCTTCTGTTCCTTACCCGTACCCTTGTCCTTGGCCGAGACATTCAATATGCCGTTGGCGTCTATATCAAAGGATACTTCAATCTGGGGTATGCCGCGGGGGGCCGGGGCAATGCCGTCCAGGTGGAAACGTCCGATGGTCTTGTTATCCCTGGCCATGGGCCTTTCTCCCTGCAACACGTGGATTTCCACAGAAGGCTGGTTGTCGCTGGCTGTGGAGAAAACCTGCGATTTTTTGGTAGGTATGGTGGTGTTGGCTTCTATCAGCTTTGTCATCACGCCTCCCAGTGTTTCAATGCCCAGGCTGAGCGGGGTGACGTCCAGTAGAAGCACGTCTTTCACGTCTCCCGACAACACACCGCCCTGAATGGCAGCTCCAATGGCAACCACTTCGTCCGGATTTACACTTTTGTCGGGAACTCTTCCAAACAGCTTTTGCACCAGTTGCTGAATGACCGGTATACGGGTAGACCCCCCCACCAGTATCACTTCATCAATATCTGAGGCCTGCATCCCGGCATCTGTCAGGGCCTTTTTGCAGGGTTCCACGGTACGTTGTACCAGACTGTCTATGAGTTGTTCAAACTTGGCCCTGGTTAATGTCTTGACAAGGTGCTTGGGCATCCCGTCCACAGGCATGATATACGGCAGGTTGATCTCTGTGGAATTCTGGCTGGAAAGTTCTATCTTGGCCTTTTCGGCAGCTTCTTTCAGGCGTTGCAGGGCCATGGGATCCTTTCTCAGGTCCAGTCCGCTGTTTTCTGAAGCAAATTCTCCGGCCAGCCAGTCTATCACAGTCTGGTCAAAATCATCACCTCCCAGGTGGGTGTCTCCGTTTGTCGATTTTACCTCAAACACACCGTCTCCCAGTTCCAGGATGGATATGTCAAATGTTCCGCCGCCCAGGTCGTACACCGCTATCTTCATGTCTTTGTGCATCTTGTCCAGACCATAGGCCAATGAAGCGGCCGTAGGTTCGTTGATGATACGGCGAACTTTGAGCCCGGCAATTTCGCCGGCCTCTTTGGTTGCCTGCCTTTGCGAGTCACTGAAATAGGCAGGAACTGTAATCACAGCTTCTGTGACTTCCTGTCCCAGAAAATCTTCTGCTGTTTTCTTCATCTTTTGCAGGACCATGGCAGATATTTCCTGCGGCGTGTACAAACGCTCGTCAATTTTAACCCTGGGCGTATTATTGTCTCCTTTTTCCACAACATATGAAACCCTGTTGCGTTCCAGCGCCACTTTGTCAAAAGTTTCGCCCATAAAACGCTTGATAGAATAAATGGTTTTCAGGGGATTTGTAATTGCCTGACGCTTTGCCGGATCACCTATCTTTCGCTCGCCATTATCTGCAAATGCAACAACAGATGGCGTTGTGCGTTTTCCTTCCGAATTGATGATCACTACCGGTTCGTTACCTTCCATAACGGCAACGCAGGAGTTGGTTGTTCCCAGGTCTATACCAATAATTTTTCCCATAATTTATTTGTTCTTTAATGATTATATTCAGATTACTGCCCTGTCATACTCAATAGTTATGCCAAAAGACATTTGCTGACAGGTTGGCAGTTTATGAGATTGATTATCTTTGTCACTATGTCATATGCAATCCAGACCGACCTGGCCCGGCGCATCCTGTACGAGGACAACCACCTTATTGTGGTCAATAAAATGGTAGGAGAGATAGTTCAGGCAGACATCACCGGAGACACCCCGCTGAGCGAAACCATCAAAACCTTCCTTAAAGAACGGGACGCAAAACCGGGAAATGTATTTGTTGGTGTACCCCACCGGCTGGACCGTCCGGTGAGTGGTATCTGTCTTTTTGCCAAGACTTCAAAGGCTCTGGAACGCATGAACCGGATGTTCAATCAGGGGACGGTCAACAAAACATACCTGGCGCTTGTGGCAAACAAACCCGGTCAAAACGACGCCCTTCTGGTCCATTACCTGACCAGGAACGAGAAGCAAAACAAATCATATGCCCTGGACAAGCCATCGCAAGGGGCCAAGGAAGCCAGGTTGCATTACAGGTATCTGAAAAGCATCCGGAATTACCACCTGCTTGAAATTGAACTTATGACAGGGAGGCACCACCAGATCCGATGTCAGCTGGCCGCCATTGGCTCACCCATAAAAGGAGACCTTAAGTACGGGGCAAAACGGCCAAATCCGGACGGGAGCATTTCCCTGCATGCGTACCGCCTGGCGTTTATCCATCCGGTAAGCCGGAAACCGCTTTTGATTGTGGCACCGTGGTCTGTCTTAGGAAAAAAAATTACAGATTTTCAATAATATCACCGGCCAGGAGAAATCTTCCCCCGGCAGCCGCCCTGTCTCCTGCCCTTGCATGAAGCCACACGCCCAGAACGGCTGCTGTCCGGGGTTCATATCCCTGTGCGAGCAATCCCAGAATGATTCCGGTCAATACATCCCCGCTTCCTGCCGTGGCCATAGCCGGATTCCCGGCGGGGTTGAACCAGTGGGGACCGTTTTGCGTAGCTATCAGGGTATACCGTCCTTTGAGCACAACGATAATCTTGTGTTTCACCGCCATTTCGATCGCCTGTATAGCCCTAAGGTAAGAGTTTTCAGCCCGGGCCAGGCCACAGGCCCGGGCCAGACGGTCGAATTCTCCGGGATGGGGTGTCAGGACCGTTCCTATGGGCAGGTATTCCAGCATACCTGGATGTTCGGATAAAATGTTAAGGGCATCTGCATCCAGCACCAGTGGTGGAAAGGGTGTTTTATCTCCGAACCATATCAGCAGGTTCCTTAACAGATCGGCCGTTTCCGGGGATGTTCCCAGACCCGGTCCGGCTCCTATGGCAGTATACGGTGTCTTTAGGGTAAGGAGCCCCTGTGGCAGGTCACCTGCCACATCCCGGTGGCTGTCCAAAGAAACCATGGCCTCGGGCAATGATGTCTGCATAGGGATTTCGCCCCTACCAGGAAGGTGGACCGTCAGCAGGCCGGTACCCACGCGCAGGCAGGAACGGGCAGAGAGTATCGCGGCCCCCATTTTTCCCAGGCTTCCGGCAATGAGCAGGGCATGCCCGTAGTTGTTCTTGAAAGAAAAAGGGTGCCTTTTCCTGGGAAAAAGATTATGAATATCAGACTCTTCTATCATCCTGAACGGTGTCTCAACTTCGGAATAAGCCATCCCCCCCATTCCAATATCAAGGACCTCCCACCGGCCCACATAAGGATAATTTTCGGCAAACAGGAAAGACATTTTGGGAAACTGGAAAGTAAAAGTCACCGATGCTTTCACCACCGCCCCGCTGTCAAATGGCATCCCTTCCCCTGGCAGTCCTGAAGGGATATCCACGGCATAAACTCTGGTATTCAGCGAATTGATTCCTTCAATGATTTGGGCAAAAGAGCCGGTCACGGGCCGGGTAAGGCCCGATCCGAACAATCCGTCAACCACCACTATCCCCGAAGGCAGGTTTCCCAGGTAAGCTGACCAGTCTGCCTGCTGCCGGTCAAATGCGTCCTTACCGGAAAAATCCCAAAGATCAGTCTTCCAGCCATGTTCAGACAGAAGGCGTGCAACAGATCGTGCATCGGCCCCGTTGTTACCCGGGCCGGCGACCACCATAACCCTGCCGGGTTTCTTTTCCTCGCATATGAAAGCCTGCACAAAAGCGTGAGCTGCACGCTCTATCAGATCTTGCTCCTTCACGCCCGTTTTCTCCATATACAAACGGTCTATGATCCCGATGTCCTTTGTGCGGTAAATTTTCATGACCTGAAAATCAGACTATAAAACCATTCATGTTTTTGCCCTGTGCCAGGCCTTCCCTTATAAAAGTGGAGGAGACGGTTATCAGCGGTGCAGGCAGCAGGACGATCTGGCGGGCCCGGGAAACGTATTTTTCGCTTATCTGCTGCGTGTTTACCCCTTCACGAGGGTACACATAAAGGATAAATTCTTCCAAAATGGACTCCCAGGCTTTCCATTCTTCTATCCGCTCCAGGTTATCTGCCCCTATCACCAGAATGAAGTCCATCCCGGGTTCCTTTTCCTGCATATGATGCAGTGTGTTGATGGTATAAAGCGGCCGGGGCAGGAAGAATTCCACATCGGATACTTCTACAGGCAGTTTCTTTGTTTCCATCACCTTGCGTATATGAAGCAATCGCTCCCGGGGTGATTGAAGGCAGGGTTCCCGGTCAGATTTTAGCGGATTGAGCGGCGAGACAACTAGCCGGACACTGTCCAGGGTGGTAAAGGACACCAGGTAATTGACAATGGCAATATGCCCTATGTGGAAGGGATTGAAAGAACCAAAATATAATCCGCAGGTTTTCATATTAAAAAATGAAGGCAGCAACAATCTCGGTTGCTTTGTCCAGGGTGTCTTCCAGGCGGTCGTTTACAAGGATCACGTCAAAATGGGGGGCATCCTGCATCTCAATGGAAGCCTTGGCCAGCCGTTCTTCTATGGCCCGGGGCGAGTCTGTTCCCCTTTTGGTAAGCCGTTCCCGTAAAACCTCCAGTGAGGGCGGGGCGACAAACACCGAAAGGGCATGGCTCCCAAATATTTTTTTCAGGTTGATTCCCCCTTTTACATCTACGTCAAAAACAGCCACTTTGTTCCCGTTCCATATCCTTTCAAGTTCCAGCTTCATGGTGCCGTAATAGCTTCCTTTATACACTTCTTCCCACTCTACAAAGGCATCCTGTTCAATAAGTTTCAGGAACTCATCCCTGCTTATAAAATAATATTCCCTGCCGTTTTCTTCTGTTCCGCGTTTTGGCCTTGTGGTGGCGGTTATGGAGAAATCAAGACGGGGAAAAGTCTCCATCAGGTGGTTCACTACGGTAGATTTGCCTGCCCCGGAAGGTGCCGAAAAAATTAATGCTTTCTTATCGTTCATATAAATCCTCTGTTTTCTCAATCTTAGAAAAATCTTCCAGAAAAGCCGCCACTTCATCTATGCAGTCTTCCAGGAAACGTTTGCCCTTTTCGGGAGTGGATAGGGATGGATCCCCCACCCCGGTGTCGTCTGTGGTATAAATCCAGCGCCTGGAGATCCAGGCCCATTTTTCCCGTAGCCCCTTAATGGTAAAACGGTGTTCTTTACCACTGCCGGCATATTCCAGGGGCAGCACCAGTTCGGGCCGGATAGCCATCATGGCCGAGGTTTCCATTTCATCGGCATGGTCTCCGGGGTTATCAAAATACTCTTTTACCGGGCAGACACGCCACCAGTTGACCATGCAAATGAACATTCCGGGAAAACGGAGTTCCAATTCCCTGATGGCATTCTGAAAGGAATTTCCCCCATGCCCGTTGACAATGACCAGCTTGTGCACCTTGTGACGGATGAGTACGGTAACAATGTCTTCCAGGATGCGTTGCTGTGTGGAAGGATTCATATGCATGCAGAAAGGGATGTCCATCTGGCCCGAGTTTACCCCATAGGCAATCTGAGGCAGCACCAGGGCTTTCACACCCCGTTCCCAGGCAAGGGCTGCACTGCGACGGGCAACGTGGGTGGCCATGCAGGTATCGCTCCCGTAAGGCAGATGGTAATTGTGGGCTTCGGTAGCCCCCCAGGGCAACAGTGCAACCTGGTACTCCATTTCTTTTACAGTATGCCAGTTTGTTTCCTCCAGCAGATAAGGTTTCATTACATTACTGTTTAATACGGCCCAAATATACAGCAAAACTCTTATCTTTGCAGACTGAAACAAAGTAAAAATATGATATCGTACAAAGAACTAGGCTTGGTGAACTCACGGGATCTGTTTGCCAAAGCAATGCAGGGCGGCTACGCAATCCCTGCTTATAATTTCAACAATATGGAACAGATGCAGGCCATCATCGCAGCCTGTGTGGAAACAAAATCACCCGTAATTCTCCAGGTTTCGAGCGGGGCGCGCAAATATGCCAACCAGACCCTGTTGCGCTTCATGGCACAGGGCGCTGTCGAATATGCCAAGGAACTGGGTTATCCCATTCCGATAGTGCTTCACCTGGACCACGGCGATTCCTTTGAATTGTGTAAAAACTGCATTGAATTCGGTTTCTCCTCCGTTATGATAGACGGGTCTCACCTGCCTTACGAGGAAAACATAGCCCTGACCCGCCGCGTGGTGGACTATGCACACCAGTTTGATGTAACGGTAGAAGGTGAACTGGGCGTTCTGGCGGGGGTGGAAGACGATGTGAAAGCAGAGCATCACACGTATACCCAACCGGAAGAGGTGGAAGATTTTGTAAAACGTACCGGTGTTGACTCTCTGGCCATATCCATAGGGACTTCCCACGGTGCTTTCAAATTCAAACCCGGGCAGAAGCCCGAAATCCGGTTGGACATCCTTAAGGAAATCGAAAAACGCATCCCCGGATTCCCCATAGTACTGCATGGCTCTTCCAGCGTTCCTCAGGATATTGTAGAGGAAATCAACCGCTATGGAGGCAAAATGAAAGATTCCATTGGAATCCCCGAGGAACAGCTCAGGAAAGCAGCCGGCTCGGCCGTATGTAAGATAAACATTGACTCCGATGGCCGGCTGGCCATGACAGCGGCCATCCGCAAGGTGTTAGCGGAAAAACCGGATGAATTTGATCCCCGAAAGTATCTGGGACCGGCCCGGGACAAGCTCAAAGAGCTTTACAAGCACAAAAACATCTACGTACTGGGCTCTGATAATAAAGCCTGATGAAGACGGCCATAGTCACCGGCGCAGATGGTGGCATGGGTCGCGAGATTTGCCGTTCGTTACTCGCTAACGGTTATTCACTTATCATGGCCTGCCTCTTTCCAGAGGCGGCCATACCTTTTTTCAGGGAACTGCACCAACAGTATGTGAATCCGGAAGGATCCCTTTCCATCCGGATGTTACCGCTGGATCTGGCTTCCTTTGCCTCGGTCAGGTCATTTGCTTCGGCCCTGTCGGGCACAACCGTCAACAGACTGATTCACAACGCGGGGATCCTGCCCCGAAGTACCCAACTGACAGAAGACGGGTACGATATGATATCCCAGGTGAATTACAGGGCTCCCCTCTATCTAACGCGTCTTTTGCTAACGCAGCTGGAAAAGGGATCGGCCACAGAAGACGGGGCACGGATCCTGTTTACCTTATCCTGTACCGTTGACTTTGGCCTGGTTTTCAGGCTTAGGCCTTCATTCCTAACGCGTGTCCCAAAAACCTGGGCCGGAAGGGTGATCCGGTACGGTCATACAAAGCAGGCACTTTATTACGCTTCTCTCTCCCTTGCAGAAAAATTAAAGTCTAAAGGTATACAGGTGGTATCTGCCGATCCGGGAGCCGTCAATACCCCCCTGGTAACGATGAACAATGCTTTAGATCCACTGGTAAATATTTTTTTCCGGCCCCTGTTGAGTTCTCCTGCCCAGGGCGCTTCTACAGCCATCTGGCTGGCCACTGCCAGGGAACTTCCGCTGCCTTACGGGGGAACCTACCGTAAATGCAAACCACGCCGATTCTTAGTTGGCAAAAACGTCTGTCACCGGTAATGCCTTGCCGGTATGAATGTCAAATACCCCCCTGTGAAGTGTCAGGATGTTCCCGCTCCCGATGAAAGTCTCTTCCGGGTACCAGTACATAAAGCCGTTCACCTTTGGAAAATCCCTGAGCGTATTGATGAAGTCCTCCATAAAGGCTGTCTGGCCTGCCGGTGAAGCTTCATATTCGGGGGTATAGTTGGCATTGTCGGGGATACCCCAGGTATGGTTGGGGTATGCAACCTCAACCAGGTTGATCTTTTTTGAGGGAAAATTCATCTGCAGGCCGTTCAGGCAGGAACGCAGATTAGACAAGGGACCGTGCCAGAAAGGGTAATAACTCAATCCTATGATATCGTAATCCACTTTGTACTGCTCCATTTTATTGAAAAAACGCAGGGCTGTTTCCCTGTCACCGCCCCGGTCTATGTGTACCATAATCCAGGAACCGGGGCAGATTTCCCGGCAGGCTTCCGTTGCCTTTGAAAGCACCCGGCAGAAGTATGTCCAGCGGGCAGAGGTGTTCCATTCCTTAGACCAGACATCTGCCCGGGCCGAATCCCAGAGCATGCCGTTGCTGATTTCATTCCCAATCTGGATCATGTCGGGCGCAGCCCCGTTCAAAACAAGTTGCGAGAGTGTTTCCCTGGTGTAGGTATAAACTTTTTCTGCCAGCGCATCGGCTCCCAGGATGTTCCAGGACGCAGGTTTGTATTGTTTCCCGGGGTCTGCCCAAGTGTCGGAATAGTGAAAATTCAGCAATATTTTATACCCTTTTGCCTTTGCCTTCCTGATCATTTCCTGTACATAAGGCAGATTCTGACTGGCTGTGGACTGCAGGTCGGGGTTGACAAAAAGCCGTAGTCGTACATAATTGAATCCTTTTTCCTTAAAAAAAGATAATGCGTCCACATCTTTGCCCTGGCTGTCTTTGTAAACGCCTCCTGCCGCCTGAATCCTGGAAAGCAGTGAGAGGTCTGCCCCCACTATCCAGTCCGGCTGTTCCACGGGATCAGTTCCAGGTTCGGGTTTATCCTTGCAGCCAGCGGCAGGCAGGAACATAGCAAACATCAAACAGAAAAAGACAGCGTTTTTCATAACAAATCATGTAAACAGCCCGGACACGTTGGAGGCGAATAGTTTCACTGATATTGCCAGCAGGATGATCCCGAAAAATTTTCTCAGGATGTAGATTCCTCCCTTACCAAGGAGTTTTTCTGCCAGATTCACATGCCTTAATACAACATACACTATAATCATGTTCAGCAAAATGGCAATGCCAATATTGGGCAGGCTGTATTCCGCCCGCAGGGACAATACGGTTGTCAGGGTTCCGGTTCCGGCTATCAGCGGAAAAACCAGCGGAACAATGGTAGCCGCATCGGGAGGTCCGTCGTTTTTGAAGATCTCAACGCCAAATATCATTTCCACTGCAAGCACAAAGATCACCAGAGACCCGGCAACGGCAAAGGAAGAAATGTCTACGCTGAACAGTCCCAGTATGGCCTCTCCCACGAATAAAAACAAGAATATCAGGACGGTAGATATGATTGTCGCCACAAAGGGCTTGAATTTTCTTCCTTTGGTTTTCATGTCAAGAATGATTGGGATGGAACCCGTAATGTCAATCACGGCAAAAAGAACCATAAAGGCACTGACAATTTCCCTGAATCTGATCATACTACAAAGATAGAAAAACACTACATTTGTTACACTAGTGTTCAAACAGAATATATCAGATGAGAAAGAGCCCCCTTTTTTGCTGCTTGCTACTGACAGTAAGCCTCTTTGCATTTTCCCAAAAAGTACCGGCACAAGATGCCGTTGTCAAAAAGATCATCCATGAAGGAACCACCAACAACCAGACGCAGAAACACCTGGATATCCTTACCAACCGGATAGGCGGACGCCCTGTGGGATCGGACGCCTACAATGCGGCAGTCCTGTGGGCTGCCGCGCAGTTTGAATCCTGGGGACTGCAGGTATCCATTGAAGAGGCAGGCCAGACCCGCGTTGGTTTTAACCGGGGTCCCTGGTCAGGAAAAATTTATGGTGGGGTGCTTTCTGGCACAGACGGTGTTCATTTGCATTTTGCAACCCCCTCATACACTGCAGGAACAAAAGGATTACAACGCGGTCATGTGATCATTGAACCAAAAACGCAAGCCGAGTTTGACCGGATGAAAGGCATAATGAAAGGGGCGTGGGTGCTGATTTCCGGTTCCAATACAGGCTGGCCTGTGGAACGCACCGCCCAGGCAAACCGCAGAAGGGATTCCCTGATAACCCTTAATCAGGAAATCGCCAGCCACAACAACGAAGTCATGCGCAGGTACCGGTCGCGTACCGGGGACCGCAGGATGAACGTGGACCAGATGCAGGAAGCCCTGAAAGACAGTTTGCTCAAGATGGAAGATGAACCAGCACTTTTTTACAGGCAGATGGTAGAAGCCGGTATCCTGGGGCTTGTTCAGTCTTCACAGGTCCCTATAACGGCTCTGTGGGACAAGGAAACGGTCTTTGGAGAAGACTCTTCGTTTGAAAACCTTCCTACGGTTCCGGACATCAAGCTGGACGAGCATCAATATAATCAGATCTGCCAGCTGGTAAAGGAAAGACAACCCATAGCTCTGGAGTTTGACATCAGAAACCATTTCAGACCCGGCCCGGTAAAGTTCCATAACGTGGTGGCCAAAATCACCGGAACGCATTACCCGGACCAATACGTGATGGTAAGCGGACACCTGGATTCCTATGATGTAGCTACCGGTGGTGTGGATTGTGGTGTGGGGGTTACTCCCGCCATGGAATCGGCCAGACTGCTTTCGTTTGCCGGGGCCAAACCTAAAAGAACCATCCTGTTTGTGCTTTTTGCCGGCGAAGAGTTTGGATTGCTCGGAGCTACCGCCTGGGTAGAACAACATAAAGACAAACTGGAGGGGATTTCCAACCTTTTCAACAGGGACGGAGGCCCGCTTGCCCCCACCGGGGTAGCGGTACCCAAAGCCATGTACGAAGATTTTGTAAAAGCCTCGAAACACATTTCGGCCATCAATCCTGAATTCCCGTTTACCGTTGACACCATTCCACCGCGTCCCAGGCCCGAAAGAACCGGAGGAACCGATGCCTCGGTCTTTGCCATCAAAGGAGTGCCCACCATAGCCTTGCGTGAGCGCGATGTGAAGGGAAATGACTTCAATTACCGGGAAATCTGGCATACGGAACGAGACCTTTATACAAAAAGCATAGGAGAATATCAGGAACACACCTCTGTTGTACAGGCCGTTATCGTATACAATCTGGCCAATCTGGACCACCTCCTGTCCCGGGAAGGCATGTATTACCAACCGTAGATGCAGCATTAAACATAATTAATGTATCTTTGTTTTGATGAAACAAACGGTACATCTGGTTTTAACTGCGCTGTTGCTGTGTGTTTTTTCCGGCGGCTGCGAAAGGCTGTCACAACAGGCTAATCAGCGGAAGGATATTATTCTGACCAGGACCGAACAAGCCATCTCGGCTGAAGTCAACCGCTTTGCCTTTGATTTTTTCAGACAAGTGGGCACAGAAGATGAAAATTTCTTTATCTCCCCCCTGAGTGCTTCTCTGGCATTGTCCATGACCGCCAACGGAACGGCCGGGGCCACGGCTGATGAAATGAAAAAGGTCCTGGGGTTTGAAGATTTTTCCTATAAAGATATGAACGGATTTTTCCGGACCATGACCCGGGAACTGACAGAAGCAGACAGGCTGACCGAGGTTGGCATTGCCAATTCCATCTGGATCCGGGAAGGATTCCCTGTCCGTGACTCATACAAACAACTGGTTAAGACATGGTATCTGGCCATGATAGAGGAGCTGGACTTTTCCTCTCCACTAGCCCTGGAGACCATAAACAACTGGTGTGCCGACCAGACAAAGGGAAAGATTGACAAGATCATTAATGAAATTCCACCCCAGATGCTCATGTACCTGATCAATGCCCTATACTTTAAAGGAACCTGGACAAAATCCTTTGATCAGACCCATTCCTACAGGTCCGATTTCTACCCCGACCAGGGAGCCTCTCAGATGGTGGATTACATGATCCAGACAGAAACCTTCCCCTACACAGAAACGGAATATGCCAGACTGGCCGAGCTTCCGTACGGGAACCAGGCCTTTTCCATGGTACTGGTCCTGCCTAAGCCGGGGATACATACAGACAGGGTAATAAAAGAGGAAATGAATCCGCAGACCTGGAACGGGATTGTAGAAAAAATGAAGCAATCTGAAAAAAAGCTGACCATTTCCATGCCTAAATTCAAATACGAATACGAAAAGGATCTTATTCCCACCCTCCAGGCCATGGGTATGGAGCTTCCCTTTGTTGAGGGCGCGGCCGATTTCAGTAACCTATCTGCAGTTACCGGCCTCTATATAGGACTGGTGAAGCAGAAAACATATGTAGAAATCAATGAAAAAGGCACAGAAGCTGCCGCGGTTACCATTGTGGGCATTGAAAAGAGTTCCATAGGCCCTGACGACCCACTCCCATTCACGGTTAACCGTTCCTTCCTATACATTATAAAAGAAAAAAGCACAGATGTGATCCTGTTCATGGGCAAAATGTCTTTTTTTGAATCTCCATCGCCATAATGCACGATCAGGCTTTTTGGTATCCTCTGGACAATGCTGCAAAAATTTTTCCTGCAGTTATCAGCGACGAGATCACATCTGTGTTCCGTTTTTCAGTAGTACTCAGACACAAGGTACACATAAGCTCTCTCTTTGCCGCAGTACGTACCATAGAATCACGCTTTCCCTATTACAAGGTTTTGTTGAAAAGGGGATTTTTCTGGTATTACCTGGAATCGGCCTGTTTCCTAACGCCGGTAGTAGTTGACGACAGAATGCCCTGCAGAAGATTTGACAAGGAAGGACCGCTGCTGCGGATCCTGGTCGCCGACAACCGAATCAGTGCCGAGTTTTCGCATATGCTCACCGACGGGGGAGGTGCCCAGGAGTTTGTCAAGACTTTACTGGCTCAGTATTTTATAAACCGGGGTATTGAAGTGCCGCCCGATTTTACCTACATGGATCCGTCAGGGAAACCCGACCCGGAAGAATTCGAAGATGCCTATAACCGTTTCTTTAAAGAGAATATTCCTGTAAACACAAGACGCCCAAAAGCTTTTCACCTTCCTTTCCCCTTTAACAGGAAACCCCGTCTGGGGATCATTACCGCTACCCTGCCGGTTTCTGCCCTGAAAGAAAAAGCCAGGGAAAAGCAGGTGAACCTTACCGTCTACCTGGCAGCCGTTTATTTTTACGCGATCCAGCAAATATTCGAAGATCCGGCGTTGCCCCGCAGAAAGAAAAAAACAGGGAAGATTTGCATACAGATCCCAATAAACACGCGCAATCTTTACCCCAGTAAGACCATGCGCAATTTTTCCCTGTTTGTTATGCCGGAAATTGACCGTAGGTTGGGGCATTATACCTTTGACGAAATACTGAAATCCGTTTTTCATCAAATGCAGCTGGAAACCGATGTGAAACTGGTGAACAAGATTCTTTCCCGCAACGTGGGCAGTGAACGGAATATAATCGTCCGGGCGATTCCCCTTTTCATCAAAAACCCGATATTGCGGATGAATTTTAAAAAAATGGGCTGCAGTCAGTATACCGGCGTATTGTCTAACCTTGGGGGAATCCATTTTCCCCCTCCCATGATGGAACACATTGAATCGGTGATGGTGGTTCCGCCCCCTCCCAACAAGCTGACAAAAGTGAGCTGCGGGATCATAGGATTCAATAACCTGATAACCATTACATTCGGGAACATTACACGCAGCAGGGAACTGGAACGCAATTTTTTTCGCTTCCTGACTTCTGAAAACATTCCGGTCACCATAACGTATAACAGAAACTGTCATGATGAATGTCTGTAAAAAGTGCGGCGTTGAGCTGGACATCAATATGAATTATTGTCCCCTTTGCGGGCACAAAACAAATGCAACAAGCGAAACACCCCTTTTCCCAAAGGATGAAACCTATGATTTTCAGGAGCTTTCCGACATCCAGAAAAGGAAGGTTTTCTGGGACCTGTCCCTTATCGTTTTACTAGCCGGCATGGTCACCTCAACCATAATTGACCTGATTATCAACAAGAACATTACCTGGTCAAAATACACCATCACCCTGTGTCTATCCCTGGTAATACATCTTTCTCTGGTCTTATTTCTCCATACCCGGCTTATGTACCTTTTGATCTCGGGGTTTGCCACTAATTCCGTGTTGTTGATCCTGTTGGATTTAATGAATAAGAGATTAGACTGGGCCCTGACATTTGGGTTACCCCTAATGTTGAGCATCTATATTACATTGATCCTGCTCCTTGTGATTATTAAGAAATCCAGGCAAAAAGGAGTCAACCTGATCGCCTATGTTCTCCTGGCACTGGCTGTTACAGGTCTGTTTACCGAAGCAATACTTTCAGTAAATCTGTACAATACACTCATCCTGCACTGGAGCCTTATACTGCTGGTCTGTATGGGAGCCGTCTCTGCCATCCTGCTCTTCATCCACTTTCGCCTGAAAAAAGCCACCGATCTGAGAAAATTTTTCAATTTATAATCGGTGGAAACGAACAATTTTTATTAGTTACAAATTATGATTACAACGGATATTGTTTCAATACAAAAGGAATATTTTCACTCAGGATGCACCCGTAGCCTGAAATTCAGACTGGATGCATTACATAAAATATCTTCCTGGGTAAAAGAACACGAACAGGCTATCCTGGAAGCGCTAAAAGCAGATCTTAACAAATCAGAAACTGAAGGCTATTTGACCGAAATCGGTGTACTGAACGAAGAGATCCGTTACCTGTCTAAAAATTTACACCGATGGATGCGAAACCGAAGGGCCAGGACTCCCCTGATGCTAATACCTGCAAAGTCTTTCCGGGTATGTGATCCGTATGGCGTGGTGCTCATTATGTCGCCCTGGAATTACCCGTTCCTGCTGTCCATAGACCCGCTTGTGGGAGCAATAGCCGCGGGGAACTGCGCCGTTGTAAAACCGTCTGCCTATGCTCCCCAAACCTCTTTAGTGATTTCGCGCATGGTCAGGGAGTGTTTCCCTCCGGAATACATTACCGTAGTGGAAGGGGGACGGGCCGAGAATGCCTGGCTGCTTGAACAGGCCTTCGATTACATTTTCTTTACCGGCAGTACCTCCGTGGGAAAAACAGTCATGGAGGCCGCCTCGGCACATTTGACACCGGTAAGCCTGGAGCTGGGCGGGAAGAGCCCTGTGATCATTGAAGAAAGCGCAGACCTGGATCTGGCTGCAAAAAGGATCGTCTTCGGGAAGTTCATCAATGCCGGACAGACCTGTGTGGCACCCGATTATGTTCTGGTGCCCGAAAGCCTGCAGGATCGTTTGCAGGAAAAGCTGATTCACTGGATAGATGTGTTCTATCCGGCCAACAAGCAGGGATTAATTGCCGATTATCCCCGCATTGTGAATGAAAAACATTTTAACAGGTTGCTGGGGTTGTTGCAGAATAAAAAAATCATCAAAGGGGGGGAAAGCTCCCGTCAGAGCCTGACCATCAACCCCACCCTGATTACCGGTGTGTTGCCGGATGATCCTCTCATGCAGGAGGAAATATTCGGGCCCATACTTCCTGTACTAACCTGCAATAGCCTGTCCCAGGCGGTTGAATTCATCAGAAGCCGGCCCAAACCGCTGGCACTTTACCTGTTTACAAAGGATAACAGCGTAAAAAAAAGGGTCTATAGGGAATTATCTTTTGGCGGTGGTTGTGTAAACGACACCCTGTTGCACGTGGCATCTTCCACCTTCCCGTTTGGAGGAGTGGAAGCCAGCGGGATGGGCTCCTACCATGGAAAAGCAAGTTTTGACACCTTTACGCATTTCAAAAGTATCGTTGACAAAGGAATGTGGCCGGATCCCTCTCTGCGTTACCGTCCCTATACCATGGCCACAATCAATTGGCTGAAAAGGCTTTTTTAGCCTTTTTTTATTTTTGTTATCATTGTGTGTCGCTGTAAGAGATTGTTCTGCAGGCATTTCCCGGCACTTGCAAGTCTGGCAATGGAAAGCGCATTCTGGGTTTGACCATATTGTTGAAAACAAATCTGTAGCCGCTAACCTCTGGCAGCTGGGCGATATGGGAGAATAGAGTTAGACCACCGGGCAGACAGAGCCCCGCTTTAAATTATTCGAGTACCCCTGCTGCGATTTTGAGATTACGGCAGAACTGACAAACTTCAGGATGTAGCGAATATCCAGGGAAACAAGAAAACAACAATCAAGGTCCACAGTGCATAAACCGGCAAATAGCGGGCTGTGGTACGCTCCACTCTTTGGATCTCTCTTTTTCCGGATACAGTCCTGAAAAGGTCTATAGCCATAAGAACCAGATGCACGAAGATTAAAAGATTGATGCCAAGAACCGCGGTTCTGTTTGGGGTCAGTCCAAATTCTCCCAACCTGTAAATTATAGCAGAAAGTGCTACCAGGTTGGTTATCAGTGTTACAGCAGTAAGCGCAAACAGCATGACAGGTAAGAACCGTTGTGTCTTTTCTGCTGCCGTCCCCGTAATGGAAAAAACAACCAATGCGGTTACAACAGCCAGAAGCGCATTGATCACCATTAAAAACTCCCTGTCGTTAAAGGGACTTTTAGCGGTGACAAACATAACGGTTAAAAAAACGATCTGAATGATGGTTACCAGGGGACTGAATATATTGGCCACTAGAGGAATGATCTTATGGGTTATCCGGGGATACTTCTCAATAATGTAAGTTACTGCAATGGGAGCAATTGCCACACCCGTCATGGCAATATATTCCATGTAAAAGTTTTCAATATTCATATCAATGGCAGAAAACAAACCCATTGTCACTGCAGACAGTATAAAGCCTGCAATCATAAGAACAGCTCCCAGTATGGCCATCTTGCCATTGTACTGGATGTAAGCCATCCTTTTACCTTTATCTTTTCTGTCAAAACCTATAAATACCAGTCCGTAAAAACACCAGAGCAGAAGCGGCAGATGCAGGTATACCAGCTGCATTACGTCCTTATTGATGTTTGCGTGCAACAGGTTGATGTACACAGTACATACTGCATAAAAGATGAGAGTAGCTATGAGGTGGTTTTTCCGTAAAGTTTCTGCCGTCAGAATCACGTAAAGGGCAATTCCAAGAAAGACTATGAGTGCTGCATTTTTTTCGTAGAAGAACGAGGCCCCTGCATCAAAACCGAAGAGTTGCGGTATCCTGATCAACGCGGCTACCAATACTGCACTCAGTATCAGGATGAGAATTTTATTTTTTTCTGTCTTTTCCATAATGCATTTTTTAACAAGAAGTCTTATTGCAAAACCCATACCCGGCAGCGCTATACCCGAAACGATCACTTTCAAAGGCAGAAATTATAAGTTTTGCTGCCATTGATGTAACTTTTCATGTGTATAAAGATATGGTTTTTCCTGATTTTTATTCTTTGTGTTTTTGCGAATAAATTATTCGTATTTTTGCGAACAATAAAACTGATAAAGATGGTCCGGAAAAAAGTCTTTACTAAAGACATACACTATGAATGAACAAAAGATCAAAGACACTGTCCGCAGCAAATACGGACAAATCGTAAAAAAGGCATCGTGCTGCGGAACGGGATGCTGTTCTACGGGCGACATGCGGTTTACTATGAAAGAAGATTACAGTCACCTGAAGGGATATGAAAGCATAGCAGATTATGGTCTGGGCTGCGGTCTGCCTACCGAATTTGCAAAGATCAGCCCAGGGGATACTGTTATAGATTTGGGTTCGGGAGCAGGAAATGATTGTTTTGTTGCCAGGGCCCATACCGGGGAAACCGGTCAGGTGATAGGAATAGATTTTACCCCGGAGATGGTGGAAAAGGCAAAATTGAATGCCTCGGCTCTTGGATACTCCAATGTAACGTTTCAAGCGGGTGATATTGAGAATATGCCCCTCCCTGATCATATGGCCGACGTGGTTATCAGCAATTGTGTGCTGAACCTGCTGCCTTCCAAGGAAAAGATTTTTCATGAAATATTCAGGGTATTGAAACCGGGAGGACACTTTTGTATTTCCGACGTAGTTCTGACCGGTGAATTACCTGCCGCTCTGAAAGAAGATGTTGAATTCTATACCGGCTGTGTATCAGGAGCGATACAAAAAAACCGGTACCTGAAATATATTGACGCGGCAGGTTTTATACAGGTGGCTATCCGTAAGGAAAATAAAATTGCATTGCCTGACAATGTGGTTAATCCGTCTGACAGGACTTTTACAGTCCTTTCTGTGACTGTAACGGGTGAAAAACCTCTTGACAAAACCGTGTAGTGAGGCTATGGTGCGGGATTTTCGGCCTTTTTTATAGCCGGCCTTCGCTCTATAGCGCTCGGTGTTCCCTTGGGGGGAGCTTCACCCAAAAACAACAAAAGCCGCCACAAAAAAGACACGGAGGTTTGTCCGTGTCTTTTGTTGTTTTTGGGTGGCGGAGAGAGAGGGATTCGAACCCCCGGACCCTTGCGGGTCAACGGTTTTCAAGACCGCCGCAATCGACCACTCTGCCATCTCTCCAAATTTATATCGCGGGCTGTTCTACAGTTGCATTGGCAACACATGCCCTTGCCTGGTATGCCTAGTGAGTCTTAAGGGGTTGCAAAAGTAAGGAAAAATTGGGAAATGTCACGTGTCAATGGATACTTTTTTCTTTTTTAAGCCATTCTACGGTGTCGGCAATAGTGTCTTTAAATGGTCTGGTGGCATAACCCAGTTCCAGACGTGCTTTGTCAGATGAAAACAGAGAGTTGGTTGCCAGTGTATATAGAGAATATGAGGAAAAAAGAGGCAATTGTTTTTTTAATTTATAATAGAGTGAACAGAAGGGTAATGAGGCTCTGGCCAACCACATGGGAGCCATTATGCCTGGCAGTTTTTTACCAGTGACATTCTGGAAAATTCGAAAATATTCTTTTATGGATATATACCGGTTGCCCAGAATATAGCATTCTCCCCTGCCCCCTTTCCTGCAGGAGGATATGGTGCCTGATGCCACATCACGTACATCCACAAAATCGTAGCCCCCATCCACTCCCATGGGCAATGATCCGCGCCAACAGTCTATCACCATCTGGGTTGCATAATTACAAGTATGGGAATTGGGACCACAGATTCCGGAAGGATGCACAATGGTGGCATCCAAACCTCTTTGTACAGCATCCAGAACGTATTGTGTAGCCTCGGCTTTTGTTTTGCTGTACATTCCGTAAACAAGATCTTTGTCAAAATGATCGGTCTCGTGTATGACCTGCCCCTTTGGTTGTTCCGGTATGGCATGGACCGAACTCACGTAAACAAGCTTGGTGGCATTGAATTTTATAGCGGCATCTGTAACGTTACGTGTTCCTTTGACATTGACCTCATACACGACAGACTGGTATTTCAGGGATGTGGTCACAATGCCGGCGGCGTGGATCACAAATATATCAGTGTCCGGACTAACACAGAAAAAAGCTTCCAGAGATGAAGGGTCCAGCACGTTCCCATAAAAGATCTCCACCTGCGGAGGCAGGCAGGACCCTAAGACATCACCCGGCAGAACAAGTGCACGTACTTTTCTGCCATCCGCTACTAACTGGGACACTATGGTAAAACCCAAATGTCCGGCAGCTCCGGTAACTAAATAAATTTCGTGCTTTTGCATAGTGCAAATATGACAAAAAACATGCCGTTAAGGGGAATTAGGCTTTTTTCGGGCAGCTCACAAAAAGCTGTAGGAAAAACGAATCCTGAAAATCAAATGACCTGATCAAGTACCCTGAGGACATTCTCCCATTCCTTTTCCAGCTCAGTGAGACGGTCTTCCAGGCCTTCACTGACACCTTCTTTTGCCTGGATTTCTATCTGGGCCGCGATCTTTGCCAGCTCCTTATACCTGGCAGTAAGTGCTCCCCCTTTAATGTAATGGGCAAGTACGGCCACCTGCCGGATGTCTTTCCCGGTAACAGCCTTCTCCAGAGCTTCGAGTTTCTCTTTCATGTCCGTTTTGGAAACCGACATCATTTTTTGCACCAGTTCTCTGTCTCCTCCCAGTGCTTCCAAAAAATCCGAATAATGGAAATGATCATCAGGATTGTCTTTCTTTTTCAGATATTTGCTCATATAAGCTTCTAATTTTTTCCTTTCAATTGGCTTGGACATAAATTCATCCATACCGCTTTCAAGTGCCCTCTGCTGTTCCTCTTTTAGCGCTCCGGCAGTAAGGGCGATGACAGGGATGTGTGAACCATCGGCTTTTGTCTGTTCCCACTCCCTGATCTTTCTTGTCGCTTCCAGACCGTCCATCACTGGCATTTGTACATCCATTAAAACAAGATCTACCCGCTGATTCTTCAGGAATTCAAGAACCTGTTTTCCGTTTGTCGCTTCCAGAACCACCGCCCCTGGCAGGATGTGGCCAATATACGAGCGGATGAGCATCATGTTCATGGGTATGTCTTCGGCGACCAGTATAACGGGATTCTCAGGTAAACAAATTAATGGGATTTCTTTCCTCACTTTTGCAGTTAATTTTTGAGGTTCTTTTATGTCATCCTTAAGAAAAATGGAGTGGATCATATCGTACAACACATCTGCACTAACCGGTTTCACCATCTGAAAGCGGACACCCAGTTCCTTGCATTTTTCCCTTATGAATTGATTGTCCGACGAACTGTGCAATAGGATGAGGGGCATGTCCCCTATATTGAGTTCCATTTTTTCACGGATCATTTGAATAACAGACAATCCGTCTACGTAAGGCATATGATAATCAATGATCAGGAGATCAAATTTCTGATTTTCCATCAATTTCAATGCGGAATACCCGTTCTCACTTTCTGTGCACTCCACTCCCCAATGTTTAAAATTCTCCAGCAGGATTTTTCTGTTGGAAGCATTGTCATCTACAACAAGGACATTCTGTATAGGTAGCGGATCTTTGCGTTCTCCGTTAATTTCCGGGATACAACGGCAGTTTGTTTCAATGGAAAGAAAGAAGGTACTCCCTTCACCCAGTTTACTTTGTATTTTGATACCGGACCCCATTTTTTTGGCCAGCAAGTTGGATATGGTCAATCCCAGTCCGGTCCCGCCAAACTTGCGGGTAGTGGAACTGTCGGCCTGGGTAAATGCGTGGAACAACATGCTGTGTTGTGATTTGGATATCCCTATGCCGGTATCTCTCACATAAAAATGATAGAGACATCTGTCTTCCGATTTCTTTTCGAATTTCAATTTGAGTTCTACCTCTCCTTGCTCAGTGAATTTTATGGCGTTGCTTAGCAGGTTGGTCAGGATCTGTTTGAGCCGTAAGGGGTCAACTATAGCCATCCGTGGCACATCAGGCGGAATATTGAGCAACAATTCCAGTTTCTTACTGGCCGCATGAAATTTGATGATGTCAATCGTCTCTTTCAATAACCTCACAATATCCGTCTCCATGGGTTCCAGATCCAGTTTCCCTGCCTCTATCTTTGAAAAGTCCAGGATCTCGTTGATGATGTCCAGCAGGGCTTTTCCTGCCGTATTGGCGTTATGGGCAAATTCTTTCTGTGATTCGTTGAGCCTTGTTTTCATTAACAGGTCGGTAAAACCAATAACCCCATTCAACGGGGTGCGGATCTCGTGGCTCATGTTAGCCAGAAATTCAGATTTGGTTTTGCTCGCCTTCTCGGCCTTTTCTTTTGCCTTGCGAAGCGTTTTACTGTTTTCCATCTGAGTCTGAAGATTGACTAGTAACTCAGAAAAGATAGTGAGTATTTGCTTTTCTATCTCGGAATAACTGTGGTAATTTGTTACAAAATCAAATCCAACCATGCCCGTCAACTCATCATTTGTCCATATTGGTACGGTAAGAACGCTTTTGATATCCTTTTTTTCCAGCAAAAGTCTGAAAGAATCGTCTTCTTTCAGGACACCCACATC
Source organism: Bacteroidales bacterium UBA5226 (assembly GCA_002409325.1). GTDB lineage: Bacteria > Bacteroidota > Bacteroidia > Bacteroidales > UBA932 > DMER64. Next base: position 15,836 of record DHUU01000004.1, on the reverse strand, counting down.
ATGGATGAAATCATCCTTACCGTTTCTGTGTGACTGGATCCACCGCGAAATTATATCGTTGGATATTTGCTGAAGGTAGTCTATATGAGGCGTGATCCCTTTGGCACACCATTCATAGGTGTTTGAGAACGTGTTTTCTATGAAATCATAACTGAACACGTAGGCTCTGTCCGCTCCTACAAATTCGCCCATTGTCCTGAGAGCCCGGACAATCTCCTTTCCTGCCTTTTTTACAGGCAGGTTGATGAAAGACTTGGCCATGTCCACCATAAGCTGTAACGTTTCCTGGTGTTTATGCTGTTCAGTAACATCCAGTATAATGGTAATAAAGTACATGTCCCCGTGACTTTCCATAATTTCGGCTGTCAGCAGACCATATCTCAGAGATCTGTCCCGTGCCATGATAGAAAATTCCCTGTTTCTTATGATCCCTTTTGCTGTCAATTCATTGATTATCGATTCATGAACACTTTTATCTGAAACTAAATTCAGGTCAAGAATTGTTCTATCAATAACATCCTCTCGTGAATAACCTAATGTTTCTAAAAAGGAATCGTTTGCATCAATGAATCTGGCCTCGGGATAGGAATAAAGTGCCATTAGCGCCGGGTTGTTGCGGAACAAACGTTCAAAGCGTTGCAAGGCTTCCTGCTCAAAGGAAAGGTCCCTGACCACTCCAAAAACACATTCTAAACCGTTCCAACTGCCTAGAGACAAACGTGTTTCCACAGGGATCAGTGTCCCGTCCTTCTTCAGGATCGGAAAAGCAATCGTATCTATTTTCTTATTATGAATGAGTGATAATTCACCCTTTACATTCTCCCTGAGATCAGCCGGATGTATATCCAAAAGGTCCATTTCCCTGAGCTCATCATTGGAATAACCCGTTACGGCTGTAAAAACATTGTTGGCCTGGATGATCTTTCCCTCTGTGGTAACAATCAAAACCATATGTTGCAGAGAATAAAAAAAAGTGCGAAAATTGGATTCACTCGTTTTAAGGGTTTCTTCCATCTCTTTTCGGGAAGTTATATCCCGGGCAGCTGCATAGATCAGATTGCCGCTGGGTTTGGAACGCCATTCAATGAAACGGTAACTGCCGTCGCTGCAACGGTAACGGTTCACAAAATTCAACACCTCGTTGTTATTACTCAATTCATTGATTGCATGGTGTGTAGACTCAATATCGTCGGGGTGAACATAATCAAGGAATTTGTTCTTTAGCAGTTCATCAGAAGTATACCCCAAAACAGTCTCCCACTGTTTGTTTACTTTTAAAAAACGACCTTCCATTGTGGCTATGCACAACAGGTCCAGATTCACAGAGAAAAAAGCTTCCAGCTCTTCTGATTGCTTCTTCTGCCGGGTAATATCTGTAAATAATGTGGTAAAAAAACCTTTTTCCTGAGAAAACACGTGTACCTGATACCACTTGTTCAGTGGTTCGGAAAACTGCTCAAAATCACTTAGTTCACCTTTCAATGCTGCCGACCCATAGGCGGAAATCCAGTCAAATCCTGAATTTTCAATGCCGGGCAAAACTTCACGTATTGTTTTTCCAATGATATTGCCCGCTTTTAATCCTGTTATCTTTTCAAACGTAGAGTTCACTTCCAGAAACCGGTAATCTACCGGTAATCCGCGCTCATCCACAATGATCTGGTGAGAGGCATAGGCAATGGGGGACATCTTAAGTAAGTCGGCTATTCTTTCAGATTTCATAGATTATTCAGTTTTTTCGATTTTATTCACCCATTCATGAATTGCCAGCGGCTCTCTGTTTTCAAGGAAAAGAGAAGATATCTCATGGATTATGTCATGGCCGGCCTGGCTGTTGGTAAAATAAACTAAAATCCTTTTTGGCTGCAATCCCCTTTTAGGAACGATCAGAAAAAGTGATCTGAAAGCCCCGTTGTCTCCCCAGTGAAAGGCCACTTCTCCCAGCTCCGGATGTTTTTCGATCCCCAGGCCGAGGCCCCAGAAGATATGTGCATCACATTCCCTGGGCCTTTCTGCATACCGGACCGCCTGCACTTCAGAATGGAACATCGCCTCCCTTGATTTGGGGCCGAATCCGTTGCCCTGGCTCAAAGCCTCCAGAAACTTTATGTAATCCTCCGCAGTTGTCCTTAAGGTATAGGCCGCATTGGCACGGGGAAAATTTCCCTTTCCCCTGTCTTCGCCATCGCGGTTAAAACCATTAACAGCAAGGGTGTCATAATCATCCCTCCAGGCATAGGACGAGGAACCCATCCCCAGTGGCAGGAACACCTCATGTTGAGCAATTTCCTCCAGTCTCTTTCCCTGGATCTGTTCCACCGCCCTTTGCAAAAAGGCATACCCTTCTCCCGAGTAACTGAATGCCGAGTCAGGCCTGAATTTGAAAACAATGGGCGCCTCGGGCCATTCTGGCGAACCGGGTGAAACCGCCCAGTTGGGCAGCCCTGTCCTGTGAGAGAGAACCATCCGGGCCGTAAGCCTGCGGGCCAGTTTCTTATCATCAAACCGTTCAATATCTGCATATTCAGCCAGCGGCCTGTCCAGATCTATCTCTCCCCGGTCGCTCATTCTCATAACAATATAGGCAAACACCGTTTTACTGAGCGAGGCTGCCTGAAAAACCGTATTATTGTCCTTTCGGGGTGTGATCTCAGGAACGGTAGAAATTTCGTATCCAACATGGGCATTCCCTTTGGAATAGGCCACTTGTATGAGAGGAATCCCGGCTTCCCGTGCAATGTCAAAAATCTTATCATGATAGTCGGGTGTGCAGGAAGATATCACTGCAATAAGTAGGATCGCGATGAATGGTTTGGTATTCATACATTCTCCGGTTGTAGCTTTCAAACCGGGATAAATCAAAGATACAAGAAAAAATATAAATTATTACAATATTTTTAGGGCAATCGCAGCACAGGCCAGGGCATCCTCCAGCGCGTTATGGTGGTTGGTCAGCACATACCCGCAGGCAGCCGCGACCGTTGGCAACTGGTGATTAGGCAACGATTTCCCGAAGTGCCTTCGCGACGCCCGCAGGGTGCAATAAAAGTCGTAATCGGGATAATCCATGCAATACGTGAAAAATGCCGCTTTCAGACAGCCTTCGTCAAATTGAGCATTGTGAGCCACAAGGGGTAAATCCCTTATATAAGGATCAATTTCCTTCCAGACATGAGAAAACACGCAGGCGTATTCTGTATCTCTGGCATTGAGTCCGTGAACCATGGTGTTGCGATACAGGTAGTAATCCGGTTCGGGCCTAATAAGCCGGTAAATGGTATGCTCCGGAACCCCGTACCGCACAATCACAATACCAACGCTGCATACACTGGAAGGCTGTTCGTTGGCCGTCTCAAAATCTATGGCTGCAAAATGATCCATTACTCAAAGTCCTTGACAATTTGTTGGTTTGGTGTTATGCCGTTTTCGTTGAAAGATTCAATGGTAAAATAATAGTCCAGGTTGCTGTTCAGACTGTTGATTACAAGGGTTGTGTCGCTGTACACCATATGATTCAGATACAGTTTGTTCCTTTCTGTTCCGTAACTGATGTTGTAACCCGTTGCATGATCAGCCTTGGACCAGGAAAGCGTCACGCTTCTTTTATCAAGGAGATTCCTTTGTGCTAAAAAACGGGTTATCCTGCCCGGCAGCGGTCCTGCTCCTTTCCCGAAAGCCCTGAACCCGCTGAGGGCAAAATGTCCGCCGGAAACCTCAATATTGGAAATTTTCAAATACCGGCACAGCACTTTTTCTTCCAATTGCATATATACATGAGAATTGTCCGTGTTGTTATCTGAGCGGTCTTCCAGCATTTCCCAAGTATTGCCATCCAAAGAATATTCAACAGTAAAACGTTGGCAGGCACCCTTTTGACTGCCCCTGATCAGGGCATTGTGTTCTGCAAAATTGACCTGAAGGGCATACACATCAAAGAAATCTCCCATGTCCACTATAGCATATTCACCTGCATCACCGCTGGCAGCCGCCCAATAGGTACGGATATCTTCATCGGTCATATTGCATACCGGGAGGGAATCCACAGATGATGACACCACCACGGGCTTGTTATAGGTGAGCAACATCCATCCGGAGAACACGTTCTCAAAGCTGTGGATCTTTCCAGCGGGTACAATATACGGGTAATCCCCGTACTTTGTTATGGTATAATATGTCCCGTCTTCATCCAGGAAAACGGGAAACATACCCAGGCGGCGTTCAAACATATGCTTTTGCGAAATGGTCATGGTGCCTATATGCCAGAAATTTCCATAAGCATCGGCAAAGGAACTGCCGTGGCCTGCCCCGGCGGCAAACCCTTCCGGTTTGTACATGGCCGGATTGTGCTTTTGCAGCATAAAGGGTCCCAGGGGAAATTCAGAAAGGTAAACAGCATCGGCATAACTCTTGAACTCGGTGCCCGGGCCGGCATACTGCAGGTAATATTTGCCATTATGTTTTGTTACCCACGGGCCCTCGATCCAGGGAGCCCGGCCCACCAGCGTATTGTAATCCCCCGGCACCTCCCATCCGTATTCAGCCGGATTGGCATATACCAGTTCCCTGACATCACCCAAAAAGGCAAATCCGTTGCGGTAATCCACTTCCACCCCATAGAGGGGCCTTTGGTCCGAACAACCCCAATACAGGTACAACCGCCAGTCATCATCCAGGAAAAAGACCGGGTCCCACACGGGAACTTGCAACGCTTCCACCGCTACTTCCCAGGTGCCTGATAGCGGATGGGCACTTTTATAGATTGTACTTTTCTGATTTGAAGAGGCCAGGAAAAACAGCGTATCGTCAATGGCAACGGCCGTAGGGGCATATTCTTCTGTGGGGATCTGGTCTGTCTGAACAAAGTTCCAGTCGGCAAGATTATCTGACCACCAGTAACCACCCGATTTGGAGGCAAAAAGAAAAAAATCATCCCTGAACCGGACCACGGAAGGATCGGCCGCCTCCCTGCGTGAGGGGTAAGGGTCTTCCAGAGCAAAACGGTAAGCAAGATCCATGGGATTGCATATAGTATTCAGAGTTTGTTCCGTGGAGCAGGCAGCAAATGCCATCAACAGGGCTAATGCGGGTAAAATTTTATTCATCTTTTCTTGTTTGTAAATATTCAGACTTTCTCAACCGGGTAAACACAATTTCCTTATAATCATTTCTTTCGTAAAGCACTCCAATGTCCCCTCCCGAAAGCACGGTCATGGATATGCAGCGTATATCAGACCAGGTTTTCCCATGGTTACGGCTGGTGCGGATGACTATGTTGATATCTTCATTGCCCCCCAGATCTGCGCAGGAGCCCACGCGCTGGTCACAGGCAGCTATCACGTTCCCGTTGGGAGCTGTTGCAAGAGCCGGTATCCTGTAGCAGGAAACCTTCCCCAGCTGGGGTTGCGGCTGCTGAGAGGTAAAAAGCACTTGTTCCAGTGACTGATGGCCACATGAAACCAATAGCAGCGAGAGCGAGGAAACCAGGAAAATTCTTTTCACAGGCATTAAAATAATGAAAATCACGTTCCGGGAGGGCAGCCGCCGTTACAATTGCCGGTTTGAAGGTCTTTGCTTTCAATCTGAAACGTGGTATGCCCTATTCCAAACTTATCGCTGAGTTCCTGCTGCAAACGGGTGATAAACATATCGGAGGCTCCCCCGGGCACCACCAGGTGAACGGTCAGGGCCACCTGCGTGGTACTCATGGCCCAGATATGCAGGTCATGAATGCTGGTAACACCTTCCTTTTGCAACAGAAAGTCACGGACTTTCTCAATTTTAAGATGTTTGGGGACGGCATCCAGGGCCAGGTTCAGCGACTCGGCAAACAGGCGCCAGGTACCCCACAAAATCACCAGTATGATCACAAAGCTGACAGCCGGATCTATCCACATCTTTCCGGTGATATGGATGAACAGCCCGGCAATCACCACCCCCAGGGAGACCCCGGCATCGGCAGCCATATGCAAGAAAGCCCCTTTGATGTTCAGATCGGTTTTCTGTCCCCTGTAGAACAATAATGCGGTGATGGTATTGATCAGGATGCCGAATCCGGCAACTATCATAACACTTGTTCCTGCAATGGGCTGTGGATTTTTCAATTTCCCGAAAGCATCCCAGGCAATGATCGCTACAGCCCCAAAAAGCAACAGAGCATTCAGGATAGAAACCAGGATGGTGGTCTTGCGCAGACCGTACGTATATTTGCCTTTTGGCCTTATTGTAGCCATCCAGGTGGCTGCCCAGGCAAAAGCCAGGCCCATGATATCACTTATATTATGCCCGGCATCTGCCAACAGGGCAGAGGAGTTGGCCATAAGGCCAAATGCCACCTCGGCAATGACAAACACCACATTCAGACCAATGCCAATGGCAAAACGCCCGGCATAAGCGATCGGGGCATAATGGGCATGTTCATGTGCCATAGGGTGACCTGCTTAGAACGCCGATTTAATTTTTGACCATCCTTCCCTGAACGAATCTGCTGCCTGGGAGAAAGCCTCGCGGACTTCATCAAATTTGTCATCGGCAGCATTAATCATCTGGTCATATTTGTCCTGCAGGTCTGATTTTACGGTTTCCAGCTCTTTGATGGATTCCTGGCATTTTTTCTTCAGGTCCCCCTTTACCGATTCCTTTTCTGCTTTCAACTCGTTGATTTTAGCCGAAATTTCATCGATCCTCTGATTGGCACGTGCCTTGAATTCTTCTTTGTTCATAGTGGTTGTTTATAAGTATTTGAGCATAAAATTAACTAAATATCAACTTTCTGCTACTTAAATAAAAAATAATCCCAGTTAAAAGGAGTAAAATACCTGAAAACACCAGAATTACCTCTACAGAAATCACATCGGCCATTGGTCCGAAAAGTAAAATGGCTAACGGCATGGAGCTAGCGGCAACGATCTGGATAATTGAAAAAACACGTCCCATTTTGGATGGTTCGGTAATTACCTGTATCAGAACAGTCTCAGAGGTGGCTATGATGGGCATGAAAAAACCGGCTACTCCCATGAAGATGAGATAAATGATAAATTTGCCCGCCACCCCCATAAGGGCAAACGTGATTCCAAAAGCTCCCAGGGATATGGCAATCGCGCGGACTTTGCTCTTGAAATTACCATACAGGGACACAAAGATACCGCCAACGATAGCCCCTGCACTCCATACGATCTCATTGGCGGTTAAAAGCCAGACATCATTTCCGTAACTTCTTTCTACCAGCAACGGGGTAAGAACGGCCGCAGGGGTGAATAGAAAGACTGAAAAAGCATAACAGATTATAAGCCTTTTCAACAAGGGATTATTAAAAGCATACACTACGCCATCCCTGAGTTCAGCGAACACAGATGCCTTTTTTTCTGTCCTCTCAATCGTATCCACTTTGATAAAAAGCATGACAACAATGGCCAGAATAGCAGTAAAAACATCCAGCATAAACGCCCAGGCTATATTGACTGATCCCAGGAGCACTCCTCCCACAGCAGGGGAAAGCAGCAAAAGCACCGAGCCAAGGGTATGGTTAATTCCCTGGATCCGGGTAAGTTTTTCCCTGGGGACCAACTGCGGAAAGATTGCATGTACGGCAGGTGTCTGAATGCCGGCACCAATGGAGCGAACGACAGACACGGCCAGAAGCAGTTCCAAACGTTGAAAACCGGCCCAGAAGGCGATAGCTAGTCCAAACGTAGACAGGGCTATAAATCCGTCAGTCAGCATAATCAATGTTTTCCGGTTGTGCCTGTCGGCCCATACTCCCCCCCACAGGGAAATGATAACCTGTGGGAACATGGCGCAGATGGTAGACAGCGTGAGCCACATTCCCGAGGATGTTTCAAGGGTAATGTGCCAGATAATAGCAAAACCCACCACAGAAGAGCCGAATAATGAAATATTCTGGCTCAACAGGAACAGGGCTATTTTTTTAGAAGTTGTGCCTCCGGAATCCATTTTTTTACATAGTTCATTTGAGGGTCAAACTTGCTGAGTTGTACCGTGGGATTGAACTTCCTGAAATAGGGCGTTGCATCGCAACCGGTTCCGGCAGCCCATTGCCAGTTGCCGTTATTGGAGGAAAGTTCATAATCCAGCAGTTTGGTGGCAAAATAAGCCTCTCCCCAGCGCCAGTCTATGAGCAGGTGTTTGCATAAAAAATCGGCCACGACCATTCGGACCCTATTGTGCATAAATCCCGTGGCATTCAGTTCCCTCATGCCGGCATCTACCAGGAGATAACCGGTCCGGCCATTTTTCCATTTTTCAAAATCCGCATGATCATTTTGCCAGGTGATCGCATCAAATTTTTTGCGGAAATTGGAGCCTACCACATCCGGAAAATGGAATAGTATCTGCATGAAAAATTCGCGCCAGATCAATTCATTAAGGAAGCTTTGATTATGGGCTATGCGGCTCACGATGCTTCGAATGCTAACGGTTCCGAACCGCAGGTGCACCGACAAATGGCTGGTTCTGTCCAGGGCAGGATAATTCCTGTCTTTCTCATAATTGTCAAGGTTGTCTATGTCGTAATCCCGCACTTTCAGGGAAGAACGTTTAAATCCCAGTTCTGCCAGGGAAGGAAACGGATATGAAACCCCAAAAAAACGGACCGGCAGCGGTTCCTGCTGCGGGAGATGCAACCGGCCCTGCAGCAGGGTTTGCGGCGGATCCTGCAACGATCCTGCATATTGCTCAGCATATTTTCTGACCCACGCATTTTTGTAAGGAGTGAACAGGGTATAAGGCGTCCCGTCTTTCTTTACCACCTGATCCCTGGCAAAGATCACCTGGTCTTTAAAAAGATGAAAGGGCACTCCTTTTTGAGCCAGTATTTTTTCAATTTCACTATCCCGGACAATGGCATACGGTTCGTAGTCCTCGTTGGCATAAACCGCCCCGATGCTGAATTGCTCCAACAGCGCTATCCAGACTTCACGTGGTGTTCCTTTCTTGCAATACAGCTTGCCCAGGCCGGTTCCTTCATCGCCGGAGCGCTGCTCCATGGCTTGTGTCAGGTAAGAAAGCCTGTCGTAAATGAAAGTGACCCGGGGATCGTTTACCTCCAGCTCGTCAAGAATGTTGTCATCAAAAATGAAAACGGGCAGCACAGGAAAGGGCCCCAGAAGGGCCTCCTGCAGTCCGCGGTTGTCTTCCAGGCGTAAATCCCTCCGGAACCAGAAAACCGAAACTTTTTCCATATTTTCAGGTATCTGATAAAATACCCTCAAATATAATCATCTATCCCCGAATTCAGAATAAGTTTCAGAACTCATAAAATCCGTACCAATCAGGGGCTTCAATGATATCACTCACATCTACGCAATAAAGGTCAAAACCGCCTTTGCCTCCGGGTCTGTCGGAAGAAAAGACCATAAGGCTGAAGTCCACGAATTTAAAGCCAAGCGGCCTGTATTCATCGCTGGCCGAATTGATCTTGTCTCCAAAATTCACCGGTTCGCTCCAGGCATTGTTCTCATACTTTGCATAATACAGGTCAAATCCGCCATACCCGCCTTCTCTGTCCGAGGCAAAGAACACGTAGTCACCAAAGAGCGAAGGACATTTGTCATGGCCCTCTCCTGATAGAGCCGCTTCTTTGGTTATGACCGGCTCATGGTTGCTTGTCAGAAACTGGTTCAGCAAGGCTCCCTTATCCAGGTCAAGGCTGAAAATGTCAAAGGAATTGTTCTCCCTGTTGCTACAAAACAGCATTTTGCCCAGCTTGTCGGATATGACGGGGTACAGGTCGTCTGCTTCCGAGTTTACCGGATCGGCCGTGTAGGGCCCGTAAAGACGTTGCTGCCCGTTGTATGTTCCCCAGTCAAGACGGGGGGTATAAACAAATTTTATGTCAAAATCACCAGGTCCCCCTTCCTCTTCTGATCCGTTACCGGCATAAAAGAAATAGTTCAGACCGCCATCTTCTGAATAGGTGTAGGGACCCAGTTCATCAAAACCTGTGTTTATGAGCGGGAGCAGTTTCCGGTCTATCATGGATTCTGCCGGATTGACAGGGATGGAGATGTTCAGAACATCGTCCCTTTTGTGGTAGGAGATATCAAAGCAGTGGCTTATGATGTCAAATGTGGTTCCGTTGGTTTTCCTGTCGGTGGAAAAATAAATACCCACGCGGCCGGCTTCAAAAGGTAAAGCTGAATTATAATCGTTGTACTGCGAATTGAGCCCTTCCAGATTGGCTGGTACGTCTGTAATTATTATCTCGTAATCAAATTCATAATCTGGGTCTATGTAGGGACATCCCTGCAAAGTGAAGATTAAGACAAGAGCTGTTGCAATAAGGGCTGCCTTTTTGAGATGGTGTAAAGCTGACATGGTTAGGTTGATTGTTTATTCACTAAATGAATAAAACTGCCGTATACTGCATGGCTTCTTCTGTGTCCATTATTGGCATCTTAATATCCATCAGAACAAGTGATCTGTCTTCCTGCCCCATGAAGATCTCAACTTCCAAACCAAAAATTCAGTTTGATCATAAACACGTTTCCCGGATACGCCTCTCCCAGCAGTTTGTAACCGTCACCAAACGAGAAGGGACCAGCCTGGTGGTATCCGGTGCGGTCCTGTGACCAGACAAAATACAAGGTGGATCCGGGACGGTATTCCCAGCGCAACACCAGGTTGCTGCGGAATTGCTGGTAATTGAACCCGGGGTTGTCTATATGCAGGTCATAATCCCCATGGTTGTCCCTGTCCAGCCAGTACTCCCTGCCCTGGTCCTTATACGGAACTATCTTAAAGCGGTTTTCATATTTTGCATCCATGGAATGGGTGACTTCCTTAAGCTCCGAAAATTGGCCAATGGAAAAAAACGGGCTCCCGTAGTACTGTATGGTCAGTTCGGGAGTGATAGCCAGGTCAATGCGCAATGTAAGAGACAGATCACGTTTGTCTACCGTTCCCAGAAGCCATAAAGGCCTGACAGTATGACCTTCATACCTGCCTACGTACTGTAAAGGGTCCAGATCTTGTTCATAGGCTGCATCCAATGATAAGTGCAGATTGGAAAAGGGGCGGTAATGGAGCTGGGGAGAAATAATAAAAAAATGAAAATTCCCGGTCAACCGGTGCATGTACATGATAAAGAAGTTGAAAAACAACTTTTTGGAATCGTCTGTGTTCATGCTGATCATATAATGCAGCCGGTCCGGTTCTCTTATGGATGGCCCTCCGCGCAACCTTTGCTCGTCCAGTATTCCCGTTTCGTATTCCGCTCCCAGGGACAAAGCCCAGTGATTCAGAAAATGAAAGTCAGCTTCCAGTTCCAGTGAGTTTTTCAAACCTTTCCCCTGCAGGTTCCATATATTATCCTGGGATACAGACACTTCGTATTCCTTGAAAATCCATTGGTTCTCCTTTTCCACATACGTTAGGCGGGTATCGTTTTCAATGGTATTGGCCAGCTTCATAAATCCGAGATCGTTAAATTCCAGGCCCGGTGTCCGTACCACCACTTCTTCGCTGTAGCGCCAGTGGCCTTTGCTCCCCTTGCCGATCTCAAAAGAAGCACCCATCCCCGTCAGCCTTGTACGTGTGGTATCATAAAGCAACCCGCTCTCTGGTCTCTGGTAATACCTTGCCGAGGAGGTCTGCAGCCTGCGAATGGCTTCCTGATCGCCTCCCACATGGGTGCCTATGGCCTTGAATTCCATGAAATACTTTCGGTCTGCCCAGAATTTGGTAAAGTCCAGCCCCACGCTCAGAGCATCCCGCACCAGGAAGTTCAGGTGCTCATCCCTGATGGAACGGTGGGTGTGCGTAACAATCCCGCCCAGGATGGTATTTCCCCGGTCAAAATCTTGCTGGAAGCGCCCTACCAGGTGGTTGGTCAGCGGCTCCACAGCCTGTGTGGACTCGGCGTTGTTTTCAAAAATACGGGCGCTTTCCTTCAGGGTAAGGGCGTCCAGGATCCCCACAGAAAGACCGCTGGCGGTCCTTCCCGAAATTTTCACGGCCCCTCCTATGGTGGTGAGTTCGGGCATCCGCACCATCCCTGCCCGGGGGATGAAGGAGGGCGCGTGCCCTATGCGGCGGGAGTAAAACAGATCATCCCCGTCAAAGTTAAAGGCAAAAATATTGTTTCCCTCCATGAAGAAGGGGCGTTTTTCCTCGAAATATGTTTCAAAGGCCGTCAGATTCATCTCGGAAGGGTCTGCCTCAACCTGTCCAAAATCGGGATTTATGGTTGCATCCAGTGTGAAATTATTGGACAATCCTATCTTGGCATCCAGTCCCCCCCTGATGCCAAAACGTACACCTTTTGCATAAGGGTTCCCCGCTATCTTTTCTGCAGTGGTTATGCTGCCCGAAAGATAGGGAGAGAGCTCTATCCGCCTGATCACGGGCAATCCCTTGAGGCCGTGCAACTCCCCAAAGGTGTATACACCGCCAGTCCCGTCGTTGGCCAGGAGCTTCCAGTGGCTTTCTTGCTGCAAACGGTTTATATACCTCCATGAAGCAAAACCCCACACCTGATCATCTGAAGAACTGTAACGCAACTGGCTTAAAGGAATTTGAAATTCAGCCGTCCAGGCATCCTCCTCAAAAGCCACTTTTACATACCATACGGCATCCCAATTCAAATCCATGTCATCATTCGATATCCACATATCCATTTTCTGACCGGCAGCCGTTACTACAAACTCATAGGCTGACCGCCGGTCATGATAACTGTCCAGCTGGATGCCCACCATATCCCCCAGATAATTATCACGGCGTCCCAGTCGCCTGGTGATCTTCTCTATATCGTCATATGAACGAATGCCCACAAACAGGTTTTTGCTGTCATACAACACCTTGATCTCTGTATTGCAGGACGGTTGGGCATTGTGCACAGGGACAAACTGCCTGTACCCGCTTTGCCACTCCCCCAGTTCCCAGCAGGCCTCATCCAGCTTGCCGTCAATAACGGGAGGAACTTCTATGCGCTGCGTGGTATAAATCCTATTGGGGATGCTGTCGGTTGCGCTACTGCTGGTTGTACTGCTGAAGACGATTCTGCCGGCATACATTTGTTGCCCACAGAGCAGTATAAGCAGCAATAGGAAGATAGTTCTTGAATTAAGCCTTCCGCTCATGTGTGAATACTTTTTTCATGATTCGCCGGGATTCATTGATACTGCTTAAGGGTTTTTTTTAGAATTTGCCGAATTTCTGTTGCCAGCCACTCGGGTTCCAGCACCTTTACCGTGTCGCCCAGACGCAGGATCTCCTGGGTAAGTTCATAGTTGGGGATCACATAAAGCTTAACCCTGCATTCCTGTATGTTATCTATCAGGATTTCCTGGGATTTGTGCAGCGGCAATGATTTCACGTATTTACCCTGGGTGGGGGTAAAAGATAGGATGACATCCTGCGCCGTGTTTTGGGAAAACACCAGTCCTATGGTATAGTCAAAGAGGCTGGCTGGATCGGGTATCCGGTCACGGACGAAGGTCTCGGCTTTTACCTCCAGATCGGTTATGCGGTCAATACCAAAGATGCGTAGTTTTTTGGTGTCGCCCACAAGTCCCACCACGTACCACCGGTTCTGGTACTCGCGCAGCAGGTACGGTTTTACGGTGTAGTCTGTTGTCTTATCTGTTTGGAAATTGTAGTGACGGAAACTGACCTTGCGTCTTTCCCTTACAGCGAATAAAAGCGGTCTCAGATTATTTATGCCCTTCAGCCCGCCTCCCGTGTCAAAAGAAATGTGGCGCAGCGCGTCCTTGCTTTCCAACAGGCTCTGGGTAAGTAATTCTGCCGTATTGACTATCTCCAGGAAATGGAAAAAAGATTCTATGTTCACGCTGTTATCGTAGTCTATTATATAACCCCTGCGGATGCGGTCGTATTTTATCTCTACACCAAACTCAAAGCGAATCTGTTCCATATCGCGCTGTATGGTGCGGTCTCCCACCTGGAAGCCCTGCTGGTAAAGGAAGTCCCGGATTTCCGTGAACGAAGGGTATTTCCCGTTTCTGATCTTTTCAATTATCAGGAAATATCTTCTGATTTCTGCGTGTTTAGACATGCTGCGGAAAGATTTTTACGATTGTGTATAACGGTTTGCAGCTGCAAGTGTGGGAATTTGGTGAACCGCATTTTGTCAGCCGATAAAAAAACAACCAGGCGGACAAAAACGAAAAACCTGCAACCTACACCCACATTTGCAATAGGTGTTGTTAGCCATTGTTTTTATTCCTTCTCAGGCGAAATCATTTTATAAACAAATCCAGCCAATATTGCTCCTACAATTGGTGCGATAATAAAAAGCCAAAGTTGTTCAATTGCCCAACCTTGTGCAAATAGTGCCTGGCTAATACTTCTGGCAGGATTTACTGAAGTATTGGTTACAGGAATACTTATTAAGTGAATAAGCGTCAATCCTAGTCCAATTGTCAGTCCTGCAAATCCTTTGGCTGCTTTTGAATGAGTTGCTCCTAAAATAATAATTAAAAACAAAAAGGTCATCACTGTTTCTGTTACCAAAGCTGCAAGCAGACTATATCCTCCTGGTGAGTGTTCTCCATATCCATTAGCAGCAAATCCCCCAATTTCAAACCCTGTCTTTCCACTTGCAATAATATAAAGGATGCCAGCTCCGGCAATAGCTCCCAATACCTGGGCAGCAATGTAGGGAAGAACCTCTTTCTTGTCAAAACGACCACCAATCCAAAGTCCGATAGAAACAGCGGGGTTAAGGTGGCAACCTGAAATGTGTCCGATAGCATATGCCATTGTCACTACAGTTAAGCCAAAAGCTATAGACACTCCTACAAATCCAATTCCCAATTCAGGATATGCTGCCGCTAAAACGGCACTTCCGCAACCTCCAAGTACTAACCATAAGGTTCCGATAAATTCTGCTACTAATTTTTTCATTTTCTCTCTGTTTTTAGGTTATTATTTAAAATT
>DHUU01000004.1:0-741 GCA_002409325.1 Bacteroidales bacterium UBA5226 | reverse complement strand
TATAATACTGCCGTAAAATCAGTCCACCGGGTAAATTTACTAAAAACGATTAAATTTACTCATGGTGATACTGAAACCCTCGAAAAAGTCATAGATCTCCAGGCTAAAGTCAGTATCCGCAGTCAATGTGATCTTTTGGATGTGAATCGGAGCAACGTGTATTATCAACCGGTCCCAGAAGATTCTGAAGATCTGGAGTTGATGCGACGTATGGATGAAGAATTTTGAAACATCCGACCAAAGGGGTATTGGGCATTTTGGTTCGGCCCAAACGAATACGAAGGTTGTTGCAAAAGATGAGCATCACGCCCATAATTGATGTATATAGCCGATATATTGTGGGTTGGTGTTTATTCAACATACTGGATGCGGAAAACTCACTTGGGGTAAAAAAAAGAGGCTATTTCAACATATGGTAAACCTAAAATTATTAATTCAGACCAGGGATCCCAGTTTACCTGTTCAGGATGGGTAGAATATTTGAAAAAAGAAGGTATCATGATCAGTATGGATGGCAAAGGAAGGGCTTTGGATAATATCTACATTGAGAGGTATGGAAAACGCTCAAATGGGGATATGTAAACCTGAATCATTATATCCCATCGACCTGGTATGAATATGCTGTTTACCATTAAAAATTATCAAGAAATAAAAGAAGTAATTTAACCAAAATGTCTATAAGGGACATGTCCTAAAATGGGAATTTTGACACTTTCTTATCAAGATACACTGCACTTTGAT
>DHUU01000010.1:83432-132308 GCA_002409325.1 Bacteroidales bacterium UBA5226 | reverse complement strand
TTACAGAAACTCAACAACCAGATAGCCGAATCTAATCGTGTAAAAGAGGGATACATTGGCCTGTTCCTGGCCATCCTTTCCGATAACCTGGATAAAATGAAGGAGTTCCGGTCATATGTAAAACGCTCTATCCGCTACGGTAAAACTCAGGAACTGAGCGAGGAATTGAACAATACCGAATGGGCAGAAGAAGAGGTGGCCAATTTCTACAGGACATTTGACACGGCATTCCTGGAACTTTACCCGTCTTTTGTACAGGATTTCAACGCCCTTCTTGTTCCTGAAGAACAGATTGTCCTGAAAAAAGGAGAACTTCTGAATACCGAACTCAGGATTTTTGCCCTGATCAGACTGGGCATTAAGGATTCGGGAAGAATCGCTTCGCTGCTCAGATATTCTGTCAACACCATTTACAATTACAGGGCAAAGATCAAGAACACCGCACTGGGCTCTCGGGACGATTTTGAAGACCGGGTTTCATCCCTCTAAGTCCACTTTTTCTCCGAGGGAAACACTACACAAGCCGCTGACATACAGCGGCTTGTGTTTTTTTTGCTATCCCACAGTCCACTAAATCGCCACCACGAAAAGTTGGAGGATCAATTATTTTTACTTTTGATAAAATCTCCAACTAAACTAAACTAAAACATGAAAAAGCTTTTGACCCTTTTGTTTTTAGGACTAAGCTGTTCTGCTTTCGCACAAACGGTGAAAGTAAGCGGCACGGTTACCGGGAGTGACGGAACTACCCTGCCCGGTGTTTATGTGATGGAAGAGAATACTTCTAATGCCGCATCTACAGATCTGGACGGATTTTACTCCCTGGATGTGAGGGTTGGTAGTAACCTGCTCTTTTCATACATAGGCTATAGAACACAAATCATTCCCGTCACCGGGGCGGCAGTCATCAACGTTATCCTGGAAGAAGACTCTGCCCTTCTGGAAGAAGTGGTTGTGGTAGGTTACGGCACCCAGAAAAAGAGTGTCGTAACGGCCTCTATTGCCAAAGTGTCTTCCGATGATTTGAAAAATGTGGCTCCGGTTAGGATAGACAACGCCCTGAAAGGCCTGACTTCCGGCGTAACAGTAACCTCTTCCTCGGGACAACCGGGGGCATCGGCTCGTGTGCGTGTGCGCGGTGTGGGTACCATCAACAACTCTGAACCTTTATATATTGTAGATGGGATGCCCATAGGCGGAGGCATTGACTACCTGAATCCTTCCGATATCCAGTCCATCGAGGTGCTTAAAGACGCGGCTTCAGGGGCCGTTTACGGTGCACGTGCTGCCAACGGCGTTATCCTGGTGACTACCAAATCCGGACAAAAAGGAGCCACCCGCGTTACGTATGATTTCTCTTACGGGTTCCAGAACCCCTGGAAAGAATACGATGTGCTCAATGCCACAGAATATGCCCTCCTTATGAATGAGGGCTACCTGGCTCAGGGCAAAGCCCCCGTTTACAGCGACCCTTATGCTTTGGGAGAAGGCACCGACTGGCAGAAAGAGATCTTCAACTACAATGCTCCCCAGGTCAACCACCAGCTGACCATCAGCGGAGCCTCTGACAAGGTGAATTATTACATTTCCGCAGGGTATTATTCACAAGAGGGGATTGTGGGTGGAAACTTCAACCGGTCTAATTACGAAAGACTGACCATCCGCACCAATACCACTTATACCCTGATGGACCAGTCTGCCAAAAGGAACTTCCTGCACAAATTCACCATGGGCATCAACGCGGCCTATTCCAGGAACACCTCCTTTGGAATTACCACCAATTCGGAATTCGGAGGACCTTTAGGCTCGGCTTTGGGTATGGCTCCCACCCTGAATGTTTATGCCGATGATCCCGATGCGCTCCTGTCCGAACACCCCGCAGCCGTTAAGGATCCCAGGAACGGGAAACCCTTTAGCATTGTGGAGGGGAGTATTTATAACGAGATGGTTAATCCCCTGGCTTCACTGAGCCTTCCGGGTACTAAAGGCAACTCGGACAAATTTGTTTCAAACTTCTGGGGTGAATTGTCCATCTGGGATAACCTGAAATTCAGAAGTTCACTGGGGACAGACCTGTCGTTCTGGGGAAATGACGGCTGGAGTCCGGCCTATTTCCTTTCTACCAAAAATTTCCGAGAGTACTCGGAAGTATGGTCATCCATGAACCGCTCTCTGGTATGGCAGGTAGAAAACGTGCTATCCTACGAAAAACAATTCGGATCCCATTTTATTCAGACCCTTGTGGGACAGTCTGCCCAGGGCAACATGGGACAGAACCTCTCGGGAGGGAACCGGTATCTGCAGGAAGAGGACCCCTACAAGGCTAACATGGGATTCGCCACAGGAACACAGGAATACCAGACAGCCAGCGGATACGTCTATACCCCGCACCGCTTGTCTTCCCTCTTTGCCCGTATCAGTTATAACTTTGCAGAAAGGTATATGTTCCAGGCAACGGTACGCCGGGACGGGTCTTCCAATTTCGGACCCAATAATTTATATGCCATTTTCCCTTCTGCCTCTGTAGGATGGAATTTCACCAACGAAAACTTTCTGGCAAACAGGCCCCAATGGTTTTCCAGCGGGAAACTGAGGGCTTCCTGGGGGAAAAACGGGAATGAATCCATAGGCCAATTCAAATATACCACTACCATGGCTTCGGGTAACAACTACCCGTTCGGCAATCCGGGTGTGGTAAATACAGGAGCCAAACCTAACGGTTTTGCGAACGCCGATATCCGGTGGGAAGAGTCCACCCAGACAGACATAGGTCTGGACCTGGCATTTTTTAGCAGTGCACTCACTTTCTCCGTGGACTGGTATAAGAAAAATACCACAGGCATGTTGATGGATATCCCCGTTCCTGCATATTCGGGCGACAGTGCGCCCACAGGGAACGTGGGGATCATGGATAACAGCGGCTGGGAATTTGATTTCAGATACCGCTTTAGCCTGGGTGATGCTCATTTTAATATTGGAGCAAACGCTACCTATCTGAACAACCTGCTGGTGGAGCTGGGGAATGAAAACGGATGGCAGAATTATGACTCCCATAAAATCGGGACGCTTACCCGCGCACAGAACGGGTATCCCTTCCCCTTCTTTTACGGTTGGAAAACCAATGGTCTGTTCCAGAACTGGGCAGAAGTTGAAGCGGGGATCCAGCCCAATGCCCAGCCCGGAGATGTCCGTTTTGTGGACCTTGACAACGACGGGGTCATCAACGACGACGACAGAACCATGATAGGAAAAGGAATGCCCGACTGGACGTTCGGTTTCAACCTGGGATTTACCTGGAAAGGGTTTGATTTCAATGCGTTCTTCCAGGGTGTCTATGGCGTGGATGTATACAACGTAACACGGCGGACAGACCTCTATTACATTAACCTTCCCTCTTATATGATGAACCGCTGGACGGGAGAAAACTCATCGGACAAGATCCCGCGATTCTCCTTTGAAAGTGCCAATGAAAACTGGCGTGCATCGGATCTGTGGGTTGAAGACGGTTCCTACCTGCGCCTGAAGAACATCCAGCTGGGTTATACCCTGCCTCCTCATCTGACGCGCAAGATCTTCATTTCTAACCTTCGTGTCTATGTGGCCGGTGAGAATATCCTTACTTTTACCAATTATTCCGGATTTGATCCGGAAATCGCTTCGGGAGGTACCTCTCTGGGTATCGACCGCGGGGTTTATCCGCAATCAAAAGTCTACACATTGGGTATAAATCTTACTTTCTAATCCTGAAAAAGCTACTATTATGAAAAAGATAATCCTGATATTAAGTACGGTCTTCGCCCTGTGTCTTTATTCCTGCTCAGACAGTTTCCTGGTTGTAGAATCCAAGAGTTCCATCCTGGAAAGCGACTACTATAAATCTGCCGACCGGCTCTATTCCGGGCTGGTTGCCGCATACGACCCCCTGCAATGGTTCGATTACTTCTACCAGTACAACTCGCTGAACATGATTTCTGACATCATGGCAGATGACATATACTGTGGTGGATCCAACGAGGGCGACCAACCCATCCTGGTGAAGGCACATTACTATACCGCCACCCCTACCGACGTCCCCAATATGATATGGACTACGGCGTATTCGGGTATAAACCGTTCCAACATTGTGATAGCCAAAGCCCCGGACGTTGAAATGGACGAAACCCTCAAAGCCTTATACGTGGCCGAAGCCAAAGTGCTGAAATCATACTACTACAATGTTTTGTGGAAATTCTGGGGAAATATCCCCTATTACGACGAGAACCTTTCATTCCCGTACATTTGTGATCAGATGCAGGCAGACCAGGTGTACCAGAGCGTGATAACGATCCTGGAAGAAGCCCTGGCTGCAAATGTTCTTCCCTTGAAGGCAAAGGTCGGGGAAGAAGGGCGCATTACGCGCGCCATGGCCTACATGCTCTATACAGAGATGGTTTTGTACCAGAACGATGAATCCCGTTTTGGAAAAGCCCTGCAATACATGAAAGAGATCATCGATTCCAACCAGTACTCCCTGGTAAGTGACTTTAAAGGCCTGTGGGAAGAAACCGGTGAATGGGGACCTGAATCGGTATGGGAGATTAATTACATATCCGAAGGCGGTGTACGCGACTGGGGAAGTCCCATTGCCACCGGAGGTTCTGTATACCCTGTACTGATAGGTATCCCCGGATATGTGGGAAATGATTTCTGCGACGGCTGGGGATTCAGCCCCGTGGCCGAGTCGGCTTACACCATGTATGACCAGGGGGATATCCGCCAAGACGGAGGCATCCTGAATTTTTCCAAATACGCCTCTGAAACCGGAGCCAGCTATACAGCCCGCTGGCAGGATACCGGGTATTTCCTGTTAAAGTACATAGGAAGAAAGAACGGGAACCATGGTTATACCGCAGATCCTAACCTGAACTACGGTAACAATCAGCGCGTGTACCGCTATGCCGAAACCTTGCTCAACGCGGCAGAATTGATTGTCCGGGGAGCCGGCAGCGGAGATGCCCAGGCTTACCTGAATGCCATTCGGACAAGGGCCGGGGTCTCCCAACTTTCAGCCACCCTGGATAATATCCTTGAGGAACGCCATCTGGAATTCATGGGTGAAGGCAAACGCTACTGGGACCTTATCCGGAGCGGAAAGGCCGAATCGGTTCTTACGGCAGACAAACACCTATACCGTCCCGGGAGCTGGACCCCTCAGAAAAAATACTGGCCCATTCCCCAGTCAGAAATTGACAAGAGTGCAGGTACACTGACTCAAAATCCTTATTAGAGACAGACAACATAAAAGATTACAGAAATGAAAAAAACAATATATAAATTTTCCTGGATCCTGTTGTTTCCGCTGTTATTCGCCTGTACACAGCCCGAATACCTGCAGCCGGATAAATCCCTGGCTCCAAAAGCTGCCGATATTCAGGTAAATGTCACATCGTCGTACGACGAGAATTTCCTTACGACAGTTGTTTTTGAATACACGGCTCCTGCCGGAACTATTCCGGTCTTTATCTTTGACGGAAAAGACTATATTACCAAAAGCGTTGTTACCAGGACATACAAGAAAGCCGGGACCTATGCCGTAGAAGTCAAAGCATTGAATTCACACGGGATGTCGGACGGATCCAAGATGGTTGAATTTGTTGTGGAACACGATTACGTTGCCCCATACGATCCAGCTGAGGATATCCGTTTTATTTCGGGCGGATCGGAAAAGATATGGGTCATGGATAAAGCTACCAAGGGACACCTGGGCTGCGGACCCAGCGGCAGTATCGGCCTGGAGTGGTGGAGTGCCAATCCCTTTGAAAAAGAGGGCTACAGCATGTACGACAACCAGCTCACCTTCCGCTCAAACGGAACATTCACATTTGATCCCGTTGATGGTATGATCTATGTCAATGCCGGATCGGGATATGAAACTTCTTACAAGACAGCCGAGGAAGATTACGTAGCACCGGCTGCAGTGGGAGAAGGAACATACAGTTTTGAAATGGAAGGAGATAATACGTTCATCAAATTCCCTGCCGGTTCCATAATTGGGTACATTCCCAATCCGGAAGCGCTCACCAATCCCATCTACAAGGTCATCACACTGACCTCTTCTGTTATGGAACTGGTCGTTGACAATGGTGGTATCGCATGGCACTTCCGTTATATACCAATGGATCCGGGCTCTTCTATGACTGATGAAGAAAAGCTGACCGGAGGCAGTTCCAAATCCTGGAAATGGAACTTCATGGGCCCGGGACATCTGGGTTGCGGAGAACCTGGAACCAACGGGCTCAATTGGTGGAGTGCTGCTCAGCTGGACAAGATGGGTGTTGGGATGTACGATGACATTCTCACCTTTGCCGCTGACAAAACGTACACCATGGATCCGGGTGCCGGAGGCACCATTTATGTCAACAAGGACAGCGGACTGCGTCCCGATCTGAATCCGGGCGACGGGAATGATTATGCTATTCCTTATGAAACCAAGTCTGCCACCTGGAACCTGTACGCAGAAGGCGGTGTGATGTACCTGGAATTCCCTGCCGAAACGGTGGTGGGATACGTCCCCAATCCGCAAGGTTATGCTTCCCCGCGTTTCCGCGTGCTTACATTGACAACCAACCTGCTGGAACTGGCATTGGACGGTCCGGGTATCACCTGGCATTACGCCTTTGTCCCCTCCTCCTTTGAGGGCGATGAGGCAAGTGCCGACAATTACGCGGCCGGACTGGCCGGGTCCTGGACATGGGACCCCTCTGTTCAGGGACACTTTGGCTGCGGCCCCAGCGGGAGCAACGGCCTGGACTGGTGGAGTGCAGCTCCCTATGACAAACAGGGGCAGGGGTTGTATGATGATATCCTTACCTTCAAGGCAGACGGCTCGTACCAATTCGATCCGGGTCCCGGTGGCACCATCTATTGCAACTGGGAATGCGGATTCCATCCGGAATTCGGAACCGGTGAGCAAAATGTGGATTATGCCGTTCCCGTAGAAGTACAGGCCTCTACATACGCTCTGGAAGAAGGGTCGATCAAGTGGCCGGCAAATACTTTTGTCAGTTACATACCCAATGCACAAACGCTGGCAAATCCTGTTTACAAGATCACAAAGATGACTACGTATATTCTTGAACTGGTCACAGACAACGGCGGGATTGCCTGGCATTACCGTTTCCAGAGATACGTTAAATAAACAACAACTATGAAAAAGCTCTTTTTTATAATAGCTTCCCTCACCCTGGCCACCTGCGGCTGCAACGGCGGGAGCGGGCCCGAGCCAACCGACACTCCGCAAATAAGCCTTTCGTCAGAACAACTGGAATTTGGATTTATAGCCCAATCCGGGACCCTTAAAGTGACATCAGACAGGGAATGGGGCGTTGCCTCTGACCAGGAGTGGTGTACTACATCCCCGACAGGGGGCCTGGAAGGACAAACAACCCTGACGGTCAATGTAACGGATAACAGGAGCGGTAAGGACAGAACGTGTATTTTATCTTTTCGGTCGGGGAATTATAAAAAAGAGCTTACCCTATTGCAACACCTCAATCCTGCAGACACAACAACGGTTGTGGATCCCGGGGTTGAGGTTCCTGCAGGGTATAAACTGGTATGGCGGGATGAATTTGACAAGCTGGACACTTCTGAATGGTGGTTTGAGACCGGAGGCGGTGGATGGGGTAACAACGAGATCCAGCGGTATATTCCCGCAATTGAAGGAAAAGACACGTGCGCCATTGTTTCCGGCGGGATCCTGAAAATCATTGCCAGACAATCCGGAAGCGAAGTGCTGTCTCTCAGAATGAATACACTGCGCAGCTGGACCTACGGCTATTTTGAGGCTCGTCTGAAGCTTCCGGCAGGAAAAGGCACCTGGCCCGCCTTCTGGATGATGCCCAAAAATTTCAAGGCATGGCCCGACGACGGTGAAATTGATATTATGGAACATGTGGGTTACCGTCCCAATTGGATCAGCAGCTCTATTCATTGTAAAAGTTACAACCATGCCATAGGGACTCAGAGGACTGCCGAAAAATTTATCGCCACGGCTCAGAGTGAATTTCACACTTACGCGGTGGAATGGACAGAAAATGCCATTTACGGGTATGTAGACGGCCTCCGTTATTTTACTTTCACCAATGACCAGATAGGGATCTATGACAGCTGGCCTTTCTATAAGCCGTTTTATCTGAAACTGAACCTGGCCTGGGGTGGAAACTGGGGCGGAGCAGAGGGAGTCGATCCCAAAGCCCTGCCGGCAACTTATGAAATTGATTATGTAAGAGTTTTTCAGAAAAAATAATCCAACTCCAATGATGCCTCTAAAAAAATTATTCCCGCTGTTTTTCTGTATTTTCCTGGCAGGCTCCTGTGTTCCCTCTACAATGAACACAGACAGGAATATTGAAAAAAAAATCACCGGCCTGTTATCCAGGATGACCCTTGAAGAAAAAATGGGGCAGATGACTCTGGTATCTTCCTCAAATGTACCGGAAGACGAACAGTTTTCTGAAGCCTTACGCAAGGGCCATATCGGATCCGTTATCAATGAAGTGGACCCTGCCCGGGTGAATGCCTTCCAGAAAATTGCGGTAGAGGAATCCCGGCTGGGTATACCCCTGATCGTAGGCCGGGACGTGATCCATGGATTCAAGACTATATTCCCGATTCCCCTGGGACTGGCAGCCACTTTCAATCCTGCACTGGTGGAACAAGGCGCCCGTGCAGCTGCCGTGGAAGCCACTTCGGCCGGAGTACGGTGGACTTTTTCCCCCATGCTCGACGTCTCCAGAGATCCTCGCTGGGGAAGGATTGCCGAAGGATTTGGAGAAGACACGTACCTTACCTCGGTCATGGGAGTGGCCATGATAAGCGGGTATCAGGGATCCGACCCCGGTGATCCGACAAGCCTGGCAGCCTGTGTCAAGCACTTTGTGGGTTATGGAGCAGCTGAAGGAGGGCGGGATTATAACAGCACCTACCTTTCTGAACGGGTGCTGCGCAATGTGTACCTTCCGCCCTTTTTGGCCGGGATTCAGGCGGGTGCGATGACTCTAATGACCTCTTTCAACGACAACGACGGGGTCCCTATGACCGGGAATCGTTTCCTGATGCGTGATTTGCTGCGTGATGAATGGAATTTCAGGGGTCTTGTGGTCAGCGACTGGGCCTCTGTCAATGAAATGATACCCCACGGATTTGCTTCGGATCAGGCACAGGCAGCCAGGCTTGCCCTTGAGACTGGTGTAGACATGGATATGATGTCATTTGCCTATATCACTCAACTGGGGAAGCTGGTTGAAGAGGGCGCAGTTTATGAAAAACTTATAGATGAGGCTGTAAGAAATATTCTGCGCATTAAATTTCAGCTTGGATTGTTTGACAATCCCTATGTGCAGGAAGACTTGCACAAAGAAATGTTCTATAACCCCGATCACATGGAATTGTCCAGGCAAAGTGCTGTTCAGAGTGCCGTTCTGCTAAGCAACGACGGGATTCTTCCACTGGATGCACACAAATTCAGATCCGTACTTGTTACCGGGCCGATGGCCAACGCCCCGTACGATCAGCTGGGAACCTGGGTGTTCGATGCCCAGGAACAGGCAACCGTTACCCCCCTGAAGGCTATCAGGGATCATTACGGGCAGCAAGTCAGCATTTTATATGAGCCGGGACTTGATTATTCAAGGGATACAGACCCCTCGGGGATACGGATAGCAGTTGAAGCAGCGCGTGCAGCAGATGTTGTGATCGTATTTGTGGGAGAAGAATCCATCTTGTCAGGGGAAGCCCACTGCCTGGCCAGCCTGGACCTCCAGGGAGCTCAAAGCGACCTGATAGAGAAGCTCAAATCCACCGGAAAACCCGTCATTACGGTGGTTATGGCTGGCAGGCCGCTAACCATAGAAAAGGAAGTGTCCACGAGCAATGCCCTGTTGTACTCGTTCCACCCCGGGACAATGGGTGGAGTGGCCCTGGCAGATTTGATCTTCGGGAAAGAAGTTCCCAGCGGCAGGCTGCCCGTGACTTTCCCAAAAACGGCAGGACAGATTCCCATTTATTACAACCATAACAGGACCGGGCGCCCGTTTCTGGGCAATGAAACCATGCTGGATCAGATCCCCCTGAAAGCCGGGCAGACTTCGCTGGGCAATACCAGCTTTTACCTGGATGCCGGTGCTGCTCCCCTTTTCCCGTTCGGATTCGGCCTATCCTACACCACATTTGCCTATACCAACATCAGGATTGATCAAGTGTCATACAACCAGAAAGACACACTGACGCTGTTCTTCGACCTGTCAAATACAGGAAAGACCGCCGCCACAGAAGTGGCCCAGCTTTATGTGTGCGATAAAATCGGTTCTGTAACGCGCCCGGTCAAAGAACTGAAGCGGTTTGACCGGATTGCACTGGATCCGGGAGAAACCCGCACCGTGAGTTGGAAACTTCCAATTGATGAGTTGGCATTCTGGAATCTGCAAATGAAACGTGTTGTTGAATCAGGACAATTTGAACTATGGGTGGCCGGGGACAGTGTTTCCGGAGAACCTGTACTGTTTGAGGTCAATAATTAGCTCCCGTATTTCTCCTACATGCATTTTTTTATATATTTGTATGCATGTATGAACAACTGTTAAATCTGGACCCTATCCGGCTAAATTTCTCTGCCAATGGGATGAGGGTAATCAACTTTGTATTGGCGCTGGTAATGTTTGGGGTGGCCCTTGGCATTAAGCCGGCTGAATTCAAAACCGTTTTCAAAAAGCCCAAATCGGCCATCCTGGGGCTCACCTGCCAGCTGTTTTTGCTCCCTGCCATGACATTCTTGTTGATTGTGGTTTTAAAGGACCATATCACCCCCATGGTTGCTATGGGTATGATACTGGTGGCGGCCTGCCCTGGGGGAAATATTTCCAATTTCCTGTCTTCCCTGTCCAAGGCCAATATTGAATTGTCGGTAACACTTACAGCCATCACCACCTCTACCGCCACCTTCATGACGCCCTTTAGTTTTGCTTTCTGGGGGGGGCTGTATACACGGTACCTGAGCCGAAGTGCCGGCACCGCCCTGCAGACATTGCATATAGATTTGTGGCAAACCTTCGAGACTGTTTTTATCCTGCTGGGAATACCCTTGATCCTGGGAATGTTGTTTGTGCATTTTTTCCCGAAAACAACGGAGAAACTAAAAAAACCCATGCAGTATTTCTCTTTGCTGTTCTTTATTGCCCTGGTAGTTTTATCCTTTAGCAACAATTTTGATCTTTTTATCCGTTATATTTTTTATATTTTCTTTATAGTCTTCATTCACAACGCACTTGCCCTGGGAATCGGCTATGGGGTAGGATCTGCTTTCCGCCTGCCAAATAAAGACAGGCGCACGATAACCATTGAAACCGGGATCCAGAATTCGGGACTTGGCCTAGTACTTTTGTTCAACCCAAAGATCTTCCCTCCTGAACTGGAATTGGGTGGCATGTTGTTTATCACCGCCTGGTGGGGAGTCTGGCACATTATTTCCGGGCTGGGTGTTTCCCTTTTATTCAACTGGAAAGATGCCCGAAAGGCCCGGAAAGCTATTACTTTATAACTTGTTATGGGTAAGAGACGTCAAAAAAGGATATACGAAAGAAACTTTTATTATACTGTACTCAAATATTACGCTGGCCTTTTTTACAGGCTGTCCTACGGCAAACGGGAATACTACGGTATAGAAAAGCTTCCTTCAGATGGTGCGCTTATATTTGCTCCCAATCACACCAATGCCCTGATGGACGCGATGGCTGTCCTGGACCTGGACAACCGTCCCAAAGTCTTTGTCGCCCGGGCCGACATATTCAAGAAACCCCTGCTGGCCAGGATATTCTTTTTTATGCGCATAATGCCCATTAACCGGATCCGTGATGGGCGCAGTACCCTCAAGGATAACGAACAGACTATCAGAAATTCGGCTGAGGTTCTTAAAAACAATGTTCCTTTTGTGATCCTTCCCGAGGGGACCCACCGCGCCATGCACAATTTGCTCCCCCTGGGAAAGGGTATTTTCCGGATCGCTTTACTGGCAAATGAAGAAATCGCAGGAGAAAAACCCGTGTACATTGTCCCCATGGGTCTTGAATACGGCAACTTCTTCCGTTACCGTTCGTCCCTCCTGCTCCAGATAGGAGAGCCTATAAATGTAACACAATACGTTGCCACACACCCGGAAAGCGAAGATCCGGTCATCATGAACGAGCTTAAGGAGAGGCTGCAGGAATCCATGAAAGAGCTCATATTATACATTCCCGATGACGCCCATTATGATGCCTGCTGGGAGCTGTGCAATATGTCCTGCGCCCGGAGGATAAAGCAATCGGATTTGAACCCGGCCAGTCTGAAAGACCGGCTGACGGCCAACCAGCATACCGTGCGCCTGATCCGGCAACGCAGGGAACAGGACCCCAAAACAAGTGAACATATCCTGGAAGAGATAGGCCGGTTTGCCGTCAGGAGAAAAGGAAAAGGTATAAGCATGGCTTCTGTGGCCAATCCCCGCCCGGCCCTGTCACTGGCTTCCCGGCTGTTTCTTCTTGTTCTTCTTTCTCCCTACTTTCTGGCCTGTACGGCTATTTCTGCCCCGACCCTGTTAATTACCCGTCTGATCTGTTCCAGGATGGAGGACAGGGCATTCCATAATTCTATACGCTACGTGACAACGTTCCTGGTATGGACATTGACCGTGCTGGTATCCTTTTTTGTTTTATTCGGTCTTGTCGCCTGGGAATATGCCCTGGCGGCTACTATAGTTTTTATCCCGGCACCCCTGGTTTTCTACCAATATTACAAATGGTTCCGTACTGCACGGTCTGATTTCAGGTGGCTGCGGGCCGGTGACATGCGTAAAGAAAAAGAGCGTTTTGTTGAATGGATACTGTAATCCGGATTCTGTCCGTTCTCCTGGGTTTTCTGGGACTCCTTGGCTGCCTGCTGCCGGTCCTGCCCGGTCCTCCCTTAAGCTTCCTGGGCCTGTTGCTTCTTTTTTTTATAAACGGCAGCACCATGCAATGGCCCTTCCTGCTGATTTGGGGAATCATAACCATTGTGGTCACTTTCCTGGATTATATTGTACCGGGCACTTTCACCAGATTGACCGGGGGCAGCCGCGCTGCTACTGGTTTTGCTACGGCAGGCATGCTTCTGGGGATTGTATTCTTTCCTCCTGTCGGGATGATCGTCGGGGCTTTTCTGGGAGCTTTGCTTGGAGAAGTTCTTTACGGCAGGAAAGAAGGAGGATTGTCCAAATCGCTGAAACCGGCCCTGGGATCATTTCTGGGATTTTTAGTGGGAGTAGGCCTTAAATTTACAGCCAGCGGCATCATGATGTATTACATCATACGTCACCTTTGAAAGGGAGTTCAATGACCAGCCCGTCGTATGCCGGGCAGATCCCCGGTGGAAGCGTCCCGGCCAGTTCCAGATGAGGTTCCAGACAGTGAGATAGATGCGTAAGCAAGGATTGTGGCGCGCCTACCCTGGTGGCCACATCAATGGCTTGCGAAAGAGAAAAATGTGTTTTGTGCGGAGTCCTTTGTACTGTGCTGACCACAAAAACTTGCACACCCAGGAATTTTTCCAGCTCCCGGTCTTCTATACTGCTGGCATCGGTCAGATAACCCAATGGTCCTATCCTGAAGCCCAGTATGGGCAACCGCCCGTGTGCCGCCCGTACTGGAATGACCCTGACACCCTGAATCAGAAAGGGTTCGCAAGTGATAGGGAAAAGCGCCATTTTTGGCAATCCTGAATAGTTATAGTCAGAAAATGCATAATGGAATTCTTTCTGCAGGGCATTCAAAACCCTTTGTTCTCCGTAAACAGGCACGGGTTTACTGGATAAAAAATTAAAGGCCCGCACATCGTCCAGCCCGGCAATATGGTCCCGGTGTTCATGGGTCAGCAAAATGCCATGCAGGGAGGCAATCCCATAGGCAAGCATCTGCTGTCTGAAATCGGGACCGGCATCTATCAACAGGCTGAGTTGGGCCTTTTCTCCGAAAAAGATCTCTACCAGAACAGAAGACCGCAGCCTCTTGTCCCTGGTATCGGGGGATTGACAAACCCTGCACTGACAACCTATAAGGGGAACACCGGTAGAAGTTCCCGTACCCAAAAAAGTGACCCTGAGAATCATAGAACTGCGGATTGCCGCATAACTTTACACAAATGTAATAAATATAAATATTCTTTTCCAGATGGTGCCAAATGGAAGTGATGTTGTATTTTCGCACCATTATGTAATACTTTGAATCATGGACAGGACCCTGATCCCCGCATCCTACAAATCCATCCTGGATATCTGGCAGACAGAGCAAGCCATTAAATTTATCAAGGAAACATTCCAGACCGAATTGGCCGGAGAATTGAAACTCAGAAGAATCACAGCCCCTTTGCTGGTAGAAAGCGGCACCGGTCTGAACGACAACCTGAGCGGAACTGAATTGCCTGTGAGATTCTCCCTGAAAACACTGGAGGGAAAGCATGTGGAAATTGTGCAATCGCTGGCCAAATGGAAACGGTACGCCCTGTGGCGCCATCACATAGAACCGGGTATGGGAATCTATACAGACATGAATGCCATACGTCCCAACGAGATCACAGACAACCTCCACTCAGTATACGTAGACCAGTGGGACTGGGAAAAGGTAATACTGCCCCGGGAGCGGACCGAGCAGACACTCCGCAAGTGTGTCAAATCTATCTACTATGCCATCAAACGCACCCAGTTCCTGCTAAGCGAGCATTATCCACTTTTGAAACCCACCCTGCCGCATGACATTTTTTTCATCCATGCCGAAGAACTCCGTTCAAAATACCCCGGCCTGAGTCCCAAAGAAAGGGAGAACGCCATTGCCAGAGAATACGGAGCCGTTTTTATCCAAGGGATTGGCGGTCCGCTAGGGGATGGGACGCTGCACGACGAACGATCCCCCGACTACGACGACTGGAGCACTGAAACCGGAACCGGACTTTTTGGCCTGAACGGGGATATCATCATCCACCATCCCGTGCTGGAGACTGCGGTAGAACTTTCCTCAATGGGAATCCGGGTAAATCCCCAATCCCTGCAACTTCAGCTTGAGCGCGCTAATGCCCTGGACCGGGTTCCCCTGAAATTTCATAAACTACTTTTAAACAACGTATTACCGCAAACAATAGGGGGCGGTATTGGTCAGTCACGCTTGTGCATGCTGCTTTTAAAAAAATGCCATATTGGGGAAGTGCAATCGTCTGTATGGCCCCAATCCACACTGAATACGTGTGCAGAAGCGGATGTGTTTCTCTTTTAAAGTGTTGGAGGTAACGCCTTAAAAGGCTGTTATTCAGTTTTTTGACTTTATGTTCTTTCTCCGTCCGGATTTTTCCGGACGTTCTGGCAGGATTTTTGGGCCTCATAACCCTTCGTCATCAAAATTAAGGACATTGAATTATGAAAATCATTGGAACGGGAAGTGCATTGCCCTCATTATCTGTGACTAATGAAATGTTATCTGTTTTTCTGGATACAAGTGACGAGTGGATCCATACCCGAACAGGCATCCTGGAACGCAGAATCATCTCTGACGAAAACCTGAAAGACCTGGCTGTTGAAGCGGCCCAAAAGGCACTGGATGAAGCCGGGATCAGCGGATCTGAACTTGATTATATTATTTGCTCCAACGTTGTAAATTATTATGTCACACCCTCTTTAAGCTGTCTGATCGCAGGGGGGATCCAGGCCGTTTGTCCCTGCGTAGATCTGAACGCAGCTTGCAGCGGTTTTGTTTACGGCCTGGACATGGCTCAGGCCTACATCATGACCGGAAAAGCAAAAAACATCCTGGTGATATGTGCCGAAGAGCCCACCCGCATGTGCAGCTGGAAGGACAGAAACACCTGCGTTCTTTTCGGGGACGGGGCAGCAGCGGTCGTTGTAACCCAGGGAGAAGGATTCAGGGCATCATGGATAACGGCAGCACACCGTCCCGAGATCCTTTATTATCAAAGGCCCCTTGAAGATTGTCCCTTTGTCAAATACCAGCAGCGCGGCGTACCCATGTACATGAACGGGAAAGAAGTTTTTAAAGTCGCTGTCACCGCCTCTATTCAGGGGATTGAGTATATCCTCGGGCAGACAGGACTAACCGCAGACCAGGTAGATTACTACATTTTGCACCAGGCCAATATGCGAATTATTGATACCGTACGCAACCAGCTGCACCTGCCTGCCGATAAATTTCCACACAATATTGAGCGTCTGGGCAACACTTCTTCCGCTACCATTCCAATTTTGCTGGACGAGCTGAATAAAAGCGGAAAACTTAAATATGGAAATACCGTGGTATTGAGTGCCTTTGGGGCCGGTTTTACGGCAGGTACCTGCCTTTTTACATGGACTATGAATGAATGAAAAAATGAAAACAATCTCAAGCAGAATTTGCGAACTCACCGGCATCACCTATCCCATTTTCCAAGGAGGCATGGCATGGATTTCAGAAGCCAGGCTGGCTGCCGCCGTATCCAATGCAGGAGGATTGGGGATCATATCGGCTATGAACGCAGATGCCGCGTACCTCAAGTCCCAGATTAAACTATGCCGGGAACTTACCGACAGGCCCTTTGGCGTGAATATCCTGCTCTTAAGCCCCTATGTAGATGATGTGGCGCGGGTTGTCCGGGAGGAAAAAATTTCCGTTGTCACCACAGGGGCAGGAACCCCGGGAAAATATATTGAAGGGTGGCTCCAGGCAGGAGTCAGGGTGATTCCAGTGGTTGCCTCGGTGGCCCTGGCCAAACGGCTGGAAAAAATGGGTGCCTCGGCCATAATCGCCGAAGGGGCCGAAGCCGGAGGCCATGTGGGTGAATTGAACACCATGGCCCTGATTCCGCAGGTGTGCGACGCCCTGTCCATCCCTGTGATTGCTGCCGGAGGCATTGCAGACGGACGCGGCATGGCTGCCGCCTTCATGCTGGGGGCGGAAGGTGTACAGTGCGGAACCCGTTTTCTGGCCGCAAGCGAATGCCAGATCCACCCCTCTTACAAGCAAAAGATCATAGGGGCAAACGATACAGATACCATCGTGACAGGGAAAAAACTTGGGCATCCGGTCAGGGCGCTGAAAACTCCTTTTACACGCCAATTTTCACAAATGGAAAAGGATCACGACCTGACCCAGGAAGAAGCCGATAGCTTTGGAGCGGGGGCTTTGCGCAGGGCTGCTCTGGAAGGAGATGAGAAAACAGGTTGTTACATGGCCGGTCAGAGTGCCGGCCTGGTCAAAAAAATCCAGTCTGCACAGGATATTATACAGGAGATGATGCAACAGGCCACTATCCTGTTAAAACTTTAACAAAGAACCTCTCATGAGAAGAACTGTTATTACAGGAATGGGTGTCATTTCCCCTGTGGGAAACGATGTCCCTTCATTCTGGAACAACCTTGCAAACGGGGTATGCGGGATAGGACCCATCCGGTCTTTTGACACCACCGACCTTTCGGTTAAAGTGGCGGCAGAAGTCAGGGACTTTAATCCTGCCGCCTATGGAATAGACCCTGCCACGGCCCGCAAGGCCGACCTTTTTACCCTCTATGCCCTGGCTGCGGCTCATCAGGCCATGATAGACAGCGCCCCGGATGTTCCTCCGGAACTTCTTGGCGTTTATGTAGGTTCGGGCATAGGCGGGATCCATACTTTCATCAGTGAATGCAATAAATTTCAGGGAAGCGGTCCAAACCGGGTATCCCCGTTGTTTATCCCCAATATGATTGCCAACATCGCTGCAGGAAACATTGCCATTGCCTACAATGCACAAGGACCCTGCCTGCCTGTGGTTACCGCCTGTGCCACCTCTACCCATGCTATAGGCGAAGCCTGGCTGGCTATAGCCCACGGCTATGCCGATGTGATCATTGCCGGAGGATCCGAGGCGGCCATCGTTCCTCTGGCCGTTGGCGGATTCAACAACAGCCGCGCCCTATCGCGCTCTGCCGACCCCAAAAGGGCTTCCATCCCCTTTGACCTGAAAAGGGATGGCTTTGTTATGGGAGAAGGGGCTGGGATCGTAATCCTGGAAACTTACGAAAGAGCCCTCAGCCGGGGAGCAACCATTTATGCCGAGATAACCGGTTATGGCAACACCTGCGACGCATTCCACTATACAGCACCGCGTCCGGACGGATCGAGCGCGGCCAGAGCCATGATCCTGGCCTTGTCCACCTCGGGAGTCACTCCCGATGATTTGCTGTACATCAATGCACATGGGACAAGTACCCCCCTGAACGATCCTATAGAGACCATGGCCATCAAACTGGCCCTGGGCGAAACCCAGGCCCGAAAGGCCCTTATCAGCTCCACAAAGTCCATGACCGGTCATATGCTTGGTGCTGCCGGAGCCATCGAGATCATTGCTACTGCCCTAGCCCTGAAAGAGGGCATTGTGCCTCCAACCATCGGATTGGAAAATCCTGATTCCCAATGTGATCTGGATTATGTTCCCGGTAAAGCACGCCAGGCTGAAATCACACTGGCCTTGTCCAACTCCCTGGGATTTGGCGGGCACAACGCCTGTGTGGCTTTGCGGAAAATAAAAACCTAATGTTATGGTCAGAGAAGAAATTATGAAATTTCTACCCCACAGGGAGCCCATGCTGCTTGTGGACCAGATGGAGGTAGACGAAAAACAAGTGGCCCATGCCCGGTACACAGTTACTGGCGAGGAATTCTTTCTGAAGGGACATTTCCCGGGCTATCCGGTTGTCCCGGGGGTGATCCTCTGCGAAATTATGGGTCAGTGCTGCAGCCTGCTTGTAAAGGAGCATCTGGTGTGCAGAACACCGCTGTATGCGGGTTTGGACAAGGTCCGGTTTAAACGCCAGGTCCGCCCCGGTGACACCATAGAGGTCTCGGGATATATCATAAAGCAAAAATCCATGGTTTTTTTTGTTAAAGCCGAGGCCCGTGTAGACGGGGAGCTTTGTGCCCAGGGACTTTTGTCTTTCGCCCTGGTTCAGAGATCTGCCGACTGAAACACATCTGCAGCGATCAGGCGGTAATGCGGGGCGTAGGAAGCAACGTATTCAGGACTGTGGTGCCCCACGTATTCACCACGCTGCAACATGGCAGTTATGGAATCTTTGTCTGCCCGGTAAGAGGAATGTCTGGTCAGCGGCAACTGTTGTTTTTCTATTATTCCCACAACCCGGGCCCATTCTTCGGCCCATGACTCCGGCAGGACCGGGGGAGCAGCTTGTGCGCTATGTACAAAGGCTTCAAAATAATCCCGGTAGCTGATCTTCCCCTCTTTGATCGCCCGCAGGTCAACCCTGACAAAACGATGCTCCCAGCCGGTGGAATCAATGTATGGACCGGTAAATGGCAGCGTATCCGGATCATAGCAGGCCAGTTCCCACCTCAGGTAACGGCCGGCGGCCGCCGTGTCTTCCAATAAATGTCCCGGGCCGTACTTGTCCTGGAAAAAACTCTTGTAGACATCCCTGACCGTGCTTTTGGGGTAACGTTCCAGCTGCCGCTCCAGGGCCCGGGTGACCTTCTCGTAAAATACCCTGTTTTCTGCCCTCTGGGCGCAGGATAGCAAGGTTCCCAACCATAGAACAACCAGCCATGTTTTCATGATGCAAAGGTACATAAATTGACAAAACGGGAAGTTTTTCCCAAATTTGAAAAAGTAATTTACCTGTTCTCATGATTTGGATTAAACTGGGCATCCTGATCATCGGATTCATCTATGCGGGACTTATTCCCTTCACAGTCAAGCGGGTGGTGCGTCAGATAGACTTTGATCTGAACCGGCAGACATTGAGTTTTTTAAGCAACAAAACACTCTATGATAAAACAATAGTAACCGGTTATACCCGGTTGCTTTTTGCTACAGCAGTTCTTCATTATGTTTTTTTCTGGCTTCTGTCACAATATTACAACCTGGGAGAACACGAAACGTACATGCAATACATAACCTATACCTTCTCTTTCTTTACCCTGCTGGCTTTCGTGCCACACAACATCAGGCCCTATAGTTTCAGACGCCTGAGCTCCACCCTGCAACGTTTAGCGCACAATATGCTGGCCATTGTAGTTTTCCTGAGCCTTCCTACCCTGATCATCCTGTTTCAGTCGGCCATCATAGAAAATATGCCATTGGGGGGAATAATCGGTCTTGTTATCATAGGCATGACCGTTATCATTACCACGATCTCCATCATCCGTCAGGGGATTAACGGTATAACCGAAATATTTTTTATTAACGGGATCAGTATATGGACCGTTTTTGTCACCATCTACACCGTATTGTTCGGGTAATGGCTATTGTCTAACGCACCGGACAAATTTCCCGGAATCCTGCGCTTTCCCGGCCGTTGTAACGTTGGGAATAGCCAAAACGCCCACGCCTCCGCCGCCAAAAGAAAACTCGGCATGGGCCGCAGCGGTGGAACCTGTGGCTCCACGCGCCCAGTACCAGGCCGAAGGCGTTCCGGAAACGGCATATTCAAGGGCTCCGGTGTTGGCTCCGTTACGAATCCCGTACCCCGACGAACCCATGGGAAAGAACAGGTTTGTACTTCCACTGGTTGTTATCAAGGCCCCCACTTCCTGACCTACTTCATCATACACGTAACCAGAAACCATGCTGCCAGATGCCAGTGTGGTGTATTGGGCCGAGGTGGCCACAACCCAACCTTCCGGGCAGGGTCCCCTGTTATTGGTGGTAACGTTCCAGTTAAATACATTTTTTACCACCTTGGCCCATCCAACTAGCAGCGTAGAATTTGGATTCCCGTTTGTTGTAAGCGTCAGTTCGAGGGTTGCGGTATTGGTATTGCCAGGTCCGGGTACAGACGGATGCATCCCGCCGTTGTTCCCCCATTTGAAAAACCATCCTGTAGCCGTAGGTAACGTTGTAAGGAACGTTCCAAACTGTTTTGAGGGCATGTAGGGGTTTTGTTTGAAACCGTCATCGGCTCCCACATTTCCCAGGGCATTGAATGTGGACCACCAGGCCCCGCCCGCCGACATTTGCACGTCGCCATATCCCTGCCGGATATAGACTATATGTTCCATCGATCCGTCTTCATACGTTACCCTGATACGCCCGAACCTGTTGTCCGTTGCGGCTCCGGTAGGCGAATCCGGTTGGTAATAGAGCCTAATCTGTGAACCAGCGACCCCGTTTACGGTGCCGTTGAGCACGGTATTGCCGGCCTGGCTGCCCAAACGGATAAAATCGGCTCCGTCCAAAACCTCGGCCATCCAACTTCCATTTGAAATCAGCGGGGTAAAGGATAACGGGAATGATTCGTTTGTGGCACGCTGGAGCACGATCTCCCGCGGGGAGGTATTGTCATAACTTCCATATATGGCTATCGGGTTGATGACCCTTGGAAGCTGCCTTACCGTGACAACTACCGGATCAAAATCACCGTTGGGCCCGCTCACATGCACAGTGAAAGTGGCCGTCCTGCTTCCCGTCAGGGAGGTAAATGTTGCATAGCTGGATATAGGAACAACAAAAGTAGTAGACGTAGTAGTACCCGATGTGCTGAGTACGTTTAGAAATCCGCCATCATTGATTTTGGATACAGTCCAGGTATAGGTAAGTGGCAGCGTGGTTTCATCTCCTATCCTGACAGTAGCTCCGGTCTGAAGACCGCTCTTGTATCCAATAAGTGCCTCCGGGGCACTTACTATTCCTAATAATGTCTTTTCCACCCTCCAGGTAACTTCACGTCGGGCTTTCCCTTTTAGTACGAGGGTAACTTTATAGTGGGTATTGCGTTCCACGTCAAAATCATCTGTGACGTTCTTTCCCAGGAAAAAACGGTATGTGATGGTTCCTTCTTTGGGATCAGTTGATGTTATATCGCTGTAATTTGCTGTCACTTCCAGGTAGGAACATGAATAATTGGTGTGCAAGTTGGCTGCCGTGTGGCCGACGGGGATTTTCATGGTCTGATCGCTTGTAAAGACCCCGTTGGGCTGCCGGTTTTCATAGAGAAACAAAGCCGGATTGGATGTCGTATGCGACGACAAGTCCAAAGAAATTCCCGTTGGATCCTCTAACAAATCACCCGTGGCTATGGACGCTCCTGCTTCCGTAATTTTGTTTTCTCCCAGGCGCATGGTGATCGGGACGTTTTTCAGGGCAATCCTGGTGGGTGTGATCGTGACATTCTTATCCAGCGGTAAAACAACGTCATTCCTGTCAAAAGCAATGGTAACCATAGCTACCAGCCGTTTCAGATATACATCAAACTGTTTGTCACTGGCAATATAAACCGGATTCTCACTTCCTGCCTCATCTGGTGAAAGCCACCCGAACATGTGATTTTGCGGAATCCCCTCAGGAGATGCCTGGAAGCTGAAATTTTTCAAATCCGTTATGGTGGGAACGGCTTCCCTCATATCGTACGGGACATTAGCAACAACATATAAGTACCGCATGCCTTCCTCTGGCAGGAGGTAGTATATCCCCCCGGGTGGAGGTTCGGCATAATACCTGGATGAAACTTCATCTAGCGTGCCGTCTGTGTGGTAGAACAGAAAATTGACCTGTGTTTTATTGTCATAGGATGTCTGAGAAGCTTTAGTCCCGTAATCGATCACCCGGCTAACCGGAAGATGAACACGGAAAGCGACAGTGCCCAAGTTTCCCGTATCAGACGGCACAGGCACGGGCTCCTCCTTCCTGCAGGAAAGAAGTGCCAATGCTACCAGGACAGGCAGCAGCCGTGTGATACGGGGTTGTTTCATTGTAATATTGCTTTCAATTCTTCTGTTTCCCAATTATTTACCCGGATAGATATTTCTAATCCTGTCATAACCACCTCCAGTGGTATTGAAATGTCTTCCAAATGGGCAGGATCCAGTCCTGCCCGTTCCAGAAGAAGTCCCAGGTTGAACCGTTCCAGTTCCTGCCCGCTGCTGTCAAAGAGAATAAGGAATACGCTGTACAGGTCATTCCCGCGGAAAACATTGAATCGGCTGACAAATAATCCCAGGTTGCCATAATATGTTCCTACGGGATAATAAGTCTGCAGAGGATCTATCACCCCTTTGAAGGGCGAGAATACAGGCCGCAGACCGTTCATTGCTATGGATACAGGCGAAGTCCCGTTTTTTGTATTCATCTTCTGTAAGTTCCTTATCAGTATGTTAAAGTTCAGGTGAATACTGGCCATGTCAATCGTATCCTGTAACCACTTATAAGGAGGCACCTCAATTTCCTTTTGACCCAGATACAAACTGTCGTTGCTTGTTATACGGCCACCGGAAAGATATGCGGGATTTGTAAGCTGCAGGCTTTCCAGGTTTCCGGGAGCATCAAGAACCGTATTTTCAAAAGCATTGCCTACCGCCACAAGACGATACCTGCCGGGAGCAAGGTTCATCCCAGTGCTGTAGTATATCCCGCTTTGTCCGTTAAAGTTCAGAATTTGCTGCTGAACGCTATTTTTGTCCTCACCATAGACCAGCAGGTGCACCTGTTCTATATGTTCGGAAATTTGGTGTTCAGCACTTTCCTCCTGGTAGCGGAATACAATACTCACGTTGTCACACTCTTCCGGAGGATCGAAAATACATCCTGCCAGAAAAGGTGCCAATAAAAATACAAGTCTTATGCTCCTCGGCGTCATGGGTTGTTATTGGTAAACAGGAGTCAGGTTTACTGCTGCCCATTCACCAACCGTTATGGTTACGTCAAGGGTTACGTTCTCACCCACAGGGTCATCAGAACCGCGGCCAACAACAATGTCTACATTGTATAATTTCCCCGGCAGCCAGTTGGAAAATGCGTTTCCGTCTCCATCTTTAAAACCTTTCGCGCGTACAAAACGCAGTTTTTCTATGTTATCGTTGCTGTTCTTTGCTTTGTACCTGACCACGATCTCCGGAGCTGTCAATGGGAAGAACTGATAGGCGAATACTTTGGTAGCATCCAATCCGGCTAAATTGTAATCGAACATGTTTTGGTAGTAATTCCCGGCGAACTTGGGCTGATCTATAGTATAATCGTCTTCAAGAGATCCCTGTGAATTAAGTCCGCCTCCTACATTTCCGAAAGTGCTGGTTTGGTAAAAATTCCTGATATAAACCCCTTCGAAGGTTACTTCCTTGATCACAGCATCATCATAGTCAAGTGTGATCTGAAAACGGGATACCATTGGATTTAAGGTGACATTGGCCTTTAACCGAATCGCATCGCCCTCTTGGGTGCTACTGATACTCCCCTCTCCGTACAATACAATTTCAGTTGGATCGTTGTCATATTGGATATCATTGACCAGGGCCACTACGTCACTATACAGAGCCATGGATTTAAGCGTTGCATCCATATCTTCGGTAAAGTTGCCCGATTTGGGATTTCCCACTATCTGTACCTTTTTTGACAATTTGTAGATATTATTGAGCCTGTAACCTGCTTTCAGAGCGTCAATGTCCAGCAGGGGATTGGCCGCATCGGCGACGGTGCCCACAGGAATTCTGTGCTTGATATTTCCAGCTTCATCTGAAATAAAAATATACACTTTCTGGGGTGTGGCAAATTTTGATCCGTCAGCTATACGTGCATCAGTAATGGCTTTTGTTGCGGGAGCAAAATTATCGGGGTTAAGCCTGATATACAGGTTCTGAGTGTAATCCTCCGGATTTTCAAAGGGGATCACGTCTTTCTGGCAGGAGGCGATCATCAGGATCGCGGCAAGGCCTGCATAAATTAATTTTTTCATAATTAATGGGTTGGTTTGTTGTTAATAATTTGGTGTTTGTTGTTTGATTATTAATGTTTTTATTGTTTGATAAAGATTACTTTAATAAGAACACAAGTGTAAGACCGGCTTTAGTCGGGCCTACATAGTGTTTACTGCCGCGTCCCAGGGACGGACCGCAGGGACGGGCGGCAATGGTTTCGTAATCTATGTAGGCATAGCCTGCCCCCAGGGAAAATTCCAGGCCCAGCCAGGAGGTCACGCGCCAGAGGTATCCGTATGATACCCCACAGCCATAAAGAAATCCCTGGTAACGAACGCCCTCAAGGCCAAGAAAAGCTATGTTTCCCACATTGAATTGAGATATTAGGCCGTGAAAACCGAAAAAATGACCGGAAAATAAAGCCCGCGACCAATACCTGATCTCGGGCTGAATCATCCAATGCTTGATTTTTCTGTACTGTGAAAAATTCCAGGGATTATGATTTCCGGAAAGCTCCAGGGACACCTGCTTAGACAACGCCACTTCCATCCCCAGATTGAAGGTGGCTGTGGCGTCGTATAGCACATTGGATTTTACGGCAATTCCCTGAGCATTCAAGAGGTGCGAGTTAAGGAGAAATACACCTATCAGGACAATATATCTATGCCGCATATAAAAATTAATTGTAAAATTACTTTTTTTTTGTGTGGTTTGTGCAACTTCTTCAATATAATCAACATCTTTACAGTATGAACAAGTTCTTTCTTTCTACAGTAATTGCCGGAGTGTCCCTGCTGAATGCCTGTTCGGGGATTGTTGGCAACGGAAAAGCGGTGGAAGAAACCCGTACGGTTTCTCCCTTATTCCGTGGAATTGTTGTTGAAAAAGCCATCCGGGTGATAATCTCGGATGAAGTAGCGGATATTCATGTACGGGCAGACGAGCTGTTTATGCCCTACCTGAAAACCTATGTTAATGAAGACAACATGCTTGTCATAACTTATTCCAAAGGCATGATTGGCTATTCATCCGTTGCAACGGAGGTAACCGTTCCATACCATAATCAACTGGTGGATTTCAATGCCTCGGGAGCTTCCCGGATTGACTCCGATTGTGAAGTGGTTTTAAACCAGGCAACCTTTGAAGCAAGCGGGGCCTCTCATTTAAAATTCTTTGGATCTGTTATCAATTGCAAAGTAAAGCTAAGCGGCGCTTCCCGTTTCGAGGGATTTGATTTCACGGCCATAACACTGGATTGCGAACTTTCAGGGGCAAGCCATATGGAAATAACCTGTGACGGGGCGCTGAAAGTCAAAGCTTCCGGAGCCAGCAGATTGCTTTACAAAGGCAATTGTGTGATCACTTCTATAGAAACTTCCGGGGCATCTGAGGTCACAAAAAAGTGATGGTCCGGGGTTAATGGACGTGGTCGCCGTCAGCCTCCATCGCTTCTTCATAGGTTTTATGAATGGTTCCGAAAGGATGCTCTACCGGACTGTATATTGAATATATTTTCATTGGTTCCTCCCCGGTGTTTGTCAGATTATGCCATTTACCGGCCGGGATGAATATGGCAAAATCAGCCTCCACTTCTTCCCGGAAATCCA
This sequence comes from Bacteroidales bacterium UBA5226, assembly GCA_002409325.1. Lineage (GTDB taxonomy): Bacteria > Bacteroidota > Bacteroidia > Bacteroidales > UBA932 > DMER64. The sequence goes on along the minus strand of DHUU01000010.1, from coordinate 105,997 downwards.
GCACATCATCTGAATCTCCCATTACAACAATTCCTTTTCCCGATTCTACCCTGAGAAACTGATCGGTGTCAGCATGGTTTTCCAGTCCAATTTCATCTCCCGGGGCCAGGCTCATAAGGGTCATTTGCATATAGGTCCCTGTCCAGATTACCTGCCTGTACAAATCGTTCTTAAGGGTATAAGCCTCTATGTCAAAAACAAATGGCTGGGGACCATAATCCTGGAAGACAACAACGGCTTCTTCCGGGGCCTGTACAGGAGCTTCACTGCCTTTGGGGCAATAGCAAGATACGGACATTAGTAACAGTGTGATTGATAATAAATAAACTGCAGATTTCATAGCATCATGTATTATAGGTTGTGTCTTATCAGTTAAAGTTAATTATTTTTTTCTATTTTTGGGTACAAGACATGGACAGGAAACAAATCTTTACGATTCCGAATGCTTTGAGCTTTTACAGGATCCTGGCTTTTCCCATAATCCTTTGGTTTGTTGTGGCAGGCAAGGAGCGACTATTTGCCATTTTTTTAATAATAAATCTGGTGACCGATTTCCTGGATGGTATTATAGCGCGGGTATTCAAACAGGAAACAGAACTGGGCGCCAAACTTGATTCCTTTGGGGACAACCTGACCTACGTGCTGGCTTTTACAGGTCTCCTGGTATTCAAGTGGGAAGATTTCCAGCCTCACCTGGTCAGTTTTGTGGTTTTCATGGCGTTTCTTGTGGGCTCGGTGGTCATGTCCCTGGTAAAGTTCAAGACAACTCCCAGTTTCCATTTATATTCCACCAAGATCGGCGGCTATATCCAGGCTGCCTTTTTCATTTGCCTGTTCACCCTGGGATTTATTACTGTTTTTTATTACTTTATGATTTCCTGGGCCATTTTGGCAGCAATAGAACACATGATCATTCAGTTGATAATCCCCCACATGCGTTCAAATGTTAAGGGATTGTATTGGATATTGAAAGAAAAAAGGAAATTATGATTTCTTATTCTGCCTTTGAATATGCTTACCTGTGGTTCCCTTTTATCGGGTTTATCGTGGGGTTTCTGGGCTCTTTCACCGGCGGAGGGGGCGGGTTTATTTTTATTCCCATGCTAACCATTCTGTTCGGGATACCGCCTCAGGTTGCCATTTCCAGCTCTCTGGCGGCCACTCTGCCCATCTGCGTTGTGGGGGCTTACGGTCATTATAAAAAAAAGAACCTTGACCTGCGCATCGGTTTAATATTTGCCTCGGCCGGAATCATCGGGGCCCTGCTGGGGGCACGTGTTACCAGCTTCATGACGGCCCGCCTTCTGCGTATTGCATTTGGTATTTACTCCATCCTGATTGCTATTGTCATGTACCTTGGACAGCGAAAGGACAAGAGGGCTCTTACCAATGGAGAAGAACTAAACGTGTTGTCAAAAGCTGGAAAATATTCCAGATGTTCCCTGTATGGATTCCTCTCCGGAGTGATCACCGCCACTTTCGGGACCAGCGGTACTGCCCCCATCCTGGCAGGACTGATGGGTATCCGCATGCCCCTGAAGCTTGTCCTGGGCACTTCACTGCTGGTTGTGTTTTTTAATACCTGCTCGGCGCTGGGCGCTCATTTTCTTGTTGGAAAAATTGATCTGACCATAGTGGCTTTTCTTGTATCGGGTTCTGTTATCGGAGCTTTTCTGGGACCACGTCTTCTGGACAATATTAAGATTGATAAGGCAGAAGGTCAGATCCGCCTGTGGTATGCCCTGGGCATGGTTGTCTTTGGTGTTATAATGATCGTGTTCTAATTATTTGGCCATGATCCGTACCATATACATAATCATTCTTGCCTACTTCCTGACCGGAGGCATAGCCTTTTATTTCATCAGCAAAAAAAAACCAAAAGAAGAAGCACGCCGGAACCGTATCAAGTACATTGCTTATTTGATTATTATCAACGTCATTTTTCTGAGTATTGCCATCAATCCCGTCTTTTTCAGAATAGTCGCAGGGATCATTACCTCTGTGGGAGTGTATGAATTATTTCATTTATTTTCAAAATCGGGTATGCAGAAAAAAGGATTTTTCCTGATTTCTGTATGTGTGTATGCCATACTGTCTTTTGGATTCATCACGTTCAGCCATATGGCAAAGAACTGGGTCCTTTTTACATTTGTCATACTGTCTGTCTTCGATAGCTTCAGCCAGATTGCAGGACAACTTTTTGGAAAACGGAAAATTGCCACAAAAACGAGTCCCAACAAAACGTTGGAAGGTGTGGCAGGAGGCACCCTGATGTGTCTGCTGACAGCTGTTTTAATCAGAGAGCTCATAGGCTTTGGCCTGGTCACAGTCATCCTGCTGGCAACAGGAGTGGTTATCTGGGCATTTCTGGGGGACCTTGCCGCCTCCTGTTATAAACGTCATTACAATGTAAAAGACTATTCCCGTCTGATTCCCGGACACGGAGGCGTTCTGGACCGTTTTGACAGCATGATTGCCGCCGGTGCCTGGATGGCCCTTATGGGAACCATAATAACCTTTGCGATATGATTTCTACTATCTTTTATTCATGAAAACAATACCGCGGACCCCTGCCGTTGCAGGCAGATTTTATGCTGGCACTCCGGGAAAACTACAGGAGGAGCTGGCGCGGTTGTTCGCGCAGGCCAGAGAAAAGGAGTGTAACAACGTCCGGGCGGTCATCAGCCCGCATGCCGGATACGTTTTTTCGGGAGGCGTGGCCGCCTCGGCTTTTAACCAGATTGATGCTAGAAAAAAATACAAAAGGATCTTCGTGATAGGATCTTCTCATCATGTACGACTGAAGGCTGCCGCCGTTTACACCAGCGGAGACTTTCTCACGCCACTGGGTGTTGTTACGGTAGACACAGAGTTCTGCGGGCAACTGGCTACTGATTATCCTGATCTTTTCACAGCCGATAGCCAGGCTCACCGGGCCGAACACAGCATTGAGGTTCAATTGCCTTTTCTGCAATACCTTCTGGGGAACGATTTTGTTATCATACCAGTAATCATAGGCACTTCCAGACCTGAGGTGTGCAAAAGGATCGCAGAAGTCCTGTCTGCGTACATCAGGGAAGAGAACCTATTTGTGATCAGTACCGATTTTTCGCATTACCCGCCATACAACCAGGCCGTGGATATTGATGCCCGTACAAAAGACGCCATCCTGACCAACAACCCCGATGTCCTGCTCAGGACAATTCGGGACAATGAAAACAGCGCCATTCCCGGGCTGGCCACCTGCCTGTGCGGCTGGACCTCTGTATTGACCCTGCTCTACATGACCACCGGGAACAAACTGTTAAAATACGTTGCCATTGACTATAAAAACTCCGGAGACGACCCCGTATACGGGGAAAGGGAACAGGTGGTGGGTTATTGGGGGATTACCGTCTGTGACAGCGAATTGAGATTCTCTGCAACAGAAGAGAAATTGTTGCTGGATCTTGCCCGCGAATCTATGGAACAGGCCGTCACCACAGGAAAAAAATCCCTTTTGAAGCCGCAGGGGCAATATCCCGGGGCCCTGCAGCATCATTGCGGTGCTTTTGTAACGCTCCACCAGCACGACCGGCTGCGCGGATGCATCGGGCGAATACAGTCAGACGTCCCCCTTTACCTGCTCGTGAGCGAGATGGCCGTTGCCGCAGCCCTTTATGACGACCGTTTTCCCCCGGTGACAAAAAAAGACCTGGAAGAAATCACGATCGATATTACCGTATTGTCCCCCCTGGAAGAAATCCGGGATGTAAAAAGGATTGAACCGGGCAGGCACGGGATCCTGATAGAAGGCCGGGGCCGCTCCGGGGTGTTCCTGCCCCAGGTGGCAACAGAGACCGGGTGGAACCGGGAAGAGTTTCTGGGCCATTGCTCCCGGGACAAAGCCGGGCTTGGGTGGGATGGCTGGAAAACAGCCCGGATCTTTATTTTTACCGGGATAAAGATTGCTTACCAGAGGCCCTGAACAGTGGCCCCGCAATAATTACAAGACCCTTTTGTTAGATGCAGTCCTGCAAGGGTGTAATGATCCCGTTCCACCACCACCCTACCGCAACCGGGGCACCTGGTATGGTTTTCCTTATCTGAGGATACGTTTCCCGGATAGACGAATTTCAAACCACAGCCGAGGGCAATGTCTCTGGCACGTGTAATCGATTCCAAGGGGGTGTGATCCAGGTCCTGAAGCTTGTAACAAGGGAAAAAACGGCTGATATGGAGCGGCACTGCTTCAAAGCCATTCTCTGCAAGCCACCGGCACATTGACTCAAACTGTACCGGATCATCCGTTACCCCGGGAATGACCAGATGGGTGATTTCAATCCAAACTCCGGCCCCCAATAATGCCAACAATGAATCCAGTACGGGCTGCAGTCTCCCGCCGGTCAAGCGCCTGTATAACTTGTCATCAAAGCACTTGAGGTCAATATTTGCGGCATCCAGGTACGGGATCAGAGCGGCCAGCGGTTCCAGATTGATATATCCGTTGGACACGGCAACAGTCTTCAGGCCTTTTTCCCTTGCCAAAACAGCGCTGTCAAACATGTATTCGTAAAAGACCGTTGGCTCGGTATACGTAAAAGCGATGGAAGGAACGTGACAGCTTACGGCCATCTCTGCCACCTGCCGGGGCAACATGTCATAACTCTGGAGGGACAAGGGGGAAACCTGTGAAATTGGCCAGTTTTGGCAATTCAGGCAGTGTAAATTGCATCCGGCCGTGGCAAGCGAAAGAATTTCCGTCCCGGGTAAAAAATGATACAATGGTTTCTTTTCGACCGGATCGACCGCTACCGAGCAGGGATTGCCATAGGCTACAGAATACAAAACCCCTTCCCTGTTGGTTCTTGTTCGGCACAAACCGGTTTCTCCTTCCCGGACAAGGCACTCATGCGGACACAAAAGGCATTTAACGGTATTGCCCTTGACTACTGTCCAGAGGTTTGTTTCTACCCTGTAAAACATCCTGTTGCTTAAAAGTCACAATATAAAGAATTCCCGGGACTAAAAAAAGGCTGCCCGAGGACTTGTGGCCCCTCTTTCAGATATATCCCGCTGGACAAACCCGCCCTTATACCCCGTACAAACAGGTACACCACCCCTCCAAAGTCTCGTGATGCATTAAATCCCTTGATTTTGCACTGGAGATGGCGTAATGCAGCTGTTGTGTAAATATTGTATTGCAGGTCAGAACGGCTCTCTTTGACCATCCTGTCAATTGCCAGTGTATTATAATCTTCCAGCAGCTGATCCTACTTCAGAAAGCGGAAGTTGGCGAATACACCGTTCCGACGGGCCAACTCTGTGGATAGCCAGCTTTCCATGCCGGCAGTCTGTGTTATGAGGAATTCTGGCAGGAATACCGTATCTGCGTTGTCAGCGGAACCTTCTGTACGGGCAATGTTTTGCGCCAGTTTGCCGCAAAGGATTTCCAATTGGTCAGACACGTAGATCACTGCAGCCATTCTCATACTTTTAAGCGGTTTGCCAGCCCCGACACACGGGAAATCCTTTTACGCACCGTTTCTTCCAGCACATCCTGTGATGCCTGCACAAGAACCCGGGACCTGGCCCTGGTCACGGCCGTGTAAAGCAATTCCAGGGTAAGAATCCTTACATCTCTGTTGTCGGGTAATAAAACAAATACATTGTCAAATTCAGAGCCCTGGCTTTTTTTTATGGTCATGGCAAAAACTGTTCCCCATTGGGTCAGGTACCCGGCAATGCACTGGTATGTCTTATAAACACCCTGTTCGCTTTCCATAACCGAGCGACTGAAAAGCCCGATACCTTTGTGGGGATCAAACCGCCAGCTTTTTGTCAACCGGATTACGTGACCATCAAACACAGATCCGCTCCCTTCTGTTTTGCAAAGATCTCCAAAAACGCTCCCCGCCTCTATAGAAGCCAGCTGGTCTTTGTCCCCGGGCAGGATGAGGCATTTTTCAGGATTTGTTGCAGACAGGAGCTTGGCCATCAGGGCCCCGTCAATCATCGAGGCTTCATCCACTACGGTAATATCGTGGTTCAGGGGATTGTCCTGGTTGTGCCTGAAGAATATGCTGTCGCTTACAGATCCCAGGAGCCGGTGGATAGTCGATGCCAGCGGTAGCCCGGGAATTTACTGCCTCAGTGCAGTCATGGGTTCATTGATTCTGGCAGCGGCTTTCCCTGTGGGGGCTGCCAGGGCAACTTTTAAATCCGGCTGCATGGCATACAACACACAGAGCACCTCTCTTACCAGGGTAGTCTTTCCTGTTCCGGGTCCTCCGGTTACAATGCAGAAATTGTCCAGCAGGGCCGGCTTGAATTTTTTCTTCGGGATTGTTCTCCTCCAGATTTTTCAGATCGAGGTATAAATGACCCTCTTCCAGCCTTTTCAATGAAGCACCGGCCAAAATACCCAGACCCAGGTTCAAGATGGTCAAAATAATCGGCAAAGATGCGGTAAACATCCATCGGCTCTTATTCGCCTATGATCTTGACCAGGATTCGTTTTTTGCGTTTGCCGTCAAATTCGCCGTAGAAGATCTGTTCCCAGGTCCCTAAATCAAGACGCCCGCCGGTCACGGCAATGACTACCTCCCGGCCCATGACCTGACGTTTGAGGTGTGCGTCGGCATTGTTTTCCACACCATTATGACGGTATTGAGAATGAGGCATTTCGGGAGCCAGACGTTCCAGCCATTTTTCAAAGTCGTAATGAAGTCCGGATTCATCGTCGTTAATGAAAACGCTCGAAGTTATGTGCATGGAATTGCACAGTAGCAGCCCTTCCTGTATCCCGCTCTCCTGAAGGCATTCAAGAACCCGGGGTGTGATATTCACAAAAGCCCGGCGGGTGGGCGTTTCAACATAAAATTCGCGTCTGTATGTTTTCATCTTTTAGGTAATCTGTGTGTTAAAGATACAAAAATCCTCCGTTTTCGGAGCCTTGCCAGACATAAACCTGCTTTATCTGGAATTTGATAGTGCCATGATTACATTTTTTTTGTATATTTCGCCTGATGATGAATCCTGTACCAACCAACGGTTATTGCGTTGTAACCGGGGCTGCAAACGGTCTTGGGAAGGCATTTGCATTGGAACTGGCCAACAGGAATCTGAATACTTTGCTGATAGACCTGCCGGGAAAAGGGCTCCCGGAATTATGTCGCCACATCGGTGAACAATACAAGGTTTTGTCCCATTGTTTTGAATGTGACCTGACCCGGAAAAATCAAGTCCTTGACCTGGGCAGGGACATCAATGAGCAGTACCCGGTGTTTATGCTCATCAACAACGCCGGAACCGGGGGAAGCATCCGGTTTGAAGAGGCCGGCACTGATTACCTGGACAGGATCATCCAGCTTAACATTATGGCTACCACGCTGCTGACCCGCCAGTTGATTCCCAACTTGCTGGCTCAGAAGAAAGCATACATCCTGAACGTTTCAAGCATGGCTGCGTTTTCACCCATTGGCTACAAAACCATCTATCCTGCCTCAAAAGTGTTTGTTCATTTTTTTTCTAGGAGCCTTTACCAGGAATACAAACACACCAACCTTTTTGTTAGCGTGGTAAATCCCGGGCCCATGAAAACCAATCCGGAGGTTACCCGGAGAATAGAAAAGCAAGGGTTTTTCAGTCACTGGGGCGTGATGGACCCTGCAAAAGTGGCCGCTATCTCTATAAGGCAGCTTTTTAAACGGGACACCCTCATTATGCTGGGCTTTGCAAATGGGCTGAACTGGCTTGTTCTCAAACTTGTTCCTATATACATACGTTTACCGTTATTGAGCCGTGCTGTAAAAAAAGAAATTGCATCTATTAAAGTGTCATGAAAACTGTCCTTGTAACCGGTGCAAACGGACTTCTGGGTACCAATGTCGTTTTGGAATTGCTCCGAAGGGGTTATGCCGTGAAAGGACTGGTTCGCTCCCGCCGGCGGTTTATTGATTACTCTGACCCCCATCTGCATCTGGTCACGGGAGATATCAGGGATGTGCCTTCCTTACAGGCTGCATCCCGGGGATGTGACTATATAGTTCATACAGCCGCAGATACTTCGCAGAAGCATCTGAAGATCTCGGATTACGATCCGGTAAACCCGGAAGGCACTGAAAACATACTCAACCTGTGTCGCCAAAAGGGGATCGAACGCCTTGTGTATATAGGCACTGCCAACACATGCGGCTACGGATCAAAGGATAATCCGGGGGATGGGCAGGCTCCTTCAATGCCACCGTTTAACCGCTGCCTTTATGCCCTGAGCAAAGTCAAAACCCAGGAACTTGTAGATGCTGCTGTTGCAGAGGGTTTGGATATTGTTACCATCAACCCCACATTCATGATTGGCCCGTATGATTACAAACCGTCCTCGGGCCGGATCATCAATATGGCACTAAACAGGAAAGTGGTTTTTTATCCCCCCGGAGGTAAAAATTTCGTTCACGCAACCGATGTGGCCCGAGGCGTTGTCACCGCCCTTGAAGACGGCATGGCAGGAGAAAAGTACCTTATGGCCGGAGAAAACCTTTCATACCGGGATTTTTTTCAAATCATTTCCCGCCTTACCGGCCAGCATCCGCTGATGATCCGCCTCCCACGCCCTTTACTTATGGCCTTTGGTCTTGTTGGAGACGGCCTGAGGAGCCTGGGAGCAAAAATTGCACTTTCCAGTAACAATATGAAAATTCTGTGTATCAACAATTTTTATACAAGTCAAAAAGCCTTGTCCCGGTTTAATATGTCCTTTCTCACCACAGAAGAGGCGGTGCGGGATGCCTTAAAGACCGGGCCTTTTCGAACCATATTAAAGTATTAATCACTTAAAAAGTTTAGCTATGGAATGTTTTATTGAAAATCTGGAATCTTGTGATTTCTCATCCGGCAACTATTTGGTTTTTTTGCCCTTTTTAATCATGTGGATGATCTTTGGCATATATTTGTCTGTAATACAGATTGTTGCTATCTGGCATGTATTCACCAAAGCCGGAAAACCAGGGTGGGCTTGTCTCATACCCGTTTATGATTATCTGGTAGGGTTAAAGATCATTGGAAAACCATGGTGGTGGGTCATACTTCTGTTCATCCCGTTTGTAAATCTCATTTTCATGATCTGGGGAATAAATCTGCTGGCAAAAAGTTTTGGGAAAAAGGCAGATTTCACCATTGGTTTGTTATTACTCCCCTGGATATTTTTCCCAATCCTTGGCTTTGGCAAATCAGAATATAACGGGCCCGCAGGCAAATAAAAAAATATCTGACTATGAATATTAACTTTGAAACTATGTCTTTCGAGCACAGAGAAGCTGTGATGGACATTTTTAATTATTATGTAAACAACAGCCTTGCAACGTATCCGGATGATGTCCTGCCTTACGAGTATTATGAAAAATTTCTGGATATGACAAAGTGCTATCCTGCTTATGTAATCAAGGAAAATGACACGATTGTAGGTTTTTGTATGCTTCACGCCTATAATCCCTTCCCTACTTTTAAGGAATGTGCGGAAATTTCTTATTTCATAGACAAAAACCATACAGGAAAAGGGATAGGGACCATGGCGCTGAAAAGACTTGAGCAGGATGCTTTAAAGGTCGGTATTAAGACCATTCTGGCCAACATTTCCTCTATTAACACCGGAAGTATCGATTTTCACAAGAAACACGGCTTTGTGGAATGTGGGCGGTTCCAGAAGATTATAACCAAGAAGGGGGTCCCTTTTGACATTGTCTGGATGCAGAAGACACTGGGTTGAAATTGCCAAGTCCAAGGGGTCTTCGTGGATAATCTGTTGATAAAGTTTTATGATTTATTTGTTTTATCAAATATACTGACTTACCTTTGCCGGACATAATGAATATTTAAGCCGTTCGAGCTCAATGCTGAACGGCTTTTTCATTTACGCCTTTCGCTATTTCAAAATGCCGGGAGTTTGCGACTACTTTGCCTGGCTTGAGAAGTAAATGTTATTGTTTTACAAACGCGCATATTTCCTCAAAAGCAAGTTTTGCTTCCGGAAAGAGCGGGGAGAGCATGGGAAATGCATGAACCATTCCGTCCCATTGGCGTAGGATTACTTTTACACCACATCCCTGGGCTTTTAAAGCTACATTCACACAATCGTCGTAATGAATTTCGTGAGTACCCACACATATATACAGAGGGGGTATCCTTTCATAATTCCCGAACAATGGGGACAATAGCGGATGGGTGGGATCGTTGCCGGCTATGTACATGCCGGTCCAGACGCTCCAGGAGCCCATAGGGGCAATGTCTTTTTTTGCATTATAGGTAAACGAATCCGCTTCACAGCGCAGGTCGGTGACCGGGGAAATGGCGAATGCCGACCGGGGCAGTGCCATGTTCCGTTCATTTAACGCCAGTAACAGGGACAATGTTAACGTGGCTCCGGCCGATTCCCCTCCCACTACTATGTTGCCTGCCTCATACCCCTGGTCGAGCAACCACTGATAAGCTGCCACACAATCCTCTGGGGCCGCTGGAAAAGGATGTTCCGGGGCCAGACGATAATCAAACAGAAGTGACCGCATACCGCTTGCTCGGGCAAATTTAGCCACATGGACCCGGTGTGTCAGACAAGATCCGGAAATAAACCCGCCCCCATGAATGTACAGGAGCACCCGGTCTTTGGCCGGGTCCGCGGGGACCATCCATTGGGCATGCATTCCGTTTATAGACACATCCTGCCGGGTAACGCCCTGCGGAAGCTTCATTTTCTCAGAGCTTCTGTCCACGCTGTCGCGAAATGCGCCCACATTGAAAGTTTGGTCAATGACTTCTGGCCTGAACTTGCCGGCAAACAGGTGCCTGTTCCTCAATGCCCAGATAAACAACTTACTTTTTATACTTTGCATAGATTTGGTTTTGATTTAAGGCTTAATGATTTCGTGCACTGTTCAAAAATAACCGTCCGGCAATTTTTTACACCGCAAACTTATACTTTTTTCGACTCCATCAAACAGATGCCGAGCGTTTTTTCCTAGTATTTCTGGTGAAAAGATCAGGCTTATTTCGTCAACCAGACCTGCATTGAGCAGCACATTTCCCAGACGGCTGCCCGTGTCAACCAGTATGGTCCCGACATTGTTTTTACAGGCAAGTTGCCTGAAAGCCTCTTTGTATGCGGCCTTCTTGGAACCGGTCCTTATATAATCGTATTGTCGTTTTTCCAGGTAATCAATATACTATTTATCCGTAAAACGGGTGTTTTTTTTGTTTGTACTTTTACGAATGTTCGTATATTTGCGAACTAATAAGTCGCTGTGTTTATGGAAAAGATCGACTATACGTCCCGTCATCATCAAATTGCGCTGTATGGCAAGGCTTTGGCTCACCCTGCAAGGGTTGCCATCCTGGAGTTCCTGGCGGCCCGCGAATGTTGTTTTTTCGGCAACCTGCACGATGTACTCCCCATTGCCAAGGCAACGGTATCCCAACATCTTTCCGTTCTAAAAGAATCTGGACTAATTCAGGGTGAGATAAAGCTACCGCAGGTAAAGTATTGTATAAATAAAGAAAATTGGGAGACTGCCCGAACATTGTTTGCCGGCATTTTCAATGACATAAAGAAAATTGACTCATGCCGGTGAAAGTATTGATATTATGTACCGGGAACAGTTGCCGCAGCCAGATGGCACAGGGTTTCCTTCAGTCTTTTGATCATTCGCTGACCGTCCGTTCAGCGGGCACAAATCCTGCCGGAGCAGTGCATCCACTGGCGGTGAAGACAATGGCAGAATCAGGTGTTGATATCAGCCAAAATATACCTGCCAGGGTGGATGATTACCTGGATAGTGAATGGGACTATGTAATTACGGTTTGCGACCAGGCCAGGGAAAGCTGTCCATTGTTTACCGGAAAAGTTAAGTACCGGCTCCATATGGGATTTGAAGATCCGGCACAAGCCCGGGGCACATCGGATCAGGTTGAGGCCGTGTTCAGGAAAGTGAGAGACCAGATAAAAGAGGCGTTTTTTAACTTTTATAAAACTCTTTGATATTAAGTATGAAAACAAATAATGGCATATCATTTTTTGATAAATATTTGTCGGTCTGGGTTGCTCTGTGCATTGTTGCAGGAATTCTCATAGGGAAGGTTTTTCCTTCTCTTCCCCTTTTATTAGGAAAACTGGAATATTACAATGTCTCTGTTCCGGTAGCTATACTTATCTGGATTATGATTTTTCCCATGATGCTGAAGATCGATTTTTCCAGCGTTGTAAATGCGTTAAAAATGCCAAAAGGACTGACCATTACACTGGTCGTTAATTGGCTTATAAAACCTTTTACCATGTTTGGTCTGGCCTGGCTTTTTTTTCACGTAATATTTAAATCCTTTATCTCTCCGCAGGTAGCCGGTGAATATGTTGCCGGAGCAGTCCTGCTGGGAGCGGCCCCCTGTACCGCTATGGTTTTTGTATGGAGCCATCTGACAAAAGGGAATCCTGCCTATACACTGGTCCAGGTAGCTATAAACGATTTGGTCATTTTAGTCGCTTTTATTCCCATTGTTACCTTTCTGCTGGGTATCACCGGTGTGGTGATACCATGGAATACCCTCATACTTTCGGTCGTACTTTTTGTTGTTATTCCTCTGGGTACCGCAGTAATTGTCCGTCGCGCAGTAATGCGCCAAAAAGGAAAGGAATACTTTGAAAATGTATTCCTGGGAAAATTTAAGGGGACCACAATTATTGGTCTTTTATTGACTTTGATCATTATTTTTTCTTTCCAGGGAGACCGTATTCTCAACAATCCCTTGAACATAGTATTGATTGCTGTTCCGCTTATATTTCAAACGTACCTGATTTTCTTTGTTGCTTACGGTTGGGCCAGAAAATGGAAAGTGAGTCACGATATTGCCGCTCCGGCGGCAATGATAGGTGCCAGTAATTTTTTTGAACTTGCGGTTGCCGTCGCCATTGTGATGTTTGGAATGGAATCCGGGGCAACGTTAGTGACGGTAGTAGGTGTCCTGGTAGAGGTCCCTGTTATGTTGACATTGGTCCGGATAGCCAATAGTACAAGACCTGTAATAACATCTTGATTGAATATTATATTTTTAAACACCTTACTATCATGGAAATTAAAATTCTTGGGACAGGATGCCCCAGTTGCAAGGCCCTGGAAGAGGCCGCCAGAAGAGCCGTCATGGAAATGAACCTTGACGCTCAGATCATAAAAGTGGAAGATATGGCTGAAATTCTTAATTACGGGATCATGACCACTCCTGCTTTGGTGGTGGACGGTAAAATAGTCCTGAAAGGTCGCGTTGCATCTGTTGAAGAAATAAAGAAAATCCTTAAATAAAAAAATTTATGAAGAAAGTGCTTTTATTGCTGGCCTATTCTATGATTGCCCTGTCTGCCTTGGGGAATGAAAAAGTGGATGTGGTCTCTGAGGTTAAAGCGTATTATTTTCACAATACACGGCGTTGCGTAACCTGTAAGGCAGTGGAAGATGTGGCCTACAGAGCCCTTAAAGAACTCTCAGCCGGGAAGATCCTGCTACAATCCGTTAATCTGGAAGATAAAGCCAACAAAGACCTGGTCAATCGGCTTGGTGTTAAAGGACAGGCGTTGTTGATAGCTAAAGGAGATAAAACCATAGATCTGACAACTGACGGATTCCTTTATGCGCGTAGCGATCCGGAGAAATTTGTGCAGAAGATTAGGGAAGCCTTGGATTCTTTAATATAAGCCTGACCCTGGATGGAGTTTTTGCATAACCTTTTGGAGAATGCCCGGTTCCCGTTTGTTTCTGCTTTTGTTCTGGGTCTGATGACTGCCATCAGCCCGTGCCCTCTGGCCACAAATATTACAGCCATTGGATTCATAAGCAAAGACATGCATAGCAGGCGCAGGGTATTCTACAACGGTCTGGTATATACCCTGGGACGCGCCATAACCTATACGGTTATAGGACTGATACTGTTCTTAAGTATGGGAGAACTCAATATGTCGGGATTTCTGCAGCAATGGGGTGAAAAGCTTATAGGACCGTTGTTGATCATCATAGGTCTCTTTATGCTGGGGGTTTTCAATTTCATCAAATTGCCCGGCAGCGGATCTTTGACTGCCCGCATGGAAGAACGGGCCAATAAAGGATTCTGGGGTGTGCTTCTGTTGGGGATGGTGTTTGCTCTTGCATTCTGTCCTTATAGCGGGGTACTTTATTTTGGGATGCTTATCCCTATGACTATAAGCAGCGCATCGGGGCTTTACCTACCCCTGGTATTTGCACTGGCCACAGGTATTCCGGTGATACTATTCGCCTGGTTGATAGCTTTTTCCCTGAGTTCTATAGGGGAAGCTTACAAAAAAATCAAAGCGTTTGAATTCTGGTTCCGGCGGGTAGTGGCCGTGGTGTTCATTGCCGTTGGAATCTATTATGTCGTATTGTTATTTCTTTAATTTAACTGTACCGTGAATTTAAAAAAAGAACTTAAAATTTTGATCTGGATACTGGTAGTTTTTGCTGCCGTGTTCTTTCTGCCCCTGGAGAGCGGACGTTTCATGACAGCCATCACCGCCACCCTGGACCTGACCAAATGGTATGCACGGGAGCATGTGGTTATGTGTTTGCTCCCGGCGTTTTTCATTGCCGGTGTTATCTCGGTCTTTATTAGTCAGGGCTCGGTCCTGAAATACTTTGGGGCCAACGCAAAAAAATGGCTTTCCTACACTGTGGCAAGCATATCTGGTGCCATGCTGGCCGTCTGTTCCTGCACCATCCTGCCGTTATTCTCCAGTATTTACAAAAGAGGTGCTGGTCTGGGACCGGCGGTTGCCTTTTTATACTCGGGTCCGGCCATCAGCATCCTTTCCATCATTTTAACGGCCAAGATCCTGGGATTTGAAATGGGGCTTGCCCGGGCTGTAGGCGCAATCCTGTTTGCCGTTGTCATAGGGCTGATCATGTCTTTGATCTATCGCAAAGAGGAAAAGGTCAAAAAAGAAGAGCAGATGAACATCATACCTCCGCCCGAAAAAAGGCCCATGTGGCAGACTTCGTTTCACTTTTTTACCCTGGTGCTCATCCTGGTATTTGCCAACTGGGGGGCACCTTCTGCCGGAGATACCACCAGCGCCTGGCATTACATTTTTACATATAAATGGTTTATCACCGGGGCACTAGCCATTATCCTGTGCTACTCACTGATCCGCATCCTGAAGATCAACTGGCGTTGGGTACTGACCGGAGCGGTGGTAACCACAGCCTCGGCTTTCCTGGCAAATGCTTATGTAACCCCTGCCAAACTGGTACCGCTTGTTCCCATGATGACGGGAATCATTGCCCTGTCCCTGATGACGCTTCTTGATAAGAAGAATCCCGAGAACCGGGAGTGGACGCTTTCAGCCTGGTCTTTTGCCAAACAGATCATTCCTTTGCTGGCTGTGGGTGTGGTAACTGCTGGGTTCCTGCTGGGTTCCACACACGACAATGTGGACATCCCGGGTGTCATCCCCAATGAATGGATTCATTGGGCAGTAGGAGGCAACTCGTTCCTTTCCAATTTTTTTGCCAGCGTTGTTGGGGCTTTCATGTACTTTGCCACATTGACCGAGGTGCCTATTGTTCAGGGACTTCTGGCCTCGGGAATGGGCAAGGGACCTGCATTGGCCCTGCTGTTGGCTGGTCCTTCCTTGTCTTTGCCCAATATGTTGGTGTTAAGGGGTGTGATGGGTACGCAGAAGACCGCCGTCTATGTAGTTCTGGTGATTATTATGGCGACTCTATCGGGAATGTTGTTTGGAGGGATGTAAGGTCCCACCTGTCTGCATCCCGAATGTTGCCGAGTGCCTCTGCATTCAGTAACAGGCTCAGGGGAACCATATTCCTCACCCCTATCTCTGAGGTGGATTTTCCCTCCAGCACATCGGCCGCCATTTGCCCGGCCAGGTAACCGACCTCGGTATATTTGGCTCCCAGCCCAAACAACGCGTTGCCGTAAACACTGCTTGTATTGTTGATGAACAAGGGGATCTTTGCTTTGGCAGCCGCGTTGATCATCTGGTCCATGGCGGCTTCCACCACGTTGTCCCCTCCTACCCACAACGCTTCAACACCACGGGCGGTAAGGGACATGGCTGCCTCCAGGATCTGTGTGGTGTTCTCTACGCTCATTTCTACCAGTTCTATGCCCAGTTCCCCGCATTTTTTCCGAGCCAGGCGGACACAGGCCTCGGAACAGGTTTCACTGGTACACCACACGGTTCCTACTTTTTTCAGACTGGGATTTATCTGTTTCATCAATGCAAAGGTTTCCTCCACAGGCTGGAACGTTCCTATGCCCACCAGATGTGGCGGATGCTGGTGCGGTTCGGATCCGGTGATCCCAACACCGGCAATGTAGGGATCGGTCACGGTACAGAAAACATGCAAAACTTCTCCTTTTTTGTTGGCACTGGCCATTACCTGCAGAGCCGGCGTACTGATGGTAACTACCATGTCAAACCGGCTGCTCACAATGTTTTGTGCAATGGCGTTGGCCGTTACCATATCCCCGTCGGCAGAAAAACGCTGTATGGTGCAGCCCTCACCGTTTACATACCCCCTTTGGGTCAAAGCCTCTATAACCCCCTGCTCTGTATCTTCGAGTACGGGGCGTACGGTCATTTTGAAAACCGCTATCTTCAGTTCTTTTTGTTTTCCTTTTTCCCTGTTATCCAGATCCAGGATCAACAAGATCCCGGCCACCAGGAGCAGAATAAAAAGACCTTTGCCTATACTTTTCATCACACGTAATTATGAGTAAGTAACGCAGCTACTGAAACATCAATGGCATCCTTGCGGCGCAGGTCATCAAACAGGGCCAGCAAATCATTTACTTTCAGCCGTTTTTTGTACTCTCCCTTAAAATCGTATGCCACCCTTCCGTTGTGCATCATAATGATCCTGTCTCCCATATTAACGGCCTGTTGCATGGAGTGGGTTACCATTAAGGTGGTCAGACGATCTCTGGTAACGATCATTTGTGTTATATCTATGACCTTAGCGGCTGTTTTGGGGTCCAGGGCCGCCGTATGTTCGTCAAGCAACAGTAGTTTTGGTTTGAGGGCCGAGGCCATTAATAACGTTAGGGCCTGCCGCTGGCCACCGGAAAGCTTGCCGATGGGATTGTCCAGCCTCTCTTCCAGATCCATGTTCAGTGGCCGGACCATTTTGCTGAATTCCTCCTTCATTTTGTTGGACAAGCCACGGCCCAGACCTCTGGATTTGCCCCGTTTCATGGCCAGAGAAAGATTTTCGCCTATTGTCATATTGGGGGCCGTTCCACTCAGGGGGTTTTGAAAAACCCGCCCGATGTAACGGGCTCTTTTATGCTCAGGCCAACCCGTTATGTTTACTCCGTCCAGTACAATAGTTCCTTCATCCACAGAAAACGATCCCGCGACGGCGTTCAGCAGGGTGGATTTGCCCGATCCGTTGGTCCCCAGCACACAGACAAAACTTCCTTCCTCCAGGGTAAAGGACACCCCCTGTAAGGCATGCACCTGATTGACTGTCCCCTGATTGAATGTCTTTTGTATATTATTGATCTTAAGCATGCTCCTTGCGTTTAAAGAACCCTTTTCTGCGTTTCATCAGCCCGGGCAGAATGAGTGCTATAAAGACAAATGCCGCGGTTATGATCTTCAGATCGTTGGGATTCATTCCCAATCGCAGGGCTATGGCCACCAGCAAGCGGAAAAGAACAGATCCCAAAACTGCCCCGAATATCACATACCCCACGCTTGTCCGGCCAACAACAACCTGTCCTATGATCACACTGGCCAGTCCCCAAACCATCATGCCAAGGCCCATCTGGACATCGGCAAAACCCTGGAATTGAGCTAGAACAGCACCCGACAGGGCCACAAATCCGTTGGCCATGGCAATTCCAAAAACAATCATCCACTTTGTGTTTACACCCAACGCCCTGATCATCTGATTATTGTCCCCGGTGGCCCGCATTGCGGTCCCCAGGTTGGTCCTGAAAAACCAGTGTAATACAAGACCTGTCAGCGATACGGCAACAATCAAGGTAACCAGGATGACCAGATCCTTAGCGTCTACACTCCAGCCCAGCAAAACAACCCTACTCCCCTGTCCGAAGATCTGTTGTGAAACCTTTTCAAGTCCGCTGAAAATGGTCACCGCCCCGGGCATCGGCAAATTGCTTCTTCCCATAATGTGGAGGTTCACAGAGTAGAGTGCTGTCATAACCAATATTCCCGAAAGGAGTGGATTAATCCCGAACCGGGTGTGTATCAGCCCTGTGAGCGCACCGGCAACCATTCCGGCAGCAAAAGCAGCCAGGCAGGACAACAGCGGATCGCATCCCCTTACAATAAGCAGGGCCGCCAGAGCTGCCCCAGTTGTAAAAGATCCTTCGACTGTAATATCGGGAAAATCAAAAACCCGGAAACTGATAAAGACACCCAAAGCCAGAAAAGACAATATCAGGCCAAAGATCATGGATGTAATTAAAATTGACATATCTTTTTATGGGTAATTGATAAACTTTTCCACCGGGACGACCCAGCATACACCCTGCAGGAAGGCACTTTCTCCCAGGCCCGTAAGGGGACGGTCATCACAGAGCAAATGCAGGATGTCTGTCAGCCCGGCATGCTCCAGCAAGTGGTCAATGGTCTGGTCTGGTGATGAATCATTCTTTTTCAATGGAATGTACGGGAATACGGCCGTATGAATGTGCGCCTGCCAGGTGCTGTCTTTCATGGGTCTTAGAAAATCCCTGCATTCCGGGGCGGGAAGGGAGGATACTACCCCGGCAGAAACGGTCTGCATCCTCAGGTGCGCAGGTTCTGTTGTAAAACGCACCGCTTCTTTTACCTCGGGAAAAGAAAACAATGGCCTTCCCCCCACGGGTGAGACATTGATTGAGGTGCCAATGAGCCCGGCACTCTCGGCAATCATAACAAAAGCCCATGTGTGGTATCCGGTCAGGCGTGCGATCTGTCGTGCCCAGAGGGAAAGCTCCAGAGCGCTGGCTTCCTGTCCCGGTTCAAACAGCACCCTGTGGGAAAAAGGCCCGGAAAAATGAAGGCCGTAAACCTCGGTAAGCCGCGCGACAAGCTGCCCGTGATTAATCATGTAATCAGGTTTATTGGACCCGTCGGCTGGCAGGTAAGCCGCTATTCCATTCAGGAGCAGGTATTCTCCAAACCGCTGGCTGCTCGTCTGGAACGATTCGCCCAGGGCTCCCAGCCCTAACGCATATTTCCCCTGAGCCGAGGTAACAGCCCTGGTATCTTTCTGGGTGTAGTCCCCTGCCATTATCCTTTGAGGCTCACCGCTACAGGTTACCGTTGTGGTAGTTTGTTTGTCAAGCTCCTGCATCCGGAATATGTATTGGTCTGCCTCAGATAAAAAATCCTGTTGTTCTTCCTTTGCCAAAGCGCCGGCCTGATGGTCCGGTGCGCTAAACATGGCACTCATGCCCACCATGGCCATCACCTGGGCTACATTTTCGGAAGATTTTGTTATGTAGAAATGACCGTTCAGTGCCTTCAGGTTTTTTTGCTGCACCACCAGTGCCCGGATTCCTGCAGAACTTAAATAATCAATACGTGAAAGATCCAACGCCACATGGTACTTTCCCTGCCGTACCAACCGCTCCATGTAATCTGTCAGATGGTCGGTACTGGTAGCATCCAGCCGTCCGGAGCATTCCAGCAATACCCTGTCCTGTGCATCTTCCCTGAGAATTTCCAATGTTCTCATAGATGTAAATATACAAAAAATCCGCTGTGGCAAGGTCGTGGCGCCACTCAATTTCTAATCCCTTATGCAACGCACAGAAAAGCCATATTCATAGAGGGTGTAGTGGCTGTTAACTTCTCTATTGCCGTACCACAGGTACCGTCTCCAGGCAGCAGAAGCAGTTTGCGCAGTAGAGCTCCACCAATAGCCGTAGTTGCCTATCTCGGCAAATGTTCCATCGTAAGTGCGGAACCCGCCCGGAAGGCCGGTGAAACCACTTTCGTTTGTTGCTCCTGTGTTGGTACTGGTCCAATGTGTTGTCCCTGTTTCTTTCATTTTGCCGCCGGCTACACTTCCTCCTCCAAGATAATCCGTTAGTTGTAATGGCTATCTTCATAATAGTGTCTTTTATACCGGGCAGCACCATCATGTAAACGCTTACGGGCTCAGATGGGTCAAGCGCAACTGGTGTATTCAGTGTAACTGTTACGTTTTTGG
Organism: Bacteroidales bacterium UBA5226; assembly: GCA_002409325.1. Lineage (GTDB taxonomy): Bacteria > Bacteroidota > Bacteroidia > Bacteroidales > UBA932 > DMER64. Next base: position 85,784 of record DHUU01000010.1, on the reverse strand, counting down.
TGGTCCCGCTTAGGCTACCTGAGTCAATGTTCCACTGCCTTTGATCCGGAATTCAATCATGGCAAAGACATGGTTAAATGTAAGGTTCACTGCTCCGGGAGGGGTAACCGTCGCGGGAGTGGCCACCATAAGATCCAGTGCTCCAATGTGGGCTGTATTCCCGGTGGAATGTAATTGTCAGGTTCTATCCGGCTGCCGGATAAAACCTGATCGTTATTTATATTATTCATTTTATAGGTTTAAATAGGTTGGCACAGGAATCCCCATACCATGATTGTGGTATAAGACATATGAATAACGGCTGTAAACAAGCTTGAAAACAGGCAGCAGAAAAAGACAATAAACCTTACACCTTCTGGAATGGAGAAATAAGATGGTGCTCATTGACCGGAAATGTTAGATAAATGTAGGGAAAAACCCTTACATGTACATACTTCCGGACAAATAAATCAAATTTTTCTGACAGCAAAGGAGGTGGTAGCAAAAGAGGTGGAACCTTCGGGGCCTCCACCTCTTGCCAAACAGGCCGTACCTTGTATTGATAACCTAAAACTGTCTTATATAGCCGATACCCTTCCTTTTTTCGCAGCGTTCTCCTGTTACCCTACTGAGCTTCCGCAAAACCGTGTTCTTTTCTAAAACAGATAAAAACAGAAACAATAAACTCTGGTTATCTGCGGGTTAAGGAATATTTATGTCTATCTTTCCCGGCACAGTGCCTTGGTCATATCGGACGTTGGCCTGGAAGATCAGTCTTATCAATGCAATCTTCTCTTTCTTCATTCTCTCTCCAGCGATATTTGTGTACTCCTTATAAAAATCCTTCGTGAACTGAAAAATCGCCAGAAGCAAATCATAAGTTGCCTTGTATGCTGGACGTTCGTTATAATGTGACAAATAGTCAAATAGTCTAATAAATTAATCCCGTACACAACGAACAGAAAAACCGTAGTCCTTGTCTATGTAGTACCTGTCTATGCCGCTGCCATAGTAGTACAGTTCCCGGTACCAAACGGTATTCGACGGATAGCGCTGCGAAGAACTCCACCAGTAGCCTAAGTCCCCAATGCTGTCGAAGATTCCTTCGATGCCACGGAAACCACCCGGAAGGGCTGTAAAACCACTTTCGTTGGTGGCTCCTGTGTTTGGGCTGGGCCAATGGGTTGTTCCTGTTTCTTTCATTTTGTCGCCGGCAACACCTTCACCTTCAAGATAATTCGTTAACTGGGTCCATTCCATATCAAAAGGTAAATGCCAGCCTGAAGGGCAAGCGCTTTCTGTCGCCGCCCAGTTATTATAGAGGACACCGTAGGTTTGGTAATTGGCCGAGGCTTTGGCTGTGGCTACGTCTGTATCGTTGTAGCCATATACGTAGTAGTAGTGCGTTGTTTCATGGCCTGCATCTTCAGAGCCTGTCCTCTGGCCCACCACTGCAGGCAGGTACTTCAGGTTTTCGGCCATCCAGATCTGTGTGTCGATGGTGACCGTGTTGTACAGGTTCCCGTCGCGGGTATCGGCCAGTTTGCCTTCGGCAATCGTCATATCCCCGCTGGCGGCAAAAGACAAGGTGGTGCCATTGTCCGTAGCATATAGGTAATAAGCTTTCCCGGTAGTGGCTTTTCTGGCCGCCTTGGACGAGCCGGTGGTGTGATCGCCGCCTTGCGGATTTACCGTAAGGTTAAGTGCCGGCCAGTCTGCTCCCGTTCCCCCACCTTTGTCTACCGGGAACCAGGCCCAGAATGCCAGTATGCCCCCGGAAACCACATTCGAGGAAGAGATAGGGGCAAAAGATAGTGAGGTGCCCTGTGATCCGGAGAATGTCCCGTCAATCAGATTGTATGTTGCCCCTCCCGCATTGGGATAAGCCGGAATGTCTGATACGGCTGCAAGTTGTGCAGCGGTTATGTTGTTCAGGGTGCTTCCCCCTGTGTTCTTGAACAGGATCCGGAACAGCGATCCCATGTGTTCAAAATTGACAGACAGGTTTGGCGAGGCTTTGCTGATCCCGGTTTTGGCAAATTTGAGCATCACCGCCTTGCTCTCCTGAATCGCGTCAAGGCTGCTTGATACGGATTGGGCTGCCGTGGGTAGAAGGGCTAAATGTTCCTCGCCCTCTGTAGCAGACAATCCGCCGCCACCGTACACTCCGTACAGATCAAAAGTAGTATAATCACCCTCGGGCAGGGTGATGGAGAAAGTGGCTCTTTTCGAATTCTCGTCATCAACGGTAACGATTACGGTCTGTTTTTGTTTCGCGCCGCCATATACCACGCAAAGATACAACTGATCCCCTGTTTCCCAGGTCAGGTCAACATCCAGATCATCCTGTGTCAAAGCAATCCGTGTATTGGG
>DHUU01000010.1:72635-83141 GCA_002409325.1 Bacteroidales bacterium UBA5226 | reverse complement strand
AGTAAATGTTTCTTTTTCATGACGTCTTGTTCTTTAATAATTTACCAATCGGAACCTCCAAAATCACCCACGTTGCCACTGCCCGCATCCAGTACGTTCTGTTCAATGGCCATATCTGTCACCTCTATTTCAGGTGGCTCATAAACTTCAGGAGTTTTCAGATCTGATTCTTGTTCATTTACTTTCATGGTAGTAATAATAAATTTGTAATGTTATTCAATTGGGAGCAAAGTTGGGTCTAAGGGAAGCATAAGGACAAAGGGAATCCAGGGAACCAAGAGAATCAAACGGAAAAATGGACACAGGTACAATGGGGCATTATTTGGTACAATAGGTACCATAGGTACAACAGGTAACTAATGGATACAAACAGGATAGTTGAGAATGGTGCTGAGAAAATCGGGATAAATATTGTGGATTTTTAATATAAATACACGATAAATAAAAAAAATCAGGAAATCGTTCCGCGCACTCTTGATGTATTATTCTATATAACAGATGTTTAACAAAACAGCTCCCCTAGGGAGCTGTTTTGTTAGTATGCTGAAAGCCAGAGGGATGAATGAAGAGTGCGCGGCACTCATAGCGCCAGGTTGTACAGTTCCACCATCAGGATGTACAATCCATCGTCAAAAGTAGTGCCGTCCGGGTCGGTCATATAAGATCTTGAGTTGCAGAGCACCACGCAGTTTACACCAGACCCGGCAGTTACTGCAGGACTGATCGCAGTCGCATAGCCGGCCGTTGCTGCAGGACTGATCGCGGCAGCAGACCGCAGGGCCTCCCCTAGGAGAGGCGTTGGAGGGGGAATCAAAATCGGAGGATCCTGGACCTGTGGACAAAAAAAAAGCACTTGTGCTATGCACAAGTGCTTTTACTGTCCGTGGGCCCAGCTGGACTTGAACCAGCGACCCCCTGATTATGAGTCAGGTGCTACTAACCGACTGAGCTATGGGCCCCCTTTTCGCGTGCAAATATACACGAAAGGTGTGTTAATATAAAATCCCGATCAAAGAACGTAAGCGCTAAAACGCGTCAGACTTTGATTTCAACCTCAACACCGCTGGGCAGTTCCAGTTTCATCAGGGCATCTACCGTCTTGGGTGTGGAGCTGTAAATATCCAGCAGGCGGCGGAAAGAGTTCAATTCAAACTGTTCCCGTGCTTTTTTGTTCACGAAAGTGGCCCGGTTGACCGTAAAGATCTTCTTGTTGGTGGGCAGGGGAATGGGTCCGCTGACCACAGCGCCGGTTGCCTTGACGGTTTTTACGATTTTATCGGCAGACTTGTCTACCAGCATGTGATCGTAAGATTTTAATTTAATTCTGATCTTTTGGCTCATTGTATTATTTATTAACCAAGTATATTAAAATTCAACATTTGATGCATGAAATCCTTTGGCCCATCCTGTCTTTTCTATGACCTCTCTGGCCAGATTGGCTGGCAATTCCTCAAACTGGAAGAATTCCATAGAACTGGTGGCACGGCCCGAGGAAAGCGTCCGCAGGGTAGTAATGTAACCAAATTGTTCTGCCAGCGGAACTTTCGCTTTGATGATCCTCGCATTTCCTTTGCTGTCCATATCGGTAACCTGTCCGCGCCGTTTGTTCAGGTCACCTATAATATCGCCCATGTATTCCTCTGGAGTAACAACCTCCAGCGCCATGATGGGTTCCAGCAAAGCAGGCTGCGCCTTGGGAGCCGCTCTGCGGAAGGCCTGACGGGCACAGATCTCGAATGACAGGGTGTCTGAATCCACTGTGTGGTAAGAACCGTCTGTCAGGGTTACTTTCATGGCGGTCACCGGGAATCCGGCCAGTACACCGTTTTGCATAGCGGCTTTGAACCCTTTCTCTACGGCAGGGATAAATTCCCTGGGAATATTCCCGCCCCTGACCTTGTCCACGAATTGCAGTCCGGTTATACCGGCATCGGCCGGTTCCAGGGTAAAGGCTATGTCGGCAAATTTCCCGCGTCCGCCGGTCTGCTTTTTGAAAACTTCACGGTGTGAGTAAGTTCCAAGGATGGTTTCCCGGTAGTTTACCTGCGGGGCGCCTTGGTTTATTTCTACGCCAAATTCCCTTTTGAGCCTGTCTACAATGATCTCCAGGTGCAGTTCTCCCATCCCGCTGATGATGGTCTGCCCCGTTTCGGTATCGGTTCGGACGGTGAAAGTGGGATCCTCTTCGGCAAGTTTGGAAAGGGCAACGCCCAGTTTATCCAGGTCTTTCTGGGTTTTAGGTTCTACTGCCAGTCCAATAACCGGATCGGGGAAGGCAATGGCTTCGAGCAGGATAGGGTTCTTTTCAACACAAATAGTGTCTCCGGTGCGTAAATCCCTGAATCCGATGGCACTTCCAATGTCTCCGGCCTCCAGCACCTCAACGGGGTTTTGCTTGTTGGAGTGCATCTGGTACAAGCGGTTTACCCTCTCGCGTTTTCCTGTACGCACGTTCAGAACCGTCTTTCCTGCCTCCAGTTTTCCGGAATAGGCCCTGATGTAAGCCAGGCGACCTACAAAGGGATCTGTGGCTATCTTAAAGACCAGGCCACAGAAAGGCTCATCTGTAGAAGGTGCTCTTTTCTCGCTCTTTTGCGTATAGGGATTGATGCCCATAACGGCATCTATGTCCATGGGAGATGGCAGGTAGTGACAGATGGCATCCAGGAGAAACTGTATCGCTTTGTTTTTTAGTGAAGAACCACAGGTAACCGGAACAATTTTCAAGGCCAGGGTAGCCTTGCGCAGTGCGCTTATGACTTCTTCCTCACCAATGGATTCGGGTTTGTCAAAGAATTTTTCCATCAGTGAATCGTCAAATTCCGCGGCGGCTTCTATAAGTTTTCCCCTCCAGTATTCCACCTCTTTGCGCATGGCAGCGGGAATTTCGGTTTCCTTGTAATTGATCAGTTCTTTGCTTTCGCCGTTATAAATCAGGGCTTTGAGAGACAGCAGGTCTACAATGCCCTTGTACGTTTCTTCCGATCCTATGGGAAGGCATATGGGAATGGGATTGGCACCCAGTTTATGATGTATCTCGTCCACTACGGCAAGGAAATCGGCTCCCACCCGGTCCATTTTGTTGACAAAAGCCAAACGGGGTATCCGGTATTTGTCGGCCTGGCGCCAGACGGTTTCTGTCTGGGGCTGCACGCGTCCCACGGCGCAGAACGTTGCTACGGCACCATCCAGTACACGCAGGGAACGTTCAACCTCGACGGTAAAATCCACATGGCCCGGGGTGTCTATGATATTGATCTGGTACTTGTTCCCGCAGCTGTTCCAAAACGCCGTGGTAGCAGCCGAGGTAATGGTGATACCTCGTTCCTGCTCCTGAACCATCCAATCCATAGTGGCAGCCCCTTCGTGAACCTCTCCAATTTTATGGGTCTTGCCCGTATAATAGAGAATACGTTCCGATGTGGTGGTCTTACCGGCATCTATGTGGGCCATGATGCCAATATTCCTTGTATATCTTAAATTTCTTGACATTTTCTGGTGCTCAGAGACACTCCCGGTCTAGAAACGGAAATGGGCAAATGCTTTGTTGGCTTCTGCCATCTTGTGCATGTCTTCTTTACGCTTGAACGCGGCACCTTCGCTGTTATAGGCAGCAATGATCTCGGCGGCCAGTTTATCGGCCATGGAATGCGCTGAACGTTTGCGGGCGTAATTGATCATGTTTTTCATACTTAATGAAATTTTCCGCTCAGGACGCACTTCTGTAGGCACCTGGAAGTTGGCTCCTCCCACGCGGCGGCTTTTTACTTCCACTTGCGGGGTGATGTTTTCCAACGCTTTTTTCCAAATGTCTATAGGAGCCTTCTCAGAATCTTTCATTTTCTCACCCACGATATCCAATGCATCGTAAAAAATACCGTAGGCAATACTCTTCTTTCCCTGAAGCATCAAATTGTTCACAAAACGTGTAACAAGCACGTCGTTGAACTTGGGATCAGGAAGTAGAATCCTCTTTTTAGGCTGGGTTTTTCTCATTGGTTTAAAAGAATTAAAAAATTATTATTTCGCTTTGGGGCGTTTGGCTCCATAGAGCGAACGGGATTGTGTTCTGCCTTCCACACCAGAGGTTTCCAAAGCACCTCTGAGCACGTGATAGCGAACACCGGGCAGGTCCTTAACACGTCCTCCGCGCACCAAAACAATGGAGTGCTCCTGAAGGTTGTGTCCTTCTCCGGGGATATAGGCGTTGACCTCTTTCTGATTGGTCAGGCGTACCCTGGCAACCTTACGCATGGCAGAGTTCGGTTTTTTAGGGGTGGTGGTATAGACACGTACACAAACACCGCGTTTCTGAGGACAGGCGTCCAAAGCACGCGACTTGCTTTTTTCTATCACACGTTCCCTTCCTTTACGGACTAATTGTTGAATTGTTGGCATAATGTGTTGTTAATCTTTGCTTTATGTATTTTTCCTGTGCGTAAAACGGGTTGCAAAGATAGGATTAATTTTCTGAATTAAAAAAATAACTTCTACTTTTACATTCATGAAATTACGTAATCCCGGAGAGGCCATCAGCCCGCGCGTTGCCTTGCTGCGACAGGCATCTTACCAGAAAGCCCCTTCTCTGAGCGTAGAAAGGGCGCAAATCGTGACCCGGTTTTACCGCCAAAACCGGGGAAATTATCCCACGCCTGTTTTACGGGCTTTATGTTTCAGGGAATTATGCCTCAAACAAACCATCTATATTGGAGATCAAGAGCTCATTGTAGGGGAACGCGGCCCCCGTCCTAAGGCTGTCTCTACCTACCCCGAACTCACCTGCCACAGCGTGGAAGACCTGCGCATCCTCAACGCCAGGGAACTGCAGCACTATGCGGTGACAGAAGAAGACATCCGCATTTACCAGGAAGAAATCATCCCCTTCTGGGAAGGTAAAACGCAAAGGGACAGGCTCTTCTCCATTCTCCCCCGGGATTGGAAACTGTTGTACGAAAGCTGCCTTTTTACGGAATTTGCCGAGCAGCGGGCTTACGGCCACACCGCCCTGGATGGGAAGATCTACCACACCGGGATGAACGATTTCAGAGAACGGATTGCCCTGGCGCTGGCTGCGCTTAAATCCGAAGAGGTCGCTCCGGCCGGCAAAGCAGATACCCCGGTCAGGGAATCGAATGTCTCGGAAAGGAAAGACATGCTGCAAGCCATGGACATTGCCTGCCAGGCCATTGTGATTTTTGCCGGGCGACACGCAGCGCTGGCAGAAGAAATGGCCGTTGCCTGCCGCGCAGAAGGGAACAACCGCAGGGCTGCTGAGCTGGAAGAAATTGCCCGCATTTGCCACCGCGTGCCGGCCCATGCCCCGCAAACCTACCATGAGGCCATACAAGCCTATTGGTTTGTACACCTGGGCACCATCATGGAGCTGAACGGATGGGATGCCATGAACCCGGGACACCTGGACCAGCACCTGGAACCGTTCTACCTGAAGGAAATACAGGCCGGGACGCTGTCCCACATGTTTGCCCGGGAACTGATGGCCTGCCTGTTCATCAAGGTGAACAACCACCCCGCTCCTCCCAAGGTGGGCGTTACCGCCAAGGAAAGCGGAACCTACAATGACTTTACCAATATCAACATAGGCGGCCTCCGGCCCGACGGGACAGATGCCGTAAGCCCTGTCTCCTACCTGGCGCTGGACACCCTGGAAGAACTGCATCTTTTACAGCCGGGCCTGTCTGTGCATATTGCTTCCTGTACACCGGAACGCTTTGTGGCGGCAAGCACCCGGGTCATAGGAAAAGGATACGGTTACCCTTCTGTTTTCAATCCCGATGTTTATATCCAGGAGCTCCTGCGTCAGGGGAAATCCCTGTCAGATGCCCGTGAAGGCGGCTGCAGCGGCTGTGTGGAAGTGGGAGCTTTCGGCAAAGAGGCTTATTTGCTTACCGGATACCTAAACGTGGCCAAAGTATTGGAAATCACACTGTATAACGGGTTGGATCCAATCTGCGGCCGGCAGGTTTCCATTCAGACGGGCCCGGCTTCGGGCTTCCGGACCTTTGAAGATTTATACCAGGCTTTTTTGGAGCAACTCCGATACATTATAGATACAAAGATCCGGGGAAACCTGCTTATAGAACGCCTGACAGCCCAGGAGACACCGGCCCCTTTCCTCTCTGTCCTGATAGATGACTGCATAGAAAAAGGAAAAGATTACTACGACGGGGGGCCGCGTTACAACACCTCCTACATCCAGTGCACAGGCCTGGGAAGCATTACAGACAGCCTGTCCAGCCTGAAGAAACACGTCTTTGAAGATAAAAAATGGACCATGGGGCAGATACTCCGGGCCATGTCCTGCAACTATGAAGGGGACGAGCCCATGCGCCAGTTTATTCTGAACAAGACCCCATTCTTTGGCAACGACCTGGACTATTCAGACGACCTGGCCGTGCGGGTATATCAAGACCTGTTCCGTCAGATTGAAGGAAAACCCAATACGCGGGGCGGAGTCCATCACATAGACATGCTCTCCACCACCTGCCACGTATACTTCGGGACCATTACCGGTGCGTTGCCCAACGGCCGCAAGGCAGGCAAACCGCTCTCGGACGGCACCTCACCCTCCCACGGGGCAGATACCAAAGGACCCACAGCTGTAGCCCGCTCCCTGGGAAAGCTGGACCAGTCCCTTTCCGGGGGCACCCTGCTAAACCAGCGTTTTGCCCCATCCATGCTCAGGACTGCCGAAGAAAGAAAAAAGTTGGGCGATCTGGTCCGTTGCTACTTTGAACTGGGAGGCCACCACATCCAGTTCAACGTGGTGGATACCAAAACGCTTCTTGCTGCTCAAAAAGAACCCGAACTCTACCGGGATCTGATGGTACGGGTTGCAGGATACAGTGATTATTTCAACCACCTGGCACCTTCCCTGCAGGAAGATATCATCACCCGCACCATGAATGAGGAATTCTGAATCCATGACACCCAAAGGCTGTATTTTTGATATCCGGCGATACGCTATACACGACGGGCCGGGCATACGCCTGAACGTGTTCTTCAAAGGTTGCCCGCTACACTGCCAGTGGTGCCACAACCCGGAAGGACAGGACCCCCTTCCCGGACTAATTTTCAACCAGTCGCGCTGCCTGGGTTGCCGGGCCTGCAAAGACTACACCCTGCCCCAGGCATGTCCGTCTGGGGCCCTGGAAACGTGTGGCACATGGATGGACGTGGATCAGGTACTTCAAACGGCCCTACGGGAAAAATTGTTCTTTGACCGTTCAGGTGGCGGGATTACATGCACTGGTGGCGAACCGCTCATGCAGCCCGGATTTCTTGTGAGCCTGCTAGCCGCCTGCCGGGAAAAAGGAATCCACACAGCTGTGGACACCTGCCTGTTCGCCCCGGAAACAGTTCTTCTGCAAGTCATTCCACACACCAGCCTGTTCCTGGCAGACCTCAAGGTCATGGACCCTGCCTTGCATAAACAATATACCGGCGCAGACAACTTCACAATCCTCAGCAACTTGCTTGTTATCGCCCGTTCCGGGGTCCCCTTTGCCCTGCGCACACCCCTCATTCCAGGAGTCAACGACACCAAAGCCGAATTGGAGGCCATGACGGCCTTTGCCCTGGAGTTACAACGTCTGGGCAATCTGACCACAATCCACCTGCTTCCTTACCACAACTACGGAAAAGAAAAAAGATCCCGTATCCTCCGGGGAAGGATCCCTTTCCAGGGCAACTTCACCACCCCTTCGGAACAGAAAGTGCAGGCCATACTCAAAGACCTGTACAGACAAGGACTTCATGCAGTAACGGGCGGTTAAATAAACCCTCCGCCCGCAGGCAATGCAACCTTACTTCCAGGTGTAACCTTACTACCAAATGAAAAGTGTGGGAATCAGCAACAGCGATCCGGCCACGATTAGTACCAGAATAAAGCGCCAGATCCACCTGACCCAACGGGTATAGGGAATACGCGCAACACCCAGCACCGCCATCAGCACCCCTGATATGGGCGTGATCATATTGGTGAATCCGTCTCCAAACTGAAAAGCCAGCACTGTTGCCTGGCGCGACACCCCCACCAGATCACTGAAAGGTGCCATGATGGGCATGGTCATGGCTGCTTTGGCAGAAGCCGAGGGAATGAGCATGTTTATGGCCGTCTGGATCATATACATAACCTGTAGCGAGCCCGGCCGGCCGGCGTTATCCAATCCCCGGGCCATGGCAAATAGGATCCTGTCCATGATCCGTCCCTGTTCAAGGATCTCTACAATCCCGGCAGCCAATCCCACAATCAATGCGGCCCCCAGAATGTCCCTGGCCCCCTCTGTCAATTTCCCGGCAATGGTATTGGCCTTGTAGCCGGTCGCTATACCGCTCAGGATCCCCAGGGCCAGGAAAAGACCGGCAATTTCGCCCATATACCAGTTGTAGCCCAAAACACCGACCAGCAGGAAAACAACGGTAAAAAGCACAAAGTGACGGATAAGGCGGGCAGGCGCTTCTGCTTTATTCTTTCTTGCCAAAGCTCTCAACCCTCCTGCAGCATACAAAAACGCAAGGACGGGCAATAACCCCGGAACTTCAAGGTTTTTTGTCCCCAGGGCAATCCCGGTAGATGGATACATAATGGAAAAACCGGTCAGGGCAGCCAGCACCAGGGAAAAAGCTATCCAGGCTGCCCACGGGGTTTTTGCCCCTGAAAAAGCAGGTTCTGCCGCCAGGTCCACCCCGGCTTTCAGGGTGGCTTTTCGGGAAGCATCCTCTTCCCACATGGGTGAAGCTTTTGGATCCCGCTTCACTTTATGCGCATACCGCAGCACAAAGAAAATGGTTCCCGTTGTCAGGAGGGCCCAGCAAATAAGCCGGTATCCCATGCCCGAAAAAATGGGCAACCCAGACAAATCCTGGGCAATGCCCACGGTGAAAGGATTCAGGAAAGCCCCGGCAAAACCCACATGGGCAGCCACATACACCATGCATACCCCCGTTATGGAATCATACCCCATGGACAAAGCCAGTGGGATGATCAGCGCAGTAAAGGCAATGGTTTCTTCGCTCATCCCGAAGACTGCCCCAAAAAGACTGAAAAGCACCATCACAGAGGCAATCACCAGGTTATTCACACCCATACGGCGCAGAAGCGGAAAACTTTCCAGCCGGGCCGTTTGATCCAGGAAAGTCCGTATCCCGGTGTCTATGGCACGGGTTGCGTTTATTACCCAGAAAGCAGCCCCCACACACAAAATAAAGACAATAATCCCTGCCTGATTGACAAACCCGTTGTAAAAAGCCGTAAATACCTGCCACGTCTGGGGAATGGAATCAACAGGCCTGAATTCGTCGTCTACATATTGTCCGCCCGGAATAAACCAGGTAAGCATTGCGGCAATCACAATAAGTATAAAAATAATAACCGCGGGGACAGGGACCTTTTTCTTCATACCCGGTTAGTTTCCAAGCAATTTTAGTGACAACATGAATTGATTGGTTGATTTTTCCCCCGCCCTGAACATTTTCGCGTAACCAAAAGACCAGGTTGTTTTCAGATAAGAGAACAGCACCAGTTGGATATCTATCTGACCACCGCAGTTAAATACATGAGCCATCTGCTGGCGGCGGTCAAATCCGGTCATCAGGTGAGCGCCAAAAAATGAAGGTTTTATATAGGTGGGATAAAGCCACGTGGTGCCCACATTGCGAAGCCGGATGGGCATAAGGTTCAGTTCCCCCATGGTCCGGACATACGTATAGGCCGGTAACTGGTTTATTCGGGCTCCCGGGAAAGACAAAGTATTGCGGTATTGCTCAGAGGGCTGCCAGTCCACATAATTGTTGCCGAACCCTCCAAAATAGAAATAAGACAAACTCGAGGCCCTGTCACCCAGGGAGACACCTACGCTGTTGCGTAACCAGAAACTGGTATTCCGGATGAAAGGGATCAAAAAGCCAGCGCTTTGATCCGACACAAAGGAAGGGTAGAATTCTCCCTTTGCCAGATAGGTGGTAGCGTTTATGTCCCAGGAGAAGCCCCTCTCATCGTCCACCCCGCCCAGTGTTTTGCGCAGCTTGGATACGCCAAAGGCAACAGAGGCTACCTGCATGTTCCTGATGGGAGCTTCAATCTCCTGATATCCCGGAAGGACTTCCAGCATACCATAGGTGAACACAGAGGCATCTGCATAATACTTAAGGGGTTCTTTCAGAGAGAAAGTCCGGTGGTATCCCAGGCCAACGGAATACCCGGCCCTGCTTCTTTTTGTGGGTCCGAAAATATCGTAAAAGTGCGTTGGATTGTAACTGGCCTTCAGGCGCCAGCTCCAGAATTTCCATTCCAGCATGGCATGAAACTTCTGTTCTGTTCCATAAGAGCTCCATGGGGAAATTGCCAGAAATAAGTTGATATTGCTGATCCCCAAAGGGTCCCTCCAATTGAGCCTGTATCCCAGGGCTATGGTTTTCTTGAAACCGGCAATGTCGGGGTAAGCCCCTGCAATCCTCATCTCTTTCAGGGGCCTGTAGCGCGTCTGG
>DHUU01000010.1:69360-72406 GCA_002409325.1 Bacteroidales bacterium UBA5226 | reverse complement strand
GGGTGGGCCTGGTGGACCTTGTTGCCCAGGAAACTGATGGCATTGGCATCTTCCAGTACCCTGATTGGAATCATCCCGGGGCGCATCCCGTCCCGTTGGTATTCCAGCACCAACAGGGAATCTTCCGTCACCTGAATTGGGGCAAACAGCCCTGTGACCGTATTGGAAAGCAAATCCATATTCCGGTCTTCCAATCCGATCCTCCATACATTGGAAACACCCGTGTAGTAAGATGTTCCTGTCAGAAAGCGGTCATCGGCAGAAAACCTGAACTGGGTAAGGGTGTTGTCCTCCAGATCTATAAGGGTTTCAAAACTGCTTTTGCCGGCATCCAGGGCTTCCAGGTCAAACAGGACCACGGACTGTTCTCCCCGTATGCCCGACAGGGTGGCGCATAAAAGTTTTCCCGAATTTGAAATATCCAGATCAAAGAGCACTTTTCCAAAAGGCACCGTAAAGACAGGCAGTGTCGTGTCGTAGGGCGGGGGTATCTTTACCAGGATGGAGTAACCGTTGTCGTTCTGAACTCCCCACAGGGATTTATCCGCCGGGTTGAAGACCAGGTCACCGGTCCGGGTGAGTTTGTTCAGCACCTTTTGTTTTCCCGTACGCACGTCAATTTCTACCAAATTCCGGTAATTGCTGTTGTGTTCGGAAATATAAATCTTTTCGTCCATCGCATTGTATGCCATGTGGGTGGAATAATAAAGTTTGGGAGAATCCAGGGTCGCGACTTTCCGGATACTGCCGGTGGCCCTGTCTATCTCGGCAATTTGCGAAATAATGCCCGGATGGTTGATGGCGGCATAGATTTTTCCGGTCTTGGGGTTGTATTCCGGCCTGGAAACATTTCCAAGGGGCTTTTCGGTAACGGGCTGGAATGTAGTTAATGGAAATTCCCCGATACGGGCAATGGTGTTCTGCTGATAATCCTTCTCCCACTCCATCCACTCCTGCCAGACCTGCTTAACCGGGCGGCCATAGACCTTCCGGAACTGCCCTGCATAAAATGCGCGGGAACTATCTGACCGGATATAAAAATCCTTCAGCTTGTCCATCCCGTACCGGTAGGCCAGATATGTTACAAAACGGGTTCCGTACAGATAGGAATTGGCCCCCACCTGGAAATCCTCGGTGGTTCCTTCCGTATCCAGTCCTATCAGGGAATAGAGGTTCTCCTTCCCTTCTATGATGCTACGGAAATACATCTCGTCATAAAAACCCATGGCCCTGCCGAATCCCCCGGACATCCAGGTTTCCATAAAGCAGGCAATCCCTTCATGATACCAGCGGGGGGCATACCAGCGGGGGGTTGTAAAATAACTCCATAGAGCCGATAAGGGATACTCATCTGTCCTTACTACTTTTCCCTGAAAGAATTTACGGAATTTTGCGTCTCTTCCGTTGGGCCTCTCAGAGAGGACAATATGCGTCAGCTCGTGGTTGAAGAGCCACTGAAACCGCTCGTTCGAGGGTATAATGCTGAAAGCAAAGCTATAGGGTTCAATGCCCAGGATGACCTGGTTATAAGGCATGGCTATGGCCCCGCCATGTCCGGAATCTTCAAAGTCTGTCAGAATTACATAGGTGGTAGTGTCCCGGTAAGACCAGAAACGCTTGTGAAAATCCAAAGCATTCAGGTAGGTCTGCCTTACGTGCGGGACTATATAAGAATACCTGTTCCCGAAATAGACCATGTGCAGGTTGTCCTTCTTAACACTGTTAATGAGCTGCGCACGCAAAATCCCGGGCAAGCCCGGGATCATGACTGCAACAAGTAATATGATGGCTTTGAACTTATTCACTTTGCTTTCATTAACACAATTTTCAAGACCAGTAATAGTTCAGTCATAAGAGGTTGATACCTAAATCCTCCGATCTTATAACAAAATTCAACTGATTTTCATTCAAAAAGCCGAGTTCTTCTATATTCCGTACTGACCCCAGCTGTTGGGAATCCATGACCATTTTAAGGGAAAGATCTTCCATATTCATAAAGACGCGAATTGAATTATCGCTTTCATAGGCAACTGTTCCAATATAACCCAGATCGTTCATATTTTGGAGAAACGGATTCAACTCCAGACTGTTCAATAAAAAATGGCTGCCAATGTTTGTTGCATCCTCAACTAATAACCCCATGGGATCCACTTCGAAAAGAGCCAGTCCCAGCTTTTGGGCATCTGCTATTACGGCAACCTGCAGGTCTGTAGCAAAAGATCCCTGAATCTGTTCCGTGAATATTTTTTTCTTCTCAAAATATTTCAATACCACCTTATCATTCAGGGTTATTGCGTTGGTTATCTGTTCCATGGTCAGTACGGTGTGCACAGAAGCCAATGTGGCATCGGCTTCTTTACCCTGCTTTTCCAGATAGCTGCCCAGGTTGTCCGTCAAATCCAGAACCGCTTGTTTCCGGTAACTGATCTGGGAGATCACATTGTTGGCCTGGACTATGGTATTGCGCATCATAACCGGATGCACCTCTGCGGGATCCGTGACCACGGTTATGGCCTGCAGCAGATCCAGCCGGGCATTTTCCAGGAATGTCCCGTAACGTGCTATGCCCTGCAGCAGCACCCCGGCATTTTCCTTATAGGTGTCCTGGTTTTCAAGTGCTTCAAGTGCATACCGGATCTTTTCTCCCTGGGAAACTGCACTTACATAATAGTAATTGAAATAGGTGGAAATTGCCTTGAGTATGAGCGTGTCCGAAACCAGATCGTTCTTGAGTTCAATGTCTTCCTGGGTAACCTTCACGTTCTTGTAATTCTGCACCCTGCCTATGGTCCCGGCCAACTGCGTGTTATCCGTTTTGGGGAAATCCACAAGAATTCCCACTATAAATCCGGCGGTCAGAGAAATAAATACCAGAGCAACAATGGCTAAGGATTTGCTGTTTGTCTTCATTATCATGTGTGTTAGTTGTCTTCTATAACAAATATACAATGGCCTTCAAAAAGTTGGTGGAAATTTCATGCGGAAGGCTTGTTTCCCTTCCAATGAAAACGTAAGGGATGAACGATCGGGAGGGGCGGTCAGTGCA
>DHUU01000010.1:67813-69075 GCA_002409325.1 Bacteroidales bacterium UBA5226 | reverse complement strand
ATTTCTGGTCAAGTTTATTTACTGCCCTCTCTACCAGGACGCTCCTGGTAACCAGGTCATATGGTTGCCCTTCCTGGATTACTTTCTCCCGCTCACGCACAGGGATGCGTTCCGGTTCCACATGTGGCTTTCTGTTACGCAGTCACAACAGTGCCCTGTTAATGGCCATCCTATGTCAGTTCCCTGACCTTTTGATAGTTATTGACAATTTTAAATATAACCCGAAAGACCGGATTCTGGTACCGCTCCACCAGCAACCTGTACTGCGCGGTATGACCTTCAACGATTGCCCGGATTATTTGTCCTTCGTCTTTCATCAAACCCGGACTTTCTTCGCTGTTATAATTAGTCTTCAACTGGCAGAAAGTTGGTTAAGTTTCCAGATATCGCGGTAATTCATTCTGATGAGCGGAGAAAGTGAAAGTTCTCCCACAGGGCCGATCCTTTTACGCAAAGCCTTTAGCTCGGCCAGTTTCCCAACAATTCCATCCTCTGGCGGAAAGGGTAGAGAATTCTCGCGAAGCATGATGTTTCTCTTGGCCTTGAGCGATAATTCCAGGTAAAGCTGCAGGTAACAGTACATATCCAGGACCACTTCCCCGGCAAAACGGTCTTTGAGCGAAATTAGATATTCTCCGGCTCTTGTGGCCGAGAACCTGCCCTGACGTATCATTTTCAGCATTTCAACCTCGCTGCTTAGTTCCAGTTCCATCCAGTCGCGGAGCAGAGTTTCGTTGTAGCGGAAGATAAGCACAAACATCACAGGCAGGGATATGACAATCACAAGCGTCTGAATGACAGGATGAATGTAAAAATGATTGAACAGGGAATGGATCACGTAGGCCAGGCCCAATCCTGCCAATACCATGGGTGTTATCATCCGGCCCCTGGATTTTGCTCCAAGATAAATAATGGCAAACAGCGCGGTACAACCGCCATGCATCACCGCTGTTCCAAAACCGCGGATGACCCAGGTTAGCAGCGAGGTGTCTTCCAGAGAATAGATATAAAACAGGTTCTCACATAAAGCGAACCCCGTTCCCGCTGCAAATCCGTAAATGGCAGCATCTATCATAAACCCTATTCTTTTTTTCCGGATAAGATAAAAAATGACCGCCGACTTGAGTAATTCCTCAATGGCAGGGGCCAGGTAACGGGAAAATAAGTCAAAAGACCAGCCGGCAGCTTCCATCAGCAGGGTGTTGATCCCGTAGCTGATCAGGGCACATATACATCCCCAGAAAATGGCCAGCGTAACCTGT
>DHUU01000010.1:65033-67586 GCA_002409325.1 Bacteroidales bacterium UBA5226 | reverse complement strand
TGAGTATTATCTTTACTCTGTAAATATAGCTTTCAATTTTTACAGTGCAATAAAAATTCTATATCTTCGCAACCATGAAATCTCAAGATTATATTACGCTCGAAGAAGAATACGGAGCACACAATTATCATCCCCTTCCGGTTGTCCTGAGCAGGGGTAAAGGCCCTTATGTATGGGACGTTGAAGGTAAAAAGTATTTTGATTTTCTTTCTGCATACTCCGCTGTGAACCAAGGTCATTGTCACCCAAAGATTGTGAAGGCCCTTACAGACCAGGCTAAACAGCTGTGCCTGACATCCCGTGCTTTCCACAACGATTGCCTGGGCCCTTACCAGGAATATGTGACCCGTTTTTTTGGGTATGACAAGGTCCTGCCCATGAACTCTGGCGCCGAGGCCGTTGAAACAGCCCTCAAGCTGGCCCGCCGCTGGGGTTATGAGAAAAAGAGCATTCCTGCGAACGAAGCTATGATCATTTGCTGCGAAGGGAACTTTCATGGCCGCACCATCACGGTGATTTCCCTTTCCTCAGATCCGGGAGCCTATGAAGGATTTGGTCCGTTCACCCCGGGCTTTATCAGGATTCCTTACAACAATGTTCACGCCCTGGAGAAAGTCCTTAGGGAGTATGGTCCTCGCATTGCCGCCTTCCTGGTTGAACCCATCCAGGGGGAAGCCGGAGTTATGGTCCCGGATGAGGGGTATATCAAAAAGTGCTATGACCTTTGTAAAGAACACAATGTGCTGTTCCTTGCAGATGAGGTCCAGACCGGTATCGCCCGTACGGGCAAACGCATCTGCTGTGACCACGAAGGGGTTCACCCCGATATCCTGATTCTGGGCAAGGCCATTTCGGGAGGGGTGCTGCCTGTGTCTGCCGTTCTTTCAAACGACGAGATCATGCTTACCATAAAACCCGGCGAACACGGTTCCACTTTCGGCGGATTTCCTCTTGCCTGCAGGGTGGCGCATGCGGCCCTCAAAGTTGTGGAAGAAGAAAAACTGGCCGAGAAAGCCGCTTACCTGGGAGAAATCGTGCGCAATTTCCTGAAATCCATCCCTTCCGACCGCATAGAGCTGGTTCGTGGAAAAGGACTGCTTAACGCCATTGTCATTTCCCCTAAAAACGGGGTGGAAGCCTGGGATGTCTGTGTGGCCCTGGCAAAAAACGGTGTACTGGCAAAGCCTACTCACAGGCATATCATCCGCCTGGCCCCGCCGCTGGTGATCAAGGAATCCCAACTGATGCAAGCCCTGGAGATTATCCGTAAAACAATTTTGAGCTTTGACCAGTAAACTGCTTATGATACGCCCCTGCTGTTTTGGATTCAATCCCCAGACAGCAGTCAACAATGCCTTCCAGGTTGCTACGGGAGAAGATGCCGCCCTGGTACAGCATAAGGCACTGGCCGAATTCGACCGCTATGTGGCCCTGCTCCGGAAACACGACATAGAGGTGATGGTGGTTCAGGACACCCCCCAGCCGCACACACCCGATTCCATTTTTCCCAATAATTGGATATCTTTTCACCCGGGACAACTGGCGGTCTTATACCCAATGTACGCACCAAACAGGCGGCTGGAGCGGAAAAAATCCGTCTTTCAGGCCATTCAGGAATATTCCCCGCGCATCCGGTGGATAGACATGAGCCCTCGGGAACGGGAAAACCGTTTCCTTGAAGGAACGGGAAGTATGATCTTTGACCGGGAAAACTACAGGGCCTATGCCTGCCGTTCTCCCAGGACCGATGAGGGTCTGTTCCGGGATATCTGTGAAACACTGGGTTACCATGCCATATGCTTTGATGCGCTGAACAAGGGATCTGCCATTTACCACACCAACGTAATGATGTGTATGGCTCAGTCGTATGTGGTCATCTGTCTGGAATCCATCCCTTCTGAGTCTGACAGGCATATGCTGCGGGATATTTTTAAACAGGATAACAAAACGGTGGTAGAGATTACTACAGGGCAAATGAACCACTTTGCCGGCAACATGTTCCAGGTGTTTTCCCGTAAAAACGAACCGTTCCTGGTCATGTCAAAACGCGCATACACGGTACTTACCCCGTATCAGCGAAAGGTTCTCAGGTCTTTTAACAAACTTATCACTCCGGATCTGGATGCAATAGAAACACACGGCGGTGGATCTGCCCGCTGTATGCTGGCCGAGGTTGTTTAACTAATTTTCTCCAGGCGGTACACTTTGTCCGACCGCCGTAATCTGGTTGTAACAGGAATTGAACAGACAGCACCCTGCGGGGCTGTGGAGACAGTCGAACCGCCCTCCAGACGGATCTCACGTACCTTTTCCTCAACCACCCCTGTAGTGGGGCCAATGATCAGGATCTTATCCCCGGTATGAAGCGGAACGGCCTCTATTTTCAACTGGGCAACTCCCTGCCTGGAATAAAAATTGGTTACCCGGGCCACGTACGTTTTCTTTTGCGTTGCCTGGTTTCCATAAGCCTCACTCCACTGACCCAGAGGTTCTCCCAGGTAATACCCGCCCCAGAATCCCCTGTTGAAAACGGTTTTCAGCTGCTCTTCCAGG
>DHUU01000010.1:60433-64746 GCA_002409325.1 Bacteroidales bacterium UBA5226 | reverse complement strand
ACTGGCAAGTATCCTGTCTATGAACCGGACCGTGCACAGGTCTTTGGGAGACATGATGTATTTGTTGTCCACCTCCATTTCTTCACCGGTTTCGTTGTCTGTGACCGTATAGGAACGGCGGCATATCTGGTAACAGGCCCCGCGGTTTGCCGATTTATTGTAATGGTGCAGGCTCATGTAGCATTTGCCCGATACAGCCATACACAGGGCCCCGTGGCAAAAAAGCTCCAGTTTGATCAGGTTTCCCGAAGGCCCTGTGATGTTGCGCGCTTTGATTTCGCGGGCTATGGCCCCTATCTGGTCAAGGGTAAGCTCCCTGGCCAGTACCACCACATCGGCAAACCGGGCATAAAAAGCCAGTGCCCGGATATTGGATACATTCAGCTGTGTGGAAATATGCACTTCCAGCCCCAGGGAGCGGGCTTGCTCAATGGCCGCCATATCGGATGCGATCACGGCAGAGACACCCGCATCGGCAGCCGTCTGTAGCAGGGACTTCAACTCCTCCAGGTCCTGGTCGTAAAAGATGGTGTTGACCGTCAAATAGGAACGCATTCCGTTTTTGCGGCAGAAAGCAGTGATTCCGGGCAAGTCTTTCGACTGAAAATTGTGGGCGGCATGGGCACGCATATTCAGTTCCCCTACCCCAAAATAGACCGAACCGGCGCCCCCCTGTGCAGCGGCAGTCAGGCTGGCCCAATTGCCTGCCGGAGCCATAATTTCGGGTTTAGTCCATTGCATTTCTGACATAGGAAAAGACTTGTTCTGTGGTAAGATCTTTCATGCAAGCATACGTGCCCTTCCAGCAGGGCCTGGCCCCAAAAATGGAACAGGGGCGGCAATCCATGGGCAATTGCACAGCCCTTCGCATATCCTGCCTCCAACCGTAAAATCCCGCTTTTGGATGCGTGGCTCCCCAGATGGATATTACCGGAATGCCCATGGCCGAGGCAAAATGCATATTGGCCGAGTCCATGCTGATCATCACGTCCAGGGTCTTGATCACTGCCAGTTCTGCCTCAAAACCACCCCCGGCGCCGGCCGCAAGGTGAATATTGCTATGATCGGCCGTCCAGACTTTCATCTGAGCTTTTTCTTCATGCCCCCCTCCGAACAGAAAAACCTGTGCTCCTTCCTGTGCCAGAGCAACTGCAATCCGGCGCATCCTGTCTGGAGGCCATTGTTTTCCCTTATGGAGAGCAAAAGGGGCGATTCCTATAGTTTTCCAGGGCCCGCGTTTCAGGGAAATGATGTTCTCCTCCGCCAGTGAAGGCGACTGATAACCCAGCCTCTCCAATGTGAGGGCATAACGCCGGTAAACGGGTACCAGGGCAGGGGTGGCGGCGGGAGTTTTAAGCAGCCGGCGTCTTGCACGTCGTCCCTTGTGTAGGCAGGCAACAGGTGTGCCGCGTAAAAAGAAGGCAGACCGCAGGAAAAAAGACCGGATCACACTGTGCAGATCGGCCACATGCGTGGGATGGACTTGCCGGAGGCTTCTAAAAATGATCCTTAGTGGCTGTTTTTTGTCTACTGGCAATATAGACAAATTCGGGACCCCTGCAAACAAAGGGGCCAGCATACCCGGACCGGCCAGGGTGAAAAGCACCCCGGGATTGTCCCGGGCACAGGCTTTAAGCACGACAGAGGCGATGGCCACATCGCCCAAGGCCGAAAAACGCAGACAAAGCACGTGTGGCGTCCTAACTCCCTTTTTCATACAAGACAGGGTTGAGAAGCGGATCGTTGTACATTTTCATCTGTTTGTACAATTTCATGGTTTTTTTTCCGGCTTTCAGAT
Source organism: Bacteroidales bacterium UBA5226 (assembly GCA_002409325.1). Lineage (GTDB taxonomy): Bacteria > Bacteroidota > Bacteroidia > Bacteroidales > UBA932 > DMER64. The sequence goes on along the minus strand of DHUU01000010.1, from coordinate 62,948 downwards.
CGGCCAGCAGCTGGTCAATGGCCCCGGAGAGGTCTTTGCGTTGGCTCAGCAGGATCTCCAGTTTTTTTTTGCACGACGGGGCCTGGGGTGCATCCTTCCTTTCCGCTTCCATTTGCATATGGTAAATTTTCAGGGACAGGACAGACAAGCGGTCAACTGCCCAGGCCGGCGTTTCTGTGTTAAGGGAAGCTTCGGGCAAACGGGGTATTCCTGAAAATTTTCTATAAAACATCATGTCCAAATGTTCCACCACATTGGTGCGTTCCTGGTTCAGGGCGTCTATCCTGCGCTTGATACGCAGGGCTTCTGCCGGTTCTATGGCCGGATCCCTGATCTTGTCCTCCAGATGCCATTGCACTGTGTCTATCCGGTTTTTTTTGAATAGCAAATTGTCAAGAGAGTGGTCCGGATACGGATTAGTGTATGGAGCTTCTATTGTGTCCAGTTTGTGATAATCTTCTATTGCTTTATCAAACAAAGCGTTGCAATGGTTGCTGAAAGAAGAAATGTCCATATTACCTGTTCCTGTCAATCAGACTTTTTAAAAATTCCTGTAATACCGTACTCCTTTCTGCGCGGATAACCAGGTTGTCCAGGGAGTTCAGTGCGCTTTCCAGGTAAAAGGCAATCCGTTCTCGGGCAGCCTGTCCGGCCCCCAGTTTGTTGTATAGAAAAACCACCTGCTCTACGCGGTCCGGAACCTCTTTGTGAGAGAGCAGCCGGTTCAGTTCTGCCAGATTCTCCCCTGTTGCATTACGCAGGGCATAGGTGAGCAGCCAGGTTTTTTTGTTGTTGTTAATATCTGTCCCGGCAGATTTTCCAAACACGTTGGGGTCCCCGTATACATCCAGATAATCGTCCTGAATCTGAAAGGCTCTTCCCAGTGCCATCCCGGCGTTAAACAGGTTGTTGACTGAACGGGGAGAAGTTTCTGCACACAATCCGCCAACTTCCATGGAGCAAGCGATCAGCGCCCCGGTTTTGCATGATATCATATCAGTGTAATCGTCTTCTGTAATGAACAATTGTTTTTCATAATCCATATCCAGTTGCTGCCCCTCACAAACCTGTTCTGCTGCCTTGTGGAAAGAATCCATAACCAGGGGCAGGACACGGGACTCACACTTGCTTATATATTTGTATGCCAGCATACACATGGCATCTCCGGCCAGGATGGCTGTATTGACATCCCACTTTTTATGAACCGTAGACTGGCCTCTTCTGGTGTCTGCCTGATCCATGATATCATCGTGCAAGAGGGTGAAATTATGATAGACCTCCAGTCCCAAGGCCGGATAGAGAACCGTAGGGGGAAGGTTGTCCTTAAAAATATTGTAAGAAAGAAGACAGAGCACGGGTCGTAACCTTTTACCACCGGTAGAAAGTGCATATTCTACGGGCCCATGAAGCCGGCTGTGGTCATAGGACTTAATGAGATTTTGAATGCCCTGGCTCACAAAGCCTTGTATTTCGTTTACTGTAAACATAATACAAAGGTAGTCTTTTTTGAACATTTTTGTACCTTTGCCCGCCCGGACCAGAATATATGGAACAGCAACAATTTAAGAATGCAACCGTTATAAAACAGACAGGTTCACTTTACCGGCTTACTTTCCTGCCCCGGTGGGAACCTTTTACGGCCATTCTCAGCGGTAGGCTCCGGCTCAGGGAGGGAAAACTGACAAATCCCGTTGCCGTGGGAGACCGGGTGAACGGATTCTGGCAGCCCGGGGGTAACGACCAGAAGGAAAAGGCAGTGATTACAGAAATCCACCCAAGGGTGAATTACCTGATCCGTAAATCGGTTAATCTTTCGCGCCAGGCGCACATCATTGCCGCCAATATTGATTGGGCCTGTGTCATTTTGAGTGCCACTGAGCCAAAGACCCCTTTTCCCTTCATAGACCGTTTTCTGGTAACGTGCCAGGCCTACAGTGTTCCTGCAACCATCATCCTGAACAAGACAGACGAACTGGAACGGGTGCCGCAATACCTGAGCCAGGCCGAACAATACAGGGGTGTCTATCAAAGGGCAGGGTATACGGTAATGGAGGTCTCGGCAAGAACCGGCGCAGGTATAGAATTGCTGGCACAGCATCTGAAAGGAAAAATATCGCTTTTATCGGGAATTTCCGGGGTGGGAAAATCTGCCCTTGCCAACAGACTGGACCCGCAGCTGCATCTCAAAACGGCCCCCATTTCACTGGCACACATGACTGGAAAGCACACCACCACGTATTACGAAATGCATCCGCTGGGCACCGGAGGGTATATTATTGACAGTCCAGGTATTAAAGGTTTCGGGCTGTTGGAAATGACAAAGGAAGAGCTATCCCATTACTTTCCGGAAATCTTTGCCGCCTCTGCATCGTGCCGCTTCAATGGGTGTCTGCATGCAGAAGAACCGGGTTGTGCTGTCAGGGAAGCCGTAGAAAAAGGATTAATCCCGGCAGAACGTTACGACAGCTACCTTCGGCTGCTGGAAGATCCGGAAGGAGGAAAATACCGCATTTGA
>DHUU01000010.1:0-60247 GCA_002409325.1 Bacteroidales bacterium UBA5226 | reverse complement strand
TTTGACCTGTTGTACTGGAATTTTGGCTTCCTACGCATAGGTACTGCCGGGATCACCGCACAGGCATACGGTAAGGGAGACCATCAGGAAATCATAAAAACCGGAATGCAAGGCCTTGTTCTGGCTCTGGGCTTCTCCTTTTTGCTGATCCTGATACAGTGGCCCTTTGCACAACTGGTGGTGTGGCTTTCTCCTTCTTCGGCAGAAGTGGAAACCCTGGCGCTGGAGTATTTCTTCACCCGTATCTGGGCGGCTCCCGCGGTACTGGCACTGTTTGTTTTCAGGGGCTGGTTCATCGGGGTGCAGAATACCCTGGCCTCCATGATCATGGATGTGGTGATCAATATTACCAATATTGTTTTGAGCCTTCTCTTTGCCCTGAACATGGGCATGGGGATCCGGGGAATTGCCCTGGGAACCGTTGCCGCCCAGTACATAGGGCTCTTTATCGGGATTATTCTGCTGTGTGCCTTTTACAGGAAGATGTTCCGGCATGTTGGTCTGACCGCTGTGATAAGAAAGGGCGGGTGGAAACGGTATTTCAGTCTGAGTGGAAACCTGTTCATAAGATCAATATGCATGTTGTTGATCTATACCGGGTTTACATTTTTGGCTGCAAAATACGGAGACACCCTGCTGGCCGTTGCCACCATTATGATGAAATTACTGCTTTTGTTCTCCTATTTTGTAGACGGATTCGCTTATGCCGGAGAGGCGCTTACGGGAAAATTCATAGGAGCCGGCAACAAGCCGGCCCTGATGCGTACCATCAGGTTGCTGTTTGTCTGGAGTACTGTGGTGGGGATTGTTTCGACATTTTTTTATATTATTGGTGACCAATGGCTTCTGCGTATTATGACCTCGGCTCCGGATGTCATTCAGGCCGCGCAACCTTACCTCCCCTGGTTGTATAGCATGCCGCTGGTGTCATGTCTGACATTCATGTGGGATGGGATATATATAGGTGCAACGGCCGGTAAACCGTTGCGCAATATTATGATTTTATCTGTATTTGCATTTTATGCTATCTACCTGGCCATGGAAGGCTCACTGGGAATCCAGTCCCTGTGGATAGGATATGCAGCACACCTTGTGACCAGGTCGGCAGCCCAGACATGGATGGCGCGCAAATATATATTCAACGTCATCTGACCCCGTTATTTTCCTTCAGGCAGAACGGTACCGGGGATTTCTTTGGGAACAGGAGCGGGTACCGCTTTTTTTTCTTTTTTGTCAGATAATTCAGGAGAAATCAACTGACCGCTTATACGTACCGAAGGTTCAATGGAAAGCTGGTCTGAATGAAGTTCTCCTTTGAAAACGCATTTATCGCGCAGTGCAGCAAGCTCAGTGACTTTCAATATGCCGTCAAAGTACCCGCTGATATCAACACTCTGACATTCAGCCTCACCAACACATTTTCCAGTCTCGCCAATAACAAGCTTCCCTTCTGTTTTTACTTTACCATCCAGGTATCCGTCAATGCGGATATCGTGCTGTGTGGTAATATTGCCTACAATTTTGGTGTTACTGCATATGCGGGTAACATTGTTTATTGGGGGCAATTCAATTTTTTTCTCTAATGACATGATTGCTATTCTTTATCACTCAAAAATAGGTATTTTTTTTATTTGTTGAATACCCGTAAAGCTTGTTCCAATTGCTGGTCGTCGCGGTTCATGCTTCTCAGGCGGCCTTCCTGCAGGTAATAGCGGCAGCTTATCTCTTCTTCAAGCAGCGGCTGGATTTCCTTGCGGTAATGGATCAGGTCCCGGGTTTTGTCTGTGAGCAGGCGCTCCTGTAATACAGTAATCTCCTTTTCAAGCAACGCATCGTATCCCTCTGCTTTTGCTGTCCGGGAAAATGTCTCCAGCAGAATCTCTGTGGCACTTCGGTCGTCAAACTCCTTAGCTGCTGTCTCCTTTACAAAATCAAGGTAATCCTCATCGCTCAGGTAGAACGCTTCTGCCGGTGGTATGGACTTGTTGCGGGTAAAATAAATAATGGAATAGTCATGCAGGTAATCCCTGGCTACAAGTTCCATGGCTATCCGGCTGTACATGGGCAGGGGAACCAGGGAGTCGGGTACAATGCCTCCGTTCTCGTTCCGTCCGGGGGTTCCGTCACCGTTTCTTTTTCCGTAATCCAGGGACTGTACGCACCTGCCGCTGGGAATGTAATACTTGGCCGTGGTGATTTTCAGGTTCGCATTGTAACTCAGGGGCCTTATTGTCTGTACCAGTCCTTTGCCAAAAGTTTTCTCTCCCACAATTACCCCCCTTTTTAAATCCTGGATAGCCCCGGCCACGATCTCGGAAGAAGAGGCCGATCCGTTGTTAACCAAAACCACCAAAGGGGTTTGAGTATCCAGCGGCTCTTCTTTTGTGTAATACTCTATATCAAAGCGCTGAACACGTCCCCTGGCTGAAACCACCATGGTGTTCTTTGGCAGAAAAATGGACAGGACTTTTACTGCCTCGTCCATCAATCCTCCTCCGTTACCCCGCAAATCCAGAATGATACCCCTGACCGGGTGGTCTTTTTTCATTTCCTTCAGGGCTTTTCGCACATCGGCACCCCCTCCCTGCGTGAAGCCGGTCATCCTGATATAGGCAATGCTGTCGGCCAGCATGCAGGCCAGGCCTACATCCGATATGTGCACTTTTTCCCGGACCACGGTAATGGATACAGTGTCGCCTTCCATGAGCCTGTGAACTAAAAAGTTCACTTCTGTTCCGGGAACTCCCTTCATCCGGGTGCTGCACTCATCGGCCGTCAGGTCCAACACAGACTCCCCGTTTATTGCCAGGATCACGTCTCCTGCAATTAGCCCGGCCTTGGCGGCAGGCGAACCGGCATAGGGTTCCGAGACAAGCACTCCTTCACCCGGACGTTTTTTGATCAGGGCGCCCACCCCTCCGTAGCTTCCGGTAGTCATCATTTCTATAGACTCATTCTCTTCCTCGGGAATGAATTCGGTATAGGGATCCATAGTGGAGAGCATGGCTTCAATACCGGTATATACCAGCTGATCAAGGGCCACCGAGTCAACATAATAGAGGGAAATCTCCCGCAGCAGGGAATGAAAGATATCCAGGCTCCTGGATGTGTTGAATTCGGCTCCCTGGGCGTGGAGCAAAAGGGGGAGGAACAAGGCGGCAAGTATTGCTTTGATTCTCATTTCAATAAGTATTTACCAGACAAATTTACACCAATTCTTTATATCTTTGAGTATGGAATTACTGTTTGCCACGGCCAATGTACATAAGTGTCACGAGGCCGCCACCATACTAGGTCCCTCTGTTTCAATAATTATGCCGTCATCTCTGGGTTTTTCGGGTGAAATACCTGAAACAGGACTTAATCTTGAAGAAAACGCATTGCAAAAAGCCCTTTTTATATGGGATATTTTCCATATTCCCTGTTTTGCCGACGATACAGGACTCGAGGTCGATGCGCTGAACGAGGCGCCGGGAGTTTATTCTGCCCGTTATGCCGGTCCCGCATGTTCTCCCCGGGCGAATGTTAAAAAATTACTGAAGGAAATGGAAGGCCTTGCCTGCAGAAAAGCTCGTTTCCGCTGTGTTATTGCCCTGATCCGTGAAGGGCGTCCTGTCCTGTACGAGGGAATCGTCCCGGGTTCCATCCTCACAGCACCCAGGGGAAACGGCGGATTCGGCTATGACCCCGTGTTTGTTCCCCTGGGATTTAATCAGACGTTTGCCCAAATGACAGAAGCAGACAAAAACGCGATATCCCACAGAAAAAGGGCTCTGGAAAAAATGGCTCTTGCATTCCCATGATTACCCCGCTTACACTCATTGTTCTGAACACCAGGCCGTATCGCGAAACCAGCCTGCTTGTCAATGCCTATACCAACATCTGGGGGCGGGCCGATTTTCTGGTCAGGGGTATCCGGACGGTACGCAACCGGGCCCTGGCTTCCCTGTTCCACCCGCTGAGCATACTCGATACGCGCACGTATTTTAATGCCAAACGGGACCTGAACCAGCTGAAAGAATACCAGAAGATTTACCTGCTGGAAAACTTGTGTTCCGATGTACGCAAAAGCAGCATATCCCTTTTCATAAGCGAGCTGTTGTACAAAACGGTAAGGGAATCGGAGGAAAACCCGGAGTTGTTCCGTTTTGTTACCAATACCATACTGGCCCTTGACCGGGCCGGAACAGAGCTGGCCGATCTGCACCTCCATTTTGCCGTCCATCTGTGCCGATATCTGGGATATGCACCCGATGTGGAAAGTTATTCGGAGGACAGGAAATATTTTCACATAGGGAAGGCCTGTTTCTGCGATACTCCCGATCTGTTGCCCGGCGCTTTTGACAAAGAGGACTCCCTGTTGCTGGGGCAGATCTTGTCCTGCCCTGCGGAAAAGACCAGTCCTTTATCCTGTTCAGGATCAAGACGCCATCATTTCCTGAACAGCCTGATATCCTACTACAGCTACCATCTGGGTAAAACGCCCGAGATCCGCTCCCTGGATGTGCTGCATCAGGTTTTTCTTTAGTAACTTTGCATTCTATGTCTTTGCTAAACTCGGCTTACAGGCTTTACAACAGAAAATTGCTCAAAGAGCTCGAACTTTCATCCCGGGACCCTGTCCCGTTTCAGGAGGCAACTTTCCGCCACCTGGTTAGCCATGGAGCAAATACCCTGTTCGGGGAAGCCTATAAGATGGCAGAAATACAGGATATCAGGGCATTTCAGGAAAGAATCCCCCTGCATGACTACGACAAGCTGGAACCTTACATTAAGCAAAGTCTTAAAGGGATTGAAAACGTTCTCTGGGACATGCCCGTCTACTGGTTTGCCCTATCCAGCGGCACCTCCTCTGCACGATCCAAATTCATCCCCATAAACAGGGAAAATCTTAATTCGTGCCATTATAAAGGGATGCTAACCATGCTTTCCAATTATGTCAGGACGTTTCCCAAATCGCGTCTTTTCATGGGAAAATCACTGACCCTGGGGGGAAACCGTCACATTGACAAAAGCGTGGATTCGAATTGTTGCTTCGGAGATTTATCTGCTTTTTTAATCATCAACACACCCCTTATTGCCAGGTTCTTTACCACCCCGGGCAAGAAGACGGGTCTTATTCCCGACTTTGAATATAAGATTGAAAAGGTGAGCCGCCTGATAGCCCGTCAGAACCTGGTCAGTTTCTCCGGGGTTCCTTCCTGGAACCTGATCCTGATGCGCAAAGTCCTGGAACAGACCGGCAAAAACAACCTCCATGAGTTATGGCCCCACATGGAACTTTTCATGCACGGAGGGGTCTGTTTTGAGCCCTACCGGGGTCACTATAAGGAACTCTTTCCGTCTGCAGATATGCATTATATGGAAACGTACAATGCTTCGGAAGGATTTTTTGCTTTCCAGACAGACCTGAACGATCCCGGGCTGCAACTGCTGCCTAATGTGAGCGTTTTCTATGAATTCATTCCACTGGACAAACTGGAAGCCGCCCAAAACGGCTCATACACAAAGTTCCTGACCTTGTCGGAAGTCCAGACTGACCAACCTTATGCCCTGGTCATATCTTCCAGCTCCGGATTGTGGCGATACCTGATAGGAGACACCATTCGCTTTACACAACGCTACCCGCACAAGATCATGATTACAGGCCGAACAAAACTGTTCATCAACACTTTTGGCGAAGAGCTGATGATAGAAAATGCAGAAAGGGCGCTGGCCCGCACCTGCAGCCTTACCGGGGCAAGCGTTCATGAATATACCGTAGCACCTGTCTACATGGACGGGCAGAATAAAGGCTCCCATCAATGGCTTATAGAATTTGAAACCCCGCCCCACGATCCCGAAGCTTTCAAAGGGATCCTGGACCGGTCCCTGATGGATGTAAATTCAGATTACCATGCCAAAAGACTGGACACCGGCACAATGGATCCTCCTCAGATAACGAGTATGAAAAAAGGCAGTTTTTACCGCTGGCTGGCTATGAATAACAAACTGGGAGGCCAAAACAAAGTTCCCCGTCTGTGGAGCAACCGTGAATATGTTGAAGGCCTGCTTGAAATCAATGAAAAATTATGAATTTCTTGAGTTGTTCCGCTACCAGGCAAAACACACCGCTGTCTATGCCCGGTACCTGGAATTGCTGGGCGTTGATCCTTTGAAGGTTAATTTCCCCGCGGATATTCCTTTTCTGCCAATCCGCTTTTTTAAAACGCACAAGGTTTACAACGCTCCCTGTTTGCATACGCATATTTTTTCCAGCTCTGCCACAACCGGTATGGTCCCGTCAAGGCATTACGTTGACAGCCTGGACCGTTACGGAAAGAACGTCCTGGATATTTTCCGCTTTTTTTACGGAGACCCCTCCCGGTACACCATCCTGGCCCTGTTGCCTTCTTACCTGGAAAGACCTGGATCGTCGCTGGTTTACATGATGCAGGTGCTCATGGATAAAAGCGAAACGGGAACAGACGGGTTTTATTTATCAGACCAGGAAGCGTTATACCGCAGGCTGCTGGATCTTTCTGCCCGGGGAAAGCCTGTCTGGCTGATAGGGGCAGCATTTGCCCTGCTTGATTTTGTTGAGAAATTCACCCTCCCTCACCCCGGACTTATTGTGGTGGAAACCGGCGGCATGAAAGGCAGGGGAACAGAACTGACCCGGGAAGCGCTCCATGAGCGTTTGCGCGGGGGTTTCCCCGAAAGCCCCATCCACAGCGAATACGGCATGGCCGAGTTGTTTTCCCAGGCCTATGCCTGCAGCGATGGTCTTTTGTTCAGCTGTCCTCCTTCCATGCAGGTCATGATCCGTAACCTGCAGGATCCGTTTTCACCGGAACCCGACGGTTCTGCAGGCGGCATTAACATCATTGATCTGGCAAACAGCCATTCCTGTTCCTTCATAGAAACAGAAGACCTGGGGTTCCGGATTCCTGGCGGACAATTCCAGGTTTTGGGAAGGATCCCCGACGCAGACCGCCGGGGATGCAATATGCTTATTGATATTTCTTGAACAATTCTTCCAACTTTTGGGTGTATGTTCCGGCGAGTTCTTTTTCCTGATTGACATCCAGGATGTCCTTCACATGAACATACGTGCTGATGGCCGATTCGGCATCTGTGGCTGACAACAGTCCTCCCCTGAAGGGGCCCATGAAATATTCTATGGCTATAAAGGTTTCATCCAGGAAGGGGACGGCCAGGGCTTTTGCTTTTTCCGGCCTGCCCAGAAAGAAATACAACTCGATGGCTTCCATCACGCCCACTTCATTCATGGATGGCTGGACCACCCAATTTAACGGATACTGCTTCATGACCGCTATGCCCTTGTCCAGCAAGGCTTCCGCCTTGTCTTCCTTCCCTTCCAGGATCATGGCCTTGGCAACCTGGGAGTACATCTGCCTTACGGCCTGCTGAACCAGATACAGATAAGTGACATGGTAATCCAGCAGCACATCCGGTTCATCCATTCTTCCCCATTGGTATACGTCCATCAGTAAGGGGTATAATTTGTCCGTATCCATGTAGGGCACCTGGGAAGCGAGGGTGTCTACCTTGAAAGGCATGAGTTTATATGCCATTCCGTCGTATCGCAGGTAATCCTGTATCCCTATGTTCAGGTCGCCGCCTTTGGATACTATGTATATTGGCCTGTCCCATTGATAATTGGCTAGAAGGTCCAGGAACATCATTTCCACTTTCAACAGGGTGTTTTTATTTTCAGGGATATCCAGGTCCATGTATTCCGGGATCAGGTGTGCATCTTTTGCCGGTACGATCCCGCTGGCCAGGGCATTTTCTTTGTTTACCGGGATCCGCAGCTTACGCGCAGGCAGGTAATTGAGCATGGTCCCGTCCCTGAGTTGCACCTTGGCGCGGGGATTTCCCATAACGCCTACCGCCTGTATGGCAGAAACCCGGTCCGTTACCCGTTCATACACGGGAATGATTTCATTGGTCCCGTACAGATATGATTCACGGGGAATGGAGAATTTTACCGGTGCCGACTCATAGGTCCTCCACTGCATCTGGTCTATATACCAGTCTGTTCCCAACAGCGAGGTGTTCATAATGCGCACATCGGTCCTGACGCCTTCTACTTCCTGGGCATACCAAAGGGGGAAGGTGTCGTTATCCCCGTGCGTAACCATGATGGCATTGCAATCCGGCTCGCAGGTGTTGAGGAAATTGAAGGCGAAGGCAGGGGCCGTATAGCGGCCGCTCCTGTCGTGGTCATCCCAGTTTTGCGCTAGCATATGGAAAGGGACAAACAGGCAGAGTGCGGCGGCAAGAGAGCCGGCTACGGTTTGGGGAAGCTTCTTTTGCAGAAGGTTAAAGACGGCCATAACACCCAGACCCACCCATATGGCAAAGGCATAAAATGAACCAGCGTAGGCGTAATCCCGTTCCCTGGGCTGGTAGGGAGGCTGGTTCAGGTAAACAAGAATGGCCAGCCCGGTCATGAAGAACAAAAGGAAAGTGATCCAGGCATTGCGGCGGTCTTTTGACGACTGGTATATAAGGCCTGCAATACCCAGCAACAGGGGCAACATATAATAGTGGTTTTTGCCCTTGTTGTTTTTGAGCATATCAGGCGCTCCCGACTGGTCCCCCAGACGGGCTTTGTCCAGGAATCCAATACCGCTTTCCCAGTTCCCGCGAACGGGATCGCCCGGGATGGTGCCCTGGATATCGTTCTGACGTCCTGCAAAATTCCACATGAAATAGCGCCAGTACATATAATTGACCTGGTAATCAAAGAAGAAACGCAAGTTGTCTCCAAAGGTGGGTATGCGCTTTCCGTCGGAATTCACTGTTCCTTTACCCGAATTGTATGAATCATAGAAGGCCGCATGACTTTCCCGCTTGCTCCACATGCGGGGAAAGAACATCTTGTCTGTGTCTTTGTAAAGGGGCATTTCCGGTCCCTTTACCCTGGCATAGCGCCCATCCCTTTTAACATACTGGCGGGTGTCTTTCCAGGTATCGTAGGCCGAATTGTAAATTCCGTCATACAGCAGCGGGGCAGAACCGTACTGTTCACGGGCAAGGTACCTTCCCAGAGAAAACGGATTGTCGGGTTGGTTTTCGTTGGTGGGCGTATTGGCACTGGAACGGATCACCACCATGGCAAAGGACGAGTACCCTATAATAATGACAGCCAGGCAGAGGAAGATCGTATGCCACAGGACATTCCCCTTGCGGCGATTTGCCATCACTCCCCAGAACAGGGCTGCGGTAAGGGCAACTACAAAAAACAGCATCCCGGTATTGTAAGGCAGTCCAAAAACATTGACGAACAACAGGTCAAACCATCCCGATATTTTGGGCAACCAGGGTATGATCCCATAAAGAACAAAGACAATGATCACCACAGAGAGCAGCAGGGTAACAAAGGCTCCTTTCCAGGAAAATGGGTATTTTTTATAAAAATAAATAAAGACAAGGGCCGGGATGGTGAGCAGGTTTAGCAGGTGAACTCCTATGGAAAGACCCATCAGGTAGGCTATCAGAACGATCCACCGGTTGGCGTGCGGCTGTTCTGCATTTTCTTCCCATTTAAGCATGGCCCAGAATACTGCCGCCGTAAAGAGCGAGGACATGCCGTAAACCTCGGCTTCAACAGCAGAAAACCATGCCGTATCTGAAAAAGAATACACAAGTGATCCCGCGGCGGCGGCTCCCCATATGGCAATGGAGTTTCCCCAGTTCAGGGAAATTTTCTGTGCTTCCAGCAGACGCCTCCCCAGATGGGATATGGTCCAGAACAGAAAGAGGACACAAAAGGCCGAGGCCATGGCACTCATGGCGTTTATGAGCATGGCTGCACGGGAGTCACTCCCAAACAGAGAAAATAACCTGCCGGCCAGCTGGTACGTGGGGTTTCCGGGAGGATGCCCTATCTCCAGCTTATAGGATGATGCTATGAATTCGCCGCAATCCCAAAAGCTGGCTGTAGGTTCTATGGTTGCCAGGTAAACTGCAGCAGAAATGGCAAAGACTACCCAGCCAATCAGGAGGTCTGTCTTTTTGAATATCCGTGTTTCCATTCTGCAAATGTAGGTTTTTTTTTACCTTTACCCTTGAATATGCTTTAAAGTGATGGATTTTATCATCCTTGGATTAATCGTTTGTTTCTGTTTCATCCTGTTCTATGTCAGGGCTCCTCTTATCTTGTTGTTAACGGGCTGTTTTCGCTATAATATTTCCATAGAAAATGAAGAACAGGGCAATCTTCCTATATCAAGGTTTTTTCTTTTCTTCTTTATCCTGGCCCTGGTCTCTTTCTTTATTGCCTTTCACGACAAACTGCTTTCCCCGCTTCCTTTATTCCTGCGGGGGATGTCAAAACCCATGGTCTTCCTGTGCTTACTGGCCATTTTTCTTGCCCTATTCCTTGCCAGGACAATTCTTTTGAAAATTATTGGCTGGACCATCGATTCCCCCGGGTTCACGAACATACTGACCCGCACCGCCCAGGACTTCTGCGTCCTGACGGGTTTTGTGTTTATTCCATTTATACTTCTGTTTTCAACCCTGGGAAATTTTTCCGGTAATGCTTTGATCATAGCGGCAGGAGTGGTAGCAACAGCCGGTTATGTCATCTATGTTTACCGGTGCGCAAGGATTTTTCTTTCGGCAGGTTATTCTCTTATTTTCTGGATTTTGTATCTTTGCACACTTGAACTGGTACCCTTAGGGGTAATATTTCAGTTTGTTGCGGGGATATAAATATGAAAATCAGAAACATACTCATTTCACAACCAACACCTAACGGAGGTTCCCCCTATGTAGAGATTAAAGACAAATTCAGTCTGAATATTGATTTCGTCCCTTTTATCCGTGTTGAAGGACTTTCTGCCAAAGATTTCAGGTTACAGCGCATTAATTTGCCGGACCATACCGCTGTTGTCTTCACTTCCCGTTCTGCCATTGATTCCTTTTTCCACCTTTGTGAAGAAATGCGTATCACCATTCCCGAGACCATGAAGTATTTCTGCATGACTGAAGCTGTGGCTTTCTACCTTCAGAAGTACATCGTTTTCAGGAAAAGGAAGGTCTTTTGCGGGAAAGGGAACATCCCTACCCTGATTGATGCTATTGTGCCCAAACACAAGAACGAAACTTTTCTTCTGACCCTGGCAGACTGTTATAATCCGGAATTTCCGCTGGCTTTTGAAAAGGCGGGGTTAAAATATACCAAAGCCATTCTTACCCATACCCTGTTGGAAGATCTGTCCTTTCTGGAACTTAAGAAATACCAGATACTGGTTTTTTATTCTCCTGCAGATGTACGGTCATTGCAGGAAAATTTTCCGGAATTCAGACAAGACGGTATTTTGTTCGGCACCTTTGGAGCCGCTACCGCTTCTGCCCTCAGGGAAGCCAACCTGCAGGCCTGTTTTGAAGCCCCCACGCCGGAAGCCCCCTCTGTTGCCCAGGCTTTGATGCTTTACCTGGAAAAGAACAAATGATCATGAAACGCACAACCTGTCTGTGCATTGGTTTTCTTCTGGCTCTGATAACCACATCCTGCCAGAAAAATTTCAACCATTACAGGGAACTGGCCTATGGCAAATGGGAACTTGTTTCTTTTAACGGGGCGGCTCCCGCTGCAAGTGAACAACTCTATTTCATAACCGGCACTTCTGTGACGCTCACCCGGGAAGGCGTAACCTATGACGGACAATATCAGTTTTACTGCAACGTGCTGACCACCTATTTTGAAAAATATCAAAATCTTTACCAGGAATGGCGTATTCAGGTCATGAAAGATTCCTTGATGCGTGCGGTGGTGGAATTTCAGGAAATGAACAGCGATACCCTGGATACGGGAAGTGTCCTGGAATACAGAAAAATTCCGTTATGAAACCGGAATTTTCATATGCTTTTCCCAAAGACATGCGGCTATCTTCCCGGAAAGAGATCGAATCCCTTTTCTCCGGAGCCCGCTCATTTACATCAGGCCCTTTCCGCGTTTTCTTCAGAGTCTGTCAAGCGCTGGAAATACAGGCCGGGTGCAGGATTGCCTTTGCCGTACCCAAGAAGCACCTGAAATCGGCCGTAAAAAGAAATCTTGTTAAAAGGCGCCTCCGGGAGTCTTTCAGGATGAACTATCCCCGTTTGCTCAGACCGGCCCTTGAAGCAAACGGCACAAGGCTTGTTTTTTTATGTCTATATTTACCCCATGAAGTTAAACCTTTCTCTTTCCTGGAAACAAAAATGCAGGCTTTACTGGAGCATTTTGCTCAACTGTCTGAAAAAGGTTTTGACTTTTCCCCTGATCCTGCTGGTTAAATGCTACCAGTTATGCATATCGCCCTTTACTCCTCCCTCCTGCCGGTTTACCCCCACCTGTTCCCAATATGCGCTGGAAGCCCTGCGCAGGCACGGTCCTCTGAAAGGTTTGTATCTGGCTGTCTGGCGGTTTCTCCGTTGTAATCCCTGGGGCGGGAGCGGTTATGATCCTGTTCCCTGAGATGAGATTGTTGAGTCCTGACACCTGTGGCCAGATTCCTGCCCTCTGATCCATGCTGTGATCTTCTGCGCCAGGACAGAGGAAACAACCCCTGCAAGCTCTTCCTGCGATGCCAGGGAAATTTGCCTGAGGCTTCCAAAATGATGCAGGAGTTTTTCCAGGGTTCGGGGTCCGACCCCCGGTATCTCCAGCAAGGCTGACCGTGTAAAACCGGCACTTCTTTTTTCCCTGTGAAAGGTAATTCCAAAACGGTGCGCTTCGTTGCGCAGTCGCATAAGCAACCGGAGGGAAGAAGAATTCTTATCCAGGAATAAAGGTGTTTTATCTGTGGCAAGGTAGATTTCTTCCATTCGTTTAGCCAGGCCCGCCGCCGTTATGCTCCCCTCCAGCCCCAGGCTTTGCAAAGCAGCATAAGCTGCAGACAATTGTCCTTTACCTCCATCTATTACAATGAGTTGCGGCAGGGGGCTGTTCTCTGCCAGAAGACGGCTGTACCGGCGCGTTACCACTTCTTTCATTGAGGCAAAATCATCCGGACCTTCCACGCTTTTAATGGAAAAGTGACGGTAATCTTTTTTACTCGGGACCGCGTCACGGAATACCACACAGGCAGCTACCGGATGGGTGCCCTGCAGGTTTGAATTGTCAAAACACTCTATGTGTACAGGGTATACCTTCATGCGCAGGTCGTCCCGTAAGGTGGCAAGAATTTTCTTGCTTTTTTGTTCCTGCCGGGTTCCCTTGTCACGCATTTCCATCATGCGCAACTGCTCGATCCGGTAGTTGGTTGCATTGCGCATGCTCAGAGCGACCAGAGCCAGCTTGTCCCCCTTGACGGGGACATGCACCCGGCTGTCCCCCGGAACGGCCTCGGGGAGGAACGGTACCACCACTTCGGGGGATATTTTTGTCAGTTTTTCCCTCATTTCTGCCATAAACAAACTCAATACCGCTGCCGGTTCTTCTTCTATGTGCAATTTGTATTTCACATTCAGTGACTGGACAACGGCTCCGTCTGCCACCCGCAGAAAATTGCCGAAAGCCATGGATGATTCAGCATCGATCGTAATGCTGAAAACATCCAGATTGGATATGCGGGGATTCACAATGACCGATTTTGACTGGTAGCGGGTAAGTATTTCCCATTGCTCCTTCAATTTCTGGGCTTGCTCAAAATTCAAGGTACCTGCAGCCGTCTTCATTTGATTTTCAAGAATTTTTCTTACAGATTTGACGTCCCCTTTAAGAATGCTGAACACTCCGCCTATATACCCCTGGTATTGTTCAATGGTCTCGTCTCCGGTACAGGGAGCCTTGCAGCGACCTATATGCGCCTGAAGGCACTTGCGGTAACGCCCGGCTGCCACGGCATGGGGTGTCAGAAGCAGGGTACAGGTGCGCAGGGGGTACAGATTGTGTAGAAGTTGCAGGAGTTGCTTGCAATAATAGCCACTGGTGTAGGGACCAAAATAATGGGAGCCATCCCGTACAATCCTCCTTGTCTGAAAAACGCGGGGAAACGGTTCGTTTTTCACACATATCCAGGGAAAGGTCTTGTCATCCTTGAGCAGGATGTTGTAACGGGGCTGTATGGTCTTGATCAGGTTGTTTTCCAATAGCAGGGCGTCACTTTCGGTTTCGACCACGGTATATTCCAGTGATTGTATCTGGCTGACCATGCGTTTTGTCTTGGCAGAAAGGTTTTTTCCCCTGGCAAAATACTGGGAAACGCGTTTTTTCAAATCTTTTGCTTTTCCCACATAGATCACTTTCCCTTCCCTGTTAAGGAATCTGTACACCCCGCACTGGTGCGGCAAAAGAGCCAATTGGTCCATCACATGAATCATTTCATTGTAAAAATACATATATTTGTTAATCCATTTATGAAAAAACTGATAGAAACAAAAGATCTGCGAAAGGTCTTCGGAGAAAAATCTGTTGTGGGTTTTTTCCTGGCACCGGCTCTGATGAAGCTGATGAAGCTAGACAAGATTAACAAACTTTATGACAAGGTGGCAGACTTTGAGGGCCGTGAATGTCTCGAGGCTTTTCTTGCCCAGATGCGCATTACCTACGATACTCCTACCACAGACCTGGCAAACCTTCCCAAAGAGGGCCCTTTCATAACCGTATCCAACCACGCCTATGGCGCCCTGGACGGGATTATCCTGATGCATCTTGTGTCGGAGGAAAGGCCCGATTTAAAAGTGATCGTGAATTATTTACTATCGCGCATCAGGCCGTTGCAGAATTTTTTTTTACCTGTCAATGCTTTTGAAAAAAATGTGTCTTCGCGTTCCAGTATCGCAGGAATCCGCCTGGCCAAAGAATCCCTTCAGAAAGGCAATCCTCTGGGTCTTTTCCCAGCCGGTGAAGTGTCTCATATTGGACCATCCGGACAAGTGGAAGACCTTCCCTGGCACACTGCAATAGTCAAATTTATCATGAATGCCGGTGTTCCCGTGGTTCCCATTTATTTTGAGGGACACAATTCGGCCCGTTTCCTGCGCAGGGCAAAGATCCATCCCATGCTGCAGACAGCCAGCCTGCCGGCGGAAGTGCTGAACAAAAAGGGACGTCGCCTTTCTGTGCGCGTGGGAGCTCCCATCAGCGTGGCAGAACAACAGCGTTATACAGATTACAAAGAGCTGGGTGACTACCTGCGTGCCCGCACGTATGCCCTGATTGCCAATATCGATAATAAAGACAAATATAAGGAACCGGAACACGCCGCCCCCATTGCCCCTCCAAAATATCACGAACTGGCCGTCAGGGAGATTGAACAGCTGCCCTCCCGCAATTGCCTGTTCAGTATCAACAATTTTGAAGCCTATTTTGCCCCCTATTCCCTGATTCCGAATCTGATGTACGAGATTGGCCGCAAACGGGAAGAATCATTCCGTACTGTGGGGGAAGGAACATACCAGTCCCTGGACTTGGATACCTACGACAGGAATTACCACCACCTGGTCCTCTGGGACTCAGAGAAAAAAATGATTGTGGGAGCTTACCGGATTGGAATGGGAGCCGAGTTGATGAAGCGGTTTGGTGTCATGGGTTTTTATAACAACACCCTCTTTAAATTTGGGCCGGGTTTTGAACCAGTCCTGCGGCAGAGTTTAGAGCTTGGAAGGGCTTTCATAAGCCAGGAATACCGTTATGAAACGATTCCCATGATGCTGCTTTTCAAGGGTTTGTTCCACATTATGCTCCGCAACGAAGAGTACCGCTATTTCATAGGTCCGGTGAGCATTTCTTCCTGGTATCCCAAGTTGTATCAATCGCTCATATACAAATACATCATGGAACACCACAGCACGATGGAGTACCATGAATGCATCCATTCCAGGACCCCGTTTACCCCGGATTTCGGACTTGTTAATCCCGATGTGCTTCTGCGCGACATTCAGACACCGGAACAACTGGACCGCCTGCTCATGCGCATGAGTAACCGGCAATACCGTCTTCCCTCCCTTGTCAAACGATACCTGAAACTGAACTCTAAAGTTGTATTGTTTAACATTGACGCGGGATTCAACGACTCCCTGGACGGCTTCATCGTTTGCGACGTTCCTGAAATTCCCAAAGAAGAACTGATGATGGTGTCAAAGGACCTGTCCGATCTGTCGGTTATTGAAAAGCGTTTTGGAAAGCCTCTCGCAAGATAGTTTGTTTATGCGGAAAGCCCTGGAAGAGGCGCTAACCGCCCTCGGGAAGTATGAGATTCCCGTAGGCGCTGTTGTGGTGTGCGGCGGAAAGGTCATTGCCCGGGCACACAACCTGTCAGAAACCCTTAACGATCCTACAGCACATGCAGAAATGCAGGCCATCACCTCTGCCTGCAATACGTTGGGTGGAAAATACCTGGACCAGTGTACCCTATACGTAACCCTGGAACCCTGCCCCATGTGTGCCGGCGCCCTTGCCTGGGCTCAATTGGGCCGCCTTGTCTACGCGGCTTCTGATCCCAAAAGGGGGTACTCCCTAATCACAGACAGGATACTTCATCCGAAAACAGAAGTGTCGGCCGGCATTCTGGCTACAGAAGCAGGAAAATTATTAAAAGATTTTTTTGCCAGCAAACGGTAATGTTATATCTTTGCACGTTCCGATTGAGCTATGGTGTAATGGTAGCACTACAGATTTTGGTTCTGTCTGTCCAGGTTCGAATCCTGGTAGCTCAACAAACAATGAGCTATGGTGTAATGGTAGCACTACAGATTCTGGCTCTGTCGGTCCGGGTTCGAGTCCTGGTAGCTCAACTTTAAAACAATCAGTTACCTTTGTGTGATGATCAGACTGATTGCATTTCTTTTCCTGCTCTGTTTCCTTACGGGACGCTCCCTTACAGCGCACGGTCAATATTACAGGACAGGCGAAGATCCTGCCCGCCTGAAATGGAACCAGATCCGGACAGGCTCAATCCAGATCATATATCCCCGCGGCATTGATTCACTGGCTTTCCGGTATGCCTGGCTGCTGGAGCAGGCTTCACCCCATGTAATGCTATCCCCGGGATCAGCGGCCCCGGCAATTCCCATTGTCATTCACCCCTATAATGTAAGCAGCAACGGCATGGTGGTCTGGGCTCCCAAAAGGATGGAACTTAAAACCACGCCACCTTCCTACGGGACCACCCATAACTGGGAAAAACAACTCGTCTTGCACGAAACAAGGCATGTGGCACAAATGCAGCAAGCCGGAGAAAATTTTTTCCGTGTTTTCGGCTGGTTTTTCGGGCAACAATCGGCAGGTGTTTCCGTGGGCCTGTATTTTCCAAAATGGCTGCTGGAAGGGGATGCGGTCATTACCGAGACATTCTTTTCCGGTGCCGGGCGCGGCAGGGAAGCCTCATTCCTTATGCCTTACAAAGCCTATTTTCTGGAGGGGAAAAAGTTTTCCTACGATAAATGGCGCTATGGCTCCTACCGGCATGCCGTGCCGGACCATTATGCGCTGGGCTATATGAAACTTTCTGTTGCCCGTTTGTTTTCTGGGGAAGAGGCCCTGGCCCGCATTTATTCAGATATAACAAAATACCCTTACTGGCCCTTTATTTATGGGAAGACGTTCCGCAGAAACTACGGGTACCACACGGTCAAACTTTGGGAGCCTGCCCTTGAATACTATAAAAAAAACTGGGAAGAACAGGACAAACAGAAAGCCCCTTTCAGTTCCGGAGTGCAGATCAACGCTCCCCTGAGGGATTACGTGAGTTACCGGTCCCCTGCGCTGGTAAGGCAACCGGACGGAACACAGATGTTGTTCGCCATCAAATCTTCCCTGGCACAGACCGCCCGCCTGGTTCGTTTTCCCTCCCTGGAAAAGAGCGGCGAGGAAACTGTGTGCCTGCTGGGCAATGTCAATTCTTTCCTCAGAGCTGCGGGTCCTTATCTGTTCTGGAGTGAAACAGTGAGCGGCCACCGCTGGACGCATGAGAATTTTTCGGTCATCCTGACCTATAACGCAGTAACAGGGGAAAAAAAGACCCTCCTGCCCCGTACACGATATTTCAATCCTGCTCCCAGTGACGATGGCTTCCTGCTGGCAGCAGCCCATTACCCGCCCGGGGGGGGATCAGAATTACACCTGTTGAATCCGTGGACGGGAGAGCTCCTGGAAAGACACCCCGCTCCCCGAGGGGAACAGCTCACAGAAATTGCCTGGCTGGATAACAATACCCTGTTTGTTCTGATGACCGGGGAAGAAGGATCCGGGATCTACTCCCTCAAGCGGGCAGAAAAAAAATGGGAGACCATTCTGTCTCCTGTTTACCGCTCCATTACAGGTCTCCATGAAAACGGAGGCTGGTTGTATTTTACAAGTGACCGTGTGGAGAACACAGACAATCTTTTTTGTCTGGATCCCCGTACCGGGGCAACCATGCAGCTCACCAATGCAAGGTTCGGAGCCTTTGACCCCCTGCCGGCCGCCTCTGAAGAAGGCAATGAATTGTATTATTCCAGTTATACAGCCCGGGGGTACCAGCTTGAAAAACTGCATTCCGACAGTCTATTGTACAAAAAGGTGGCCTGGCAGGAAGAGCCGGCAGATCCTTTTATCCTTTCCCCGTCCGGTGAATTCAACATAGACACACTGCGTGTACCCGAAAACCTGTCGTATCCGGTCAAAAAATACAGCAAAATCCTGAACGCCTTCAGAATCCATTCCTGGATGCCTTTTTATTTCAATTACAATGAAATAGAGAAATTCACCTTCCAGACATATTACAACACCCTGGCTGCAGGAGCCACCATCATGTCACAGAACACCCTGGGAACCCTCACTTCTGTCCTTGGATACTCCTATCACAAGGGTTTTCATGCCGGCCACCTGAGGTTGGATTACTCAGGCCTGCTCCCGGTTTTTTCCATCAACCTTGATATCAACAACCGTCCCCGTATCCATACTTTTTCCGTGGAAGAACTTCAGCGCCGCCGTTGGGTATCCGATACCCTGGGAACACCCTCCCTGGAAGCCTCCCTTCACACATACATTCCCTTTACCTTCCACAGCCATGGTTGGCAACGCGGACTGGTCCCCTCCCTGAGGTACACGTTTTCCAATGACAGTTACCAAATCCCCGGATCTGGCCATGACCTGTTGAACCATATATTCCAGGCCGGTCTGCAATATTACCAGATGGCTAACCGCGCCCCAAGGGACATTTTTCCCAGGCTGGGTTTCGGGGTCAACCTGCAAACGGCTATTTCTCCGGGCACCGGAAATCTTTTCAGCAACATCCTGTACCTGCAGGCTTACGGATATCTTCCGGGGGTAATGCGCAATCAGGCACTTAAATGGAGTGTTGGCTTGCAGCGGCAACAAATAAAAGACCGTTATTTCTACCTGGCAACCTTCCTTTCCCCTCCCCGGGGCATGAAAAACAGAATTCTGGCTCCCACGGGGTTCAAAGTCTCGGCCGATTATGCCATTCCTATCTGGGGGGTCGATTTGTCCCTTCCCGATATCATCTACATCAAACGTTTCCAGCTTATCCCCTTTGCCGATTACATCCAGACACGGCAGAAAGACCAGACTAAAGACCACTACTGGTCCGTCGGGACAGACCTGCTGATGGATTTCCACCTCTTCCGCATCGGGACACCACTGACTGCCGGTGTGCGCTACGCCTATACCTGTGAACGCAAACACCACTTTGAATTCCTGTTTTCCATACCCGCCTTTTACTGATTCCTTATGAAATTCCTGCGTTTTTTCTCCCCTTACGAATGGTTTCTTCTGACAACCATCATAGCGCTCAACTTTGCCGTGTTTTTCATAACAGGGGAATGGGATGCCCTTTCTGCCATTGCTACCGTTTCAGGTGTTCTTTGTGTGGTTCTGGTGGCCAAGGGTCATATTTCCAATTACCTCTTTGGCCTGATACAGGTAAGCCTCTATACTTACCTCTCCTGGGGAGTGGGCTACTGGGGCGAGGTGGCCTTAAACGGGTTGTATTATGTTCCCATGCAGTTTATCGGATTCTTCATGTGGAGAAAGCGCACCCGGGAAGGCAGCCGCACCCGTGTAAGGGCTAAAAACCTGACAACAAAACAGCGTCTGGTTCTGGCAGCGATCTGCCTTGTGCTGATTGTTGCAGGAACCCTGGTTCTGGATTATTTTGAAGATCCTGCCCCGTTTCTTGATTCGGCAACAACATTCCTGTCCATTGTGGCTATGTTCCTGATGGTAAAAACGTATTCGGAACAGTGGTATTTATGGATTATCGTCAATGTGGCGACTATCACCATGTGGAGCATGGCTTATTTCAATGAGCACCAGGTCAGCCATCTGATCATAGCCTCTATGTGGTGTGTTTACCTGCTTAACTCCATTCATGGCCTGGTGGTATGGAAAAAGGCTGCCAAATCGGCTTCGCTGACAAATTGACAGATATCGGGCTGTGGCATTGATTTTGCCTTATGAGCTTTCGTTAACTTAAAAAACACAACTTCAATAATTAACTATTTAAATTTTATCAAAGATGAAAATCAAACCTTTAGCAGATCGAGTAGTCGTTCAGCCGCAGGAAGCTGAGACCAAGACAGCCTCGGGATTGTATATTCCCGACACGGCAAAAGAAAAACCCCAGCGTGGAAAAATCGTGGCTGCCGGAAGCGGAAAAAAAGATGAGCCTATGGAATTGAAAGAAGGTGACATGGTGCTTTACGGCAAGTATGCCGGAACAGAAATCAACATTGACGGAGAGGAGTATCTTATTATGCGTCAATCAGATGTGTTAGCCATTATTTAATTAACCTAATAAAAACAAATTACCATGGCAAAAGAAATAAAATACAATATTGAAGCACGTTCCCTGATGAAAGAAGGGGTTGATGCTTTGGCAAATGCTGTTAAAGTCACTTTAGGTCCCAAAGGACGCAATGTGGTGATAGATAAAAAATACGGGGCTCCCCAGATTACCAAGGACGGTGTAACGGTAGCCAAGGAGATTGAAATGGAAGATCCGTTTGTTAACATGGGCGCACAGATTGTAAAGGAAGTGGCTTCAAAGACCAACGACCAGGCCGGGGACGGAACCACTACCGCTACCGTTCTGGCTCAGTCCATTATCAATGTGGGACTGAAAAACGTTACGGCCGGCGCCAATCCCATGAACCTGAAACGTGGTATTGACAAGGCAGTGGAAGCTGTCGTTGCCAGCCTCAAAAAACAAAGCCAGCAGGTGGGCGACGACCTGTCCAAAATTGAACAGGTTGCCTCCGTATCGGCCAACAACGACCATACCATTGGCAGGCTGATTGCCGAGGCCATGGGAAAGGTCAAAAAAGAAGGGGTGGTAACCGTTGAGGAAGCCAAAGGGACCGATACAGAAGTCAAGGTGGTGGAGGGAATGCAGTTTGACCGGGGCTTTATCTCGGCATATTTCATTACCAATTCGGAAAAAATGGAAGCCGTCCTTGAAAATCCGCTGATCCTGATCACCGACAAGAAAATCTCTACCATGAAAGACCTGATGCCGCTGCTGGAACCGGTGGCTCAGAACGGTCGTTCCCTGCTGATCGTTGCCGAGGATGTGGACGGTGAGGCTTTGGCCACTCTGGTGGTAAACCGCCTGCGCGGAACCCTGAAGATTGCCGCTGTCAAAGCCCCGGGCTTTGGAGACCGCCGCAAGGAAATGCTGGAAGACATTGCCATTCTCACCGGTGGAACTGTCATTACCGAAGACAAGGGCGTCCGCCTCGAATCGGCCACTATGGACATGCTGGGCTCTGCAGAGAAAGTGGTCATAGATAAGGAAAACACCACCATCGTGAACGGTGGCGGTGAAAAGAAGGCCATTGACGGACGCGTTGCCCAGATTCGCAAACAAATGGAAATCACCACAAGTGATTACGATAAGGAAAAACTGCAGGAACGCCTGGCTAAACTCTCCGGCGGGGTAGCCGTACTGTATGTGGGTGCTGCTTCCGAAGTGGAAATGAAATCCAAGAAAGACCTGGTAGAAGACGCCCTGAACGCCACCCGTGCCGCCATAGAGGAAGGTTTCGTTCCCGGAGGCGGTGTGGCTTACATACGCGCCATAGAAGATCTCAAAAAGCTGAAAGCGGAAAATGACGACGAAGCTACCGGTATAGCCATTGTAGCGCGCGCCATTGAAGAACCCCTGCGCATAATCGTGGAAAATGCAGGACAGGAAGGCAGCATTGTAGCCCAGAAGGTCCGTGAAGGCAAAGGTGACTTTGGATACAATGCCTTGACCGATTCCTACGAGAAACTGTTTGCATCGGGAGTGATTGATCCTACCAAAGTGGCAAGGGTTGCTCTGGAAAATGCAGGCTCTGTTGCAGGCATGTTCCTGACTACCGAATGTGTTCTGGCAGAAAAGAAAGAAGAGACCCCCCCTATGCCGGCAGGTAATCCCGGAATGGGCGGAATGATGTAATAATCAGCGTTTTATAGTGCCTTAAAACACAGCAGGTTTTTACCTGTTGTGTTTTTTTTTATGTATCTTCGTTTTCATGAAGACAATGCGCCTGCTACTCTGGCTCGCTCTTATGCTGACAGGATGCCAGGCAGATTATCCTGCCGGTATCCAGGGTTTGTACCTGGCTTCTGACCAGAGTGCAGATACCTGGGAAGAAAGATTCCCGCTAGGCAACGGCAGGCTGGGTGCCATGCCTGACGGAGGCGTAGCCGCTGAAAACATCATCCTGAACGAAATATCACTATGGTCGGGATCCCCGGCAGAGGATCTGCGCCAGGGAACACACCGGGTCCTTCCTTTGATCCGGGAATTGCTTTATAAAGAGCGCACCCCGCAGGCACAAGAGCTGATGTTCCGTTTTTTCAAGGCGCAGAAAGCCGGTTCGTACGGAAGCGCCGGAGCAGAAAACACTTTTGGCAGCTACCAGGTCCTCGGCTCGGCGGTATTCGACTTTTCTTATAGTTCTTTTGCCGCTGAAGCCAGGGACTATAACAGGATGCTGGATATTTCCACGGCCACGGCATTTACTTCCTTTGAACTAGACGGGATAACCTATACCAGGGAATGCTTTACCTCGCTGGAAAACGATGTGCTGGTTATGCACCTTGCCGCATCTGTGCCGCATGCACTTACTTTCCGTTCCACTTTTACAAGGCCTGAACGGGCCCGTGTCTTTACAAGCGACAATTCCCTGATAATGGAAGGCACATTGAGTTCGGGAGCGGCAGATGTTCAGGGGATGCGTTTTTATACACGTATGGATGTTATTCCTTCAGGAGGCGGCAGGTTATCTTTTGTTCAGGATTCGATCATCCTGACAGGCGCCACAGAGGCCACTGTGATCATCTCTGCGTCAACGGATTACCAGGTTCAGACCATGAGCCTGAGCAGGGACTCCTCATTTATAAGACATTCCGATTCCCTGGCTTTTCGTGCCCGAGGGCAATCATTTCCTGAATTGAAAAAGAACCATGTTGATAGGTATCAGTCGCTATTTCACCGGGTTCATTTACAACTTCCCGATTCTGCAGCGTTCTTTTTCCAGTACGGGCGCTACCTGCTTATTTCTTCCACCCGTGAGGGATTGCTTCCTCCCAACCTGCAAGGCCTGTGGACCCCTTATGTGCAAACCCCGCGAAATGGCGCATACGACATGAACATGCACCTGCAGATGAATTTATGGCCGGCTTTGAAAACCAACCTTTCCGAGTTGCATCTTCCGCTGCTTGACTTTACCGCCCGGTTGTCGGATAAGGGCAGGGCAACAGCCCGGGAATACTATAATGCGCCTGGGTGGGTGGTGCATTCCATAACAAATCTCTGGGGATATACCGCTCCCGGCCACGTCACCGCATGGGAGGCCTATTATGCAGGAGGAGCGTGGATGTGTTCACATTTTTGGGAGCATTACCGCTATACCATGAATGCCGGCCTGCTGCGGAAACAGTACCCTGTGATGAAGGAAGCGGCCCTTTTCTATCTTTCCACCCTGATGGAAGAACCTCGCCAGGGGTGGTGGGTTCCCGCCCCATCCATGTCTTACGGCAATATGTATTACCTGGTGGACGATAATTCCCCCGACAAATTGTCTGTACCGCTTTTCTTGTGTATGGGCTCTGCAGCAGACGTTCAGACGGTGCGGGAATTGTTTTCCAACGTCATCTCTGCCAACAAAATCCTGATGAACACAGACGATTTCCCGCTGGTAAACAAGTTGGAAGAAGCCCTGGACCGGCTGCCTCCCGATAAGATCTCTGCATCCGGGGCGCTGCTGCGGTGGTTGTATGATTATCCAGAAGAAGACGTCCGGCTGCGCAATATTCCGCATCTTTATGCATTGTATCCCGGGAGTGAAATGGCCCATAAAGACACCAGCCTACTAGAGGCATGCCGTACCACTCTGGAAAGAATGGGCAACGGCGGGTCGGGATGGCAAATGGCATGGAATATAAACCTGTTGGCCAGGCTTGGAGATGGTACCGAGGCTGCCAGGATCCTGAGGAAAATGATGTCTCCCGCCCTTAAGGAAAGCCCCTCACCATACCTTAGCCAGGGCATGGGAACGGTCACCCTGCTGGGCCCTGGAATGTATCCCAATGGTTTCTCATCCAATCCTCCGTTCCAGATTGACGGCAACCTCGGAGCTTGTGCCGGCATTGCAGAAATGCTGCTTCAAAGCCACCAGGGGTTCATAGAGGTACTGCCTGCCATTGCTCCGGAATGGGAACCGAGTGGCTCTTTTTCTGGGCTCTGTGCCCGGGGGGGGGCCACCGTATCATGTACCTGGAAAGACGGCAAGGTGCGTGAAATCACGCTCTGCGCTACTGCCGGTAACACCTTCCTGCTTAAAGTCCCGGAAAATTTCAACCGTATAAAAAAGACATATGTTTCGATTACCCTGAATCAGGGGGAACAGATAACTTTGCATTCAAGGAGTAAACTTTAAAGTAAACCCATGACTACAACCAGAAAAACCAGCGATTTTCGCATCGGATGCCACCTTTCCGCATCGGAGGGCTACCTTTCCATGGCTAAATCAGCCGTTCAGATAGGCGCCAACACCTTTCAGTTTTTCACACGCAACCCCCGGGGCGGGACGGCAAAACCTATAGATCCAAAAGATGTGACTGCCTTCCTGGATTATTCAAGACTAAACGACATAGGTCCCATCCTGGCACATGCCTCGTATACCATGAATCTGTGCGCGGCTGAAGAGCGTATCCGGGATTTTGCGGTCAATATACTCATAGACGATCTGTACCGGATGGAATTCACCCCCGGCAATCTGTATAACCTGCACCCGGGAAGCCACGTCCAGCAGGGTGTTGAAAAAGGCATAGCACTGATAGCCGGGGCTCTGAACTCGGCCATTACCAAAGAACAGACCACATGGGTCTTGCTCGAAACCATGGCCGGAAAAGGGACAGAGATCGGCAGGTCCTTTGAAGAACTCAGGGCCATAATTGACCGTATTCACATCCGGGACCGTGTGGGCGTATGCCTGGATACGTGCCATATATTTGATGCAGGATATGACATTAAAGACAATACAGACCAGGTGCTGGGAGCATTTGACAAAGTGATTGGCCTGGAGCGTCTGAAGGCAATTCATATCAACGACACAAAAAATCCTTTTCAGAGCCATAAGGACCGGCACGAAACCATAGGCAACGGGTACCTGGGTATTGAAACATTCCGCAAAGTGATCAACCATCCGACTCTGAGAAACCTGCCTTTCTACCTGGAAACACCCAATGAGCTTCCAGGGTATGCCAGTGAAATCGCCTTGTTAAAAACAGCGCGAACAGGGGCATAGGCCGCCAGGAACCCGATTCCCAGCACGGTTAATGAAACCAGGAGCATATCATTCCACTGAACATCTACCGGGTAATCTGTCACCATAAAACTTCCGGGAAGTGATATCAGGCCGAACCGGGCCTGTATAAAGCAGAGAAACAGGCCTACGATCATTCCTGACGCCCAGCCTAAAATGGAAATGAGCCATCCTTCCATGATGAATACCCTGCTGATGAGTCCGGGCCGGGCTCCCATGCTGGCAAGCACCGCAATATCCTCCTTTTTTTCCAGGATGAGCATGCTCAGGGAACTGAGCACGTTGCTGGAAATGATCACAAGGATAAAACCCAGCAGGAAAAATATGATCACTTTCTCTGTGGTCATCATCCTGAACAGGGTTTCGTTCTGCTGGTAACGGGTTAGCACTGTATAGGAAGGTCCCAGTCTTGCCTGAAGGTCCTTTTTAAGTGATCTGACGTTCTTTTTCCCGTGCACCCTGATCTCTACATGGGATATTCGTTCCTGATAGTTTAAAAGCCTTCTGGCTGTTTCAAGCGGGACCAGGATGTGGCCGGCATCGTAGCGCTGTTCCACAGAAAAAATACCTGCCGGAAAGAGTTTTTCCCGTGTCAGGGAGGCCATAGGATTAAGTGGAGAAAAAACGGCATCTTTCTTTGGATAGTAAATCCATAAGGGATCTACAAAAGCGACATTCATACCCAGGCTGTTTGCCAGGGCCCTTCCCACGATGGCTTCTTCTACCTGTCCGAAATAGACATTGAATGTGCCGTTTATAAGATGTTTCTGTAAAGGAGAAGTGGCAATAAAAACACTGTCCACCCCTTTCATTGTGGCCACGGCCTGCTGGTTCCTGTATTGTAAAAACACCGTTACTTCAATTACCGGGCAGAACGCGGCAACACGCCCGTCTGCCTTAAGATTTGAAAGTTCCTGCAGTTCCGGCATAGTCTTCCCTTCCGCACTTTTTATCACCAGGTCGGGATCAAACGTGTTGTACATGCCCTTTACCAGGTTATCAAAACCGTTGTATACAGACATGACCACAACCAGCGCCATGGTGCCCAGGGTGATCCCTGTGGCACTGATGGCCGATATCACATTGATGATCTGTCTGGATTTCTTAGCCAGCAAATACCTCCACGCAATAAAAAAGGCAAGTTTCAAAATGACGGCTTTTTATTTTTTCAGTAATTCATCAATGTGCTGGGCGTAATCCAGAGAATCGTCCAGAAAAAACACCAGTTCCGGAACAATGCGCAGTTGCCTGGCAATACGCCGTCCCAGTTCTCCGCGGATTGTCCGGTTCTGCTCCTGTACCTGCTTTAAAACATCTTTAGCCTTATCGGAAGGAAAAACACTGATCCAGACATGTGCTACGGACAGATCTGAACTGATACGTACGTGAACTACAGAAATCATAGTCCCGTTGTATGCGCCTGGGCTCTTTGCCCGGAAGATTTCCGAAAGATCCTTCTGTATCTGGCGCGAAACCTTTAATTGTCTGGTATTCTGCTCTGTTGCCTGTGTTTTCATAATCATAATACTTTAATTATAAAGTAATTCTTTTTCCCTTTCTGTACCAGCAGGTATTTTCCCTGGATAAGCATGTCCAGGTTGACAACCATTTCTGCAGAATCAACCTTTTCCTTGTTCAGGCTCAGCCCGCCACCCTGGATCAGTTTCCTGCATTCGCCCTTAGAGGGCAGAACAGAAGTCCGGACTGCCAGTAAGTCGGTTACACTCAGCGGAAGTTCACTTTTTGACAATTCAAATTGAGGTACTCCGTCAAAAACCGACAAAAAAGTTACCTCGTCTATGACCATCAATTGTTCCTTTGTACCATCTCCAAACAAAACTCTGGAGGCTATAACAGATTTGTTATATTCTTCTTCTCCATGAACCATTTTTGTTACATATTCAGCCAGGGAGCTTTGCAACAACCTCTTATGTGGTTCTTTCCTATGGGCTTCTATATGTTGTTCTATGGTTTTTCTGGGGAGCAGGGTGAAAATTTTAATATATTTCTCCGCTTCCTCATCTCCCACGTTCATCCAGAACTGGTAAAACGCATAGGGAGTGGTCTTTTCCCGATCAAGCCACACATTGCCGGATTCCGTTTTCCCAAACTTTCCCCCGTCCGCTTTGGTTATCAATGGGCATGTCAGGGCATAGCATTCTCCTCCTTCCTTTCTCCTGATCAGTTCAGAGCCGGTGGTGATATTGCCCCACTGGTCTGATCCGCCCATCTGTAATTTACACCCGTAATGCCTGTACAAATGCAGGTAATCGTAACCTTGCAGAAGCTGGTAGCTGAATTCAGTGAAGGACATCCCTTCCGCATCTTCTCCCGAAAGCCTTTTGCGGACAGAATCCTTACTCATCATGTAATTGACTGTAATATGCTTCCCAATGTCCCGTATAAAATTCAGGAACGTATAGTCTTTGGTCCATTCATAATTGTTGAGCAAAAGGGCTCCGTTGGGCTTAGTCTGGTCAAAATCCAGAAAGCGCACCAATTGTTTTCTAATGCATTCCTGATTGTAATGCAACGTGTTTTCGTCCAGCAGGTTTCGCTCAGAAGATTTCATGGACGGATCTCCTATCATCCCGGTTGCTCCTCCTATCAGGGCAATGGGTCTGTGTCCGGCAACCTGGAAATGCTTGAGCATCATTACGCCCACAAGGTGTCCTATATGCAGTGAGTCAGCTGTCGGATCTATGCCCACGTAAGCCGTTGTCATTTCTTTGTTAAGCAAATCTTCGGTACCTGGCATGATGTCGTAGATCATACCCCTCCAGGTTAACTCTTCAATAAAATTATTCTTCTTCATCCGCTGTCTTGGTATGTTTTGTGCAAAGGTAAAGAATAAAAATTTGTACTTTAGTGGGTTATTTTACTTTTATGATCAAGAGACTGCTTTTGCTCACAACGCTTCTGACGCTTTTCACTTCCTGCGACAAGTGTAAGGAAGAAGAACGGGAGGAAGCCCCGATGATAACCCAGCAGGTAAACAAGTATATGCTGGAATTGATGGAAGAAGTATACCTGTGGGAAAAACATATCCCCGACACTCTGGACGTACGTTACGAATTCGATGAATTTGATTTTTTTGAAAAGTTGTGTTACCGTGCCGAGGACCGCTGGTCGTTCATTACAGATGATGTACAAACCCTGCTCGAGGGGGGCGAAGGCGTGGAAACCACCTTTGGATATTCCCTTGCCTTTGGCACGTTCTCCAATACCGGGAATTATTTTGCTATTGTCCAGTATGTTTATCCCCAAACCCCTGCGGCTGAAGCCGGGGTGCAACGCGGCACCATTTTTATAGAAGCCGGCGGGAAACCCATAACAAAAGACAATTACACCACCCTCTTCTATGCCCCTGCGCTTAACCTTACCCTGGGTGAGCTCAGGGACGGGACCATATACAAGAGCGGGACTGTTTCCTTAACGGCACGAAAGCAGAACCTGAATCCTGTCATTGCCCATACCATCTTGTCCGATCAGGTCAGAAAAGTGGGTTATATCTGCTATACCGATTTCTTTGGGGGTTCACAAGAGCTGTTTTTTCCTGTTTTCCAGAATTTTAAAAATCAGGGGATTACAGATATTGTTCTGGATCTGAGGTACAACCTTGGAGGATACCTGAGTGTGGCAAGCGCGCTGTCTGGTGTGCTATGCCCTGTCCGGTGTCTTGACGGGAATACCATACTTATTACCAAATCCTGGAACGACCTGTACCAGAAATACTGGAAAGACAATAACCGCAACGACATGCTTTACGAATACTTCCCTAAACTTTCCGAAACCCCGCTCAACCTGAACCTCACACGCCTTTTTATCCTGACAGGACACAATACGGCCAGTGCATCTGAACTTATCATATGCGGACTGGATCCCTATATGGATGTGATTATGGTGGGAGATGTTACAAGAGGGAAGTACACCGCTGCCATGGTTTTCCACCCGGAGGAAGACACACAGATAAAGAACTGGGGAACACAATCTATAGTCTATAAATATGCCAATTCGCTCGGCATTACCGATTTCAAAGACGGATTCACCCCTGATTACCTGGTAGAAGACGTACTGCTGGGGGACGTCTATCCCCTGGGAGACCCGCGTGAAACCCTCCTGGCTCGTGCCTTGTCTCTGGCCGGAATGAACCCGGTTGCCTCCCCTGAAGTCCATTCCAGAATTCAACTCCCTGAGGTTATTTACGAACCCTCTTTCCTCTCCAGACGCACCGGATTGTCCCACCATTTGATTGACAAATAACCACATCCTTCATGAAACTTTTTAAATCCATCATCATTCTTGCCCTGCTGGCCTTCTTTACCAACCTCCCGCCTGCTTTTTCCCAAACTTCGCGCACCCAGCGCTCCAATCTGGAAATGCAGCTTTCAGCCATTGATGGGGTGACCGAGGTTTTCAGACTCGAAAGCACGGAATTTGAGGAGAAATTCCGCATTCGCTTACGCCAGATGATCAACCACGATGACATTGTATACGGCTTTTTTGAACAACGGGTTTTTATTATGCACGCCGGATATGATCGTCCCACAATATTTGTGACAGAAGGGTATGACGCCGGATATGCCGCCAGGCCTGGATATAGGGAAGAATTGTCCCGCCTTCTGAATGCCAATCTGATTGTTGTGGAACACCGTTATTTTGGCGAATCAGTTCCCTCTCCCCGCAGGTGGGATTACCTGAATGTACAATCAGCCATGACGGACTTGCACAAGATCCGGCAAAACCTGGCAGCCCTCTACCCCGGCAAATGGATTGCCACTGGGATCAGCAAAGGCGGACAGACCGCCCTGATGTACCGGACCCTGTTTCCCGATGATGTGGATATAACCGTTTGCTATGTTGCCCCACTTTGTCAGGGTGTGGAGGACGGCAGACATGAGCCGTTCATTGCCAATAAGGCAGGAACGCCTGAAGCCCGCAGGAAGGTACTGGAATTTCAGAAAGAAGTTTTGTCCCGCAGGGATAGTCTTATGCCACTTTTTGAAAAATTCTGTGATACGACCGGACTTCATTTTACCCGGCCTGTGAGCGATATATTTGACTACTGCGTCCTGGAATATTCCTTTGCCTTCTGGCAATGGGGGACAGATCCGGAGACGATCCCGGACCTGCAATCCCAGAACACGGTTCTTTTTGCCCACCTGTTAAAAATCGCTTCTCCCGATTATTTTGTCAGGGATTCTCCTACAATGCCTTTTTTCATACAGGCAGCACGCGAGCTGGGCTATTACGGTTATGACACAACGCCATTCCGGTTTAAAACACCCCGCACACGCTTTGTTCCTGAAAAAGAAAAGAAAAGTCTGTCAGGCAAACAAAAGGAGCCTGGCCAGGAGGCAGTTCAGGCAAAGGATTCAGTCCAAAAAGCTCCTGCCGGAAAATGGGTTACAAAGAAATATCCCGCCATGGAACTGAAAACCGCAAACCGGTACCTGAAAGACCTTTTCTTACCGGATTTTTACAAACCTCGTTTTAATAAATCAATGTACCGGCTGCAGCGTGATTTTGTAAAAAAAACCGATGCCCGCATGGTATTCATATACGGTGAATGGGACCCTTGGACGGCTGCTGCCGTTCCAGACCCCGGCAAAGCGAATGTGTTGTATTATGTGCAACCCGGCGGGAGTCACCGTGCCCGTATAGCCACTCTGCCTGAAACTATGAGAGAAGCATTGCAGAAGCAACTGGAATCCTGGCTCAACGAATAACTTATTTATGGACTCTTTCATACCCCTTACCCTTAACGATCAGGCAATCATTAAGCCGTATCTGCTTAATTCCGGCAAAGCTGCCACTGAATACAGCTTTGCCACCTTGTATATGTGGTCCGGAATATACCATACGGACTTCCGAATCATTTCCTGCTGCCAGGACCGGTTGCTGTTGATAAGAAGCAGCAGTTACTCTGCGGAACCTTATCATTTTTTATACCCCATGAGCCTGAAAGGCCCTGTTACAGGGGATACTGCCCTGAAAGCTCTGTTTGCAGTTTCCGGCAATGTCCCTTTTACCGTTGGTGCGCTTTCTGCAGAAGAAGCCGGGCAATTGGCGGCCGCAGCTCCTTACCCCATTGATATTCAGCCCCTTCGGGATTCCTACGACTACCTTTACAATGCCTTAGATCTGGCCCATTTGCCGGGAAAGAAGTACCAGACTAAAAGGAATCATCTGAATGCTTTTCTTAGTGCATACCCAGGCTATGAGTCCCAGCAGATAACGCCGGAAGACATCCCCGCCTGCCTTGAAATGAATGATACATGGTGCCGGATCATGGGCTGCAACCAGGATGTGGGCCTGGGGCAGGAGGCCTGTGCTGTCCACAGGGCTTTCAACGGTTTTGAGGAATTGGGACTGGAAGGTTTAATGGTCCTGACAGAGGGAAAAATCATAGCCTATACCCTGGGGGAATTGTTGACCAAAAACACATGGCTGGTGCACGTGGAAAAAGCATTCCCAGAATTCAGGGGCGCCTACCAGGCGGTAAACGTGTTCTTTGTCCGTTACGCGATGGAAAAGTATCCGCTTGTGGAATATATCAACCGGGAAGATGATTCGGGCGATATGGGGCTACGCAATGCCAAGCTGAGTTACCGTCCGGCTTTTTTTGCAGAAAAGTATATGGTGCAGTTCAACCAACCAGCCACACCATGACGTGGTCATCCAATACTTTGTATTCCAAAGTAAAAGGATCTTTCAGACCATCCCTGTGATAAAAAACGGCGTCTATTTCGCCCGATTCTCTGGGCGTGAATCTGTCAACTTCCATTTGCTCAACGTAATCCACATCTGGCTGCGACATGTATTTGAACAAGGCTTCTTTGACGCACCATATTAAGGCCAGCTGCAGTTGACGGACCTCGGGTTTTTCCGAAAGGAAATCCTTTTCCGATTCCCTGACGGCTTTTTTTTCAACCGCTGAAAAATTTCGGCCAAGCGATTCAAGGTCTATTCCCACGCTGTTTTCCGGGTGTGTCAGCACGCACGCAAAACGGCGTGTATGGGCTATGCTCAGTTCCACAATGGAGTTTTGCAGAAACGGCCTTCCGTTTTCATGATAGCCCAGGTATACCTTTTCCTGGAACAGGTGGTGGAGAATAGCCCGGACGGCAAGGCGCTCCAGCCGTCGCTGGGGGTTTGTTATGTAGGAGAGCTCTTCCTGTTCTTCATTGGGAAGAGTGCAAATTTCCTGTAATTGTTCCTCGGTTTCGGTGATTTCCCAGACAACAATTTGCGCCCCGTTCTTAAATTGTTCTTGATAGTACAATCCCATATTTGCCGTAAATATAAGAACAAATCCGAAATCCTAAATTTTGAAAAGGCCAAAAAATGCAGATCCGCTTCCTGTCATAGAGGCATACACCGCCCCTTCCTCATAAAGGGCTTGCTTATATTGACTTGTCTGGGGGTATTTATGAAAGACATATTCTTCAAAATCATTCCCGATTGTATATTTCCATTTATCAACAGGCTGCAGCAAAAGGTCACGTAAAGGCACCCGGTGGTTGTTTGGCTTGATTGCTGCGTAAGCCTCAGCCGTAGAAATAAAAACAGGTGGAAAACGCAATTCAATCCGGTAAGGGCTCAAATCAAGGGGAAACGGCTCCAGCACCCCGCCCGTTCCGGAAGCGAAGTATGGCAGGGCGGGTGGCTGCTGAACAAAAAAAGGAACATCACTGCCCATTTTCAAGGCATAAGAGAGCAATTCCTCCCGCCTCAGACCTAACGCAAAATGCTTGTTCAGGACCTGCAGGCAAACCGCCCCGTCAGAGGACCCCCCTCCCAGGCCTGAACCCGGAGGAATCTGCTTGTAAAGATGTATCTCAACCGGAGAGAGCTTGTAATGTGCTGAAAGCAGGCGGTAAGCTATAACGCAGATGTTGGATGACAAAGGGCCTGTGACCGGAAGCCCGTAAAGAAACAGTTGCACATCTTTTTGTGCCCCGGGAGCATCGGTAATTTCCAGAATATCACACAAGGGGTGAGGAACAAAAAGTGTTTCAATGTTGTGGTATCCGTCTGCCCGTTTTTCAAGCACGTGCAATCCCAGATTAATCTTGGAAAAAGGATATGCTACGGTAGTGGCCATGAAGAAGCTTTTAACTGCATTTTGAATAACCGCAACTCATGCATAGAAGACAGCCTTCCTGGTATATCAGGTTACCGGCACCGCATTTTTCGCATTCTGTTCCCGAGGAATCCTTTGTCCCATTGGGAATGTATCTCTTGAGGGCTCTTTCTACGCCGGTCCGCCAGTTGTTGATGGTCTGACTATCCAGTTCCAGTGAAGAAACCAGATGTACCACCTCTTCTACCGGAAGGCCGTTACGTAAGACGCCTGATATCAATTTGGCATAATTCCAGTAAGCCTGGTTGAACATATGAGAGATGCCTCCCACTGTATTGGGATAACCGTATTTGTCAATAAAGCTGAAATCGTAACGGGATCCTTTGGGCTCTACCACCTTGATAACCTTACCCATGGTTATTGATTTGGGAATGACACGTGTGTCCTCGTCTAGTTTTCCTGTGAAGATTTCGTATGGCCTTCCTTCAAACAGCCCCACAAATGCGATCCATTGTTCATTGGCATTTTTGAACCGGATAACTTCTGCCTCCAGTTCTACCGGCCGTTCCTTGGGCATGGATTTCATCAGCTTTCCTCCTTTCTCCGGAGAATCAGCGGCAACCAGTACTCCTGTGCGGCTTCCGTCCCGGTATACTGTTATGCCTTTGCAGCCCCATTCCCAAGCGGTTTTGTATACTTTGGCTACCATTTCCTCAGAAATGTCTGCGGGCAGGTTCACTGTAACGCTTATGGAATGATCCACCCATTTCTGCAACTGGCCCTGCATCTTAACCTTGGCAACCCAGTCCACATCGCTTGAAGTCGCTTTGTAATAGGGAGATTCCTTAACCAGGGCCTGCAATGTCTCATTATCCATCTGCATGACCTTTTTCCGGTCATAACCGTTGATCTGTGCCCAGTCAAGGAATTTGTGGTGGAATACGTTATATTCTTCAAAGGCGTCACCCATTTTGTCGGTAAAGGATATGTTCACGTTCTTATCGTTTGGATTAACCTTTTTACGTCGCTGATAAACAGGCATAAAAACCTGTTCAATTCCACTAGTTGTCTGGGTCATCAGACTTGTGGTCCCGGTAGGGGCAATGGTTAACATGGATACGTTGCGTCTTCCTGATTTGATCATCTGCTGGTACAACTCCTCTTCTTCCTGGCGTATGCGTTCTATCATGGGATTGCGCAACTCCCTGTTGGCCTGGTACAGGGGAAATGGTCCCCTTTCCTGAGCCATGATAACCGATGAGCGGTAAGCTGCAAGCGCCAGTGTTTTCTGTACCTGGACACCGGTCTGAATAGCTTCCTCAGACCCGTAACGCAGGCCCAGGGCGGCCAGCATATCTCCCTCCGCTGTGATACCCAGACCGGTACGCCTGCCACCCAGTGTTTTTTCCTTGATCTTGAGCCACAATTCCCTTTCAGTCCTTTTGATCACCTCGTCTTCAGGATCCTTGTCCAGCTTTTCAATTATCCGGTCTATCTTTTCCATCTCCAGGTCCACCAGGTCGTCATTCAGCCGCATGGCTTTTATGACGTGTTCCTTGAAAAGCGACACGTTAAACCTTGCCTCCGGGGTGAAGGGTTTTTCCACATAGGAATACAGATTAATGGCTATGAGCCGGCATGAGTCATACGGACATAGCGGAATTTCTCCGCAGGGATTGGTGCTTACTGTCCTGTAACCCAGGTCTGCATAGCAATCGGCAACCGATTCACGCAGGATCGTATCCCAGAACAACACGCCCGGCTCTGCCGATTTCCAGGCATTGCGGATAATCTTTTTCCAAAGGGCTGCCGCATCAATTTCTTTTTCATACTTAGGATTTACAGAATCTACAGGGTACTGCTGGATATATGTTTTTCCCGACAAGGCAGCCTGCATGAATCCGTCGTCAATTTTTACCGACACATTGGCTCCTGTCACCTTGTTCTGTTCCAGCTTGGCGTCTATGAACTGTTCTGCGTCGGGGTGTTTAATAGAGATGGACAGCATCAATGCTCCGCGCCTTCCGTCCTGGGCAACCTCCCTTGTTGAGTTGGAATACCTTTCCATAAAGGGAACCACCCCTGTTGATGTCAAGGCCGAGTTCAGTACTGGAGAGCCCCCGGGGCGGATGTGAGACAGATCATGACCAACGCCCCCGCGGCGCTTCATCAGTTGCACCTGTTCTTCGTCAATTTTGAGGATTCCCCCGTAAGAGTCGGCGGGTTTTTCGTGGCCTATTACAAAACAATTGGACAGAGAAGCTATCTGGTGATCGTTCCCAATGCCAGACATGGGTCCTCCCTGTGGAATCACGTATCTGAAATGGTCCAGCAAATGAAAAATAACCTCTTCACTCATGGGATTCGGATATTTCTTTTCTATCCTGGCAAACTCCTTAGCTAACCTCCGGTGCATGTCTTTGGGTGTGCATTCGTAAAGGTTCCCAAAAGAGTCTTTCATGGCATATTTGTTAATCCAGACCGAGGCAGCCAGTTCGTCGCCGTTGAAATATTCCATTGTTTTTACCAATGCTTCCTCGTAGGGAAAAATTGCCTTTGCATTCTTTATTTCAGAATCCATCACGCTATAAATAAGAAGGTTACTAGTTGTCTGTTTTTCCTCTGCTGAAAAGGGAATTGCAAGTTAGTTCAAACGTTTCTTGATTAACAGAGAGCCCATGAAAAGATATGCACAAAATTTTTAACAACAATGCATGGTGCAATGTGAACATCTTGAGAATTCGCCACGTAACCTGCTTTCCACCATTTTTTCCAATCTTGAACGGATAGACTGGGTACGCACCCGGTCCAGTACATCCTGTACAAAAGCCATCTGTTGGAGCATTTGCGCTTCGGCCAGAGAAATTCCCCTTGAACGCAGATAAAAAAGGCCCAGTTCGTCCAGGCGCCCAATGGTCGCCCCGTGCGAACATTTCACGTCGTCTGCATAGATCTCCAGCTGCGGTTTGGTGGTGATCTTCGCTTCACGGGTCAGAAGCAGGTTGTGATTGGCCTGGTAAGCCTCGGTCTTCTGTGCCCCGGGTGCTACGTATATAGCCCCGCTGAAAGTTGCTCTGGCCTTGTTGTCCAAAATCCCTTTGAACAGCTGTTGTGAATTGCAGCCTGCGCTTTCGTGACGTACTGCAATATCATACTGAACCTCCTGTTCTCTGTCTGCCAGATAAAGTCCATCCAGGTTGCACGTGGCTCTCGGCTGCGTCATACTCACCTGTACTTTGTTTTGTATGGTCCCTCCGTAAAGACTCAGGATGTGGCAATCCAGCTGCGAATCCCCGGCAAGACCTGCCTTTATGTTAAGCCAGTATCTGGAATGCTGGTGTTCATTCTGCATGAAAAGAATATCCAGTCTGGCTCCCTGCCCCAGTGTTATCTCTGAAAAACGGGAGGTCCTGTACAGGTATTCATTTAGGGTGTGGTCACAAACTATGATCTGTGCAGAAGCCCCTGCAGCCAGTTCCCAGGAATTGGAAAATTCCAGAGGTTGAGGCAGGTCTTCACTACGCACACTGATAATCTGGATAGGTTCATCTGCATGATCCCCGTAGATATGCAGCCTCAGGCCCATTTGGTCAGGTCCTTTTTGCAACACGATTCCGCCGGTATCTGACTCAGGTTCCTGCAAGACACCGTCCATCAGGAATATCTGCCTGATATTCGCGTTGGGAACGGTACAGCTGAAAACACGCCGTACTTGCGGCATATAGGTATACTCAGTCATAGCTAATTAATGATGTGATCGTATCCTCTGGTTTCCACCTCGGCCGCCAGTTCCTTCCCGGCTGTCCTGATAATCTGTCCTTTGTAAATAACGTGTACTATGTCGGGTACAATAAAATCGAGCAGACGCTGATAATGTGTGATAACCACAAATGCATTTTCGGCCGTTTTCAATTTATTGACCCCCTGTGCCACAACACGCAGTGCATCAACGTCCAGTCCGCTATCGGTTTCGTCAAGAATTGCAAGCCTGGGTTCGAGCATGGCCATCTGGAATATTTCGTTCCTTTTCTTTTCGCCACCCGAAAAACCCACATTCACACCCCTGCCCACAAAAGAAGGGTCCATCTGCACAATGTCCATTTTCTCACGTATGACTTTGAGAAACTCTCCCGATGACAACGGGGGCAGGTTTTTGTATTTTCTTTGCTCGTTAACGGCCGCTTTCATAAAATTCACGTTGGTCAGACCCGGTATCTCCACCGGATACTGGAATCCAAGGAATAATCCCATACGTGCCCTGTCCTCGGGAGCCATTGCAAACAGATCCTGCCCCATAAAATGGGCAGATCCACGGGTAACGGTAAACATTTCTCTTCCTGCCAGCACAGCCGCCAGGGTAGATTTCCCCGACCCGTTCGGGCCCATGATCGCGTGGATCTCTCCCTGCTTAATTTCAAGGTTAATTCCCCTGAGAATCTCCTTATCCCCGATTTTTACATGTAAATCTTTAATACTTAACATAATATTTTTTGTTTTTCCCACTCCTTCTTCCAGTGAAACACCCCTATAATATTTAAAGCCAGGAAGCATACGGCAACTATTGGCATAAATACCAGCCCGGCAGAAACATACAGAATAACATTGCCTATGTTCAGGGCCACCCAGAATACCCAGCACTCCCATTTTTTCTGGGCAGCCAGGATCTGCGCCATGAGCATCAGACCGGCCACCAATGAGTCCAGGTAGGGCGTCCTGGCGGGCGGAAAAGCCTGTGAAACCAAATGAAGTTTTGTCAGGACAAATCCCCAGACCAGCACAATACAGGCTAGCAGGAAAACATACATCACCCGTTGCCGGTTGTTGAGAAAAGTTATCCGGAGCTGGTTGTTTTTGTTCTTTTCATCCTTACCAGGCCTGGTCCAGCGGTACAGTCCATAAATGTTGATACCCAGTGAAACAGGTTGTAATAACATGTTGGTATACAGGTTTTTCTGAATAAACATCATAAATAACAGGGCAGTGTACACAAAGCCTATCCAATAATTTATGGCACGTGCCAGGCTGGCCAGCAGAACTGAAGTCAGGCCAAAGAGAACAGCAAAAAATTCCAGGTAGGAAATGCCTTGTCCTCCTATGACAAAAAAAACATTATGAAGGTTAAAAAACTCTTTCATCAACCAACCGTACCCTCAAGCGTAAGGTTTAACAATTTCTGAGCCTCAACGGCAAACTCCATGGGCAACTTATTCAACACTTCACGTGCATAGCCGTTCACTATCAGCCCTACTGCGTCTTCTGTTCCTATTCCCCGCTGTTGGCAGTAAAAAAGCTGATCTTCACCAATCTTTGAAGTGGTGGCTTCGTGCTCCACAACAGAACTTTCGTTGCTGTTTTCAATAACCGGAAAAGTATGGGCGCCGCATTTGTCTCCAAGCAGCAAAGAGTCACATTGTGAATGGTTCCTGGCATTGTCGGCTCCCGGCATTATCCTTACCAGCCCGCGGTATGAATTCTGGCTGTGCCCGGCCGATATGCCTTTACTTACAATACGGCTGCGGGTGTTTTTTCCTATATGGATCATTTTTGTTCCGGTATCGGCCTGCTGGTAATTGTTTGTGACAGCAACCGAGTAAAATTCACTAACCGAATTGTCCCCCCGTAAAATGGTCGACGGGTATTTCCAGGTAATGGCCGAGCCTGTCTCCACCTGTGTCCAGTAAAGCCGGGCATTGGCTCCCTTGCAGATTCCCCTCTTGGTAACAAAATTAAAAATGCCGCCTTTTCCCTGTGAATCGCCCGGATACCAGTTCTGGACCGTGGAATATTTTACCTCGGCATCCTGCATGACCACAATTTCAACCACTGCAGCATGCAGTTGGTTTTCATCCCTCTGGGGGGCTGTACAGCCTTCCAGGTAACTCAGATAAGAGCCTTCCTCAGCCACAATAAGTGTTCTTTCAAACTGTCCGGTACCGCGGGCGTTGATTCTGAAATAACTGGACAGTTCCATGGGACAGCGAACGCCTTTTGGAATATAACAGAAGGATCCGTCGGAAAACACAGCAGAATTAAGGGCTGCAAAGAAATTATCCGCCACGGGCACCACACTGGCCAGGTACTGTCTGACCAGGGAAGGATAATCCCTGACTGCCTCGGAAAAAGAACAAAAGATGATCCCTTTCTCTGCCAGGGTTTCTTTAAAGGTGGTCTTTACCGATACAGAATCAAATATGGCATCAACGGCCATTCCAGCCAGCACGTTCCTTTCGTGCAGGGGAATGCCCAGTTTGTCAAAGGTGTCGGTTAAAATGGGGTCTATCGTTCCCGCTTCTGTTCCGGATGTAGACTTTTTGGGCGCCGCATAATAAATAATATCCTGATAATCAATAGTAGGAATGGTAAGATGAGCCCATTGAGGCATTTTCATGGTTCGCCACTTTCGGAAGGCATTGAGCCGGAATTCAAGCAGCCAATCAGGCTCTTCTTTTCTTAAAGACAACTTCCTTATGACGTTTTCACCCAACCCTTTTGGAAAAACATCCTGCTCCAGATCCGTCACAAAACCCTGCGCATACTCAGTTTCAGCAATTTTTTTCAGTATGTCGTTCTGATTTTCTTTCATAGCCCGCAAATATACCATCTTTTCCTTATTTTTGCGGTATGAGTGATAAAAAAGAACCCCTTAAGACACCTATTCGCGACTTGGGTAAATATGTGTTGACTGATAGAATTTCAACCCGTTTTACTTCAAGTAATGAAGCAACACTTCAGGGCATCGGGGACGATGCTTCTGTTGCCTGTTTTCATGAGGCGCTGACCGTTTCGGCTCAAAAAATGTCCCTCGAGGGAGTGGACTTCGATTTGAGCTACTTTCCCCTGAAATTCATCGGGTACAAAACTGCTGTTCACGCCATGGGACAGGTAATGGCCATGAATGCGGTTCCGGTTCAGCTGCTGGTTTGTACCGGTGTTTCCCAGCGCTTTTTCCTAGAGGATCTGGACGAACTCTTTGTGGGCATAGAAGCGGCTGCGCGCCTTTACGGGGCCGATGTTACAGCGGTTGACATCCAGTCTTCCTACACTGGATTGAGTCTGGCTGTTACCGCGGTGGGTGAAGGCAATGCCGGCCTGATGACACGTCGCGGCGGGGCCAGTGATACCGACCTGATTTGCCTGAGCGGCAGTGTTGGTGCTGCTTATATGGGACTGCACCTGCTGCAGCGCGAGAAAAGGATTTTTAACGGAGAGACAGGCAAAGATCGGCTCCCTGACCTGAAGGGACACGAATACATACTGGAACAATATCTGAAACCGGGGTTACCCGGGGTCTTATTGGAAAACCTGAGAAAAGACGACATCATACCAACCTCTATGTGTCTACTTACCAACGGCTTGTCACATGGCATCTTAAGTATTGCGAAAGCATCAGGAACCGGTGCAAAAATATACGTGAACAAGATCCCCATTGCACGGGAATGTTTTGAATATGCAGAGGCCAACAACAACGAACCTTCTCCGCTTGTGGCAGCTCTCAACGGAGGAGATGATTTTCAGATGCTCTTGACCCTGCCGTTGGCAAACTATGAGTCACTGAGCAAAGAATATAGTCTGGATATCATAGGACACATCTGTGATGCTTCCGACGGATGTACATTGATTACACCCGACGGTAAGTCCATACCGTTGGAAAGTCCAGGGATGTAATCCTTATCAGAATTCTACGACAGGAGGCGTTTCGGCTCCTTCAGCTGCCTCAAAATAGGCTTTGCTCTCAAAATTCCTCATCCCTGCTACAATCGAATTGGGGAATTTGCGGATCAGCACGTTGTAAGCCTGTACCACCTGGTTGAAAGTACGCCTTTCCACGGCAATCCTGTTTTCCGTTCCTTCCAGCTGGGCCTGTAATTCCAGGAAGTTCTGATTTGCTTTCAGTTCGGGATAACTTTCCACAACCGCCATCAGGCGCCCCAGTGACTTGCTCAGATCGTCCTGTGC
This sequence comes from Bacteroidales bacterium UBA5226, assembly GCA_002409325.1. Lineage (GTDB taxonomy): Bacteria > Bacteroidota > Bacteroidia > Bacteroidales > UBA932 > DMER64. The sequence goes on along the minus strand of DHUU01000010.1, from coordinate 18,444 downwards.
GTTCTGGAAAGCGGCCATACTTTCTTCTGTCAGGTTGGTAGGGTCAACCGTTACGGATGTGGCCCTGGAACGTGCTTCAATAACTGCTTCCAAAGTTCCCTTTTCAAAATTGGCAGCCCCCTTGACGGTGTTGACCAGGTTGGGGATCAGGTCGGCGCGGCGCTGATAGACATTTTCTACCTGTGCCCATGCCTGAACTGTCTGTTCCTGAGCTTCTACCATACTGTTGTTGATCCTTACAAACCACATAACTACCAGGGCTATGATGGCAATGATGATAATCCAGATTGTACCTTTTTTCATTGTTTACTGTATTAAAATAAAATCCAATTGCTTTTGTTCGAGGTTGGCCCTGGAAACACGGATGCGTACTTTCTGTCCCAAAACAAAACGGGTACCGTTGTGTGTCCCGGTAAGGCTAACGGAATCTTTGTCAAAGACATAATAATCGTCCTGAATATCACGCAGGGCGACCATACCTTCTACCTGTGTCTGTCCAAGCTCCACGTACATACCCCAATCGGTCAGGCCGGTAATCACCCCTTCGAATTCCTGTCCCACTTTATCCTGCATATATTCAACCATTTTGTATTTGATGCTGGCCCGTTCTGCCTCAGTTGCCAGTTGCTCCCGCTGTGAAATATAGATGCAGCGTTTCTCCATGTCTGCCTGGGGTTCGCTTTTGCCGCCGTTCATATAATGTAACAGGAGCCGGTGTACCATCAGGTCTGAATACCGACGGATAGGAGAAGTAAAGTGGGTGTAATGATCAAAGGCCAATCCGTAATGGCCCACGTTGTCTGTTGAATAGTGGGCGCGCGCCATGGAACGCAGTGCCATAATCACGATCCCTGACGATTCGGGTTTTTCTTTCGTTTTTTCCAAAAGACGGTTCAGCTCTCTGCCGTAATCGCGTGCTGTTTTGGTCTGTTTCATATCATACCCGAAGTGATGCACAAAATTACGGAAGGCGGTCATTTTGTCTTCTGCCGGAGCCTCGTGTACCCGGTAAACGAATGCCGGCACTTTTCCAGATCCCTTGTCTTTCTTTTTCTGAATGAATTCGGTTACTTCGCGGTTTGCCAGCAGCATGAATTCTTCTATGAGCCAGTGCGAATCCAGTTGTTCCTTAACATGTATGCTCACGGGAACGCCTTTTTCATCTACCTGCACCTTAACTTCGGGCCTTTCAAAAGCGATGGCCCCCTTGCTGAAACGTTCCTTTCTGAGCCTATGTGCCAAAGCATGAATAAATAAGAGTCCGTCCCGGATGGGTTCCGGAACGGGTCCCGAGCTTGTCATTACCCCGGGCACCTTATCCAGTACTGCCTGTGCCTCTTCATAGGACATGCGGCAGGAAGAACGGATTACGGTACGTCCGAACCAGCGGGAAACCACCTTGAAATCCTTATCAAAGCGGAATACGGCCGAAAAGCAGAGTTTGTCTTCATGCGGACGGAGCGAGCAAAGCTTGTTGGATAGTTTTTCGGGAAGCATGGGGATGGTCCTGTCTACCAGGTATACAGAATTGCCCCGTTCATAGGCTGCCTGGTCCAGCAGTGATCCCGGGTCCACATAGTAACTCACATCGGCAATATGAACCCCCACTTCCATGAGTGCTTCTGACGGGCCTGTTCTTCTGAAAGACAGGGCATCGTCATAATCCTTTGCATCGGAAGGGTCTATGGTAAAAGTGGGAACCTCTCTGAAATCCATCCGTTCCTTGATTTCCCCGGGGAGTATTTCCTCACGCAGTGCCTGAGCCTCTTCTTCCACCTGTTTTTCAAACCTGTAAGGAAGTCCGAATTCAGCCAGAATGGCGTGCATTTCGGTTGTGTTCTCTCCGGGATTGCCCAGCACGTCTACAATTTTTCCTATAGGTAACTGGTTTTTCCGATCCCACCCCGATACCAGCACCGCCACTTTCTGTCCGCTTTTTGCGCCGCTCAAACCCTCTTTGACCAATTGAATGTCAAAGGGCATGTTTTTGGAATCTGTAATAACAAACGCCTGTTTGTCATGCACTTGTATAATTCCCACATAAGGTCTTGCAGAACGCTCCAGTACTTCTGTGACTTCTCCGTCCACTTTACGCCCGTTCCTTGATTTTCCAGGAACCACAGCTACCTTAACCTGGTCCCCGTGCAAAGCGCCCCCCAGTTTTCTTGCCGGGATAAAGATATCCTCAACCGGCGCCTCTCCTTCGGCCGTTGAAACCAGCAGGAAGGCAAAACCCTCTCTTGTCATGCTCAATTTCCCCTGGTATTCTACCGCCCTGGACGGTTTGCGACTCTGTCTTCCCCTGTGGTTATTGGCAGATGTGTCTTTTCTGTTGTTTTTCTTACTCATAATATGTGGCAAAGGTACATAAAATCTTTTCGTACCTTTGTAAGATAATTATTGCATTTATGAAAAAAGTACTTTTAATGATCCTGGATGGATGGGGAGAAGGAAAACAGGATCGGACCAATGCCATATATACAGCCGGTCAGCCACTTATTGAAAAAATCCGCAAGGCTTATCCCCACAGCACGCTCAGCACATCGGGCGAAGACGTGGGCCTGCCGGAGGGACAAATGGGAAATTCCGAGGTCGGGCACCTGAATATAGGCGCAGGACGCATCATATACCAGGACCTGGTCAAAATCAACCGTGCCTGTCGTGACGGGTCCATACGCGATAATAAAGAAATTCAGGCCGTTTACCAGTACGCAAGGCACTCTGGCAAATCACTACACCTGATGGGCCTTGTATCTGAGGGGGGGGTACATTCTTCCATGGAGCATCTTTTCGCATTTCTTGACATTGCGCATCAATACGGGTTGACCAAGGTCTATGTCCATTGCCTTATGGACGGTCGTGATACCGATCCTAAGAGCGGAAAAGGGTACGTTCAGAAACTGGAAGAGCACCTGGCCCGCACTACAGGTAAAATTGCCAGCGTGATAGGGCGTTATTATACCATGGACCGGGACAAACGCTGGGACCGGGTCAAAGTTGGCTATGATCTGGCGGTTCACGGAATTGGCAGCCCCTTCAGGAAGGCTGCAGACGGGATCGCTGCAAGCTACAGCCAGGGTGTTACAGATGAGTTCATCAAGCCCATAGTGTGTGTGGATGAATCGGGTATTCCTCTAGGAACCATTGGGAAAGACGATGCCATGATATTTTTCAATTTCAGGAATGACCGCGCCCGCGAAATTACCCGTGTGCTGACCCAGGAAAACATGCCTGAGTATGAAATGTATACCATTCCCCTTTATTATTGCTGCCTAACTCCTTATGACGACACCTTTAAAGGGCTGCATATCCTGTTTGATAAAGACAACGTGAGGGAAACTATTGGGGAAATCATCAGCCGTAACGGCTTACGGCAGTTGCGGATTGCAGAAACCGAGAAATATGCACACGTGACTTTTTTCTTTTCAGGCGGGAGGGAGGAAGTTTTTCCGCTGGAAGACAGGATCCTTGTCCCTTCTCCTAAAGTGGCCACCTATGATCTGAAGCCGGAAATGAGTGCTCCCGAAGTGGCCGATAAGATCAAGCAGGCCTTAAACACAAAAGAATTCAGTTTTATAGTGCTCAATTTTGCCAACGGAGACATGGTGGGACACACCGGGGTTTACCAGGCCATCTGTCAGGCTGTAAAAACCATTGACAAATTGGCTTACCAAGTAACCCAAACAGCCATACAAAACGGCTATTCAGTGATCATTACGGCCGATCACGGGAACGCTGACAACGCACTGAATCCGGACGGATCTCCCAACACGGCCCATTCTATGAACCGGGTCCCGTTTATTGTTGTTGACGATCAGGTTAAGGGTGTGGACCATGGCATTCTGGCCGACATCGCACCCACCATACTCCATCTGATGGGAATACCGGCTCCCGTAGAAATGACAGGCAAATCCCTGATCCATAAATAACAACCCGCTATGCCCTCCTTTGTTCACCTGCACGTTCATACACAATATTCAATTCTTGACGGTGCTGCCTTCATCCCCAAACTGTTTGACAAGGCAGACGCCGACAATCAGCCGGCGCTGGCCATAACCGATCATGGCAATATGTATGGCGTAAAGGAGTTCCTCAATACGGCAGGGCGACACCCTACGGTTAAACCCATTGTCGGATGTGAAGTCTATCTGGCACCGGAAGGCCGGCTTTTAAAAAAAAACAAAGAAGAAGCCACCACCTGCCACCTGGTGTTGCTAGCCAAAAACCATGCGGGATACCTGAATCTGATCAAACTAGTTTCACAGGCATGGATAGACGGGGTATACTATAAACCGCGCATAGATCATGAGCTGCTACAACAGTACCACCATGGATTGATAGCCATGAGTGCCTGTCTGGCCGGAGAATTGCCCCGCCTGGTCCTGGCCGGCAAAATGGAGGAGGCTTCCCGCATTGTGAGCTGGTACAAAAATCTTTTCGGGGAGGACTATTACATAGAACTCCAGCGTCACAAAACAAGGTTAACCACGCAAAACGCCATGGAGTGTTACACCTTGCAGAAACAAATAGAGCCCCATCTTATAGGCCTTGCACAAAAGCACAATGTTAAACTGGTAGCCACCAACGATGTGCACTTTGTCAATTATGAAGATGCCCCGGCACACGACCGCCTGATATGTGTGGCCACAAACGACGATGTTACTAACGAAAACCGCAAAATCCGGTATACAGAGGAAGAGTATCTGAAATCGGGTCAGGAAATGACTGAACTTTTCGCCGACATCCCCCAGGCACTCGCTACAACCCTGGAAATTGCCGATAAGGTGGAACCCTATAGCCTTGACAGGAAGCCGATCCTGCCTCATTTTCCCATACCCGCTGAATATCCGGGCGCCGATGCCTACTTGCACCACCTTACTTACCAGGGAGCCGAATGTCTTTACCGGGAAATTACCCCGGAGCTGAAAGAACGCATTGAGATGGAGTTGGAGACCATATCGGGAGCGGGATTTTCGGATTACTTTCTCATTGTCGGGGATTTCATCCGGGCCGCCAGGGAAATGGACGTGTGGGTTGGTCCGGGAAGGGGTTCTGCTGCAGGATCTGTAGTCGCCTACTGCCTGGGAATCACATTGGTGGATCCTATCCGCTATGGTTTGCTGTTTGAACGTTTTCTCAATGCCCAGCGGGTCTCTTTTCCCGATATCGACATAGATTTTGCCGATGACGGCCGGGGTAAAGTGTTGCAATATGTAGAAAAAAAATACGGAAAAGACCATGTTGCCCATGTGGTTACATTCGGAACCATGGCCGCCCGCAGTGCCATCAAAGACGTTGCCCGGGTGCAGCGTCTTCCCCTGCAGGAAGCAGAGCGGCTGGCCAAACTCATCCCCGACCGCCTGCCAGACAAAGATGGAAAGCCCCAGAATATAACTATTGAAAACGCCTTGAGATACGTCCCCGAGCTCCTGGCGGCCCTCAAGTCGGAAGACCCGCTGATAAGTTCCACCGTGGAATATGCCCTCCGGCTGGAAGGTTCGGTAAGAAACACTGGGGTTCATGCAAGTGCTATCATTATCGGGCCCGATACTTTGACCAATTATATTCCCTTGTTCACCACAAAAGACAAAGAAACCGGGGAAGATACACTGGTTTCCCAGTTTGAAGGATCGCTCATAGAACAGGTTGGCATGCTGAAAATGGATTTTCTGGGGCTAAAAACGCTCAGTATCCTCAAAAGTGCGGTGGAGACCATCAAAGCCAACCACAACACAGATATTGAAATCAACAGCCTACCCCTTACCGACTCCGCCACTTATGAATTATTCAGCCGCGGGGATACGGTGGGTGTGTTCCAGTTTGAAAGCGATGGCATGCGCAAATGGCTCCGGGAGCTCAAGCCTTCCTGCATTGAAGATCTAATAGCCATGACCGCCCTATACAGACCCGGTCCCATGGATTACATTCCCGATTTCATAGACCGCAAACACGGCCGTAAAACCATAACTTATGATCTTCCGCAAATGGAAAAGGTCCTCAAAGAAACTTATGGTGTTACTGTATACCAGGAGCAGGTTATGTTGTTGTCGCGGGAAATTGCAGGTTTTTCAGGCTTAGAAGCCGACTCCCTTAGAAGGGCCATGGGAAAGAAGAAACCGGAGGAAATGGAAAAGCTTCGGCTTGATTTTTTGAAAGGCGGAAAAGACAAGGGTATTGATGAAGGCATCCTGAAGAAGATCTGGGTGGACTGGACGGCTTTTGCCCAATATGCGTTCAATAAGTCACATGCTGCCAGCTATTCCATACTCAGCTACCAGACAGGCTATCTGAAAACAAAGTATCCCTCTGAATTCATGGCGGCCGTTTTGTCGGGGAACCGGAATAATATTGAGGAAGTGTCCAAGTATATGGATGAGTGCAAACGAATGGAAATCAATGTCCTTGGCCCAGATGTTAACGAATCGGCACATGATTTCACCGTTAACCGTCAGGGTGATATCCGTTTTGGGATGGGTGGCATCAAAGGTGTGGGATACGGTGCGGTGGATAGCATTATTCAGGCCAGGGAGCAGAACGGGCCGTTCAAGGATATTTATGATTTTGCAGAACGGGTAAACATGAACACCTGCAACAGGAAAGTGCTTGAAAGCCTTGTATATGCAGGTGCTTTTGATTCTTTCCAAGATATCAAAAGACACCAATACTTCCTGCCGTGCAACAAGGACGGTGTTTTTCTGGACAGTATCATGCGTTACGGATCCAGGGTCCAGGAAGAAAAAAACAAAGACATCTCCAGTTTGTTTGGAGCAGGACCCGATTCCCTGGCTCCGCCCGACAGGCCGGTTCCCCCGCACATAGATCCGGAAACTCCTGAAGATTTACTGAAAAAAGAAAAAGAAATGGTGGGAATCTATTTGTCTTCCCATCCGCTGGACAAATTCCGTTTTGAAATTAAGCACTTTACCAACCACAACCTGCTGCAGATTCAGGAACTTCTGGGGAATAACCGGGATGAAGAGCCCTTTGTTGCCAGGGAAATCCGCCTGGGTGGCCTTGTCACCAACGTGACCTCTGCCCTGGCCAGGACCTCGGGCAGGCCCTGGGGAACGTTTACCCTGGAAGATTATACGGCAAGCTGGAAATTCACCCTGTTCGGGAAAGAATACGAGAAATTCATGCCTTATATGCGTGAGGGAGAAGCCCTGCTGGTCAAATGTCTGCTGCAGGAGCGGATCCAGTATAAAAGAAAAGGGCAGGAAGAAACCGTAACCGGACCAAAAGAAAAAGAACTTCGTATCCAGGAAATATCCCTGCTCTCAAATGCCAGGGAATCTCTCCATTCCATTACCATGGACCTGGGTGTGGAACAGATTTCCGGAACGTTTCGCACCGAGTTAGTCCGGGTGTTATCGGAAAACCCCGGTAAAATAACCGTTCATTTTGTTCTGAAAGACAAAGCCAATAAAATGGCTGTAAAAGTGTTCTCTCGTTCCCACCGCATAGACCTCACGCCTGATTTTCTGAGTTGGATTCAAAAAAGGGGAATTGCTTTTTCCGTGGAATGAATTATTCGAGCCAGGCACGCAGGATTTCCAGGTCTCCGGGATACGTGATTTTCAAATTTTTTTCATCCCCCGGGACCAACAGGATTTTCTCTCTGTGCAAATACCTTTTGAGCACCCCGCAATCATCTGTGGCGTTAAAGCCGGGATCGTTCATGGCGTAATCATAGGCTTTTCGAATAACCGATATCCGGAATCCCTGGGGTGTTTGCGCTCTTTGAAAAAGACTCCTGTCGGGTACCCTGAGCACATGATGCTGAAGAGGACGGGCAAAAAACAAGGTGTCCGTAACCGGAACGGCAACCGCCACAGCACGAGCATGTTTCAATGCCTCAATAACTTCCGATATAATTTTACTGCTTACCATGGGTCTGGCAGCATCGTGTAGTATCAGGTTGTCTTGTGGCCTGTCTGAAAATTCTTTTACTGCTGCCCACGAAGAATGGAATCGCTTTTCTCCTCCGGGGATAATCCGGGTTACCTTTTTCCAGTAATTTTCCTGCACAATTCTTTTTACCCTGACCATTTCATCAGAATCAGCCACGATCGCAACCTGGTCAATATCCGGGTGACCATCAAATGCATCTATGGCCCGCTCCAGAACCAGCCGTCCCCCCAGTTCCAGAAATTGCTTGGGTATTGAAGCCCCCAGCCTGGTGCCTTTTCCGGCTGCCATGATTACGGCTATATTGCTGCGTTTTCTCATTTAAAAACCCTTACAAACGGACCCAGATCGTCACCAAAATCTATGGTATAGCTTACCGCCCAGTCTGGTTGTTCCTGTACATCAAACGTGATGTCAAAGACCTCGTCCCGGGCATTAAAACGATAACTGTTGCCCGATATGTGTTTGAGTGGTGCGTCTATATCATTGATTTTCAAATATAATGATCCGTTTTTCTCGTACACTTTTGTTTCTCCAAACAATTCCTTAAAATAAATACCCGTATAAACCTTGTTGTCAAGCGGTTGTACAAACTCTTCCTTTACTTCTGGTTTACGAGCTGCAGGCGGACGCATATATTCTTCGTATGTCTTTGTTATCCAATCAGATTCAACCCCTCTGAACAGGTCTATGACCTGCCGGATGATGGCGGTCTGGGGTGAAGTAGTGGATCCCTGGTTCATGAGCACGCTAACACCAAGGTTCAATTCGGGAACCAGTACCACCCAGGCGGTATATCCTCCGGCGAGCCCCGTATGGTTTATGAGCTTTCCCTGAACGCCCTGTTCTATGCGCCAGCCCTGAGCATACAGAACAACCCGTTCATTGTCCCAGGAACAAATCGTCTGCGGACTGAAAAGATTTTCAACCGTTTCCCCCGTAAGTATCTGCCTGCCCTGGTACGATCCTTTTCCCAGCCACATTTTCATCCATTGGCCCATGTCATGTGCATTGGACATCACAAAAGCCGCGGGAGAAACGGCCTGAAGCCACGCATATGAGTCTTCCCTGTCTTGGCGCGGGGTGACTTTCAATCCTTCTTCCGTTTTATTCAGCCGGTAGCCGTAAGCGAAATTGGCGGCATTGAAATAATGGTCTTTCCCCGTCGTGGAATGATCCATCTCCAGCGGTTGAAATATGTATTGCTCCAGCGCCTCTTCCCAGGTTAGTCCGGTATATTTTTCGACAATCCGTGCCGCTACCGTGTACAACGCGTTGCAATAAGAGTAGGTTGTCCTGAAACTGGTGGCGGGCTTAACCAGCCGGAACATGTTGTACAGGTCATCCCTGCCGTAGCCCAGCGCAGGGATCACATCCAGGGCCTGGGGCAGAAAACCTGTTTTGTGTGTCATGATATCCCGCACAAGGTAATTTTCTGTAACCCAGGGATCGTACAATTGAAAATCGGGAAGGTGGTCAATAACACGGTCTGTCCACTTAACATATCCCTGGTCTATGACAATTCCGAGCAAAGCGGCAGTGAAGGCTTTGCTTGTCGAGGCATTGACAAACAAGGTATATTCGTCGGCTGCGGGGGCATCCTTTTCTGTTGTGAGCCGTCCCATTCCACGGGCAAAAACGGTTTCCCCGTCTTTGACAACCGTTACCGCCATGGCCGGAACCTGCCAGAGTTCCTGCACACGGTTGGCTATTTTATTAATGTCTTTATTATGAGATGTCTTTTGCGCCTGTAAGGAAAGACTACCCAGGATAATAAGAAGGGCCAGAATATAAAATCGTTTCTGATTCATTATATTATTTTTATTGAAACAAAAATACAAAGAAAACCGTATTTTTACCTCCCATGAAGGTTCATTTTCCCACAATAACAACAGGTGAGCAGATTGCCCGCATGTGTGAGATGGCTTCTCTGATCTGGAAAGAGGCCTACCGGGACATGTTGCCCTGGGAGCAGATCCATTACATGCTTGATTTATTTTTTAAACCATCTGTCATTGAAAAACAGATTGCTTGTGAAAATTACACCTATTGCTTTATCAATGCCGGCGGAGTTGATGCAGGTTTTTTCGGCATCTGCCCCCGGCTGGAAGGTAATGCACTCTTTCTAAGCAAAATTTACCTGATCCGGGAATACCGCGGGGGTGGCCTCTTTGACCAGTCCATGAATGAAATCATACGGCTGGCGCGCCTTCACGGATTGCCCGCTGTGAGGCTTCATGTAAATAAAAACAACACCAGGGCCATAAAAGCATACATCCGGTTCGGCTTTCATATTACCGAATCGGATGTATTTGACATTGGCAGGGGTTATGTCATGGACGATCATATCCTGGAATACCTGATCCGAGGATGATACTTCTACCTGCCAGCTTTTCCCTTTACTGCTTTTTTCTCTTCTTTATCATGGCGCCTTTTCCATATGTCGTAAACAATAGGCGTAGAAAGCAGAACCGAAGTAAACGGACAGATTGCCACTCCTATGGCCAGGGCCACGGCAAAACCGCGAATCACCTCTCCGCCAAAGATGGCTATCGCCAGCAAAACCACAAGTGTCGTAGCCGATGTGTTGACCGTACGGGACAGGGTTGAATTCAATGCCTCGTTAATGTTCTCCCAGATATCCCGCTTGGGATATATCGTACGGTATTCCCTTATCCTGTCAAAGATAACCACGGTGTCGTTCAGAGAGTATCCGATGATAGTCAGGATGGCTGCTATAAACTGTTGGTCAATATCCAGTGTAAAAGGCAATACTCCGGTAAATACAGAGAAGAAAGATATAACAAAGAGCGTATTGAATATCAGGGATACAAGCCCTCCCATACCCCAGGACCAGTTTCTGAAACGGGCGGCAATATACAGGAAAATGGCCAGACAGGAGAGCATGATGGCAATGGCGGCATCACGCTGGATATCGCTGGCAACTGTAGGTCCTACCTTCTCTGAGCTTATTATCCCGTTTGGATTTTCCAGTGTAGATAGAAAGTTCGGTAGTGAGAGCGGGGTTACAAAGAACTCCTTGACCGCGTTGTAAAGCATTTCATCCACCATGGCATCGGTTTCTGCGCTTTCATCTTCGATCATATATTTAGTGGTAACACGCATCTGGCTTTTCCCGCCGAATTCCTTGACTTCCACCCCACCCTGAAAAGCTTCGGTCACTTTTTCACGCACCGCTTCAGAGGATACTTCCTGGTCAAAGCGTATGACATACGTTCTGCCTCCTGTGAAATCCACCCCGTAAGTAAAGCCCTTGGTGAATATGAACACAAGCCCTATGGCAACTATGGCTACTGCTGTTATATAATAGATCCTGCGGTATTCCAGGAATTTTATCTTGGTGTTTTGCAGGAAGTTATGGGTAAGTTTAATATCAAACGAAATGGATTTGTTCTTTGACAAGCGACTTTCTATCAAAAGCCTTGTAATGAAAATGGATGTAAACAAGGAGGTAACAAGCCCTATCACCAGGGTGGTCGCAAATCCCTTCACTGGACCGGACCCGAAGAAAATAAGAACAATCCCGGTGATCATGGTGGTGATATTCCCGTCCAGAATGGCCGAGTAGGCATTTTTATAACCGTCTGCAACCGCAAGGCGTAACGCTTTCCCGCCCCGCAACTCTTCTTTAATGCGTTCGTTAATGATCACGTTGGCATCCACTGCCATACCCATGGTAAGGACAATACCGGCGATCCCGGGAAGGGTAAGTACGGCTCCAAAGGAAACGAGCGCTCCGAAAAGGAAAAGCAGGTTGGTGAGCAATGCCACCGAAGCATATACTCCGGAACGGTTGTAGAAAAAAATCATGTAGGCAAGAACCAGCAAAAAGGCTATCACAAATGATCCCATACCGGCATTGATGGAACGTGTCCCCAGCGATGGCCCCACTATGCTTTCCTGAACTATGCTTGTGGGAGCGGGTAGTTTACCAGATTTCAACACGTTGGCCAGGTCATCTGCCTCTTCCGAAGTAAATTCACCAGTGATCTGGGAACGTCCTCCGGAAATCTCGTTGTTGACCCTGGGATAGGAGTAGACCATATCATCCAGCACGATGGCAATGCATTTGCCAATGTTGTCGGCTGTCATCCTTGCCCAGACACGGGCTCCTTCTGCATTCATCCCCATGTCTACAGAGGGGAATCCCCCGCCGGTCTGATCAAATTGTTTGTTTGCATCGGTCACCACACCCCCGTCCAGGGGTGCCCTGCCGTCACGTGTATTTGCCTTAATAGCAATTAATTCGTAATAAACCTGGTTAACCTTATCTGGTTTGACAGACCACATAAGACGTACATCTGCGGGCAATGCTGCCTCTATCTGTGGAAGTTCAAGCCAGGTATTGATCGTGGCTGTATCGCGGTAATGCGCCCGGCCCACACAGGGACCCGGTGCCAGCTGGCCTTCATAAATGCTGGGACTGAGAACGTTGAATAAGGGGTTTTGCTGTGCCCAGGCAGTGATATCTTCCGACAGGGAGTCTTCCCTGGCCAATTGTGCCAGCAGGTCATCTTCTTGCCCGGTCATTGCTGTTAAGGAATCTTCTTCTGTGACGGCGGGTTTCATATCATCCACGTAATCCCTCAGGATCCGGTTTGCCTCTTCAAGAGCCGGATACACCTCGTTATTGTCATAGGTTTCCCAAAACTCAAGGGAGGCTGTCCCCTGGAGCAGTTTGCGCACACGTTCCGGGTCCTTGATCCCGGGCAGTTCCACAAGGATGCGGCCGGTCGTTCCAAGGCGCTGAATGTTGGGCTGGGTAACGCCAAAACGGTCAATACGGTTGCGAAGAACATTAAATGAGTTGGCCATGGCCGACTCGGCTTCGGTGCGAATGATGCGGAGAACTTCTTCATTGGAAGTTTCGGGTTTGATACGTTCCCGCATGTCATATGTTCCGAAAATCCTGGAGAGCCGTTCTCCCGGAGCTATTTCATCCCATGAGCCGGCAAACAAATCAACGTAATTGCCCCTTGCCCCTTCCCGTATCTTTTGGTTGGTCAGTTCTATTGCCTGGTTGAAAACGGGGTCTTTGCTGTAATCTGCCAGAGCTTTTATCAAGCTTTCGAGCTTTACCTCCATCATCACGTTCATCCCGCCCCTCAGGTCAAGGCCCAGGCTGATCTCTCTATCCTTTACTTCCTTGTAGGTATACCACAAGTATATTTTTTCGGGGGTTATTGAGTCAATGTAATAGCTTTCTTTAGCGTTTCGGAGCGAATCCAGGAAAAAGGCCTGGTCAAGTTCGCTGATATTTTGATATTCAGGAGTTTGCTGAACTTTAACTATGGCTTTTTCTGCATACCCTGCTGCTTTGTTTTCCTGTATTTGGGTTACTGCAGTAAAAGACAACTGGTACAGACAAGCTACTGTAATGAGTATCGCCACCAGCCAGATGGCACCTTTACTTTGCATAATTTTATTATTAATTTATAAGTCAGGTAAAATAGGGTGCAAATGTAATATTTTTTCCCTAATTAATTAACTTTGTAATTCGCATTTGTCCCAATATGGCTAATAAACTACTCATCAAAGCATATTTAATTGCGGGTTTATTTTTACCCGCTTCACTAATATGTGCCCAGCAGGTCTCTGCCCCGGCCTTATTCCTTGAAGGAGAACAACTTCGTAAAGCCTATGAATTTGAGAGGGCTAAAGAAGCCTATACCCGTGCCATCAGCCTGTCGGGCGATTCTGCTTTCATAGCCCGTGCGCAGCAACGCCGGGTATTATGTGAGAACGGGCTGATCCTGAGTAATTACGTGGTCAGGCCACATGTACTGGGCCGGGCTTTTATTCCTTACCGGGAGTTTTTTCTGTACTACGATCTGTCCCCTTCCGGATCCTGGGCTCTGCCGCCATTTGAGCTGCTAAGGCATGTAAACGACAACGGAGCTAGCCGGCTCCCCCTTTTTTACAGAGCCACCCTGGACCGGATAGTCTTTACAGCACAGGACTCCACTTCCGGTTCCGGTTGGGACCTTTATATGATACAGGAGAAAGACATACTGGCAAACGGGTCTATTTTATGGGGTCCGCCCGTCCGTCTGGGGCCCTGGATCAATACCCCGGGCAATGAGGTCTATCCCGTTCTGAGTTCCGATGGAAAAACCCTGTATTTCAGCTCTGACGGCCTTCCAGGACTGGGAGGCATGAACCTTTATGTAAGCCACTGGGACACTCAGATGCAGCAATGGAGCATGACCGAAAATATGGGCATTCCCTTTTCCTCTACCCATAACGATCTGCTTTACATGCTTTCGGATGATATGCGTTTTTTTTATTTTGCCTCGGACCGTGCCGCCCCACAAGATTCGCTGGTCTTGTATAAGGTGGAATATGAAAGTGCTCCTGTTAAAATACGGCCCGCCTCGGTAATAGAGCTCCGGGAAATTGCATTAATTCCGGTTTTGGGAAATAACACAAACACAGACACGCCATTGCCCCCAAAAGAGGCTGGAATGGCGCTCCCTGAATCTATTCTGCAAAAAACACGCGAGGCTACAGCCCACTATGCCCAACTTACCGAGGCCGTCAGGAATCTGACAGACCATGTCACGGAACAAGAAAAGAAACTGGATAGCTTGCGTAAGCACTATAGTTCACTTTCACCTGAAGAAGACAGGACGACCATTGCCAACATCATACGGGAAGAGGAGTTTGTTCTTATGGAATTGCAACAATCCCTTCGTGATGCGCGAAAATCGGCACAATCCATAGAGGATTTGTTCCTTTCTCATGGCGTGCTACCTCCCGTAACTCCGCCTGCTTCCCAAAGCCCTCTTGCGGTAGCTGCTGACATTCAGGAAGCGGCTTTTGTACCTGTCAGGCAAAAATTCATCTCTCTGGACGGCCATGTGTTTGAAACCCCTGTTCCGGCTGTCCCGGCGGTTAACCTGGAATTCCGTATAGAAAAGGAGTCCGTGGTTCTTCCCATGGAAAACGAACCCCGGGGCTTGTATTACCGCATCCAGTTGTTTACTGTTTCGCGAAAAGCCGTTATCAGTCAGTTAAAAGGGATAAGCCCTGTTTTTGAAGTGCGTGCCGGAAACCAATACGTTTACTATGCCGGACAATTCAACAGTTACGCCGATGCCTCCCGGGCACTGGCCTCCACTAAAAGGCGAGGGATCACAGGGGCCATAGTAGTGGCCTTTTATCAGGGAAAGTCCATCTCTGTCCAGGAAGGACGGCGCAGGGAAGCCCAAAACAAAACGGCTCCCGAAGGAATCGCTGCTTTCCGGGTTTACCTGGGAAGCAATCAAATTTCCCCTGCCCTTGTTTCTCTGGTCAGTGAACTCTCTGGCAAGGATATTGTGAGGGTAATTACCGGCACCGGCGCGGATTATTTCATCGGCCCTTTCGCTTCCGCTTCACAGGCAGAGGAACTCGCTTATGCGCTTCGCGAAAAAGGATTTGACACAGTGGCTGTTCAACAAGTAACTAATTAATAATAAAGATATGGGATTAATCATAACGCTTATAGTCTTGGGACTTTTGTTAATAATTGCCGAGCTGACAGTTATCCCCGGATTTGGCATCACCGGCATCCTGGGACTGGCCAGTTTCATAGGTGCCATTGTGATGGCCTTCACCCAATTCGGGAACACCGCTGGTTTTATTGTATTGTTTGCGGGTTTGGTCCTGTGCGGCATTCTGTTGTTTTTTGTCCTGCGCTCAAAAACCTGGCGCAAAATCACCCTGCATCAGAATATTGACGAGAAAGCCCTCCCTTCTCCACAGGAAAAAGGCATTGCCTTGGGCATGGAGGGAGTAAGCCTGACCCGCCTGAATCCCGCCGGTAACGGCAGGTTTGGTGACGTAACCATAGAAGTACGCTCTTACCAGGGCCTTATTCAGGCTAAAACCCCAATAAAGGTGGTCTATATTGAGGGATTGAGTATATTTGTAATTCCCCTGTAAAATCAATTAAAATAATACGATTATGTCAACTGTAGGTGTAACGTTAATGTGGATAGCCATCGGGATTGTTGGTTTATTCATCCTTTTGTGGTTTTTCCCCATCACCCTGTGGTTCCAGGCTTTGATATCCGGCGTACGGATTAGCTTGATTCAACTGGTACTCATGCGTTGGAGGAAAGTCCCGCCCAGCACCATCGTCATGGCAATGATTACCGGGACAAAAGCCGGTCTGACCCTCGATGCAAACTCCCTGGAAGCCCACTACCTGGCCAAAGGTAATGTAGCTAAAGTGGTTAACGCCTTGATTTCGGCAGATAAAGCCAATATTCCTCTGGACTTCAAAATGGCTGCCGCCATTGATCTGGCCGGACGTGACGTGTTCGAAGCCGTGCAGATGTCCGTCAACCCCAAAGTAATCAACACACCGCCCGTTTCTGCCGTGGCAAAAGACGGGATCCAGCTTATCGCCAAAGCCCGTGTTACAGTCAGGGCTAACATCAAACAACTGGTTGGAGGAGCCGGAGAAGAAACCGTCCTGGCTCGCGTGGGCGAAGGGATCGTTTCGAGTATCGGATCTGCTGCGTCGCACAAATCAGTGCTCGAAAATCCGGATTACATCTCAAAAGTCGTACTCGACAAGGGTCTGGATTCCGGGACCGCCTTCGAGATCCTGTCCATAGATATTGCAGATATTGATGTGGGCAAAAACATAGGCGCTGTGCTTCAGATGGATCAGGCTAATGCCGATAAAAACATTGCCCAGGCCCGCGCAGAAGAACGCCGCGCCATGGCCGTCGCCATGGAACAGGAAAAGATAGCCGATGCCCAGGATGCACGTGCCAAAGTCATCCTTGCCGAGGCCGAAATCCCCCTGGCCATCGCAGAAGCCTTCCGAAAAGGCAACCTTGGCATCATGGATTATTACCGCCTGAAAAACATACAGGCCGACACGCATATGCGCGACCAGATCGCAAAATAAAAATTGTCTGCACCTGCATCCCGTCTATCGTTAACAACGCCCGGCACGATGGTGCGGACCAATTGTAAAATAAAATAAAATATATACCTTTGCCCTCCTTAAAAGTAAAGGTTTGGTGAGGTGGGTGAGTGGCTGAAACCACCAGTTTGCTAAACTGACGTACTCGCAAGGGTACCGGGGGTTCGAATCCCCCCCTCACCGCCAAAGAAAAATCAAGCCAACCCCTTAAGGGAAAAAGCAAATAATAAAGACCGTCTGAGCTTGCTTAAAGACGGTCTTTTTTTTTGCTTTTTAACTGCCGAAGGCAGCCTGGCTTGTTTTTTCTTTGAGGTTCCCAAACAGGGATCCCGGAGTAAAGCGAGTTAATCCCTTTCCTACCTGTACCTCACCTGGGTATGCTCATCCATGGAAAAAAGTGACGTGTCCTGCCCCTTCCTCAGCCATAATTCAAACAACCACGGATTGTTGGTACAGTCAAGATACTGGCATTGCGACCCGGGTTGTGCACTTAAGTCAAGGCTCGTCAGCTGATTGTTTGCACAATGAAGGCGAAGCAAGGATGTGTTACGGCTCAAATCCAGAAAGTCCAGCATATTGCTTTGACAATTCAGATTTTCCAGTAAAACATTCCCTCTTACGTACAGCTCTGTGAGTCTGTTGAATCCACAGCCCAGCATGAGCAACTTGCTGTTGTTGTCAAGATTTAAAGAAGCCAGCTCATTGTCACTACAGTTGAGAACGGTTAAAGCCCTGTTTCCCGTAACATCCAGACCTTTAATGTGGTTTTTGCTGCAATCCAGGTATTCCAGCCGTACGTTACGGCTCACGTCCAGATTTGTCAGTTCATTGTTGGCACATATAACCAGAAGAAGACCACTGTTATTGTTCACATTTAGATTTTCCAGTTTATTGTTGGTGCAATCTATGTATTCCAGGGCCGGATTATGGCTCAGATCCAATTTTGTAAGTTCGTTGTTGGCACACAAAATCATTTTTAGTGCCGGATTCCCGCTTACATCCAGGCTGGTAAGCGAATTGTTATAACAAACCAGACTTTCAAGAGCCGTAAAATACTGCAGTCCTTCCAACGATTTGATCCCCTTATCAGAGAGGCTGATCCTTTCAATTACTGCCAGCTCATCTGAAGTAAGCATATAATCGGCGTTGCTGTCGGCAAAAGACATGCAATACGATCTGAAGCCGGCATCCTGGATTCTGACAGGGACCGGATACACCAGCACAAAACATGAATCAATACAGGTTGTATCTGCAGTAGACGCAGCAACCGTAATGGTTGCACTGCCATGGCCCACGGCATACAGGAAACCATCCTGATCCACGGTAACATTTCGGGCATCACTGCTTCCCCAGGTCAGATCCACCATATCGTAAGACCATTCCGGATCTACAGACACTCTCAAAATACGTGCTTCTCCGTAACCCATCATCAAACTATCTCTTTCAAGGGAAACACTGTTTAGTTCAAGATTTAAAGACGCAACCCGGGGATACACAAAAACGAGCATGGTCGTTATAAAATGAAAAATAATATCTTTCAACGCGGTTGTTTTAAAAAATGAACCAGGCACGAAATATTGTATAAAGATACT
>DHUU01000001.1 GCA_002409325.1 Bacteroidales bacterium UBA5226 | reverse complement strand
TGCTCTATCCAACTGAGCTACCGGACCTTTTTTGTAACCACCGGGATCTCTGTGCGATAACAGAAACAGCTGCCTTGATGGTTACGGGATTGTATAAGTTCCTTTTTTTGGTCAGCCTGCAAAAGTAGGCATTTTTTTCAATACTCGTCTTTTGAATGGTTGATCCCGGCCCATTTAACCAGTTCAACAGCCAGGATGGGAACAAGCGATAGTCCGGCTGTTATGAGCCAGTGCACCGTATCCATGGCCACGATCCCGAAGATGTTCATCATGCCGGGAATGATCAGCACGGCAAACATCATCAGTGCCGATATCATTATGGCACCCAGCAGTGCTTTGTTGCTCAGCAGGCTGCTATGGAAGGATGAAAGCCTGTTAGAATGCAGGTTGCGTACATGGAACAGCTGTGAAAAGCCCAATACGGTAAAAGCCATGGTTCTTCCCAGGGCGACCCCTCCGTCGTGATACCCCACCAGATAAGCAGCCAGGGATATCAATCCTATGGTTACCCCCTGGTAGAAAATCCTCCAGATCATTCCCCTGGTGAAAAAACCTTTCCCGGGATTTCTGGGCTTTCGTGTCATGATATCCTTTTCTGCAGGATCCATACTAAGGGCCAGTGCGGGAAGACTGTCTGTAACCAGGTTTATCCACAGGATCAGGATGGGGGAGAGGGGATTCCCTAAGTTAAGAACAGTGGCGATGAAAATGAGCAAAACTTCACCTACGTTTGCCGAAAGAAGAAACTGGATTGCCTTCAGGATGTTGTCGTAGATGCGCCGGCCTTCTTCCACAGCCCTGACGATGGTGGCAAAATTGTCATCTGTCAGGATGACATCGGAAGCATCCTTGGCCACTTCTGTTCCCACAATCCCCATGGATATCCCGATATCGGCCTGTTTGAGCGCCGGCGCATCGTTTACCCCGTCGCCGGTCATGGCTACAATTTGCCCTTGTGATTGCCATGCCCTGACAATCCGAACCTTATGTTCAGGGGCAACCCGGGCGTATACAGAGTAATCCCGTACATGCTGATACAGGTTCTCGTCACTGACCAGGGACAACTCTGACCCGGTTATGGCCTTTTCGCCGGGATTGTACATGCCAATTTCACTGGCTATAGCTACGGCTGTAACCCGGTGGTCTCCGGTAATCATCACAGGACGGATTCCTGCAGTCTGGCATTTTTTTACAGCATCAGGCACCTCGGGACGTGCCGGATCTATCATGCCCAGCAGGCCAGCAAAAACCAGGTCTTTTTCCACCGTCTGGGCGGTTGCTGGAGAGGGAACCGCATCGATATACCGGTAAGCCACAGCAAGCACACGCAGGGCAGATTGTGCCATACGGCTGTTTTCTTTTTCTATGGTTTCCCTGTCTTCCTGTGTAATGGGCCGCTCTTTGCCGTGTATAAGAATTCGCGTGGTAACGCTTAGAATTTCATCCAGTCCTCCCTTGACATTAACGCGAAGCCGGCCCGCTTCCATTTGGTTGATGGTGGCCATTCTTTTTCGTTCCGAGTCAAAAGGCACTTCCTCCATCCTCGGAAATTTTTTCTCAAGATCGTTTTTATTAAGGTTCAGACCGAGTCCCGCCTGGATGATGGCCGTTTCGGTGGGATCACCGGATGTTTCATAATCCCCGCCGGCCAGCGTTTTCAGGTGTGCATCGGTGCAGAGCAGCGACACTTCCAGGAGGGTGGCTTTATCGGAATCCGGTCCTTCGGGCCATCCTTCCACAACGCTCATTTTGTTTTGGGTGAGCGTTCCCGTTTTATCGGAGCAGATTACTGTGGTACTTCCCAGGGTTTCCACCGATGGCAGGGTGCGGACAATCGCGTTGAATTTCACCATCCGCTGGACGCCTATAGCCAGTACTATGGTAGACACAATCTGCAAGCCTTCCGGAATAGCTGCAACGGCAAGGCTTACAGCCATCATAAACATATCAAACCAATTGTTGCCGTACAAAATGCCTACCAGAAAGATCACCACGCAAATACCCAGGGCAACGTAGCCCAGAACTTTTCCCAAACCCCTGAGCCGTTTTCCCATGGGCGTTTCTGTTTCCTTTGTGTGCTGGAGCATATGGGCAATTCTTCCCACTTCTGTATTCATTCCGGTAGTCACGACTAGTCCTTTACCTCGACCGTAAGTAACAATGCCCGTGGAAAAAGCCATGTTATGACGGTCACCCAGGGGAATATCCATGCCTTCCAGAGGGGCAACGGTTTTATCTACAGGCACCGATTCGCCCGTCAGGGCTGATTCCTGGATTTTCAGGTTTACAGTTTCTAACAAACGAAGATCGGCCGGAATGATATCTCCTGTGTCCAGAACAACGATATCTCCGGGAACGATTTCAACGGAATCGACCTCAGAGACCTGCCCGTTGCGCAACACCTTTGTCCGGGGCGAACTCATTTTATTGAGCGCATCGAGAGAGGATTGCGCCTTGATTTCCTGAACAGTCCCTATAACTGCGTTGACGAGAAGAATTGCTAATATGACAAAGGTCTCCATCAATCCTTCTCCCTCCAAGGAACCAATGACACCAGAAATGATGGCGGCAACAAGGAGGATGACCACCATGCTGCTTTTAAACTGTTCCAGGAAGATGCGCAGGGGAGACTTCTGTTTTTTTGTCTGAAGCCGGTTGTATCCGGCTTCAGATAGGCGTTTTTTTACTTCCCCCTCTGACAGGCCGGAATCTGATGTGGTTCCATACTGGTGAAACAGTTGTTCAACCGAAAGATTGTAAAATTTCTCTGAATTCATTGAAGCTTATGTGATCGTTGTGTAGAAAGTGCCTCACCGGTAATAATAGTCCCTGTCTGGTAGTCGTACTGAGATCCCGCTGTACTGTGCGGGATGGAATAGGCAGCTATGGTGATCAGGGCAGCTGTCAGGTAAAGGTATCGGCGCCACCGGCAGAAAACCGGTGAAGAGAAAGGTATCTTATTCAGGATATAGGCAATAATCCAAACCAGAATGGCAATCAGGGTTTTATTGTCCGTCATGTCCCCGCCCAGGGGCCATCCGGACCACCATACACCAAAAGCGTATTTCTGTACCAGAGGACCCAGGATGAAACCCCCGGCAAACAGGATCAGGATAGTCGCCAGGGCAAAACGATTGGTTCGGGCATTACCGGAGAAAGCGTAGATACCTGTAAAGTTGGAAAAAAGGAATGCAAAGAAGATCAGCAGGATATGCAGCATCAGTACCGATGAGGGAACGTGGTCCCGGAACCGCAGTATAGATACCTGGGAATTGATCGTGGCTCCGTCTTTTCCCAGGAGTTGCAGGTAATAACTGATCTTTCCCGCCGTTGGTTGAACCGGCACCATGCAGTTAACCAGCAACTTTTCTTTATCCATGGAAAATGAAGGAACTACCGCAGTATAATTTTCACTGTCCGGAAATCTTTTGTAATAGAGGATGGCCCCAATGATCCTGTCTTGTGAGTTGCCGGTTGAACCTAGTTCCACGGTCAGTTGTACCAGGGATGCATTGTCACGCGGCCGCACCAGGCTGCGCGGAAAAGAAGCTTTGAAAGAAGTCCCGTCGACTTCTATCAATTGTTTTGCGGGATGGCTCGGACCCGTATTTCTTTGGAATAAGACAGCGGTCAGTGTTATTATCACAGCCAGAATCCAGGAATATATACCTTTCATAATTGTACCTTCAGTTGTATGATTTGTCCGTTTCGGCGGATCGTGATATGAATGATCTGTCCCACCTCCAGCCGTCCCAGCATTTCCATATAGGATTCAATGTCTTTGACGGGCTGTTGGTCAATTTGCAAGACCACATCACCGTCCTGCATGCCGGCCTTGTGGGAAGGCCTGCCTTTTATGATTGTTCCTGCACAGAAACCTTCTCCTTCATAGGCAAAGTCTGGGATGACACCCAGGCTGGCTTTAAACCTGATTTGCCCAGGGATCTTTGTGGTATCCATGGTTTCTCTGTAATCAGGCTCAAATCCTTCCACAACTACCGCACGGGCAACCGCGGTAACATAGGTAACGATTGCAGCCATTCCCTGGTAATTGATTCTGTCCGGCGTGTCAAAAGGGGTATGGTAATCTGTGTGGGGCAGGGTGCTGAAGAAAAGCACAGGAACCCCTGACCTATAAAAGACACTGTGATCTGAAGGCCCGTAGCCGCTTTCCGATTTTTTGAGCAATAAGGGCAGCGAAGGAACCAGGTGTGTGCCGAGCAGCGAATCTGCTGCCTGGAAAGTCCCAGTTCCGCCCACCTGCAGCACGCTGTCCCGGAGCCTTCCAACCATATCCAGATTGATCATCAGCTTGGGCAGGGATCCCATTTTTTCAAGGGTGTCGGCCAAAATTGCCGAGCCGATGGTGCCTTTCTCCTCGGCACCGAAAGCTGCAAAAATGATGTCTTTCTTCAATTTCCGCCTTTGGCTGCTTTCTTTAAGCAGCCGGGCGGTTTCCATAGCTGCCGACACTCCGGATGCATTGTCGTCTGCTCCCGGATGGAGGGCCGTGGTGTCTGGCCTTAAGCTTCCCGAACCGGATCCTCCCTTTCCCAGATGGTCGTAATGTGCACCCACAAGCAAGGCTCCTGACGTGTTTTCACCGCGGTATACCATCACCACGTTCCATGATCCTACGTTGCGGTATCGGAAACGGTGCAGGGGCCCTTCAGAAAAATAGGGTTCAAAGCCATAGGAAGCCATACGCTCTGCTATGGCTGCCGCAATGGCTGAGTCATGGGCGCTTCCTGCATTACGTCCTTCAAAAGCAGAAGAAGAGAGTACCTCCACGACTTCTCTGAGAGCGCGTAAATCTGCCTTATGATAAGGCTTACTGAAATTACACAGAAACAGCACGGTGGTTGCTAGGACCACCGTGCCGATCATCAGGGATGCAGATTTCATTTTATCTGCCCAATACTTCAGCGACTTTGGCTTTCATGGTTTCACCACGCAGGCCACGTGCTACTATGGTACCGTCCGGACCAAAGAGGATGATGTGGGGAATACCGTTAATGCCGTAAATGTCGGTAGGAATGCTTTGGGCATTGATGATGCAGGGCCAGATAACGCCTAGTTCTTCAATGGCTTTTTTGGTGTCTTCCGGTTTTTCCCATACGGCAACTCCCAGAACGGTGAAGTCCTCCCCGTTGTACATGTCGTAAATCTCCCTGATGTTAGGGATCTCACGTTTACAGGGGCCGCACCAGCCGGCCCAGAAATCTACCAGGACGTACTTTCCTTTCCCGATATAGTTAGAGAAAGCTATGCTTTGTCCGTCCGAATCTTCAATGGTAAAATCGGTGAACATGGCTCCTTCGGCAGTCGACTTGAGGGCTTCGCGTTGCTTGATGATCTTCTGGATCGGGCCTCTGGAGGTTACAATTTCTCCGGCCTGGGCAAAAAAGGTGTCTATAGAGTCTTCTTCACCGTAGTTGG
The DNA here is from genome assembly GCA_002409325.1 of Bacteroidales bacterium UBA5226. Taxonomy (GTDB): domain Bacteria; phylum Bacteroidota; class Bacteroidia; order Bacteroidales; family UBA932; genus DMER64. The sequence goes on along the minus strand of DHUU01000001.1, from coordinate 105,810 downwards.
AGAGGTACATCAGGGCCGTAGTGCCAATGTCATTGTTTTTGTTGGCTTTGAAGATATCTCCAATTTCCTGGGTGAATTTAGGAGTCCAGACGCTCTTGAAGTATCCTTCTTCGTCTTCCCCCTGATAATTGCTTATCTCATCCATAAGCTCGTTGTACTTGGTTATCAGACCTCCCAGAGCATCATTCAGGGGTGTTCCCGTACCCACAGAAACAGCACCCGGAAGTTTCATTTCAATGGTGATGTCGCCTTTTTCCAGGATCAATTGACCGCGCATACGGTCATTTTTTATCATGCACAGAACCGGTTCTTTAACCTGACCGGTAAAGAAGGCTTTGTTTTCTGCTATGATCACACTATCCAGAACGCTGCCGTCGCTAGAAGCTGTAAGCATGGCTACCTGCCCGTTAAAGGAATCGTCCGGGAATGTTGCTGTAATATTATATGTATTGATATTGCAGGAACCCAGCAGAAAAATCCCTAAAAGGGAAACCAAGGTGTAAATGGATTTTTTCATATACAAACAGTATTAAAAATTATTTGGCAAAGATAATGGAAAAAATTAATGAATATCAAGTCCCATGCGCATGTAAACCATATGTTTCAAACAGCGCGAGATTCCTGAAAAATATTCGTTTACGGCATTCACACTTCCGGGCAGGGCAAAGACAAGTGTATTTTCAGAAACACCGGCCAGGGAAGCACTCAGAAGGGCATTCGGGTTCTCTTGCCCGCAGGAAATCCTGATGTATTCCATTATGCCGGGTACCTCTTTTTGAAGGATCTGTTTAACGACTCCTATGGTGATATCCGACGGCCCGATTCCCGTTCCACCGGTTGTGAAGACCATATCGTAACCTGAGAGAATGAATTCATTGAGTTTTTTATGCAGTTTTACGGCATCATCGGGGAGCAATACACCGGAAATTTCATTCGGCCAGTTGTTCTGACGGCAGAAATCAGCGATCAGGCCCTTGAGCAGCAGTCCGCTACGGTCTGCGTAAAAACCGTTAAAAGCCCTGGTACTGACAGTGATTACGGCAATATGGTATTTCTTTGGGATATAAATCAGGGTGTCCCCGGGTTTGAGTATGCCTGCTGAAAGCACACGGGTAAAAATACCTTCCTTAGGCATGACGCACCGGCCGCTTTTTTCGTAGATCTCACAACCTGGCCCATGACACTGTTTCCCTATCTGTGTGACTTCCAGCAACACATCGCCGCAGCTGAATCTGTCCCCGGGAAGGCAGGATTTCAAATCCGGGGTGTCTTCACCGGGAGATCCCTCTAGGGTAATGTTCTCTGCAAACGAGCCAAAGGGATATTCTTCAGTATTCAGGTCCATCATCCGGTAGGCTGATTCACCCAGCAGGCTAACCTGTCTGTGCCATAGCCCGGCGTGTGCATCCCCGCACACCCCCGATTTGTCAAGGGTTATGGACTCCCTTGCTTTTTTTACGGTTCCTTTTGCTTCGGAAACATTAACAGACAGGATTTTCATCATGATCATGTAAACTTTTTTTTGTTTTCTCCAGCAACCTGATCCCTGTGATCTCCATATGTTTGTCCACTGCCTTGCACATGTCGTATATGGTCAGCAGTGCTATGCTCACGGCGGTCAAAGCTTCCATTTCCACACCGGTAGGCCCTACGCAGCGAACCTCGGAAAATGCCTCAACGCTTTCCGGGTGCACCATAAAATTCACATCTGCTCTTGACAGGGGGATGTTATGACACAAGGGGATCAGTTGGCCGCATTGTTTAGCTGCGCAAATGCCGGCCAGGGCAGCGGTAGTAAGCACCGATCCTTTCTTTATCCGGTCTTCTTTAATCAGGTGGATTGTTTGTTCCGACAAAGATATGGATCCGCATGCTTTTGCCTCCCGCAGGCTGTTTGCCTTGGACGATGTATCTACCATATTTACACGGCCGTCCTGCCGGGTATGGCTGAGTTCTTTTTTCATGTCATCTGGTTGTTTCATCCTCCTAAATAATTAAAAGTTTCAAAGCTATTGTATGTTCCGGCTTCCGGTTTGTTCCGCAGGGCGGTATCCAGTGCCTTTTCAAAACCCAGTGTCCGGATATCGTACCCGGCATTGCTGAGCAGGCAGGGTTTGAGAATTCCGGTGGAAGTCAGACGGAGGCGGTTGCAGCGGGGGCAGTCCCCGCCATCCCCGCCATCTACCCGTGTAAAAGACCCGTTTTTCAGGTCCATGTATTGTATTAGTTGGAGCTTCAGTCCTTCTTCCCGTGCAAAATCACGAAGTGCCACAAGCTCTTCTTTCCCGGTATCGGGCAGAATCACACAGTTGAGCTTTATAGGGGAGTCCGGCCCTCCAAAACCGGCATTGCGGGCAGTCCTGATTCCCAGGAGGACCCTGTTCAGGTCTCCGCCACGGGTTAGTTCCCTGTATTTATCGGGGTTGAGTGTGTCCAGGCTGATGTTGAGCCGTTGCAGACCTGCCTCTTTCAGTTCCCGGGCCATTTCTGTCAACAGGATTCCGTTGGTGGTCATTCCCAGGTCTTTGATACCCGTGATGGCAGCCAGTGAACGCACCAGTACGATGATGTCTTTGCGCACCAGGGGTTCCCCTCCGGTCAGGCGGACCTTGCAGATCCCCCGGCTGACAGCGTAGCGTGTAAAAGCCAGGATTTGCTCATAAGACAGTATCTGCTCATGAGCAACAACAGGCACTCCTTCAGCCGGCATGCAGTATATGCACCTGAGGTTGCAGCGGTCTGTGACCGATATGCGCAGGTAATTGATAATCCTTCCAAAGGAGTCTGTCATGGGAGTATCAGCTATCATACAATAAACGCTTCCTTAAAAAAGCACCACCTGTATGGGTTCTCCATCCCGGATGGATTGAATGCCCACTGGGATACGGCCCAGTCCATGTGCAGAAGAGAGGGCAACCAGGTGTGCAGATCCGTTATAGGGAACAGGGGAACACGTACCGTCATTATTAATTCTTATAGGAATATGAGCCATACGTTCTGCTTTACGCCTTGTATATTCACCTTTAAGCCGGAAGACCGTGGTGATTGGTTGCCACCGAGCACCCTGCATGGCAGCTAAAAAGGGATGGACAATGAGCCGGCATTGAACAAAGGAAGAAACAGGGTTGCCCGGCAACCCGAACAGGAATTTCCCCGTGGAAGGTGAAACGGCAAAAATCGTGGGTTTTCCAGGCTGTACACGAATCCGGTCAAAAAGGATTTCGAATCCCAGTTCACGGATAACACCCGGTACGCAGTCATAATCTCCTTCGGAAACACCTCCGGTCAAAATGACCACCTGGTTTGCGTCCAGGGCAGCCTGTAGCCGCAGACGCGTTTCCTGTGGGCTGTCTGGTGCAATGCCATAGTAGGTGGGAACGGCTCCCATGTGTCGCATCATGGCCATAAGTTGCCAGGAATTGCTGTTGTATATCTTGCCCGGCAGGAAAGGGGTTCCCGGCTCAATCAGTTCATCCCCGGTAGAGAGGATACCAACGGTTATTTCCCGGCTTACTGTAACGGTTGTTATTCCGCACATGGCCAGCAATGACAAATGCTGCGGCTGCAGCAGCGTTCCTGCCCTCAGGACCGGTTCTCCTGCCTTCAGGTCCTCTCCCTGACGGATGATGTTGTCTGATCCGGGCCGGGGACCGTACACCCGCCGGTTGTGCAGGGTGGCATTTTCAACCATCAGCACGGCATTGGCTCCCCGGGGTATAAGGGCACCTGTCATGATCTTGCTGCACGTTCCGGGAACGATCTGGTGAACCGGCAGTTTACCGGCAGCAATCACTTCCAGAACTTCCATGCCGTTCTCAGTATCTTCTTTGCGGCAGGCATATCCATCCATTGCCGATTTGGAAAAAGGAGGCAGGTCTGAAGGAGCGTTTACATCCAAAGCCAGGATTCGTCCACAGGCAGAATCAAGTGATATACCTTGCGTGCCGGTAGCGGCAGCATGGTCCAGTACAATGTGCAAAGCATCATGGAATTCTATCATGCAAACAAAGATACGATGGTTTTTTTTATATTTGCCTTGAAAAGAAAGATGATGTTCCTCAGGCATAACTATACGGCCACTCGCCTGGTCTTTTTGTTTTTATCCGGGATGCTGCTCCTGTTCATTGTGGCTCCGCTGCTGGGGCTTTTCTTTTCAACCTCCCTTCCCGCTTTGTTTGAAACAATAAAAGACACACAGGTTCAGGGGAGCATTGCCCTGACACTGGGCGTCTCGGCACTTTTTACCCTTCTGGCTGGTCTTTTTGCCCTTCCTCTGGCTTATATCATGGCTCGGAAGGAATTTCCGGGCAAGGCTTTCATCCAGGGACTGATTGACATTCCCATTGTCTTGCCGCATTCAGCAGCCGGTATTGCCCTTCTGGGCTTTATTTCAAGGGACTCGGCCCTGGGCAGGCTGGCAGACATTATGGGGCTGAACCTGGTGGGAAGCCCCTTTGCCATCGGGGTAGCCATGGCTTTTGTAAGTGTGCCTTTTCTGATCAACGCAGCCAGGGATGGATTCGAGGCTGTACCCCAAAGGCTGGAACAGGCAGCCCGTTCCCTGGGGGCCTCACCTTTCAGGGTTTTCAGGCAGATTTCCCTGCCGCTGGCCAAACCTTCCGTCATAACAGGGCTTGTGCTGATGTTTGCCCGGGGAATGAGTGAATTTGGCGCAGTGGTGATAGTCGCGTACCATCCCATGACTACCCCTGTGCTGATCTTTGATCGGTTCAACTCCTTCGGGCTTGATTATGCACGACCGGTAGCTGTACTCTTTATTATTATATGTATCCTGGTATTTATGGCTCTCCGTCTGTTGGGGCGGAAGAAAAGCAAACTGTAATATGTTGTCATGCAGGGATCTGGAATATAAAGCGGGCAGTTTTCACCTGAAGGGATTCTCTCTGGAACTGAAACAGGGCGATTACTGTGCCTTGCTTGGCCCGTCTGGATCGGGCAAGACAGTCATACTGGAACTGATTGCAGGATTGCGTCCATTAAAAAAAGGCGCTGTCATCATTGACGGCACAGACTGCACCCTTTTACCCCCGCAACACAGGCCGGTGGGAATCCTCTTCCAGGATTACGCGCTCTTTCCGCACATGAGCGTCTATAAAAACATCGCCTGGCCGCTGGAGATCAGAAAGATGAAAACAAATGAGATCAAAGCGGCGGTGGTCAGCCTTACCTCGGACCTGGATATTGAACGACTCATGGACAGGATGCCCGGATCGTTGTCTGGAGGGGAGAAACAGCGCGTTGCCCTGGCCCGTACACTGGCTGCTCACCCCAAAGTCCTTTTACTTGACGAGCCCTTGTCCGCTTTGGACGCACCGCTCCGGGAGCAATCGGCCCTCCTTCTGAAAAAGGTGTCGCAGACGGGCATTACCATCCTGCACGTTACACATGATCAGACCGAGGTGAGTTCTTTGGCCAACCGCCAGATCAACATTGGAAGCATAACATAACGTTGCTTCCACCACAAACAATCGGGAGCCCGCACACCACTTACTGCCCCATGGAGCGCAGGATCTTCTGGCCTCCGTCAGGGTCTGTTAAAAAATCTGCAAATTTTTTAGCCAGCTCCGGGTTTTCAGCATTGTAAGGAATGGTGAAGCTGTAAGTAATGGGAGTACCTCTTACCAGGACGGAGTCTGTGGGACTGCTTCCCCTTATCTTATACTGTGCCCTGGCATAGCGATCTGTCAGGGTACTGTCCCCCAGGTTGATTTCCGGTGGCAATTCTATGAAACGAAGGCCGTGTTGCAGGGCAACGGATTTGTATATGAACATATAATCGATGGCCTGGCTGCCCAGCAAAGCCAGCAGGTCCACTTCCTTGGGACGGATGAAACGGCGGTCTTTCTCTGTAAAGTCACTCAATGTGAAGGGACTTTTATTGTCAGCCCCAATGTAGTGATCTTCTGCCAGCTGCAAGGTAAATACTGTGCGGTAACCGCACGGATCGGCATGGGGATCTGATCTTCCGTAAAACACATCGGGTGAAAGTAGTATCTGGTACCAGTTTTCAGAAGTTATTATGTCTGATTTGCGCGATTTGTCTGTATAGGCTATGACTATGCTGTTTACGGCAAAGGGTTGGTTTATTGAGGCATACTCAGGAATCAGCAACTGGTCAATGACCGTGTAATCTGCAGAAGCCATGATATCGCAGGAGCGTCCCAATTCTGTGATTTTACGTGCGCAATCAATACTGCCGGCAGCTTCCATCAAAAATTCGGTTCCGGGATGCATGGCTGTAAAACTGTCAGACAGGGCTTTCATAGGCATGGCCAGGCTGCCCGCATGAAAAATAACCAGTTGTCTATCAGATCTTTGTGTACAACTGAGAAAGGCAAGGAGCAGTAGTAACGTCAGCAGCGAAACGCAGGGGAAGGTCTTTTTTTTCATATCACTCCTCCGGATCTATAAGGCGGATTTCACTCAGTCCTTTAATGCACCTGTCTGCGAAAGCATCGCAGGCTGTAAAAATGGAAAAGGATTTTCCCCTTTGCCCCAGTAGGATTTCCCGGTGGTCGTTCCGGTTGACCACCTCGGCCAGCGAAAAAGCGGCCCGGAATCCGTCCACTCCCGCAATGCTCAGCATGCCCGTTTGAATCATTTTGTAATCGTCCGATGGGAACCAGGGGTGAATTATCCGGCTGAGCATTTGTCCTGAAAACTCGCGGACTCCCTTGTAGCCGGTACTGTTGCCGTAAAACAGCACAGGATAAGAAATAACAGGCAGATCACTATCCGGTTGGGTGATCAGGGCCAGGGTGTCCTGAAGGGAAGTCTGGATGGCTACGCGTCCCGGGTCTTTTTCAAGGACCACAGAGTCCCGGTTAACCACGTAATGCCCTCTCAGGGAACGGATGGTTATGTGTGTCGGATTTTTAATATTTCTGACAGAGACCAGATCACTTTCCGATACCAGTTTGGTTTCTGAGGGCAGCTCCCACAGCTCGCCCGTCTTCCCCGGGATGACGCGGGTTACCCTTTTAGCAATTACAATACCGTACATGTTGGCCGAGTAAAAGATCTCGCCCCAGGAAAAAACGGCCAGATCGCCCGCCTCGTTACGCACCTCAATATACAAGTCAATAGGCGGCCAGAGGTCTTCCTTGCTTGCCTTATCCACCTTGAGCGAACTGAGAATGTCGCATAGTGCATAACCGTCGTAGCGGTAGGTGCCCAGAAAGGCTATGGAATCACCCTCTTCGCACCAGACTGCCTCTTTGATGGTTACAGTCCGTAAAGGGAAACGGGAGAGTTTGATCTCTGTGGTTTGTTCCACCTCGCCATCTATGAGCAGCCTTTTGGGACCCTGCAGGGTGGTATAGGCTTCCCGGTTAAAGTAATTGTTGGAGCCCGAGTCCCATACCAGAGTAGATCCGCTTACAGCGTCCAGGTCTAGCATAATGCATGAAGGAGATAGTAATGCCATTGCTATGAGTATAAGAACCGGGAGACGGAAAAAAGAAGTTGTTTTCATGGTCAGGACAGGGTGATTATATTAAAATGCATTAAGGGATTATTCATGTACAATGGTTAAAGAAAGGGGGCGGACGGTTCAGCCCCCGCTGATCAGGTGGATGATATCCAGGCGGTCACCTTCCTTCACCGGGGTAGAGGAAAATGCCTCTTTAGCAATAATACTTCCGTTCAGTTTGACAATCAGCATTTTAAAATGATAAGATTTTTCCTCCATAATCGCTGCAATGGTCATGGGACCGTTTCTGAACTTTACCTTTCTGTTGTTTAATGTGATGGTCATAAGGACGGTTATCTACATGTTTTTCAATAATATTTCAAGTACAAGGTCTGCCTGCATCATGGCAACCAGGACAACGCGCGGGGCCATCAAAGGCATGTCTTTATCAGGGGTTGCCTGCTGGTGGCCGCAGACATACAGATTTCCAGAACGTTGCACCCGCGGGGTATCTGCCTGTCCCCACCCGGCAATGCCGGAACCCATAATTAATGGTATGTGGGGAAGGTTTTGCATCATCCAGAGAGCAAACCATTCTTTTTCCCCTGCCAGATCAAAGGCTTCCACCACCACATGGCAGGCGGAAAAGAGTTGCCGGGCATTCCCTGTGGTTACACGTCCGTAAAACAGGGTGAACTTTGTCCGGGCGTTTATGCGCTGCAGATTTTCCTGCAAAGCGTAAACTTTGGGACTTCCTACCTGGTCTGCAAAATAAAATTGCCGGTTCAGGTTTTCCGGGGCCACGGTGTCAAAATCTGCAACCACCAGGTGTCCCACACCGCTTCGCACAAGGGCGCCAGCCACATTGGATCCCAGGCCTCCGGCTCCTGCTATGCCTACGCATTTTTCAGCCAATAGGGCAGTTATGTTTTCAATTACCGTCAATTTCTCTATTTTTGCATCACAAATATACAATAAATCACCTTTTATGAATGCAATGATTACTAACCGTGAAGTGTTGGCCAGAATTCCCTATGCGTGGAAGCCTCTTGACAAGGGGTACTCGGATCAGAGTCTGTATGTAGATATGAGTGCATTCAGGGCAGAAGTCCGCCCCATTCCACCGGAGGTTAAAGAAAAGTTCGTGGGAGGTAAGGGCTATGGCCTGCGCTTGTTGTGGGATGCGGTTACACCACAGACAAAATGGACTGATCCCCGGAACGAGATTGTGATATCGGGGGGTCCGGTATGCGGCATTACCCAATATTCAGGAACGGGAAAGAGTATCTGCGTAGGCCTTTCCCCGCTGACGGAAGGTGTGGTGGATTCCAACGTGGGAGGGCATTTTGGGCCGCATTTGAAATTTGCCGGGTTTGATGCCCTGGAGGTGCAGGGCATTGCGCCGCGCGAGGTTATCCTTTTCATTAACGGTGTAAATCACGAGATAGAATTTTTTGTTCCCCCGGCGGGAATGCACCTGGATTCCCACTTGCTGGCAGAGGAACTTCATGAAATGTTTGCCGACAGTGAAGCGGACAAATTGAATGTCTCCGTCATATCAACCGGACAGGCTGCCGACCATTCCCTTATTGGAATGCTCAACTTTTCTTTTTATGATGTGAAACGCAAAAAGATCAGGTTAAAACAGGCGGGCAGGGGAGGATTGGGCACTTTAATGCGTCATAAAAACGTGCGCGCCATTGTGGCCAAAATACCCAAAGTATCAGGAACACTGAACAACGTGGCCGATTTGCCGGCCATCATGGAGCGCGGCAGGCGTTTTGCCCGGGAGATGAACGAACTGGACGACCAGCAGTGCCAGATGAGAAAACTGGGAACAGCCCACCTGATGGGGGTCATGGAAAAGTACGACCTGCTTCCGGTAATGAATTTTAAATTCGGGGATCACAAAGATTGCCATAAAATTGATATGGAAGTCTGGAAGAAATACTTTACCCAGGGGGTTCCCGATGGATGCTGGCTGGGATGTACCATGATGTGTGCCAAGGGTGTAGATAATTTTGAGCTGAGAACAGGCCCTTACAAAGGAAGCAAAGTTCTGGTGGATGGTCCTGAATACGAAACGGCAGCCGCACTGGGTTCCAACCTGGCGATTTTTGATCCGCTCTATGTAATAGAACAGAATTTCTATTGCGATACATACGGTATCTGCACCATATCCTGGGGCAATATTATGGCATTCATCATGGAATGCTGGCAGGCTGGCATCCTGAACAAAGAAAAGACTGGCGGGCTGGATTTTACCTGGGGAAATGCACCGGATGCCCTGGAATGCATGCACCAGCTGGCCCGCGGGGAGGGCTTCGGCCTGGTTGCCGGCCTTGGAGTAAGAAAAATGAAGGAAATGTTCATTCAGAAAGGCTGGGGTGACCCGTTGTTTCTTAAAGATATTGCCATGGAAAACAAGGGTATGGAGTATTCCATGTACATTTCCAAGGAATCGCTTGCCCAGCAGGGAGGCTATGCCATGACCAACAAAGGACCCCAGCACGACGAAGCCTGGCTGATTTTTATGGACATGGTCAACAACCAGATTCCCACCTTTGAAGACAAGGCAGAAGCACTCCATTACTTTCCCATGTTCAGGACATGGTTCGGGCTGGCCGGTTTCTGCAAACTGTGCTGGAACGACATTGAACCGGCCAACAATGCCCAAACCGCAGAGCCTGCGAAGGTCCCAGAACACGTGGACAATTACGTGACTGTTTTCAACGCTGTAACCGGCAGACAAATAGACAAAAACTCATTAATCAATATGTCTGAAAGGGTGTACAATTTCCAGAGGGTATTCAACATACGTATGGGATACGGACTGCGTAGGGACGATGCACAGCCTTACCGTGCCTGTGGCCCTGTTACGGAGGAAGAGTACCTGTCAAGACAGGAAAGGTATGACAGGCAGCTGGTGGAAGAAGCGGGGATTGACCCCTCCGGCATGACGCTGGATGAAAGACGCAGCGCGTTGCGCAAGTACAGGGAAAACCGTTATGAGAAACTCCTCGATGCTGTTTACAAACGCCGGGGCTGGAACAAAAACGGGGTTCCCAGGGTGGAATTTCTGAAAGAAATTGGAATGGACCTGCCTGAATTGCTGGAAGTAGTTACTCCGCTGCAATAATGCTGTAACTTATGGAATAAGGTGTTGACACCATCATTTGATGATGTCAACACTTCTTTTTATAAAGGTACTGAGGGCCTCTCCCTTGAGCAGGTTGTTGGCCAGCAGCGCCAGGTCGCAAATCTGGCTGACCAGGTTCCTGTCTTTGGTTTCCCGGATTTTCTGAACCAGGGGGTGTTCAAAATTCACCACCAGGTTGAAGGACTCGGGCATGGTTCCCATAAAGTTCATTCCGCCTCCCAATGCCGACATTTCCCGGTAACGGCGCATCCATTCACCCCTTGTTATGACCACAGGAAGCTGTTGTGCACCCATGTTCTCAAAAGCCACTGTGAAAGTAGCCTCTTTGGGCAGAACTTCCATGAAAAGTTCGCGCAGTTCCTTTTCCTCGTCTTCACTGATATCGGGTTTGGTAATTTCTTCTTTTGGTATGAGCTTTTCCGGAGTGTCGGAGTCGATACGTACAAACCTGACGTTTTTCATTTTAGACTCCAGCAGGTTGACATAATGGGCACACAAAGGGGAGTCCAGCAGTAACACATCGTATCCCTTGTCTTTTGCCGCCCCTATGTAGGCATACTGCTCTTCTATGTTTGTGGCGTAAAGGTATACCAGTTTGTCGTCTTTGTCTTTTTGATTGACCTGGATAAGGGTTTCATATTCCTCAAAACTCAGGTATTTGCCATCTGTGTTTTTGAATAGGGCAAATTTGACTGCCCGCTCGTAGAATTTCTCTTCGGTAAGCATCCCGTACTCAATAAAGAGTTTGAGGTTGTCCCATTTTTCTTCCAGTGCGGGACGATCGTTTTTGAAGATCTCTTCAAGACGGTCTGCCACCTTGCGTGTGATGTGGGCAGATATTTTCTTCACGTTGGAATCGCTCTGCAGATAACTTCTGGATACATTGAGCGGTATGTCGGGTGAATCAATCACCCCGTGAAGCAAGGTGAGAAAATCAGGAACTATGCTTTCCACATTATCGGTAACGAAAACCTGATTGCAGTAAAGCTGGATCTTGTTGCGTGTTACTTCCAGCCTGTCCTTGATCTTGGGAAAATACAACACCCCGGTCAGTTTGAAGGGGTAATCCACGTTCAGGTGGATCCAGAACAGGGGCTCTTCGGCCATTGGATAAAGCTTTTGGTAAAAAGCCCTGTAATCCTCATCTTTAAGGTCTGTCGGTTTTTTAGTCCACAGTGGGGTGACATCGTTAATGATCCGGTCCTTGTCCAGAACCACTTCTTTGCCGTCTTTCCACTCCTTTTCTTTCCCGAATGCAATCTCTACCGGCAGAAAACTGCAGTATTTGTGCAGCAGTTGGTTGATCATGCTTTCCTGTGCATAAGACTGGTGCTCGGCATACAGGTGCAAGATGATATCCGTTCCCCGGTCCTCTTTTTCGGTTGGTTCCATGGTGTATTCGGGCGTTCCCTTACATACCCACCTGACGGCCTGTGCTCCTTCCTGCCAGCTTTTTGTAATGATCTCCACCTTTTTGGCTACCATAAAGCTGGAATAAAAACCCAACCCAAAATGTCCTATGATGTTGTTTTCCTGATCCTTGTACTTTTCCAGGAATTCACCTGCACTGGAAAAGGCAATCTGATTGATGTATTTATCCACTTCCTCTTCTGTCATGCCGATACCCCGGTCCGACACAGTGATGGTCTGTTTGCCCGTATCGGAACTTACCCTGATGGTCAGGTCTCCTGTCTCGCCTTTGAAATCGCCTTTTGCTGCCAGTGCCTTTAATTTCTGAGTGGCATCCACGGCGTTGGAAATCAGTTCCCTGAGAAAGATCTCGTGATCTGAATAGAGAAATTTTTTAATAACCGGAAAAATGTCCTGGGATGTAACCCCAATCGTTCCTTTATTTTTCATAATTGTCCTGTTGTTGAAGATTATGACGGGCTATGAGTCAAAAACCGTTCCAATGACAGGAATAATGACTATTTGTCAGTTTTGAAAAAATCAAGGCACTCTTTTACCAGCCGGGCCTGCTGCTCTTCTGTCTCAAGTGTTTCCAGGGGGAATCCCAGGGTAACAACACGGTAATTTCCCCGGTAGGCAACCCCTGCACTCAGCCGGTTATCCCTGTAACGGAATATGGTATAGGCTTCAGGGCCTGCAGGTTCCAGTGCGTCGGGAGATTCGACGGGATACACGGTTAGGTTCAGGCCGGTACGGAAAGAATAGGCCGTCTCTCCCAAGTCTTCACCTTTATAAAAGGCTGTATACGGGGAGGGAGCAACCATGACTTCTCCTGTTTTTGATGCATGATTGCTGCGGAAACGGATATTGAGTGTTTCCCGGGCAAAATGCCGGGCAAGGGTGTCTATGCCCGATGGTTCCCAGAGGTCGGACGCTACATAGGCACCGCTTATGATCATGTTTCCTCCCTGGCTGGCATATTGAGTCAGCCTGATCTGCAGGGCTTCCGGGAAGGCTTTGAATTCAGGCATGCCATAGGCTGTGCCTCCGCGCCGCACCTGTTTTTGTTTACCCAGGATCAGATCGACAGCGAAGAAATCCCGGGGATCAATCCCTGAATCTACATCAATAAACGCTTGCAGGTCAGATGACACATAACTGTATCCTTCCCGGGCAAATGACTTGCCGTGGATCAAGGGATAGTCAAAGGTGTTGCCTGGGATGACTTTGGTTTCCCAATCGGCATTACTTGCTCCGAAACCGGGCGCATCGTCATCTGCCCATCCGTTTTTGCGCCGGAATTCATACTGTGAACCAATATAGGAGATGTCCCTCAGATAAGGGACACCGTAGTCTGACTGGTCTACAAAACCGGCAAACAGGGTATCTTCCGAGGCAAAACTGTCTGGTGCCGAAACGCGTGTAAATCCATTGACAATCAGTACAGTTCCTTTTTCTTCACCTGCAGGGACCTTGTAAAGGCTAACCGTTTCAGAGGGGAAACTTTCTCCGCCCCGGTTAATGGCCGTGACACGGAAACTGTAATGTGTTCCTTCACGGATGGGGATTTCCGCCACGTTCCCGGGATAAAACACCCCCCCGTCAAATGGCAGGCTTTCATCTCCTGTACGGGTGTAGACAACATACCCTTGCGGTAAGGCAGTTGGTTCAAGCCCGTCGTATGTGGGTTTCCATGTCAGCAGGGCCTGTCCGTTTTCTGAAAAACCAACGGCAATGCTCTGGACGGGAAGGGGTTGAACAATATACTCAAAACCCAGGGTACTGCTCAGATAACGTAACATTCCCTTGTATATGGCGCGGCTGACAGTAAAGCGGAACAGGGGATCGAGCCCGTAACGCATATCGGCAAAATTCTGGTGGGATAGCAGCTCCAGAAGCATTGCCGGCACCTGGGCCGAACGGCTTTCCGAATAAGAACGATTCCAGATACCGCGTCTTGTCCAGTCGGGATTCCAAAGGGCACGCAGGTCATTGACTATCTGAGTCTGTACCAGGTCTGTATAATCCCTGGAAGTGAGGCGGCTGTGACCCGTTGGTAACAACTCGGTTCCATCGCTGTCCCGGGTATATATGGCCAGGGTCCCGATAATGCTGTCATTCCTGGTTACACCGGCATCGGTATGAAAAGCCAGGGAAAGATCCACAGGAATATTTAGTCCCGGGTTATCCGGGTGCTTTTCCGATCCGCCTGCCAGGGTGTTCACCCAGCGCCCACGGGAGGAGTAATCATCAATATAGTCATGCTCTCCTTCGTAATAAGTATACACTGAATCGGCAAAACCCGCCCATTGCAGCCAGTAACGGGCCCCTTCGGTAAACCGGGGGTAGTTGCTCACCTGGGGAGGAATTTCTATATTTCCGTAGGTAGCCAGAATGGCGGTATCCTGTATAAAGCGTCCGATATTGCCCATGCCCCCGCCAAATTTTACAGCATCTGCAGTAATTATTGCGTTGACCTCACCGCTTTGGTTTGTCAGGGTTACACGGCCTGAGAGGTTCCGGCCCTTATCAAAAGTAAAAGTACCCAGATAGATCCAGGTTCCGCCCCCCATCTGCTGGTTCACCCGGAATACCTCTCTGCCTCCCTTGTGGTGAACCGTGTAACGGGCATCGCGTGCACTGACCGGAAGGCTTGCATAGGATACGTAAACGGCGTATTGGCCTGATTGGGGAATATTTGGAACCCATTCAGCAGAAGAAGGGTGCATCACAACTTTCTTGTTCAATTCCGGGTTGTGTGTCACGATCCTGCGGTAGGTCCCCATACGGAAAGGATTTTCAAAATGGGTGTATACCTCCTTTTTATGGGCAAAACCATGATTGTCCTCTTCGTCTGTACGCCACATATATGTTCCTGCCTGTTCGCTGTAGCCGCTTTCAGGATTATCGTTATCCACTATGACTTCATGGACCTGCGTGTCCCGTTCCCGCGGCAGCAATACCACGGCCCCGGCGTTTTCCAGCATAGGAGTCAGGAAGGGGAGTACATAAGACATGGTATAGAGGTCTTCTACAGTCTGGAAGAGCCTGGGCCGTTGCCATTCCCAACGGGCAAGCTTCTGGTCATAATACAATCCATGACTGTGCCAAAGTGCAATATGTCTGTTCTGCAATCCATTGGTTATCTCAAACGGACGGTTTTCCCGCCACACAAGGGGAGTCGGGCCCAGGTCGGGCCATTGGTGCCTGTCGCGTTTTCTTGTATTTTTTTTCATCCGCGACTGGGCTTCCAGCTTTGCCAGGTTGATAGATGCCTGCCTGTTTTCCAATTTTTTCTGTAAAGCTATTTCCCGGGGAGTTCCTTTTTTTGGAAGAATTCTGGCAGGAGCTTTCCTGTCTATCTCAAAGGCACTTTGGTATTCCTTCATGTTATTTTCCAACGCCTTTTTGTCATAGGATTTCCGGGTTGGGTCGTAATAGGCGGGTATGAGCTCTTCCAGTTCTTTGTTGTCTGTCCTGATCGTGAGATTGTAATGGTTGTACCTTGAAGGCATGAAATGGCGTATGGCTTGGAAAACCTGTTCTGCATTATCCTTGCGGATGGGATATTCAGCCATTCCGGCTCCAAAGTCTAAAGTGATGAGCTGGTGCCTGTCATCCAGTTCAATATTCCGGATCCTTATCCCTGAAATGCGCATTACCCCGTCAGAGAGTATTGTTCTGAGCGAGTCGGTTAGCTGTGCCGCAGTAGTGCTGTCAAACAAGGGGGGAAAGGCAATGGTTTGTGCATTGGTGCCAACAACAAACGATAATACAATGGCAGCCGTCAGAATGATCCGTTTTCTCATGGTATAGGTCTAATGAAAGGACAAATATAATAACTTTGTCTATATGAAACTGCGCATACCATTGCTCGTGCTGGCCTTGTCTGTGGTGCTTCTGATCCTGTTCAGGCTGTTCCCTTCATTCATGGACACAGTCTATTCCAGTTTTTTGTATATACTTATAGCACAAGGTGTTTCAACTCTTGTTGCGCTCATTCCATTTTCTCTTGCCGAGGTTTTACTTTACCTTCTGGTCTTTTTCCTGCTTTTTTACCTGGTTCGTGGAATTGTAATTATGTTTGTCAAGCCGCTTTCACAGGTGAAGGTGATCTGGAAAAAAAACCTGATTGCTACAGCTTCTTTCCTCCTTTGGGTGATCTCGGCCTATATGCTCACCTGCGGGCTTCATTACCACCGCCTCTTCCTTGAAGACCGCCTGGCTTATCCGCAACTACAAGTAACAACGTCAGATCTGACCAATATGGCCGGTGCACTGGTGCGGGAAGTCAACCTGGCCGCCTCTTATACCCGTCGTACCCCTCAGGGCGATATGATCCCCGATCACACTTTTGACCGTTATAAAAAAGACATTGCCCTGGCCTATGATTCACTGGCTGTTACCACCGGACTCAGGACAGGCGGCAGGTATCCGGCAACCAAGACCATTCTGGCATCCAGAGGCATGTCCTATGCCTATATGAGCGGATTTTTCTTTCCCTGGACGCTCGAGGCCAATGTGAACAAAGATGTACCGGTCTTCCGCTTGCCGGCAATAATGGCCCATGAGCAGGCTCATGTACGTGGTTTCATGCGGGAGAATGAAGCAAATTTTCTGGCTTATCTGGTGGCACGCCATACCGGCAACGGGGATCTGAAGTATTCCTGCCTTCTGCATTCCCTGAATTATATACTGAATGCCATCCATAGCGCAGTGCCGCAAGAGTATCCTGCCTTGCTGGAAAGCCTTTCTCCCCGGGTTCTGTACGACTTGCAAGAGGAATATGAGTACTGGGAACAATTTCGTTCTTCTTTTGGAGTGATGTCTCAAAAAGTCAACGATGCTTACCTCAAAGCCAATGCGCAACCCGAAGGAGTAGCCAGTTACGGGAAGGTTGTGGATCTTATGATCGCAGATTTTATAATTCATAATAAACAGGTGCAACAAAATCCTGGAAGTTCCGTTTGTATAGGTGAAGGCACCCTTTAGCGGACAAATATGAACCAAACAGCCCTTTACAGGGAATACCACAAGCCAATTTACCACGTGTGTTTGCGTATTCTACGCTCGCCCATGGATGCTGAGGAATGCATGCAGGATGCCTTTGTCAAATTGTTTACCGGGGGTAAAATGCGTTTTATCAACAACAAAGCCTGCTATGCCTGGTTGCGCAGGGTTGCCGTCAGGGGTGCCATCGACCGCCTTCGTTCTTTGGATTTTCAATGCTTCAGAGAGGCAGAAACAATTGACAGCAAGGAGCTGCAGGGTACTGCTGCCAATCAGGATCCGGATTTGTTCCCGTTACCCGTGGAAGAAAGCGAACGGGAAACCCTTGTGCGGACCATCAGAGAACAACTGGATGCACTGCCATCGGGTTACCGCACCATTTTAAGCTTATACCTATTTGAAGGGTATGATTTTGAGGAAATTGCCGAGATAACAGGACTGCAGCCTGTTTCGGTCCGAAGCCAGTACAGCCGCGGCCGGAAAAAATTACAGTCAGCAATAAACAAGATATGGATAATTTAAGGTCTTACATTCAGGACAACAGGGAGCTTTTTGAAGCGGAGGCCCCGCCGCAGGGGCACCAAACAAGGTTTGAAGAACGACTCGCAAAAAGCGGTTTGAAAAGAAATCGCCACTTAGTTAAACAGTTGATATACGTTTCTGCAGCAGCGTTACTTTTAGTGGTGCTCACAATAGGAATACGCTTTCTCAAAGAGGATCCTCTGGCAGGTTTGCTTGCCGATCCGTGCGCAGACGGTGCTCACACCTGTTATTATAACCAAATCCGGAAAATATCAAGTCAGATAGAATTTGATTCCAGAAACCTACCGGAATACAAACGACAGGAGATACTTATGAATATGGAATCCCTCATGCCCGCTTCTGCCCATGAATTCTCCGATATGCTTCCCGAGGGAATATCGGGTAAAGAAGCAGAACGCTTAAATAAAGAATATTATAAACAGTTATATGAAGGAATGATAAGGATTGCTTCATTGACAAATCAAACGTAAAAAATCATGAAAAGAATCGCATTAATCACAGTGGCCCTCGTGTCATGGACCATCCTTTTGGGACAAAACACAGTAAAAAGAGATTACCGGCCGGAACAATTCAACGCTATAAATGCCTCTTTCATTTATGAGATAGAGGTTTTCAAGGGCAGGACACACTCTGTGAAACTGGAAATTCCCGAAGATCTTGCCCAGGACATTCAGGTAAATGTTACAGGCAACACACTTCATCTTGGGGTAACAAAAGAGTGGTGGCGTACGGCTAAGAACGTCCTGGGGAACAGGCAGAAAATCAAAGCCCGTGTCACCATGCCCGATCTGGAAGGCTTTGAGTTATCCAATTCGGCAACTCTTGTTACGCGCGACAAATTTTCACCTTCCAATTTCATGGCAAAAATGACAGGTGCCTCCAGAGCCGAAATCGCGATAATGACACATGCAGCCAATCTTGACATAAACGGGGCATCTGAACTAGAGATCAGCGGATTGGCCACAAAAACAAAAGCCTACGTAAATGGCGCTTCCATTTTGCGTTACAATCAGCAGACAGAGTACATTGAACTTAAGGCATCGGGCGCTTCTACCGTTGTTATGAACGGAAGTTCCACCAGTGCCAGTTTTACGGTTTCGGGAGCAAGTCATGTCAAAGCCCGGGATTTCGCCACAGAAGATATGGATATCAGATGTTCCGGGGCCTCTTCCGCACAATTAAACGTTACAAAAAAGATAGGTGTTTCTGCATCAGGCGCATCGAGTGTTCACATTGAGGGGAAGCCTGAATTTACCAGATCCGTATCCAGCGGGGCCTCTTCAATCAACACTTATTGATATATAGTGTTACAAAAAGTAATTAGTTTAAAATGTTATGAAAAAGATAGTTACAATAATCTTTATGACACTTTTCTGTACAGTGGCACTGGCACAGAAAGAGTCTGTTGAAAAAAGAAATTTCAAGGTGGAACCCTTTTCAGGGGTGGAAATATCGGGCGTAGTTAAAGTCACGATAGAAAAAAGCCCTTCTCATTCCGTTTCGGTTCTAACATACAACGAGGTCTTTGATTACCTGGATATTGAAGTCCGTAAGGGCGTCCTTTACATAGGCATTGTGGACGGAGGTATTCCCAAATCTGTCCAACGCAGGTACAAGAACCTGGAAATTGAATGCACCCTGACAATGCCCGAACTAAGAAGCATTGGGATGAGCGGCGTTACTAAACTGTACGTCAGGGACCCTTTTGTTACCAACAGCATGAATATTGAGCTCTCTGGAGTTACCTTCGCAGAAATCAAACAGATAGAATGCAACGATCTGCAGGTAGAGTTGTCGGGAGTATCTGATATTCAAATGTATGGGGTGACAGAACAGTTAGATCTGGAGATCAGCGGTGCGTCCAAAGGATTTTTCGGATTGGTTGGGAAAACCATTACCTTTGCCGATATTGAAATCAGTGGAAACGGGAATGCGGTAATCCAGGGGAAAGCCATTCGTTCTTCCATTGATATCAGCGGCACCTCTGCTTTCGAGGGACAGGAATTTGAGGTGGAAGTTATGAAAGCCATAGTAAGCGGAGTAGGTAAAGCACAAGTAAAGGTTTTGGGTTCCTTGGAACCAGAGGTTTCGGGAGCCGCAAAACTGCGTTACAACAGGAATGTAACCCTTCGGAACGTGAACACCAGCGGTGCAGCCCAGATGACATCTTATTAAGTAATTGATATGACAGCCAAAGAGATCCACCAGAAAATCCTGGTTCTTGATTCACATTGTGACACACCCATTATGCTCAGCAGGTATGGTCTGGATATAGGCCAGAGGACCGGAACAGGTCACGTGGATCTGGTAAGAATGAAAGAAGGAGGCGTAGACGCTTCCTTCTTTGCCATCTATGTTTCCAATAAGTGGGAGCCTTACCAATGCACCTACAAGGCACTTGAAGCGCTTGCATCTGTGTACGATATGCTGGATCGTTATCCCGATAAAGCGGCTTTGGCGACGGATGCCCTTACGGCCAGGGAATTGAAAAGGCAGGGCAGGATTGCCATATTCCTGGGTATGGAGAACGCCGGTCCCATTCACAAGGATCTTTCCCTGCTCCGCCTGTTCTATAAGATGGGAGTCCGCTATATCACTTTGACACATGCGGGTAACAACGAGGTCTGTGACAGTTGTGCCACCAAAGAAAAACGCTGGTACGGGGTTAGTCCTTTTGGCCGTGAATTGATTGCCGAGATGAACCGCCTTGGGATCCTGGTGGATGTGGCGCATATTTCGGATGAGGCTTTTTATGATGTGCTTAAGTATTCCACACGTCCCGTTGTTTCTACACACTCTTGTTGCAGAGCTTTATGTGACGTGCCCAGAAATCTTACAGATCAGATGATTAAAGATCTTGCAGCACAGGGTGGAGTAATCCAGATCAACTTCAATCCCCCTTTCCTTGACAAAGCCTTTTCCCTGGCTGTTGCCCCATTACTTGACGCCTACGAAGAAGCCGAGGAGGCATACAGGGATAATCCCGCAGAGAACGAAAAACGCATGCAGGAGGCAAAAAAAGCCCTATTTGCACTTCCAAGGCCTTCCTATAAAAGGGTAGTTGACCATATTGATCATGTAGTGTCCATGGTAGGTCCGGATCATGTGGGCATTGGTTCCGACTTTGACGGGATAGAAGTCTGTCCCGCAGGCCTGGAGGACGTTTCACTTCTTCCGGTTATTACAGAAGAATTATATTCCAGAGGTTATTCCTATACAGACATAGAAAAGATCATGGGGGGCAATTTTCTGCGGCTATTATAGCCAACCGGCTTCTCCCAGGATGCGTTCCATTTTTTCCACTGTATCTTCCCGCTCAAAATCACGGGTAGAGAATATCAAGAGCAGGGTTTCTGTTTGCGGGTATCTGCCGGCATAGATTTTAAAGCCCCCGTTATCTCCGGTATGGTAGATCTTCGGGGCTCCGTTAATTTGGGAAATGAACCATCCGTAACCATAACCGGTATCGGGGATATCGGTCCAAATATGCGAAGTATGGGCTTTACCGGTCATTTCCTGGCCCAGAATTGTATTGTTTCTCAAGGCATATTCCCAGAGAACAAATTCTTCTGCAGATGTATAGAGCGCTCCGTCTGCCTTGGAAGCAAAAAAAGATGCCTCACCGTAATCATATTCTTCCCAAATGCCTGTATCACTGTTGAAAAGATATCCATGGGCCATAGAGGGGATATCCCTGCCGGATTCAAAATACAACGTGTTTGACATGCCCGCAGGCTGGAACAATTCGTTCTTCATGTAATCCTCAAAGGGTATCCCCGAGGCCTTTTCAATAACCGTATAAAGCAGCTGGTACGTCGGGTTCATGTATTGATAGGAAGACCCGGGCAGGAAATTTAAAAAAGACAGGGTATCCAGATAGGAATAAGATTCCACATCGGTGGAGTGGTATACATAAAGGCTATCTGTGCGTGGCCTGACATCCGGGATCCCGGATGTATGGGAAAGCAGATGGGCCAGGGTTATGTCCTGGAAAAAAGGCGCCTGGAATTGTGGAAAATATTTTGAAACCGGATCCTCCAGCGATAACCTGCCTTCCTGCGCCAGCCTGAGGGTTGCAATGGAAGCGAACTGTTTGGAAACCGAAGCTATGCAAAAATTGGTTGCAGGTGTGGCAGGTGTCTCAGGATTGATGGTGGCCAGCCCATAACCTTTGCTGAATACAACCTTGTCTTTATGTAATACCAGCACAACCCCGCCTGGTTCATCCAAAGGCCACACCCGGGTTAAGAGCTCATCAATCTCTGTGATTGCATTATCCTGTCTAATGTTGCATGATACCAGAAGCAGTACTGATCCCAGTAATGAGAACAGTACCAGAAACCATTTTTTTATCATAAAGTAAAAAATTAAGTAATTTCTACTAGCTGATGTATTTCAGTATTTTACGTGCAAAGCATGGACCTTCGTAAATAAACCCGGTATAAACCTGAACAAGCGATGCCCCGGCATCCAGCATGTCTTTGGCGTCACGCGGAGTCATGATCCCACCCACTCCAATAATGGGCAGGTTGCCCTGAGTTTTTTCATGTATGTAACGGATAACAGAAAGCACTTTTTCTTTAAGCGGGGCGCCGCTTAGGCCTCCTTCCCCTATGGTGTCCAGCTTCTCCCTGGCAGTAACCAATCCTTCCCTGGATACGGTTGTATTGCAGGCTACTACGCCATCCAGACCCGACAACATGATCAATTCAATCACCTGGTCCAGCATATCAGTGGAAAGATCGGGAGACACCTTTAGCAAAATAGGGCGGTAAACATCGCAATACCTGCGGATTTCTGTCAAATGCCTGATAATCACGGTCAGATTGTCAACGGTCTGGAGGCTGCGCAGGTCTTTCACATTAGGGCAGCTTACATTAATGACAAAATAATCCACATAATCGTACATTTGGGCAAAAGCCTTTTCAAAATCCTTGTATGCCAGATTATTGGGGGTGTTAGTGTTTTTTGAGATATTGCCGCCTATGATCACATGGGGTTTATATCGCTGAATATTGCGTACAATTTGATTCACCCCTGAGTTATTGATCCCCATCCTGTTGATTAAAGCTTTGTCCTTTACCAGACGAAAACTTCTGGGTTTTGGATTCCCTTCCTGGGGAGCCAGTGTGACAGATCCGATCTCTACAAAACCAAAACCCAAAGCACCCATCTGATTATAAACCTCTGCATTTTTATCCAACCCGGCAGCGAGTCCCACGGGATTTGGGAAATCTATGCCCATCACCTGTTTTTGCATTGAAGAGGATTTATAGGAAAAAAGCATCCGTAAAACACTCGTTCCAAAGGGGATGTGTTTCATTATAGCCAAAGCCATGAATACCAGCTTATGGGCAGTTTCGGGAGGAAAAAGAAACATAAGGGGCCTGATGATACGATACATTTGACTTCATGTTTAATGAACAAATATACAGGATTAATTGAAACAGGCAATCAGTATCAGGAGGCGTTATCGGGGATGTATTCTGTAAAGGTATTATCAGAATAAAAGAGCAATACTTTATTTAATTTATGTTCTACTTCAGGTAATCCACTGTAAGTGTCAACAGATGAATTATTATTATCTGAAAATATTGGTTCTTCAGGAAGCATTTCCTGAGTTTTTTCCTGGATTTCTTTATACATCTTGCCTTTTCCGGTGATGAGCCATTCGGCATTAAGAGACGGGTAGGTAAGAAGCATCTTTTCGATAAAGTCAAAACCGGGTTTATTTCTTCCGGCCAATATATGAGATAAACCTGAGCGCTGGATCCCGATCTGATCTGCAAAACGAGAAGGAGAGATGTTTTCTGCCATTAAAAATTGTTGCAAACGCGTTCTCATAATTGTAAACAATATTTTTACAAATGTAATATAAAATTAGTTTACATATGTAAATTATATAACTAATACATTTGTAAACAAATATTCTAGCTTAAACATTACAAAACACTAATAATCAATTTCTTTTGTATGAATTCTAAATAATTTTCATGTATTCTATTAACACTTCATATAAACAATATATATAACTGGATAATAATTTAATAACATTACATTAATTACGTTTCTACGATAAAATTTTTAAAAAGGCAGAAAAAAACCGGAATACTGTTTAAGTAAAGATGTAAATAAAATTTATAAAACACAGGTTATAAGATGTTTATAACTATTTATTTTTAATATTTATATTTATAAGCAGCTCAAAATTTCTAAATATATAACAACGACAAAATACCAGGAGAAAACGTTCCATATGTAAAACAATTAGGCACAAATGTAAGTTACAAATGTAAATCAGCTATTAAAGTAAAACTTTAGGTGAAAAAGTTGCTTAAATTACAATACCTTTGATGACGTTTATGACAGTATTTCATTTTCCGATTCCGGGCGTTCGCATAGGTGATTATACCTATGACCTGCCGGAACAAAAAATAGCAAAGTATCCGCTTGCTGTCCGACACGATTCAAAATTATTATGTTACCGTGACGGCAAGGTGTCTGATCATGTTTTTCAGGATTTGCCGTCCCTTCTGCCACGGGACAGCCTGCTTGTATTCAATAACACTAAGGTTGTTCCAGCAAGATTGTTCTTCCGTAAGGAAACCGGAGCGCTGATAGAAGTCTTTTGTCTTGAACCGGCCTCTCCCAAAGAATACATACTGGCATTTTCCCAGCATACTTCTTCAACATGGTATTGTGCTGTAGGAAACGCAAAAAAATGGAAAACTGGTCACTTGCCCCTATATAATCCGCATAATGACCCTAAGCTTACGAGCCTGGGTCTATCGGCAAGCCTGATAGGTCAGGAGGCTGACAGGTTCCTGGTCCGTTTCAGCTGGACTGCCAACCTGCCGTTTTCCGCTATTCTGGAGGCTTCGGGCAGGGTTCCTATTCCCCCTTACCTTAAAAGGGAGTCGGAAGATAGTGACCTGGAGCGGTACCAAACAATATATGCCCGCAAGAGGGGATCAGTTGCCGCTCCTACTGCGGGGCTGCATTTTTCTCAAAAAGTACTTGATGACCTCCGGAAAAGGGGTATCGGGATTAGCGAACTGACTTTACATGTAGGGGCAGGCACTTTCAGGCCGGTAAAAACCCAATACATTCGCGATCACATTATGCACAGTGAACCATTCAGCGTATCCCGGGAGTTTCTGCAACAGTTGATATCACACAGGGGCCCTGTGGTGTCTGTGGGGACCACTTCCTGCCGTTGCCTGGAAAGCCTTTACTACCTGGGCTTGCAGGCGGCAGGGGGAAGGGTTCCTTCCATGGTGGGCCAGTGGGAACCCTACGTTACCCCGTCCGGGATTTTCTACAAGACCTCCCTGGAGCATTTGTGCGCTTATATGGACAGGGAAAAAACACCTGTTCTGGATGCCTCCACCCAGATCATCATAGCGCCTTCCTACAGGTTCCTGACCACAGATATTCTGATCACAAATTACCACCAGCCAAACTCAACTTTGCTACTGCTGGTAGCAGCCCTGACAGGGGAGGACTGGAGGTTGATCTATGACCACGCACTGGAGGAAAGCTATCGTTTTCTGAGTTATGGGGACTCCAGCGTGTTGTTTAATTCAAACTCAAAGAATATCAGGTAAATATAAATGAATATAACAAGTATGTTATATTATATAACAAAAATGTTATATATTTTAGATATCCGAATCCATACCAAGGTTTTTGTAAGTTTCCCTTAAAGCCTTCTCGTCATCTGAAATAATGAGTAATTTATCCCCGATCTGAATCTCTGTTCCGCCTCTGGGGATAAAAAAAGAATCACCCCTTTTGACCATTACCACGAGCGTTTTATCGGGCAGCGGGATCTCCATCATCCTGTTCCCGAAACGCAGGCTCTCCTGGGTTACGATCACCTCGCTCATGGCAGATTTGATGTCTTCTGAAAACTCCATTTCGAACTCAGACCGGGCTGTTTTTTTCTGAGGGATGGAAACGTGCAGTTTTCTGGCTACCCATGGTATGGAAGTTCCCTGGAACAGGAGTGAAAGGATGGTAATAAAAAAGACAATGTTAAAAAGAATGTTTGCCTGGGCAACTTTACTTACCAGGGGGTACGTTGCAAAAATAATGGGCACTGCACCTCTCAGGCCCACCCAGCTTGTAAAGATCCGGGACTGTAGTGTCATCATGCGAAACGGCATGAGTGATATCAAAACCGACACAGGCCGTGCCAGGACTATCATAAATATCCCTATCAGCAGTCCGATACCTGCTATGGGCCAGAGTTCGGAAGGATTGACCAGAAGGCCCAGGGCCAGGAACATGATGATCTGTGAGAGCCATGAAAGCCCGTCAAAAAAGTTCTTGACGGTTCTTTTGTGGATAAAGCGGGAATTACCTATCACAAGTCCTCCAATGTAAACAGCCAGGAATCCATTGCCTTTTATGAGGTCTGTAAAGGAAAAAATAAAAAAACAGAAAGCCAGTATCAGGATCGGGTAAAGGGAATCGTTCCCGATGTTAGATTTTTTCATCAGGTATGCGCACAGTTTTCCTAGCAGAAATCCGGCAAGACCGCCTGTGATCATCTGGTATAAGAACATCAGGGCCACTTGCCAGATCCTGAGATTGTCCGTGGTCATGATTATTTGGATCATGGTTATGGTAAGCATGTAGGCCATGGGGTCGTTGCTCCCGCTTTCCAGTTCCAGCAACGGTCGCAGGTTGTGTTTTAGTTTCAGCCCTTTTGACCGGAGTATGGCAAAAACCGAGGCGGAATCGGTAGAGGACATGATACTTCCCAGGAGCAGGCATACAGGGAGGGGCAGATCAAATCCGGGAATGAGCAGTGAAAGCGCGTATATGAAAGCACTGGTAAGAATAGCTGTAAGCAACACACCCAGGGTGGCCAGAATGACTCCCTGGGGGGCTATGGGTTTTATCTCTTCGTATTTTGTATCCATACCTCCCGAAAACAGTATGATACTCAAGGCCACCACACCAATAAACTGTGCAATTTTCGGGTTGGAAAACTGCAACCCCAGGCCCTCGCTACCAAAAACCATACCCACCACCAGGAAAAGCAAAAGGGTGGGAACTCCGAATTTGTATCCAGTCTTGCCTGCCAGTAAACTAAAGAACAGCAATACGGATCCAATAAGGAGAATGTTTTCCGCTGTTATGGTCATTTTAAAGGGGGTTTTAGTATGCAAAAATAAGACTTTTTGTCAAGAATTCCGTTATATATAGCTATATTTGCAGATTAATTCTAAACAAATAAAGCCTTTATGAGCAAACTAATATCATTACAGGAAGCAGTTTCTCACATTAAATCAGGCATGACCATCATGGTTGGCGGTTTCCTGGGTGTAGGGAGCCCTAATCGCATACTGGACGAAATCCTGAAAACAGACGTTAAAGACCTTACCATCATTTGCAACGATACAGGCTTTCCCGATAAGGGTTCTGGCAAACTGATCGTTGCCCGCAGGGTATCCAGTGTCATTACCAGCCATATAGGGACCAATCCCCATACCGGAGATCAGTACCATGCCGGTGAACTGAAAATCACCTTTGTTCCTCAGGGTACACTCATTGAACAGATTCGCTGTGCAGGTGCCGGGCTGGGTGGCATACTGACCCCTACAGGTCTTGGCACTGTTATACAAGAGGGAAAGAAAGTGATCTGTGTAGATGGGAAGGATTACCTGCTGGAAAAGCCTCTCAGAGCCGATGTCGCCCTTGTTGGAGCGAGTGTAGCCGATGAAGAGGGCAATCTGTTTTACAGGGGCAATACACGCAATTTCAATGTTATGATGGCCATGGCTGCCGATCTTGTCATTGCAGAAGTAAAAGAACTGGTGAAAACGGGAGAGATTCTGCCTGAACACGTGCATACTCAGTCCATCTTTGTGGATTATATTGTTAAATAATAATCAGATCTATTAATATTAAAATCAAATCGTTATGTCAAAGAAGCTGAAACTGGAAATTTCCGATCATATGTATCAGGAAGCACTGAAGATCATTCCCGGCGCCATTGCCGGAATCCGCCGTCCTTACAATTTCGTTCCCGGAGAATATCCGATCTATTTCGACCACGCCAAAGGAGGCAGGGTTACCGACGTTGATGGCAATGAGTACATAGACATGCTTTGTGCCTATGGGCCCATTATTATCGGACACCGTGAAGAAGAAATTGACAATGCTGTGATAGAACAGATGCGGAACAAAGGTTTCTGTTTTTCCTTGACACAACCCATACAGAACCAACTGGCAGAAAAACTCATTGAACTGATTCCCTCGGCCGAGATGGCTTCTTTTGTCAAAACCGGATCTGATGCCACATCGGTGGCCATCAGGGTGGCAAGGGCCAGTACTGAAAGGACAAAGGTTATCCGCTGCGGTTACCACGGCTGGCATGACTGGTGCGTGGAAGTCAAGGGCGGGATTCCAAGGAAACTATGGGAAGATGTCTATGAATTCCATTACAACGAACTGGACGAGCTGGAAGATCTGATGAAACAGCATGGAGACGACACTGCCGCCATCATCATAACACCGGTGGGACATCCTTTGGCCGAGAAGGTTCAGATGCCAAAACCAGGTTTCCTGGAGGGCGTACGAGCGCTGGCCGACAAATACGGAACCGTCCTTGTTTTTGACGAAATCCGAAGCGGCTTCCGCTATGATCTGGGAGGTGCCCAGAAATTGTTTGGTGTCACCCCCGATCTTTCTGTCTTTGGCAAGGCCATGGCCAACGGATATCCAATTGGAGCCGTAGTGGGAAAGGAAAAATTCATGAAAGTACTGGCAGACAAGGTGTTTCTTTCGTCCACCTTCTTTCCCAACAGCCTGGAACAAGTAGCTGCACTCAAAACCATTGAGATTCTGGAGAGGGATCATATTCTGGATAAGGTAAGG
Source organism: Bacteroidales bacterium UBA5226 (assembly GCA_002409325.1). Taxonomy (GTDB): domain Bacteria; phylum Bacteroidota; class Bacteroidia; order Bacteroidales; family UBA932; genus DMER64. Next base: position 77,365 of record DHUU01000001.1, on the reverse strand, counting down.
GAAAAGGGAGAACTTTTTGGGAAACGGCTGAACCAGATAGTCAAAAACGTACCGTATGAGGTAGAAGTGTCGGGGATACCCCTGATGCCCTTTATCACATTCAAAAGGGACGCTGACAACCAGTACAAAAAGCTCCGTACGGGCTTCTATACAGAGCTTATCAGAAGGGGTGTGTTCCTGCAGCCTTACCACCACGGATACATAGCTTACCGTCATACAGATGAGGATATTACCTATGCGGCCGCTATGGTAGAGGAATCATTCGCCCAACTGAAAAGTTATATTTAGCACAAACTATACCAATTATGGATAAATTGATCATAACCGCTGCAATATGTGGCGCCGAAGTACTGAAGGAACACAACCCCGCCGTGCCTTATACTGTGGAGGAATGTGTCCGGGAAGCCCTATCGGCCTACCAGGCCGGTGCGAGCATCATCCACTTGCACGTCCGTTACGATGACGGGACGCCCACGCAGGACAAGGAGCGTTTTCGTTTGGTGATGGATGCGATTGCCAAGGCATGCCCGGGGATCATCATTCAGCCTTCTACGGGAGGAGCTGTGGGCATGACCAATGATGAAAGGCTGCAGCCTACGGAACTGAATCCCGAAATGGCAACCCTGGATTGCGGAACGCTCAATTTCGGCGGGGATGAAATTTTTGAAAATTCAGAAAACACCATCAAATATTTCGGGCAGCGTATGATAGAACGGGGCATCAAACCCGAGCTGGAAGTCTTTGACAAAAGCATGATAGAAATGGCCCTGCGTCTTCACAAAAAGGGATACATCCTCAGTCCCATGCATTTTGACTTTGTCATGGGTGTCAACGGCGGAATTGGCGGTTCCCTCAGGGATTTTGTATTCCTGCGCGGGAGTATCCCCCCGGATGCCACCTACACAGCAGCCGGCCTTGGCCGTTATGAAGCACAGCTGGCCGCTGCTGCCATTATTGACGGAGGCCATGTCAGGGTGGGATTTGAAGACAACGTGTACCTGTCAAAAGGGGTTCTGGCCAAATCAAACGGAGAGCTGGTAGCCAAAGTGGTGCGCCTGGCCCGGGAACTGGGACGGGATATCGCAAACCCTGCTGAAGCGCGTCAAATCCTCGGCCTGTCTGTAAGAAAATGAACTGAAACATACTATTTATCATATCATATCATATCTATGAAAAAAGGAAACAAATATGGCCTTCACAGGGTCATTGAGCCCAAAGGTGTCCTTCCTCAGCCGGCAAACAAGCTGGACAACAATATGGACGAGATTTATGACAACGAGATCCTGATAGACGTCATGACACTTAACGTAGACTCGGCAAGTTTTACCCAGATAGAGGAGCAGGCTGGAGGCGACAAGGCCAAAATAGCTCAGATAATGCTCGATATTGTGGCCAAACAGGGTAAGCACAGGAATCCGGTCACCGGATCGGGCGGGATGTTGCTGGGTGTGGTGGAGAAAATCGGAGAAGCGCTGGAAGGAAAAATTGATCTGAAAGTGGGGGACAAGATTGCCACTTTGGTTTCCCTATCCCTGACACCCCTGCGCATAGACAAGATTAAAGACATAAGGCCAGATATAGACCAGGTGGACATTGATGGGAAAGCCATTCTTTTTGAGAGTGGTATTTATGCCAAGATACCGGATGACATGCCCGAGACCCTGGCGCTTTCCGCACTTGACGTGGCGGGAGCTCCTGCTCAGACTGCCAAACTAGTAAAACCCGGAAACACGGTGCTTATCATAGGTGCCGGAGGAAAGTCGGGTATGCTCTGTAGCTATGAGGCAAAGAAAAGAGCTGGGGTTACCGGTAAGGTGATAGGGCTCTGCCACAGTGAACGTTCTACCCGTCGTATGCAGGAGCTGGGTTTCTGCGATCATGTTTTTTCAGCCGATGCCACTCAGCCGGTTGCCGTTCTGGAAAAGATCCAGGAACTTACCAACGGACAGTTGTGCGATATCACCATCAATAATGTGAACATCCCCGATACCGAGATGACTTCCATTCTCTGTACCAAAGACACCGGGATGGTTTACTTTTTCTCCATGGCCACCAGTTTTACCAAAGCGGCTCTTGGAGCTGAAGGAGTAGGGTCAGATGTTACCATGATCGTAGGAAACGGATATACCCGGGGTCACGCAGAGATTACCCTTCAATTGCTAAGGGAAAGTGAAAAGCTCCGCAAGATCTTTACAGAGCTTTATGCATCATAAATTTTACGTACATGAAAGAATCAAGAAGGCAACAGTTGTTTCCCCATGTGGCGGATCAGGAATGGAATGATTGGAAGTGGCAGATCCGCAACCGCATAGTTAACCTGGAACAGTTGAGAAAACACATCAGCCTGACTCCGGAAGAGGAAGAAGGCGTACAGGAGTCCCTTAAAATGCTCCGCATGGCCATCACACCGTACTATCTGAGCCTGATAGACCCTGATGATCCGGATTGTCCCATAAGGAAACAGGCCATCCCGACAAAAAAGGAGACATACAGGTCTCCGGCAGATCTGCTGGATCCGCTGCATGAAGATGAAGATTCTCCGGTGCCCGGCCTGACACACAGGTATCCCGACAGGGTCCTTTTCCTGATCACAGACCAGTGTTCCATGTATTGCCGTCATTGTACAAGACGCCGCTTTGCCGGCCAGAAGGATCACGAAGCAACTGGTGACAGGATTCAGGAATGCATCAATTATATTGCCCGTACCCCGCAGGTAAGAGATGTGCTCCTGTCCGGCGGAGACCCCCTGACCATGAGCGATACCCGTCTTGAGTCCATAATTGCCCGCCTGCGGGATATTCCCCATGTCGAGATCATTCGCATTGGGACACGCACTCCGGTTGTATGCCCTCAGCGGATTACTCCGGAGCTTATGACCATGCTCCGTAAGTACCATCCCATATGGATCAATACGCATTTCAATCATCCCAATGAGGTGACGGCTACATCCAGGGCCGCCTGTGAAATGATGGCAGATGCCGGCATACCCGTGGGGAATCAGAGCGTATTGCTGCGCGGGGTAAACGATTGCGTACACATCATGAAAGATCTGGTTCACAAGCTGGTACTCATGCGCGTGCGTCCTTACTATATTTACCAGTGCGATTTATCCATGGGACTGGAACATTTCAGAACCCCGGTTTCAAAAGGGATCGAAATCATCGAAGGGCTTCGCGGACATACTTCTGGTTACGCGGTACCAACCTTTGTGGTAGATGCACCCGGAGGCGGTGGTAAGATTCCGGTGATGCCCACCTATATGATCAGCCACGCACCGGGCCGGATGATCCTGCGCAATTACGAGGGAGTCATAACAACATACACAGAACCATCTGATTACCATAACGAATGCCATTGCAAAAATTGCAGCGACAAGGTGAGTCTGGAAGGAGTCTCGGGAATTCTCCAGGGACAGCAGTTATCTCTGGAACCATATTATCTTGCAAGAAAAGAACGAAATCTCAAGAAATGATTTAATGCCTTTTGTAGATCAGATAATCCATTACGGCAGTCTTTCGGTTGTGGGTTTGGGGAAAAATACCGGAAAGACAGAGTGTCTAAGGTATGTCATGAGGCGGTTGTTTGAAATGCAAAAAGTAGTGGCTGTAACATCAATAGGCGTTGATGGAGAAAGAACAGACCAGGTCACGCACACTGCAAAGCCGGAAATTTTCCTGGACAGGGGCATGTACTTTACCACAGCTGCCTCCTATTATCTGGACAAGCGTTTTGGAGCAGAGATATGCCATGTAGGGGAGCACACAACTGTTCTGGGAAAGATGGTAACAGCCAGGGCGCTGGAAAGGGGAAAAATGATCCTGGCCGGTCCTTCGGATACTGTCTCCCTGCAGGAATGGGTAAGGATGACACCCAAAAGGTTTCCGGTGGACGTTTGTTTGGTAGACGGTGCCATTTCTCGGCTGAGTCCGGCCTCACCCGTGGTGACAGCTTCAATGGTCCTGGCTACGGGAGCTGCCTATTCTCCCCATATGAAGACACTGGTAGAAAGGACCCGCTATATATACGATACGATATGCCTGCCCGGCGCACCTGAGGAACTTGTGAAAAAACTGGAAAACATTACCAACGGAGTTCGGGCCATTACCCCGCAGGGCGATGTGACGGAACCCATTGCGGGCCAGGCCCTGCTACCCGAACAGGTCAGGCAGGTTCTTGAAAAGTGCGGAAACAAGCTGTATGTTCCGGGAGTTGTGAGCAACCTGCTTATTAAAGCATTGGGCGAAAAAAAGGATGTGTACAACACGCAGCTTTATGTCAGGGACTTTACCCGCATATTTTCAGAACCGCGTGTGTTTCATACGTTTCTCCGGAAGGGGGGCCGGATCTTTCAGCTTTTTACGACCAACCTGCTGGCTGTATGCGTGAATCCCGTTTCTCCTGAAGGAGTCCGACTTAATTCTGAGGAACTTATACAGAAAATACAGCAGGCCATAGAGGTGCCTGTTTACGATATTAAAAGAATGGAACAATGACTTTTGCTCGTTATTCGGAACGAATTGAAGGGCTTCAGTATTTGGCCGGTAAAATGGAACTGTCTGGTTCCCGGGTACGCCGCTACCTGATGCAGGAGTTGTTTTGCACCAGTCAAAAGGTTCTGGAATCGAATTTCGACATTATCCAAAAAGCCCTTGAGCTTCTGAAAGACAACAAGTATGCGAACGGCATCATGCAACTGCGTCACCTTTTCACTCAGGTCCACGACATCAGGGGAACACTGGATGCCCTGCGTGAGAACCGGGTTTTAGACGAGGTGGAACTTTTTGAAATCAAGTATTTCGCAGCCCTGTGCCGGGATTTCATAACGCTGTGCGACTCGCTCGGATTTGACCATGAAAATCTGCAATCCCTTCAGAGGGCATTTGACCTTCTGGATCCCGTAGGGAGCGGAACAGTATCATTCTATATGCACGATGCCTACAGCCAGGCATTATCGGAAGCCAGAAAGCATGCAAATGCGACCGATCCTGAAAAGGAACCGGACAAGTGGAATGATGCGCGGGACCGGATTACGGAGGAAGAATTGCTTGTCAGGCAGAGGCTTTCTTCTGAATTGAGCCTCATGCAGTCCGTGCTGCGGGATAATTTTGACCGGATTGCACACCTGGAAATTTGGTTTGCAAAAGCCGCACTGGCCAAACGTTATGGTATGGTCAGACCCAGGATAGTCATGGATTCTGGCCCCTGTGTGCTTCAGGCAGAAGGCATGATCAATCCCGTTATTGCCGATATCCTGAAACCGCTCAACAGAGTGTTTCAGCCTGTATCCATTTCACTGGGAAGCGGTCCCTGTCTACTGACAGGTGCCAATATGAGTGGCAAGACAGTGGTTTTAAAAACGCTGGCCCTGATACAGGTACTTGCGCAGTTTTCTTTCTTTGTGCCTGCCAACAACGCGTCAGTTACCCTCGTAAAGGACGTTTTTCTGGTCATAGGCGACAAACAGGACCAATACAGGGGATTGTCATCGTTCGCGGCCGAAATGCTTGAATTGGACCGTATAATGGCCAAGATAAGGGAAGGAGCCAAAGTTCTTGTACTGGCAGATGAACCGGCCAGAACGACAAACCCGTCGGAAGGAGCAGCCATTTTATGTGCCCTGGTTGAATTCCTGGACCACTACCAGACAACTTCTTTGATAAGTACGCATTACGGAGATCTGGGCCGGTCGTGCCGAAAACTGCGCGTCAGCGGTTTTGACAGCAAGCAGGTAAAAGGACGCCTGGATCCGTTGATGATGAATGAACATATGAATTACAGCCTGATTGAGGAAAAAGGCGATTCAGTACCTATGGAGGCTTTGCATATAGCACACCTGCTGGGTGTGGACGAATCTTTTATACGCTCAGCACAGACATATGTAAAAAAAACAGAGAAATGAGAGAATCAAAATTAGGACTTGATTATAAAAAAGTTGAAGGAGCCAGAGCTATGGCCGGTGAAATTGCCGCCCAGGTACAGCAATTTGTTGAAAATTATACTACGGTGGCCGTGGAAAGGACACTTTGCCGGCTGGTAGGAATTGACGGAACAGACATCGACGGCATTCCCCTGCCCAATCTTGTGGTGGAGGCAGTCAGTCAAAAGGGGATGCTGGGGAATGGGGTACTTCGTTTCCTGGGTGTAGCCGTCAATAGTACAGGCAAGAGTCCTGTGCAGATCGCGAGTGAAATAGCCGGGGAGGTATTCGATTTTTCAAGCCTGGAAATTAATAAACCGGAAAATATTGCCGAAGCACTCAGACCTTACATAGAGGAAAGCGTTTCAAGGATAAGGGCTAAAAGACTGGCAAGGGAAGAAAGCATAAAAAAGTATGGGGAAGGATCCCGTCCTCTTCTGTATGTGATTGTGGCTACCGGAAATATTTATGAAGACGCAATCCAGGCTCAGGCAGCTGCCCGCCAGGGTGCAGACGTTGTTGCGGTAATCCGTACTACCGGGCAATCATTGCTGGATTACGTTCCCTATGGTGCCACTACAGAAGGTTTTGGAGGGACCTATGCCACCCAGGAGAATTTCCGGATCATGCGTAAGGCCCTGGACCAGATCATGCCCGAAACCGGCCGTTATGTCAGGTTGTGCAATTACTGCTCGGGTCTGTGCATGCCTGAGATTGCGGTTATGGGAGCACTGGAAGGGCTGGATGTGATGCTCAACGATGCCCTTTATGGAATCCTGTTTCGGGACATCAATATGCACAGGACCCTGGTAGACCAGTATTTTTCCAGGATAATTAACGGATTTGCAGGGGTAATCATCAATACCGGTGAAGACAACTATCTTACTACGGCTGATGCTTTTGAAGAAGCCCATACCGTTCTTGCTTCTGATCTGATCAACGAGCAACTGGCACTCATAGCCGGAATACCGGAAGAACAGATGGGCCTGGGACATGCCTTTGAAATGGACCCTGAACTGGAAAATGCATTCCTGTACGAACTGGCACAGGCGCAGATGACCCGCGAAATTTTCCCGCGTGCACCACTGAAATACATGCCTCCCACCAAGTTTATGACCGGAAACATCTTCAAAGGTCATATCCAGGATGCCCTGTTCAACATTGCCGGAATCTGGACCGGGCAGGGCATTCAGCTGCTTGGCATGCCCACAGAAGCCATCCATACACCCTTTATGAGTGACAGGTACCTTTCCATCGAGAACGCACGGTATATTTTCAAAAGTTTCAGAAACATTGGGCAGGAGGTAGAATTCACTAAAGACGGGATTATCCGCCGCCGTGCATCGGAAGTATTGGACAACGCATGCAGGTTGCTTGAATGCGTGAAGGAAGAAGGGCTTTTTGCTTCTCTTGAAAAAGGGACATTTGCCGGAGTACGCAGGCAAAGGGAGGGAGGAAAAGGTCTGGACGGGGTGACCCGCAAATCACCCTTATATTGGAATCCATTTATTGAATTGTTTAAAGGAAAAAGATAGTTATGGGCGGAGGTTTATATTCAACAGAAGTACAGGATTTTGATAAAACATTGGATCTCAAAAGGGTAAAGCCGTACGGAGATACCATGAACGACGGAAAAGTACAACTCAGCTTTACCTTGCCGGTTCCCTCTGGACCGGAAGCCATAGAAGCAGCCAAACAATTGATCCGCAGCATGGGTATGGACAACCCCCAGGTAGTCTATACAAAGGAACTAACTCCCGGTTACACTTTTTTCAACTGTTACGGAAGTCTTCACCATACCGTGAACTATGCCACCATTCGCGTCCCCAGGGTTGATAGCAGGGTTATGGATATGCAGCAGGTGGATGACTACATACGGGAACACATAGGCCGCAAACTGGTCATGGTGGGGGCCAGCACGGGATCAGATGCCCATACAGTGGGTATCGATGCCATTATGAACATGAAAGGATATGCCGGTCGTTACGGGCTGGAACGCTACGCTATGATTGAAGCATACAATCTAGGTTCCCAGGTGTCCAATGAAGAACTTATTGCCAAGGCAATCCATCATTCGGCAGATGCCGTGCTTGTTTCCCAGACAGTTACCCAGAAAGACATTCACATAAAGAATTGTACGGAGCTGATAGAGATGGCCGAGGCCGAAGGAATCAGAAGCCGCATGATACTTGTTTGTGGTGGTCCACGGATATCGCATGAACTGGCCAAAGAAATCGGCTTTGATGCTGGTTTCGGCGTCAATACCTATGCCAATGATGTGGCTTCCTTTGTAGCCCAGGAATTTGTAAAAAGAAAAAGTAAAACCATAAAATAAAAATTTTTTAAGCATAAAATCATGGACAAGAATCAAGTCAGGGAAACTATTGCGCGTCGCGCAGCCATTGAATTGAAAGACGGAGACGTTGTAAATCTGGGCATAGGACTGCCTACACAGGTTTTGAAATACCTGTCGCCTAAAGTCAAAGTGATCATGCAATCCGAGAATGGATGCATGGGTATGGGAAACCCGCCTGAACCGGGTCACGAAGATCCTGATCTGATTGATGCCGGGGGAGGGCCGATTACATTGAAGCCGGGGGCTTCCTGTTTTGATTCCGCTACATCATTTGCCATCATCCGGGGGGGACATGTGGATGTTACCATGCTGGGATCGTTGCAGGTAGATGAAAAAGGAAACATAGCAAACTGGTCTATACCCGGAATCAAGACTCCGGGAATTGGAGGGGCCATGGACCTGATCACCGGTGCAAGAAAAGTCATCGTGACTATGGAGCATACTGCCAAAGGAGAACATAAAATCCTAAAAAACTGCACCCTTCCCCTGACGGCAGCCTGCCAGGTAGATCGGATTATCACAGAAATGGGTGTTATGGATGTAACTCCGGATGGTCTGATGCTCAAAGAAATCAACAGTGAGTTTACCCTGGAACAGGTGCAGGAGGCAACCGGTTGCCGGCTGATCATTTCGAAAAACTTAAAAAATATGTAATTAAAATTAAATCAATATTATGGAAAAAATATACATCGTAGCAGCAAAACGTACAGCCATCGGAAAAATGATGGGATCATTAACCAGTATCAGCCCTGCCGACATAGCAGCGATAGTCATCCGCAATATTCTGGAAGAAACAAAACTGGATCCATCTGTTATTGATGAAGTAATTGTAGGGAACATTCTTATGGCCGGACAAAAACAGGGAGTTGCGCGTCAGGCTTCAGTAAAGGCAGGGATTCCTCACCATGTTCCTGCATACGGAGTCAATATGATCTGTGGCAGCGGCATGAAATCGATAATGAACGGATGCCAGTCCATCCTTGCCGGGCAGGCATCGGTTGTACTTGCCGGAGGGGTAGAAAACATGTCTTCCTCTGGATTTGTCATGCAGGGGATAAGGGAAGGAATCAAAATGGGAGATTTCAAAGCCGTTGACCATATGGTATGTGACGGACTGACCGATGCATTTGGCAATTATCACATGGGAATAACCGCAGAGAATGTTGCAGAAAAATACAACATTACACGTGAGCAGCAAGATGCATTTTCTTTCAGATCGCAGCAGAAGGCCATAGAAGCGATTGATGCCGGAAAATTCAAAGACGAGATTGTACCCGTTGATATAGTGCGCAAAAAAGAAACCATTGTTTTCGATACGGATGAATTCCCCAACAGGGCCACAACGCTGGAAAAAATGGCTTCCCTGCGTCCTGCTTTCAAAAAAGACGGAACGGTCACGGCTGCGAACGCCTCGGGCATAAATGACGGGGCTTCGTTTGTATTACTTGCCTCGGAAAAGGCTATTAAGGACCATGGCCTGGTTCCCCTTGCAGAAGTTGTGGCTACGGCACAGGCAGGTGTTGACCCGGCCTATATGGGTATGGGACCGGTACCGGCTATTGACAAAGTGCTCAAAAGGGCCGGGATGACACTGGATCAGATGGACCTAGTAGAACTCAACGAGGCTTTTGCCGCCCAATCCCTTGGCGTTATGCTTGCGCTGCAACAACAGCAGGGCGTGGACCAGTCATGGCTTGATACGCATTGCAATGTAAACGGGGGAGCCATAGCACTGGGACATCCCATAGGTGCATCCGGGAATCGCATAACCGTTACCCTTCTTTACGAAATGAAGCGCAGAAAAGCCCGCTACGGACTTGCTTCTTTGTGCATAGGAGGCGGAATGGGAACAGCACTGATACTGAGGAACGTCTAAATTATCTGTCCGAAAAGGGGAGATTTCAAAAAAATTCTTATTTTTAACCGGTATAAAGAAACTTGCTATGAAAACTCATTATCTGGAATACATCCAAAATAGTATTGTTACGGCATGGAATATGCCCGGTCTGACCAATTACAAGAAGAACTCCTATACTTATGGCGAAATATCCCAGCATGTTGCCCGGCACCATATTCTGTTTGAAAAGCTGGGGTTGAAAAAAGGCGACAAAGTAGCGCTTTGCGGCCCCAACAGTGCAGAGTGGGGTATATCATTTCTGGCAGTTACTGCTTATGAAGCAGTTGCAGTGCCATTGCTTAACGATTTTCTACCCGATAGCGTCATGACACTGACAGACCATTCAGAGGCCTGTATCTTTTTTGTGAGCCGGGATATTTGGGAAAAGATGGATATGGCTAAGATGCCACGTCTGAAACTTGTTATATGCTTGGAAGGCTATGAGCTCCTATATTCTAACGATCCTGCTGTGAGTCAGGCCCATGCCTCGATAGAGGCTCTTTTCAAAGAAAAATATCCCAACGGATTTGGGCCCGAACAGGTTAGTTATCCGACCGACAATTTTGATGACCTGGCGCTGATCAACTATACCTCAGGAACTACTAGTGCCCCTAAAGGAGTAATGCTCACCTACAGGAACATCAGTTCCAATATCCAGTTCGGACAAAACGAAATGCCCAACGGTCCGGGCGACACGCTGGTTTCCATGCTGCCAATGGCTCATATGTACGGTATGGCCTTTGAATACCTTTACCAGCTGGCCGGAGGAACTCAGATCTTTTTCCTGGGCAAGGTCCCTTCTCCCAAGGTGCTGCTCGATGCCCTGGCAACAGTCAAGCCTTATATGCTGATCACCGTTCCCCTTGTGATAGAAAAGATCTTCAAGAGTTCCGTATTTCCCACCATCCGCAAACCGATGGTAAAATCCATCATGAAAGTTCCCGGTCTGGCATCTGTTATTTACAAACAGATCCGCAAGAAACTGCTACATGCTTTTGGCGGAAGGATCCGTACTATTGTCATTGGCGGTGCGGCCATCAACCAGGAAGTGGAAGATCTGATGAAAGCCGTGAAACTGCCTTATACCGTGGGTTATGGCATGACCGAATGCGGACCGCTGCTTTCTTATGAGGATACAAGAAAATTTGTCAAGGGATCCTGCGGAAAACCGGTGCACAGGATGTCGCTCAGGATTGATTCCGATGATCCCCGCACCATTGTGGGAGAGATCCAGGCCCGGGGAGACAATGTCATGTTAGGCTATTACAAAAATCCAGAGGCAACAGCAGCCGCTTTTACCAAAGACCAATGGCTTCGGACAGGTGACCTGGGGCTTATGGACAAGGACAATAACTTTTTTATAAAGGGACGCAGCAAGAACCTGATTATTGGGGCAAGCGGCCAGAATATTTATCCCGAGGAGATCGAAGACAAATTGAACAACCAGCCCTACGTGGTGGAATCAATTGTTGTGGAGCGCGATAAAAAACTGGTAGCCCTGGTATTTCCCGATTACGACCGCGTATCCCAGGAGTCGCTGGATTCAATGCACCTGGCACATTTAATGGAAGAAAACCGCATGAGACTCAATATGCTACTACCGGTTTTCAGCCGTATAGCCAAAATTGAATTACAGCCCGAAGCTTTTGAAAAGACCCCCAAACGCAGCATCAAGCGTTTCCTTTACAAATAGAGTAGGGGGATAAAGAAAATATGCACCCGCAGTAATTCTGGCGGTAAATATTGAATGATTGTGATAGCTCAACGGAACGGCGAAAACCGTTCCGTTTTTTGAAATCTGAAGGCAGGTAGGTAAGTCCGTTGTATTGAACCGCCAAATCTTCCCCTGTTTTATTGATCAGTAAAGCGTTTTTGTGCGGGCTTACGGTCAAGGTGGTACAAAAAAGTGAAAAACCGTTTTCTTTTGCATACCGGGCAGTTTCTTCCAGTCTCAGCCTGTAGCATATTTCACAGCGAAGCCCACCTTCGGGTTCCTGTTCAAATCCCTTTACAGCTTTAAGAAAAACATCGGGTTTGTACTGACCTTCTACAAAAAGAACCTTCCCGCCATAGGCTTGTTCCGTATATCTTTTCGCTTCATCCCTGCGAAGAGTATATTCACTATGCGGTGCAATATTCGGATTATAGAAAAAGACAGTTACGAAATAATCCTGTAATAATCGTTCCAGGGCTGTTGTGGAACAGGGGCCACAACAGGCATGAAGCAGGATTTTTTTATCGTTGTTTTTCATAGATATCGGCTGCAAATATAACGCTTTTGATTGATTTTAATTACTTTTGCATTCATTAACCAATCTGTTATGGAATTGTTCAAAAAATCTGGTATATTAATTGTTCTTGGTCTTCTTTCACTCCTGTCTTCCTGTGGGTCTAAGCCGCATAAACACCAGAAATTACCACTTCCGGTAAATGTACGTGTGCACACTGTGTCCGAAACCACTTTAGGTTCGGAAAGGGAGTATGTAGGTGTGTTGGAAGAATCGAACAATGTCTTATTGAGCTTTCCGACTCCCGGAAAAATTAAAAACGTTTATGTCAAAGAAGGGCAGGAGGTACGGGAAGGACAATTACTTGCCCAGACCGATGCTGAGTTGCTGGAGAACATGCATGCCACTACGGCAGCCGCACTCAGGCAGGCAGAAGATGCCTACCAGAGAATGACCCTGCTGTACGAATCCCAGAGCCTGCCGGAAATTCAATACATCGATATCCAGACAAAGCTTGAACAGGCCAGGTCTGCCGAGCGCATATCGGCAATGGCCCTGGCAGAAACCAAACTCATTGCCCCACAACGCGGGGTGGTGGGAAAACGCATGATGGAACCCGGAATGAACGTATTGCCTGATCAGCCGGTGCTGAGTTTATTGAATACGCACCATCCCATGGTCAGGGTTTCTGTTCCTGAAAATGAGATATTTGACACCCGTACCGGACAGGCGGCCCGTATTGTGGTAGGAGCACTCCGGAACCTGGAACTGGAGGGAAAGGTAACAGAAAAAGGCGTGCAGGCACATCCTTATACCCATGGTTACCAGGTCAGGATTTCTCTTGGCCGGGAAGTCCCGGGATTGCTTCCGGGTATGGTCTGCAAGGTTTTTCTGAGTAACCTGCCCATGGAGGTTGCTCTTGTGGTGCCGGTTCGCGCCGTGCTTCCTCTGGAATTCGGAAAAGGTCATTTTGTATGGCTCCTGGACCAGGATAATGTAGCACAAAGAAAGATGATCCAGGTGGGTGAGATTGTGCCGGGCGGGATCTCGGTACTGAAAGGAATATCTCCCGGCGACAGGATTGTGGTGGAAGGATATCAGAGATTGAGCGAAAACATAAAGGTAACCGTCACAAATGAGTAGAAAACGTAAAAGCATTGTCGAATGGACAATGCACAACCATAAGATCGTTTTACTGCTGGTTACTTTCCTTGTTGGCCTGGGTATTTTTGCCCTGCCCAATATGCCCAAAAAGGAATATCCCGATTTTACCATCCGCAATGCCCTGGTCGTGGGTGTTTACCCGGGAGCTTCATCGGAGCAGGTGGAAGAACAACTTACCATCCCGCTGGAAAAACGTATCCTCAGCTATAAAGAGATAGACCGTGAAAAGACTTACTCCCTGACCCGGGAGGGGATAGTCTACTTTGTCCTGGATCTTACAGAAAAGGAAAAAACGCCACGCAACTTCTATACAAACCTGCGCCTCGATCTGGATGAATTCAAAGCCCAGCTGCCTCCCGGAGTATTGCCTCTGATGGTCATCAGTGAGTTTGGCGAAACCTCGGCCATTCTCATAACCCTGGAAAGCGAATCCCTGACATACGATCAGCTGGATGACTGTCTTGACAGGCTGGAAGGGCGCCTCAGGCCGCTGCCCATAGTAACCAATATCAAGCGTTATGGCCAGCAGCAGGAACAAATCAACATATATCTGGACAAAGAGAAACTGGCTGCGTATGCTTTAAATACGCAACAGATTATGGTACAGCTCTTTTCCTCGGGCCTGGTAACTTCTGCCGGAACGGTCAATTCACTCAACGGGAGCATCCCGGTCCACCTGAACAATGCCTATCAGAACGAAAGACAAATTCTGGAACAGCCGGTTTACTTTGATCCCTTGGGCAATGTTCTTCGCGTCAAGGATATTGGTCGTGTTGCCAGGGAATACCCGGCCCCTTCTTCTTACATAACAAACAACGGAAAAAAATGCCTGCTCCTGTCCATGGAAATGAACAAGGGATTTGATATGGTGGAATTGGGAAAACAGGTGAACCAGGTACTGAAGGACTTTGAATCGGAACTTCCACCCGATGTTAGCATTTCCCGGATTGCAGACCAGCCCCAGGTGGTGAAGGATTCCGTTTATTCATTTCTTAAGGAAATGCTCCTGGCCGTTTTGACAGTTATCGCTGTAATGATGGTGATGCTTCCCCTGCGCGTGGCTTCTGTTGCCGCAGCAACCATTCCCATTACCATTTTCATATCCCTGGGGATAATGTATGTTCTGGGCTTTGAGATCAACACTGTGACGCTGGCTTCCCTGTTGGTTGTCCTGGGCATGGTCGTGGATGATAGCATAGTGGTGATAGACAATTATATGACTCTGCTGGATCAGGGTATGAGCCGGTGGAAAGCTTCCATTACAGCAGCCAATTCCTACTTTAAATCAGTCTTTTCAGCTACCCTGGCCATCAGCATCACTTTCTTCCCCTTTTATTTGACATTTCCCGAAAATTTTGTAGAGTTCATCTTCATGGCGCCCTGGACCATTTCCATTTCTCTGATGGTCTCTTTGTTGATAGCCATGCTGTTCATACCTTATTTCCAGTACTTTACTATCCGGAAAGGGTTAAAGCAGGTGGTGGAAAAACAGCGGCAGAAAAGTAAGAGAGGCGTTTCCATTCTGGAATTATTTGGGATATTCTATGAAAAAACATTACGCAAATCCTTTGCCCATCACAAATGGGTGATAGCGGTGATCATATTTTTCCTGGTAGCGCCTTATTTTGTTTACCAGCAGTTGCCTAAGCGCCTGATGCCCATGGCAGACAGAAACCAGTTCGTGGTTGAAATTTACCTTCCGTTCGGTTCTTCGGTGGGAGAAACTGAAAAATTGACTGATTCACTGCGCAGGCTTATGCAGCAGGACGAGCGGGTATTGGCCATTACCTCTTTTGTCGGCACCAGTGCCCCCCGTTTCCAGGCTTCCTATACGCCTCAGATACCCGGGCCTCATTATGGTCAGTTTATAGTCAATACGCCATCTTACAAGGCTACAGAAATCCTGGTGGCTTTATTTCAGGAGAAGTACATGCATTATTTTCCCGGTACGTATGTCCGGGTCAGGAGGCTGGATTATTCCCTGCTATCTGCCAATGAAGTAGAAGTAAGGCTCAAGGGAGAAAACAAGGAAGCCATGATGATTCTGGCAGATTCTCTTGCCGCCGAATTCAGGAAAATCCCCTACATAGCCAGTGTCCGTTCCGATTTCGGAGGCATGCAATATGGCATAGGAGTTAACGTAGACCCGGTCGCTGCTGCCCACGTGGGTATCAATCCGGGATTACTGTCCCTTAACCTGGCATCCAGATATTCCGGGGTGCCTGCGACTTCCATGTGGTCAGACGGGAAGACGGTTCCAGTGCTGATTCGTACAGACAGACAGAACGAACCCCCTTCTCCTGACAGGCTGGGAGATGAATACGTTCAGGGAATTATACCGGGTGCGGGTGTCCCGTTGCGCCAGATTGCCACCCTTGAGCCGGAATGGAACATATCCCAGATCGTCCGAAGGAACGGGTATCCCACACTCACTCTGATGATGGACCTGAAGTACGGAAAAATATCCACCGACGTGTTTGACCAGGTTGTTGATATTATGGAAGATACCCCCATGCCCGATGGGGTCTGGTACCAGTACGGCGGCACCTACCAGGCCGACAAATCCATGATGCCCGGCATATTAAAAGGGGTAGTTATTGCCATTTTCCTAATCTTTCTGATCTTGCTATTTCACTTCAAAAAAATCTCCCTCTCATTACTGGTCATGGGCTCTACCTTGCTAAGTATACTGGGTGCCTTTGCCGGGACCTGGGTTCTTGGTCTGCCGGTAAGCCTGACCACTTTTCTGGGATTGGTGACCCTGATTGGACTGGTTGTTCGAAACGGTATTATCATGTTCGATTATGCCGAGACGCTCCGCGCAGAAGGCAATTCCGTTAAGGAAGCAGCATTCATGGCGGGATGCCGGCGTATCCGGCCCATATTCCAGACATCTTCTTCTACAGCTGTTGCAGTCATCCCTATGCTAATCACCAACGATTCACTCTGGGCACCCATGGCAGCCACCATCTTTTTTGGTGTTCTTACTTCTATGTTCTTTGTGTCTGTTTTTCTGCCCGTTATTTATTGGCTCTTTTACAGGAAACAGGACAAGATCAAATCTATTCGCGAACCTGAAAAACTGAAATTATAATGAGGAAGACCATTTTCCTGATAATTACTCTCTGTTTTCCTGCCATATTTCAGCATCTGGCCGCCCAGCCTTATACCCTTGAAGACTGCAGGCAAATGGCCATTGAAAAGAATGCTCAGCTGCAGGAGATGAAGATCGGCGAACAAATATCCCTTCTGATGAAGAAACAGGCCATGACGTACTTTTTCCCCAACATATCTGCCTTCGGAATGGGATTTAAGGCAAGCAATCCTGTGATATCGCTTGACCTGGGCATGCTGGGCAGCATGTCGCTTCTCAAAGACGGGGTAATGGTGAGTGCTATGGCTGTACAGCCTGTTTTTATGGGGGGAAAGATTTTTTATTCTACAAAACTTGCCGATACCGGTGTTCGTGCCAGTGAACTGTTTACTGCACAGAAAAAAGATGAAGTACTGGCAAAGACAGATGAATATTACTGGCTTTTGTATTCATTGTATGAAAAAAGAAAAACCGTTGCCCTGATGCAGCAGGTGCTGGATTCCCTGTACAAAGACGTACATCAGGCTGTAAATGCAGGTGTCCTGGGACAAAACGAAGTGCTGAAGGTTAAATTGCAACAGCATACCCTGAGCACAAAAAATGTGGAACTTGAGAACGGAATATACCTGGCAACCATGGCCCTGGCCCGTCAGATGGGTTTTCCCGTAGATTCGGTGGATCATTTTGTGATCGCCCCTGCTCAGGATATTCTGGTAGACGATCCCATACAGTACTTTCTTGAGCCTGCTGCCGTGCTTTCTCTCAGAACAGAATACAAACTCCTTGAAATGGGCGTGCGTGCGGCATCACTGGAAAAAAAGATTGAAACCGCTTCCTATATGCCCCAGGTAGGTGTAGGTGCGTTTTATTATTACGAAAATCTTTTAGATAAAAACAATTGGAACGGAGCCGTCATGGCTGCCGTTCGTATTCCCATATCAGATTGGGGCAGGGGTTCTTACGCCATCCGCCAGAAGAAGCTTGAAGAATCAAAAGCGCAGATACGCCGGGAAGACGGGCATCAACAATTGCTTATGCAGATCCGCCAGGCCTGGGGTTCATTTGTGGAAGCTTACCAGAAATACCTGCTGGCAGAACTTACTGTTGAGGAATCGCAGGAAAATGCCCGTCTAAACGAAACATATTACAGGGCCGGGACTGTTAGCCTTACCGAATTGCTTGCCGCCCGGGGTTTTCTGCAGGAAAGTCAGGATAAAAGGATTGATGCCATAAGGGATTATCAGGTGGCTAAAAGCATTTACCTGCAGGTCACCGGACGTTGAAAAAAATTATTTTACTGTAAACTCTGTCGAATTCCTGAAAGATTTTCCCTCCCGGTTCATTCCCTCGGCTACCACCACAAAAGTTCCTTTTGTTTGCGATGCTGTTGTCCTGAATGTGACCGGGTCAGTATCTTTAAGATCAACCCGGGGATTCCAGTACAGGGTATGGCGCAGATCGGGCAGGCGGCTGTCACCGGGTACAGTCCCGAAAGAATGGGAATTCTGGACACCCTGGAATTCATGAATCCGCATAGACTCCTCCAGCTTCATGTCAGGAAAGTCGCCGCGGTAAGTTTTCAGAAATAGTATCCCGTTGTAGTATATGGGTCCGAAGGCATATTTGTCCGGATAAACTATAATCTCCCTGACCAGGGCCGGATCGTAGGCGTATATTTTTTCATGGTCCCGGACCGGGATGCCGTCCAGAAGTACCAGGGGCGGGGTTGGATCGTCCACATAATAAACTGTTCCGCCGGCATCTCTCAGGCGCAGCTGGAGCACGCGGGAGCCGCCGACCGTCCGGAAACGGGCTTCTCTTATGAATTCTACAATTACTTCTCCCATGGTCGGGAAGCGCGTATACTCGTCCAGTTTGTAAACAATCCCCGAGTTTTCAAACAACAGGTTTGTTTCGGTTTTTTCTTCCCTGAACAGAGTATCCAGACCGAAGGCCTGAGACAACTGAACACTCAGGCTTCTTTCTTCTAAAACATGCTGTTGTGTTATATCAAGGATAAGTTCCGGGAGCTCGTTAACCCTGGGATTCATGTACACAGAATCCAGCACCAGGTGATACTTTCTGTCGTTGAGCGATGGTATATAGCTTATCAGGGTACCGTCCCCGTAGAGGTTGGAAGTAAAAAAACGTACACTGCCGTTATCCATTAACTCCCCTGTGAAATATTGTATCTGATTCCCTGCAATGGAAATATACGATCCAAAACCCCTTGAGGAGGCAACCGGATTGTTATTTTCGTCCACTACATGTCCGCGGATGACTTCTCCCGGATAATCAACCCTCCATAAAGGGAAAGGAGTAAAAGACTGATTCCGTGTGCTGTCTACAAACGCCGATATGGAGGGATTGCAGAAATGGTTTAAATTGTCTTTTCTGAAAACCGAGACAGACAGCGACACTCCACCGGGCAGGGAATGGCTGAGCGTTATCCTGACCTGTTCTCCGGACTGGTACACTTTGCTGTTGGTCAACACGTTAAGTTCCCTTGTGCTTTCGGGTTGTGTCTCAGGGAAACGGGTCGGTTCTGCGCCCGAAGCAACTTTTACATTATCGGAACGCAGTGATGTCAGCGGGTTGTAGATTGTTATGATCCGTTTAAACACATTATGTTCACTTTCTGAATACATGTAACGGGTATAGGCTATCAGACGGTAGTTTCCTGTAGGAAGGGATACGGGCAGGTCAATCAACCCGCTGCCCCGGCCGTCAGTTAGGGCTATCTTAGCCTGTACCACTGAGCCCGAAAGGTTCTGAAGTTCTATATAAGCCACGGCGCTCACAGGAGATGGTTTTCCTGATACGGCGTCGTAGCAAAAGGCAGAAATCCACATAGGTTCGCCTGCAATATAACACTCCTTGTCTGTACTCAGGTACAGCCGTTCATGCAGCATTTGACTTTGCGCACGGAGCAACAGGGAAGTTGCAGATAGTATAAGTACTGTCAGGATCCGTTTCATAATTTCAACTTTCAAAACCATGGCCATTCAACCGGCCAGAAGGGGGGAACCACCGGCTTTCCGCCTTTGTTCCGGCAATCTATGCATCTTGTAAGGTTCCAGTAGCTGACTTTAGCCAGAGGGTCTATCGTATGGGGGGAATACCCCTGCTGGATTAGAGACAGCATAAAGCCCACCTTGGCATCTAAAGGGACTATGGTGTCCGGAGGCATGGGTTCCCGGATATAGCCGGGTAGTCCTACGCAGTTGATAAACAGCATTTTCCTAACAGAATTACACACAGATACAAATCCAATGGCACGGACAGAAGGGTCGGTAACGCAACGGATGTTACCGCTGATCTCATTAGGCTGGGGAGAAAAAATATCCCCGATATCGTACGAATTCTTTCGCATATTTTCCATATACAGGTAGGCATCGTTGTCCAGCACCGTCTGGATTACATCAATACTGTAATGCTGGGTAATGCGGATGTCACGGAAATTGATCGAATGGATCTCCAGATCTTTGATCCTGTCCTGGACAAGCGATGATGTCTCAACCAGTAGGATTTCGGAAGATGCGCGGCTGTTCCAACAGCGATACATCCAGGGTTTAAAATTATTAGTTTCCTTGACAGAGGAAACGTCAAAATAACAATAGGCGGGCCTCTGAGAGACATAATCCCAGGTTTCAGAGTACTGCCAATAGTAATACCTGGACAATCCGGCCTGGTCATGGGAGCTTACATAGATGCTGATTTTTTCCGCTACCGTATCAATCTTATAATTCAGTTCCATGTCGCTGCTATGACGGGATTTGCGGAAATCTGTCTCATAGGAGCGCCCGTCCTGTGACTCTATAACCAACTGGTATTCTTCCTCCTGGTTTGGGTTCTCCGGGGAAAAGTCAAAGAGGTACTCGCCCTGGGCAGTAACCGAGTTGGGGCTGTATTTCTTTCCCTGTCTGTTGCGAACGAAAACGTTTGCGTTGCGTTCTATATTAATGGTTTTATGCCCGTACTGGTAGGAGCTGATGGGTGTGCTCCTTGTTATTCGGATACTAAAGGGACCGGTCAGTGAAATGTTCCCTTCCACCACTATGATATCATCCAGGTTTACTAGTTCTTCCGGCTCGTATGGAACAATACAGGACACCCATATCAGTGCGGGAAATACGATTCCCAAAAGCTTCCATAGGTATTTCATAGGCATAGACATTAGAACCTTATGTTGTATGTTATGTAGGGAATCGGACATCCGAAAATGGAAAGCATATAGGAATTAACCGTGTTGCCTTCTGTCTGGAAGAATACAGAATAGGGATTCTTTCTCCCCGTCACATTATACACACCAATAGTAACGGAACTGTGGGTGAGCAGGGTAAGTTTATGGGACGGCTCTATGTTGAACGATATATCCAACCGGAAATAATCCGGAATGCGGTGGGCGTTCCGGTCACCGTACAACAGCCGCCAGCCTCCGGCATAGTAATAAGTGCCAACGGGCATGGTCATAGGCCTTCCCGTACTATAGTCCATGTTCATGGAGAAACTGAAACGGTGTGTAAATTTAAAATTTCCGACCAGTTTCAGATCATGTGGCTTGTCGTAGGGTGCCGGGTACCAGTTCCCCTTGTTTACAGGTTCCGCCACCCTGGGATCATCCTGTCTGAGTTCTGTACGGGAATAGGTATAGGATAGCCAGCCGTTGAGCCTTCCCAGGGATCGTTTAAGCATCACCTCCACGCCATATGCCCTTCCGCGTGTTTCTATGACATCGGTTTCAATACGGTGGTTCATCAGCAGGCGGGCAAAGGAAGCGTAATCCAGATAACGGTCCATATGTTTGTAGTATCCTTCTACAGAAAGCTCCAGGGTGTTGTTCATAAGGTTTTTATAAAAACCAAGGGCTGTTTGCCAGCCTTTCTGGGGCCGGATATTGGCATCGGATAATTTCCATATGTCGGTGGGGGATATGACCGTTGTGTTGGATAACATGTGGATATTCTGTCGCATGCTGTTGAATCCGGCCTTGACCGAAAAATCGCTGGTAAAGGCATAGCGCATAGAAACCCTGAATTCAGGAGCATGATAGGGGGCGATCATTTTACCAGCTCCTACAGAAACACTATCTATGGTGGTTTCCACCGACCTGGGCTTATCGGGATGGTACAGGTAATGACGGTTGGGGCCTAGGGCAGAGTATAAGCCGTACCGGAACCCCATTTCCACAGACAGTTCCGGTGTGATTTCCCAGGTATCGCTCAGATAGAGGGCTGTTTCAAAGGCCTGTTCTCTTTGCAGGATGTCCGCAGAAACAAGGGATCTATGGTCAAACGGAACATAGGTACCCGGATCCAGGATGTAATAAAAGGCATTGAGTCCATAATCCAGTTTGTGTTTCCCGTTCAGACGGGTGGAAAAATCGGCTTTAAGGCTTACCTGCTGTAAAGAAAACGACATGTCATAACCCATGGCTGTATTAGTGGTATCCTGCATATGGTAATTGTATTTATCATAGGCCAGGGTCAGGACCATATCGGTACGGTCTGTAAGGACGCTGCGGTAACGGACAGAACCGTTGATGTTCTGGTAGCGGTAGGAGACATTGGGATCAAAAGAAAACCTGTCCCGGGAGAAATAACCGTTCACAAACAGGTGGTTGTTCTGATTGAAACGGTGCGATATTCCGGCGTTCAGGTCATAGAAATTGGCCGAACCGTTATTGTACCCGCTTTCCTTTGGAATGAGCTTCATGAGCCAGTTTGAATACGTTGTGCGTCCGGCAATCAAAACTGATGTTCTGTCTTTAATTATGGGCCCTTCCAGTGTGAGTTTTGTGGTAAGCAGTCCGATACCTGCCGATCCGGTAAAGCGGTTTTTATTGCCTTCCCTTGAATTAACTTCCAGGACAGAAGAGATCCGGCCGCCGTACTTTGCAGGAATTGAGCTTTTGTACAATTCCAGGCTGCTGATCACATCGTTATTGAAGAGCGAAAACAGCCCGAAAAGGTGGGATGAATTATATATGGTCCCCTGGTTGTACAGGATCAGGTTCTGGTCTGTTGCGCCGCCCCTGACATTAAACCCCCCGGCCGCTTCACCCACCGATTTGACACCTGGCAGTGTCAGCACCGCCCTGATCACGTCTGCTTCTCCGAAAGCCATTGGAATATGGCGGATTCTGTCTGCCCTGACACGTTCAAGGCCCAGGCGCACATTTCGTACATTTTCCATTTTTTCTGCCGAGACAACAATACCCTGCAAAGAAAAAACCTCTTCTGCTATGTTCAAATCCAGAGCACTGTCGGAAAATATCCGGAGGTAACGACGCGAATCCTTGTAGCCAAAACCCTGAATGATGAGCGTGTTGTATCCTCTGGGCATAGAAAGGGAGTAAAATCCGTAGGAATCGGACATGGCGTAATATTTCTTGTCCTCAGTCATAACGGTTACCCCCGAAACGGGTTCTCCGCTCAGGTGGTCATGTATATACCCGGTAAGGCGGACACTTCCTTCAAGACCGGAAAATTGTGGATCTCCCAGTGTATAAAGGCGGTTTTCGGAATCTGCAGCCTGTTTCCCGTTATCTGAAATCTGTGATAATTCTTCCTGGTTGTGTTTCCCGTTTTCCATGGAATCGGAATAAAAACCTTCGTGTATTCCACTTACGGGGGTTCCCCTGAGAATGGCCCACCGGTGTTGTTGCACGCGGTAAAGTGAAAAACCACTTTTTTTCAATTCCCTGCCAAGCGTTTCCAACACATTTCCTGTTTCAGCCTGCAGGGTGATTAATAAGGTATCTGTTTGTTCAGGTGCATAATAGAAACGGTCAGGAGTACGATGTTCCAGTGTCCTTACTATGGAATCCAGGGTAACATAACGCAGGTTGTAAGATTCCTGAGCATAGGCCACACCAATGACTGACAATGAAATAGACAGCAGGAGTATATGCCGGAGGGAGTATAAGCGTCTTTTCATTTTGCCTCCTTTTGATATAGCATCGCACACGACACTAAAGAGGCTTCCCGCTGGTCTTTTCCGAATTTGAGCTTTTCATCTCTTATATGGCGATTCAATTCCTTGCGCAGTTCGGGTAAAACCTGTAAAACCGAAGATTTACGGTTAACCGGGTGAAAATAACCGTTTCTGAGGATGTAATAAGAAGTACTCTCTTCAAAAACGTAAGACACCTTTCTGTCATTGGCTGCTGTCGCACTGTTCATTCTCTTGACGGTCCTTTTCAGGACACTTATATCGTTTCCCGAATACAGGACACGGTAATATCCCTGTTCCGGAGCATTAGGCCATTTTTCCTTCACGATATTGACAAAATGCATGTCGCCCATAGTGAACGATTCTACATGGGCCTTCAAGAGAACAGAGCTGGAATTGAATTCCGGTATCATTACGTACAATTCATCCCTATGCACGTTCAGGTTGAGTTGCATATCAACGT
This sequence comes from Bacteroidales bacterium UBA5226, assembly GCA_002409325.1. Taxonomy (GTDB): domain Bacteria; phylum Bacteroidota; class Bacteroidia; order Bacteroidales; family UBA932; genus DMER64. Next base: position 53,292 of record DHUU01000001.1, on the reverse strand, counting down.
ACAATTTCCCGTTATACAGGACGGTCCCCGGGTAATATGCATCTGAAACAAGGTAATAGGTACCTTCGTAGAACATGCTATACATAGGCGGTATTATCCCGTTGTAAAGGGGTGAATAGCCACCGCTCTGTTCCACATAATACCTGCTAACTGCGGTGTGATCCTGGGCGGGCAGGATTTCACTCAATAGCAGATGAAGAGTAAGGAAAAAGAGGATTGCTGGCAAGGAACAGGATCGGGTCATGATAACTTTGGTTACAGTCGGCAAAAATAGTAAAAAGATTGTACCTTTGCCTATAATAAAAAGAAAACCGACATTTTTTTATGAAAAGAATTGATTGCTTTATTCCTGCTATCGATCATTACCAGGTAAAAGCCACCTTGTCGCATCTGAAATCCCTGCAGATTATTAACCGCATATTTCTTTTATCTGCAGACAAGCATGCCGACTTTTCAGATACCGGGCTGCAAGTCATTAAGGTAAGCAACCTGACCTCTTCGGCCACTGTGGCCGGCATAGCCCAGGCCGCTACGGCGGATTATACACTGATCTATACCAAATACACAACCCTGGTTCCCGGTTATTTTGCCCTGGAACGTTTTGTCCAGCTGGGAGATGATACCGGTGCGGGAATGTTGTATGCAGATCATTACCAGATAATTGGCGGGCAACGCAGGAAAATGCCACTCATTCAATGCCAGGAGGGGGCACTGCGGGATGATTTCAATTTTGGATCGGTATTGTGTTATAACACATCTTATCTTAAAAAAGCCGTTGTTCAGACAACGGGTGACTATCCGTATGCCGGCATGTATAATCTCAGGCTGACTGTCAGCAGGATGGCTTCTCTGGTACACATAAACGAAGTTCTATACACAGAAGAGGAAACAGATACCCGTAAGTCCGGGGAGAAACTTTTTGATTACGTTGATCCAAAGAACCGTGAAGTGCAGGTAGATATGGAGAAAGTCTGTACCGAGCACCTAAAAGCCATAGGGGCCTACCTCCCTCCGGTGTTTAGCCCGGTAGACCTGGGAAGGAAGGATTTTGAGTACGAAGCCTCGGTCATGATCCCTGTATTTAACCGTGAAAAGACTATAGAAGACGCAGTCCGTTCAGCCCTGGGACAGGAAACGGACTTTAAGTTCAATGTAATCGTTGTGAACCACCACAGTACAGACAAGACGGTATCAATAATTGAAAAATTCAGGGATGATCCGCGTCTGATCCTCATCACACCCAACAGAAAGGATTTGTTTGTGGGCGGCTTGTGGAACACGGCCCTGCATCATCCCAAATGCGGAAAGTTCCTGGTACAGCTGGACAGCGACGATGTATATTCCGGGCCGGATTCACTGCGTCGGATCGTAGAAGCATTTTACCAGCAACAGTGCGGCATGATTATCGGTACCTACAGGATGACTGATTTCAAGTTGAATACTCTCCCTCCGGGCATTATCGACCATCGTGAATGGACTCCTGATAACGGCAGAAACAACGCCCTGCGTATCAACGGGCTGGGAGCCCCGCGGGCATTTTATGCTCCCGTCCTGCGTACACTCCTCCTGCCCAACACCAATTACGGAGAAGATTACGGGCTCGGCCTGCGCTTTTCCAGGCAATACCAGATCGGGCGCATATACGAAGTCTTGTACAACTGCAGGCGCTGGGAAGGTAATTCAGATGCGGCACTTGAACCGGAAAAGGTCAATGCAAACAACCTTTACAAAGATAGATTGCGTACATGGGAAATTCAGGCAAGAAAACAATTGAAGTAGGCATCCTGCTTGCACCCTCCATCTCTTTTGAGCTGGAAGGCAATTATGGGGCATATTCGGGCTGTTTCACGGCTACGGCAGAGAGCGGACAGGTTCGGTTTCAGGATAAGGTCAGAAACCGGTTTGTTTTTGAACCTCAGGACCATTCCGCCTCATTTGTGCTGAAAGACGTTGTCATAGGCATTGACTTTCACTGGGAACGCAGGGAAGACCAACGCTTTCGCGGGTCGCTGGTTTTGATTTCTGAAAACAACATGATCCGCGCTGTGAATGTACTTCCCCTGGAAGACTACCTGGTCAGTGTCATTGCCTCTGAAATGAGCGCCACCAGCACCCTGGAATACCTGAAGGCCCATGCCGTCATATCGCGCAGCTGGCTGCTATCACAAATTGAAAAGAGACAGGGAATAGCGCAACAGCAGCAAGAAGTCTGTCCCAGCGAAGTGCGTACCGACCAGGAATGGATCAAATGGTGGGACAGGGAGGATCATACCCTTTTTGATGTCTGCGCAGATGACCATTGCCAGCGCTACCAGGGCATCACCCGTCCTTCTCAATCCATTGATAATGTCACACAGGCCGTTAACCAGACGGCCGGCGAGGTCCTTACCTATGAAGGAAAAATTTGTGATGCACGCTTTTCAAAATGCTGCGGGGGCATCATGGAGCGTTTTTCCACCTCCTGGGAACCTGCCGAGCACCCTTACCTGCAGGGAAAATACGATGGGGAATCTTTACCCGACGAGGTGCCTTTTCCGGACCTTACCGATCCTGTACAGGCCGAGATCTGGATCCGCAGCGCTCCGCCCGCTTTCTGCAATACCGCCGACAACGAAGTCCTTTCCCAGGTCTTGAATACATACGATCAGGAAACAAAAGGTTTTTACCGCTGGGAAGTTGCCTACACATTCGAAGAGCTTTCCGATTTGATCAAAAGACGCATTGGCGTTGACTTTGGCCTGGTGCAGGAGCTGATTCCCCTGGAAAGGGGAGCCTCGGGACGGATATGCCGCCTGAAGATTGTGGGAACAAAAAAGACGCTCATCATCGGCAAAGACCTGCTTATCCGCAAGGCCCTTTCAGAATCCCACCTGTATTCCTCGGCCTTCATCCCTGTCAAACGTTCGGACGGTTTTCTCCTCTATGGGGCCGGCTGGGGACACGGCGTGGGGTTGTGCCAGATTGGGGGTGCGGTAATGGCTTCGCGCGGTTATTCCTATAAACAGATTCTCCAGCATTACTACCCGGGTTCCCGGGCACAAATTATTTATTGATGAACGAATCTTCAGTCGGTAAAAGAAAGAATGCCTGGGCGTGGATTCCCACGTTGTATTTTGCCCAGGGACTGCCCTATGTGGCGGTTATGACCATAGCCGTGATCATGTACAAGCGGCTTGGTTTGTCCAATACAGACATAGCCTTATATACAAGCTGGCTGTACCTGCCCTGGGTCATCAAACCCCTGTGGAGCCCGTTTGTGGATCTTATCAAGACCAAACGGTTATGGATTATTCTGATGCAGAGCTTTGTGGCGGTAGGATTCGCAGGGGTTGCCTTTTTTATTCCGGCGTCTTTTTTTGTCAGGGCTACACTGGCTTTTTTCTGGCTGATTGCATTCAGTTCGGCCACCCATGATATAGCGGCCGACGGATTTTATATGCTCGCCCTCAAAGAAGGGGAGCAATCTTTCTTTGTAGGGATCAGGAATACTTTTTACCGGTTCGCCACCATTTTCGGTCAGGGAATCCTGGTCATGCTGGCCGGATGGCTGGAAGAAGGCAAAATATTGCCTTCAACAGCCGGGAACATTCCCCTGGCCTGGAGTCTTTCCTTCTACCTTTTGGCTGCTATCTTCCTGGCACTTGCCCTGTACCACAAATTTATCCTGCCACGTCCTGCAAGCGACAAATCCAGGGACAATATCACCCCTGTGGGACTGCTCAAGGATTTCTTTCTTACTTTCGGCTCCTTCTTCAAAAAGAAAGACCTGGGACTCGTCTTTTTCTTTATTCTCACATACCGGCTGGGTGAATCACAGCTAGTAAAAATTGCCTCTCCGTTCCTGCTTGACAAAGGGGAAGCGGGAGGTCTGGCCCTTCCAACGGCCACAGTAGGGATGGTATACGGGACCATAGGCGTAATTTCTTTGTTGGTGGGAGGAATCATTGGGGGCATTGTTGTTTCACGCCAAGGCCTTAAGAAATGGATCCTGCCCATGGCCCTGGCCATTAACCTGCCAGACCTGCTCTATGTTTATATGGCCTCGGTTCTGCCACAGAATATCTGGGTGATTATTGCTTCCGTTGCTATGGAGCAATTAGGCTATGGGTTCGGTTTTACCGCATTCATGCTGTACCTGATCTATATTGCTAACGGAGAACATAAAACATCACATTATGCCATAGGAACCGGCTTCATGGCCCTGGGCATGATGTTACCGGGTATGGCTGCAGGGGCCATACAGGAAGCGCTGGGTTACCAGAGGTTTTTCTGGTTTGTTTGTTTATGCACGCTCCCCGGCATCTTTGCCTCCTGGATGGTTAGCAGGAAACTTCCGGAAGATTACGGTAAAAAATAATAAACCTACGGTTATGAAAAACTATATGTTCAAGGGGTCCCTTTTTCTGGTAATACTCCTGATTTCTCTATCTTGTCAATCACAGGAAATTGTGGTAAAGACAGGCATCGATATGTTACGGGAATCCAACTTTTCCTGTCTGGAAGGCAAACGGGTGGGCCTGATAACGAATCCCACCGGCGTGGACCGTGACCTTCAGTCTACTATAGATATCCTGTTTGAAGCACCCAACGTCAACCTGGTGGCCCTGTACGGGCCCGAGCATGGGGTACGTGGGGACGTGCATGCCGGTGATCACATCTCCACTGTGAACGATCCGGCCACAGGGCTTCCCGTGTATTCGCTCTACGGAAGCACCCGGAAACCCACCCCCGAAATGCTCCGGAACATAGATGTGCTCGTTTACGATATCCAGGATATCGGTTCTCGTTCTTTCACCTATATTTCCACCATGGGACTGGCCATGGAGGCCTGTGCGGAACTGGGTATTGAATTTGTTGTCCTGGACCGGCCCAATCCTATTGGAGGCAGGAAGGTAGAGGGGTGTTACGTGGAAGACGGCTGCTTTACCTTTGTTAGCCAATACAGGATTCCCTACGTATATGGCCTGACTTGCGGAGAACTGGCACTGCTTCTCAATGGCGAGCGTATGCTGGGCTCGGGTGCCCGGCCCGGGGAGAGTGCCCGCTGCAACCTGCGCGTAGTACCAATGGAAGGGTGGAATCGAGACATGTTCTATGACCAGACGGGTTTACAGTGGATAGCATCCTCCCCGCATATTCCCCAGGCTATCACAGCCTTCTTCTATCCTATGAGCGGTATAGCAGGGGATTTATCCGTAGTTTCCATAGGAGTGGGTTATACACTTCCTTTTCAGTTGTTTGCCCCTGCAGACAGCACCATAGCACCTGAAGAACTGGCCCGCAACCTGAACAACCTTCAGCTGCCCGGCCTACATTTCAGGCCCATTTATTTCAGGCCTTTTTACAGCAGGGGACAGGGCACAACCCTGGGCGGGGTTCAGGTACATTTGATAGATCCGGCAGCAGCTCCCCTGACCGATGTTAATTTTTACGTAATACAGGAAATGCACAAGCTCAATCCAGGGATTATCTTTAACCTGGAACGTATTACCAAAGTGGTAGGTAGTCCGTTTATTACGGCCAAATTTGCAGAACGTTACCAGTTCAGTGATATCAGGGATTTCTGGTACAAAGACGCAGAATCCTTTCGCCAGCTGTCACAGCGCTATTATCTTTATTGATATGATGATCTATGAAAAAGTTAAGTTTTCTGCTCTTTTTCGTGTTGGTTTTGTCCTGTAACCGAGAAGAGGTAAAACCCGAACCCGGCCCGGAAGAAGAAGAAAAACCGGAAGAGTTTGTCCCGGCCGCGCGAATTGAAGGGCGGGTAGCTTTATCCTATGTAACATACTACAGCCAGGGGATCCCTGATCCCTCGCTGCTGACCCATATCTGTTATGCCTTTGCCGAGTTGTACGTTGTGAACGGCCAGTACCGGGAATTCCGCCTGCAGGGAGATGAATCCCGTTTTGCTGCTGTGGTTGATCTGAAAAAGAACCATCCCGGTCTCAAAATCCTGCTTGCCTTCACCCATACCGTTGTCAATAAAGACAATGCTCAGGGGGGCGGCTTCTCTGCGATGAGCAGTACCGAGGAAGGCAGGGTGGCTTTTGCTCAGGACTGCCTGGAATTTATTCAGACCCGGGGGATTGACGGAATTGATATAGGATGGGAGTTCCCGGGACTTTCCTGGAGCGGCCATGCCAGCAATCCGGCTGCCGACACCCAAAACCACGTTCTTTTGATCAAGCAGCTGCGCCAGACACTGGGCCCTGACCTGCTCATCACCTTTCCAGGTTATGTTATGAATGCACGGGAGGTCTCCGGTGGAACCCGTTATATTGACCTGCGCGGGGTAGAACCCTATGTGGATTTTGTCAATGTCATGACCTATGATATGGACCAGGCTCCTCACCACCATTCGGCCCTGGAGGATTCCCGGGCTTACTGGGATTGTGCCAGGACGCTGCAAGCATACAGGGCAGCCGGTTTCCCCGCAGAAAAAATGGTGCTCGGCATTCCTTTTTATGGGAGGATTTCCTTTTCTACAAGCCCTTCGGCCATTACTTACCGGCAAATAAAAAACTTGGATCCGTCCCTGTATTCAACTAATAACTGGGATCCGACAGCCTCTGTTCCTTATGTGAGCCGGATCAGTACAGGAGCGTTTTACTGCGGTTACGACAATGCCGCCAGTATAGCAATCAAGGGTTCGTGGGCGCTGTCACAGGGTATGAAAGGGCTCATGTGCTGGATGTATAACGGCGATGATGATGCGGGAACTTTGCGGAAAGCCATGTGGAATGCCGTGATGAAACCATAGGTTTTCCCCTTCCGTATTGATATTTTAGTTATTTTTGTGTCTGTATGAAACAACTCGAATCTCTTTTTAAATCATATACCGGTTTTCCAGCAAGCACCATTACCGAGTTGCCTTCCTCGGGGAGTAACAGGCGGTATTTCAGAATAGTAGGGGAGAAGGACACTCTCATCGGCACTTTTGGTTCCTGCAAAGAAGAAAATAAAGCTTTTATAGCCATTGCAGAACATTTCTACAAACAGGGATTGCCTGTTCCCCGGGTGTATGCCCACAGCCGTGATTTTTCATGCTACCTGCAGCAAGACCTGGGAGACAGGATCCTATACAATGCCGTAGATGAAGGGCGCTCCAGGGGCAATTACAACCCCAGGGAAAAAAGTTTGCTTTTCAAAGCCATGGAGGCGTTACCTGCCCTGCAGTTCAAAGGAGCGCAAGGACTCGATTTCAGTGTTTGTTATCCGCAGCCGGAATTTGATGAAAGAATGATTTCTTTTGACCTGAATTACTTCAAATATTGCTTTTTAAAGGCAACAGGGTTGGAATTCAGCGAAATAAAACTTGAAAGCGATTTCCGTAAAATGTCCGCTGTCCTGTTGCAGGACCCCTCAGAGACATTTTTATACCGGGACTATCAGGCCAGGAATGTCATGCTGGTCAACGAAGAACCTTATTTTATTGATTTTCAGGGAGGGAGGAAGGGACCGATTTATTATGATGTAGCCTCTTTCATCTGGCAGGCGAAGGCCAATTATTCGGAAGAACTCAAAGAAGAACTCCTCTCTGCCTATCTAAAGGCCCTAAGGCAATATACACCTGTGGATGAAAAGCAATTTCAAAGACAATTGCGTCATTTTATCCTGTTCCGCACCCTTCAGGTACTTGGAGCCTATGGTTTCAGGGGTTATTTTGAGAAAAAACCCCATTTCCTGCAAAGCGTTCCCTATGCCATAGACAATATTCGTAAACTGCTAAAAGAACCTTTTACCGAGTATCCTTATATGTCTTCCCTGTTGCTGGAACTGACAAAGATGCGTCAGTATTCAGATATGGACAAAGAACGCAAACTCCAGGTTACGGTGTGCAGTTTTGCCTACAAAAAAGGTATACCCAACGATTTAAGCGGGAATGGCGGAGGCTACGTCTTTGATTGCCGTGGCCTGGAAAATCCAGGCAAATTTGAGCATTTCAGGCACTTTACCGGTGAAGACCAGGAAGTGATCCGTTTTATGGAAGAGGACGGCGGTGTGAAAAGATTCCTGGAGCATGCCTACGTATTGATGGACACACACGTACAACGTTATATTGAAAGAAAGTTCAACCACCTGATGTGCTGCTTCGGATGTACCGGGGGACAACACCGTTCTGTCTATTGTGCACGCCATATGGCCGAGTACCTGGCTAAAAAATACGACATCAGGGTACATTTGTACCACCGTGAACTGGATTTGGAAATTGATTACTAGGCAGACCATGCAGGCAATGATTCTCGCTGCGGGTCTCGGTACCCGTTTGAAACCCATTACAGATAAGCTACCCAAAGCCCTTATTCCTGTAAGGCTCAAGGACGGCTGCCAGGGTCCATTACTGGGTTTGTTGCTGGACAAGATGTGTGATCAGGGTGTTACCCGCGTTGTGGTCAACGTACACCATTTTGCCCCTCAGATAAGAACTTACCTGGACGAGTACCTGAAAAGAAAAGAACTTCCCCTGCAGATTGCTGTTTCCGATGAGAGCCCGTTGCTGCTGGACACGGGAGGGGCAATCCGTGAAGCCCGATTACTGCTTGATCCCCAGGAACCTTTTCTGATACACAATGTGGATATTTTGTCAAACCTGCGCCTGGACCATTTTTTCGCACGTCACAAAGCATCGGATCTGGCCACTTTGCTGGTTAGCCGGAGGGATACCCCGCGTCAGCTGCTTTTTGACCGGCACTGGCGCCTGGTGGGGTGGACAAATACTCAAAAAGGAGAAATACGCTGGGTAGGGGAACCCTGTAACATAAACGATTGCACTATGCGTGCCTTTGCCGGCATTCACATCATGTCTGCCCGTGCAATGCCCCTGATGGAGCCATGGCCCCGGGTCTTTTCAGTAATCGACTTCTACCTGGACTCAGCACGGTCTCATGTTATACGGGGTATAGAAATCCCGGGACTGGAGATCACGGATATCGGAAAACCCCTGACACTGGATAATATTTTGCTATGAGATACGATTTTGACACCATTATTGACAGAAGCGGAACCAATACCGTAAAGTTAGGCCGGTTAAAAGACCTGTTCGGAAAAGAAGACCTGATTGCCCTGTGGGTGGCCGATATGGACTTTGAAACACCCCCTTTTATAAGAAAAGCCCTTGAAGACAGACTGAAACACCCGATTTTTGGTTATACAATAGCTCCGGAGGATTACTGGCAGTCCATTATCTCCTGGCTGAAATACCTGCATGACTGGGAAATACGCCGGGAGTGGCTTACCTACATTCCGGGAATAGTTAAGGGTATAGGACTGGCAATCTTACATTATACGGGGAAAGGCGATTCTGTAATCATACAACCGCCGGTTTACCATCCTTTCAGCATGGTAACCGAACGCAACGCCAGGGTAGTGCAAAACAATCCATTGATCTGGGATGGAACCCGTTACCATATGGATCTAAATCATCTGGAAGATATATTGAAACGCCGCAGGTGCCCCCTGTTGGTATTGTCTAATCCGCACAATCCAGGAGGTTGTATGTGGAGTAAGGAAACCCTAGCTGACTTAGCCCGTATTTGTTATAAATACAACGTGACTGTGATCTCTGACGAGATCCATGCCGACATGCCATTGTTCGGGAACCGCCATATCCCCTTCACGACCGTTTCCCAGGAAGCGGCCCAGGTGGGCATTGTGTTCGGGGCCCCTTCAAAGACCTTCAATATGGCCGGTTTGGTTAGTTCTTTCGCTGTCATTGAGAATCCGCAGCTAAGAAAAAGCTTCTACAGCTTTTTACATGCCAATGAACTGGACGACCCCACGTTGGTCGCCACCGTTGCCACACATGCAGCCTATAGCCAGGGAAAGGAATGGCACAGGCAGATGCTTGATTACGTGGAGAATAACATAGATTTTGTAGTTACACGACTGCCCCGCCTGATTCCCCAGATCAAGGCGGCCAGGCCCGATGCCTCTTTTCTTGTCTGGCTGGATTGCAGGGAATTAAAAAAAGCGGGTATTGAAGATATTCCGGGTTTTTTTACCGGTGCAGGGCTTGCACTCAACGACGGGGCCATGTTCGGCCCGGGAGGGGAGGGATTTATGCGACTGAACGCCGCCTGCCCTAAAGCCATATTACAGCGGGCACTGGAGCAGCTATACAACTACTACAGGAGCCTTACCAACTGACAAACGCCTGCAGGTTAATCCGCTCCCAGATCCAATGGGGTATCATGTGCCAGACGCATGCCACTATGCGGTAGCGCCAGTCTATAACAATGAACCGTTTCCCTTTGCATAATCCCCTGACGATTTTACCGGCCACATAAGGGGTTTTCATCATCATTGGGTAGGAATGTTGCAGGAAGTCCGTTTTTACAAAACCGGGCTGAATATCTGTGATCCTGACGTTGTATTTTCCATTATGGGACAATTGAGCCAGTGAAGACAGGTAAGCCATCTGAAAACGTTTTGAAGACGAATAAGCGGCGTTAAGACCCGTGCCACGCCTGCCGGCTATCGATGTGATGGCAGCCAGGTGTCCGCGATTCTGTTCTTTAAAAAACCGGAATGCATAATTCGCCATGACAACAAACCCGGTTATATTGGTCCGGACAACCTTTGTATCTATGGAAGGATCAAGATCCGGATTGATTCGTCCATAACCGGAACAATGCAGGTACAGGTCCATGCCTCCCAACTTGTTAATCAGATCTTGAAGCCGTCCGGGGGCATCTTCGCTGGTGACATCTATAACCTGATATTCGATGGCCTGTGGCTGAAGCGCCTTCATTTGCCTCAAGATGTCTTCCCGTCTGCCGGCAATACCTACATGCCAGCCTTTTTTGAGCAGGATTTGTGCAACTTCACGCCCAATGCCCGATGTGGCCCCAACAATAACAGCACGTTCCATGTCTTAGTCATTATATTTCTTCTTTTTTCTTAACAGCCCGTAACCAATACGTTTGTTATTCCTCCTTTCCCTGATTTCTTCCAGGGTCTTGTTGTCGCCCCTTGCGGGCATATCATGCCGGGCTGCATCTTCCAGGAATTTCCATGCGTATTCAGAGGCTATAACGGCATCCTTTACCTTAGGCAGGGAAGGATCCAGGTTTCCCTGTATAATGGAACGGGCGAAAAGGTCCAGTAAAACATCCAGGTTCTTGTCTCCGAAAGGCTTCCGGATCACCTGTGTTTTTGTAATGCCGTGCAGTTCTACCGTGGCCGTCACAAAATCGTGTGTCATTCTGGCTATCCCTTTGGTCCCTATTATGTCTACATACCCGTTATGGGTAAGGTCCTTTGCAAGCTGGCCATATACGTGCCCCTGGGTAATGTCAAAGACAATACCGTTTTCAAATGTTCCATGAACCTGCAGCCACCAGGGTTCGTGGTAATTCCACATACGTATGGCCTGGGCGTTCCAGGTCTTAAAATCGCTCTGGGCATACCAGTGCGCAATATCTACATAATGCAGCCCGCAATCGTGAAACAGCGGTCCTTCGGCCCAATGTCCCTCTCCGGGTGCTAATCCCGGTGTCATATGGCAAATCCTGACAATGGCAAGGTCCCCGATTTCTCCCGATGAGATAAATTCCCTGATAACTTTGTGATACCATGCTGTCCTGAGCGGCAGGTTTACGGTAACCATCAGGTTGTTTTGCCTGATCTTTTCCATCACTTCGTACTCTTCCTCTATGTTTGAACCCAGCGGTTTTTCGGTAACCACGTGCTTATGATGTTCCACTGCCTTGAATAGATGCCTTTTGCGCGAATCGGCCAGGGCAGAAAGGACTACCATGCATATTTGGGGATCATTAAAAATATCATCTTCATGGGCAGTCAGTACGGTATCTGACGGGGCAATATTGGCGGCAACGGCAAGGGCATCGGGGTCGGTATCGCAGATGGCGCGAACTTCCCATTGCGTACTTCTGAGCATCTGGTGCAGGTACATTTCGCCCATCCGGCCAAAGCCTATGATGGCTGCTTTAATTCTGGGATGTGATGACATAAGAAACAGATCGGTTCAGCAAGGCGACAAAGGTATGGGTCTTTTTAAATCCGGACAAGACGTTTTTTAACAGATTCTTATCAAGAATGAATTTATCGTCCAAATATTTGGCCAGAAGAAAATTCCTGAGCCTGAAAAAACTTTTATAAGGTGAATCGGCCGGATATCCTGCCGGGACCCTTTTTAGGCTGTCCTGAGTGTCCAGTTCGAATTCATCTGCCAGGGCAATGGCCCTCTGGAAGGGGTTTGCATCGTAGAGTATGTCGTCCCGCACACTATTCAGGACTGCCGGCCCAGGTTGGAACAAGCCGCTACTCATGAAATAATTTCCGGACCAGTCGTTTGCCGGTGCCCCAATATGAAAATAGTACCCTGCAAATCCGGATTTCTTCCCACCCGGGCAGATGTACGCACCCATATAGGTCTTGTATGGTGTTTTGTCGGGCGAAAACCTCAGGTCCCGATAAATGCGGTATGTGCAATCTTTTACCGTCAGACCGGTCACATCCTTGTCAAATAAGGCAATGCCTTCTATGAACTGTACGGTAAAATGATTAAAAACTTCAAGGGCTTCCCGGTATTGGGATTTATGCGCGTCAAACCATGGTTTGTTGTTGTTTTGACTCAGCAGAGAAAGGAAGTCGGTTACCCGTTCCATAATTTTTGTAATTTTAGCAAATATAAATATTTGCACGATGAAAAGGAATATAGGCTGGCTATTGTTTTTATGGATTTTTCTGCTTGCAGCCACCGATTCACAGGGGCTGAAACAAGAGCTTTCCGTCACACCGGATGCAGATTCCGTGCTTTTTGTTAATGCCCGTTGGGAAAAAAGGTTACTGCACCTTGGCGGGATCATGCTTCGTCAGTGTGCTTTTACAGACAGCTCCCTGTTCAATTCCAATCAATTTGTATCCGTGCTGGAAGTCAGGAGTTCTTTCCGTTTTGATATCGTGGCCGATACGGCACTCGTGCTTACAAGTGATTTTGTGGAATATGCCGATGCCCTGGCCGGAATAAACGGTTCTTTTTTTGCCTGGGATGCCCCCTGGAAGTCTGTCAACTACCTGCGAATTGATCAAAATGAGCTGGCACCCAACAGGATTCCGAAAGAAGGGCTCCGCACGTTCCGTCAATCCGGGTCTATCGCCGTATCGGACAAAGGCAAGTTGTCCATTTATGCTGTTCCTGACCATGTGATGCTCACCGATGATCAGGACCGCTGGGAAAAAGGACTGGCAGCTGAAGATGTAATTTCCTCGGGTCCTGTATTGCGTTCAGCTGGGAAGGATGTACCGGTCATTGAGAATCAATTCAACAAGGCACGCCATCCCAGGACTGCTCTGGGAATAAGAAGGGGAGGGAGGATCCTGTTGGTGGTTGTGGATGGCAGGGCAGATGAAGCTGCCGGTATGACCATGGAAGAACTGCAACGTATCATGCGATGGCTCAGATCCCATGATGCAATCAACCTGGACGGAGGTGGTTCCTCTACCTTATGTGTGCGCAGAAATTTGCGTAAACCCGTAGAAGTGGCTAATCACCCGTCGGACAATAAAAATTTTGACAACCAGGGTGAAAGGCGTGTCGCCAATGCGTTGGTGGTCAAATAATCAGGGCGCGATTATCACGGGCTTGAAGCATTCCGTGGAGGAAAAACCCCATTTGGTTCCGCGGATGATCAAATCACCGTCTTTGTTGAAAAAGATTACCCCTTTATTGGCGGTGATTCCAAAATTGGGGTGATACATATAGGGGGCCAGCCACTTCCCGTCGCTATAGACTATGCCATCACTATATACAAGGTCCTTGATAGGCCTGTTCCTAAGTGTTTTGTCCGGATTTCTGAAGTCTTTTGAGGGGTCTTTTCCTTCCGTTCCGGGAGCCCAGACAAGGCGGGCCAGGTAAGTTCCGTCTGCCTGTTTTTCAAAACGGGTTCTGCCCGCTTCACGTTGTGATTCCCATATATAGTCCAGGATCCTGTCTGCCGGATCAACAGATTTCACCCCGGCCAGAGAGTCAGCGAAAATCACTACCTGTGAGGGATGCACCGGTTCACGGGAGTAATTCACCGGTTGAGAAAAAAAATGAATGATATTTCCAACAGCGCTGCGTTCGGCTGCTGTTTTTTGCTGCCCCTGCCCAATAGCAGCAACCCCTGCCGGGGCAGCGGCCATAATCATAATCAATGTAATAATCGGTATGCGCTTTACCAAAGCATTCATAAGGCTTTATTCAAGCTGTTCATTACCGGATTGGCATACAGGCGCCTAAGCAAGTCTTTGAGAGCAGCGTTCGTTTGACTGTCACTGGCCGGGAGCAACATCTCACGACTTTCCAAGAGTTTTATATCTTTTTCTGTGTAATGCTCCCTGAATTCATTTGTCCCTGTAATCTTGTCAAAAGCTGCGTAATTGATACCATAAAGTTTATATCCACTGTATATCCTTTGGTTAATCAGGGTTGCCACCTTATAGAAATATTCAGTTTGTGCAAATCCGGCATAAGGCTTCAGATCCTCCACAGTAATAGCAGGACATAGGGTTATATGCACCTTTCCTTTCTTCTGGGTGATCCCGGTCACGATACTGATAAGGTCTTCTCCCGAGGCTTTTTTATAGAAGCCCTGCTTTTTTGTCTGTTGTACTTCGCAGACTTTCAAGATATCACAAGGTTCAATTTCATATGAAACAGCAACCGGGACAATATGAAGTGAAGCCAGGGCGCCAACGCGGTCTTTTTTCATGCTCATGGATAGCATGTTTAGCAGACCGGGATCGGTAAGGTCGTTCCCTTCTTTACTCCGCCCATCGTGCTGCGCGATCCAGACCGAGGTGCCCCTGTTTATCGTGTCACGTATATAATCGGACAAAAGCCTTGAGTTTTTGACTAAATCCCTCATATTTACCGATTTACGGACAACCTTGTACATCTTATTGGATTTTCCCAGGTCCATGATCACCGGAGATTGCATCAGATTGCTCCCGAATGATATTTCTGAGGTGGGAATCCCATTCCTGTAAAGTACCAGTTGCTGCAAGGTGGCGTCCAGGACAATGTCCCTGTGGTTGGAAATGTAAAGGACACCTTTACCGAGCGGAATATTTTCTTCTCCCGAACTGGAAAATCCGCTTATCGTTCTTTTGATGATTATCTCTGCCGCAGGATACATAATACGTTCCTGGAGCTCTTCGCTGCTTTTTACCGAGCGTAGCTTATTCCGCCAATCCTGGCTGGGCTGTCCGGGATAAAGCCACAAAAAAACCTGATCCAGCAGCGATTCTGAAGCAAGACGTTCCATGGCAGCCGGGATCTCGTCGTTGGTATAGGGACGAATGTCGTCAAATCTTTTATCCAGGGACATTGTTCCTCTTATCTAACAATTTAAGGGCTTTGCGCATTTTATCATTATATACTTCGTCTTTGAGTTCCCCGTCGGGAACGATCTCCACCTCGGGGGCAACGCGTACCTTGGCCCGGAATTTATCCTTGACCGCTTTTGTGACATCCTCCGGGATGATAGCAGATCCTTCTTTGACAGAAACTTTCACATGTACATCATCGGTACCCAGTACATTGCTGGACAGTACCACCTGGTAACAGCCGATATAGGGTATGTCTTCCAGCACATCAAATAGGGAAGGCGGGTAGAGGGTGGTGCCCTTGAATTTGATCATTTGATTCTTACGTCCCAGCAACGGACTTATTCTCATTGTTTTCCTCCCGCACTGGCAAGGTTCATAGTGGAACCGCGCCAGGTCTCCGGTCCTGAAACGCAACAAAGGCATTCCTTCCAGGCCGAGGTTGGTGATCACCAGTTCGCCTGTTTCCCCCGCAGGCACAACACGGTCGTTATCGTCTATCAATTCACAGATAACCAGTTCCGGAAGGTGGTGTCCTCCTTTTCCGTAAGGACATTCGCAGAAGGTGGCACCCAGTTCTGTGGAAGCATAGGTAGATATGAGCTGAATATCCCACTTTTCCCGGATGTGCCGGCCCAGGATGTTGAGTGAGAAGTCCTGGTTCCGCAGGTTTTCTCCTATGCAGACTGCTTTTCTGATGCTCGAATTTCTATAGGGTATATTGTTCTCCTCGGCGTATTCAATAAGTTTGAGAATAAAAGAAGGTACACAGATAATGGTGTCGGGTTTCATCCTTATGATGGTATCCCATTGCAGCTCCGGAATGCCATTTCCCACACGGATGATCCCTGCTCCCAGGCTTCGGATGCCCAGGTAATAGGCCAGGCCTGCCACAAAACGCTTATCCATGGTGGTCATCAGTTGGATTAAATCTCCGGGTTTTGTACCGGCACATTCAAAAGATACCTTTTCATTATAAGCCAGCCTGTCCAGGTCCCTGTTAGTAAAGGCAAATGTAGCCGGATCACTCATGGTTCCCGATGTGGTAACAAAATCGGTCAGTTGTTCTTTGGGAACACAGATAAAATCTTCGTTAAATTGCTGGAGGTCGCTTTTCCTGGTGAATGGTATGTATTGAAGGTCCTCCAGAGTCCTGATCTTTCTGATATCGACCCCATCCCTTTGGAACATCCTGCGATAAAAGGGAGACTTGTCCTGCAGGTAGGACAATTCCCGCCGCAACAGATTTTCCTGGAAAAGTTTGATTTCTTCCGTAGATGTATATTTGATATCCATAGTGTTTTGTTAATAATTAATTTCTGTTTCCAGCCATAGCAGGAACTCCTGAATCCAAAGTTCCTCAATATCATTGGATTTGCCAGGTTTATACCCGAAACCATGCCCGCCCTGTTCGTATAGCAGCAAGCGGTGGGGCACTTTATTTTCTTCCAATGCATCACTGTAGCGGATGGTGTTCAGAGGATCCACTACTGGGTCGTCCTGACAGGCCATCAGGAAAACCGGCGGCATATCCTGTCGGACGACCTTTTCCAGGGATAAGCTATTTTTCAAGTCCACCGGCTGTGCGGGGGCAATCAGATTCCGGCGGGAGCGGATATGCGCAAGACTGTCTGTCATGGAAACCACCGGATAAATCATAGCCACAAAGGCAGGGCGTAGGGAACGGTCAGGATTCAGTCCGTAACGGGCCAGATAATTAGTATCGTAGTATGTTCCCATCCATCCGGCCAGGTGTCCTCCTGCCGAAAAGCCTATCAAACCTACGCTATCGGAGCTGATACCGTATTCAGAGGCATTTTCCTTGATCAGCATGACGGCTCTTTGGATGTCTTCCATCATGACAGGATATCTGTGCCCATACATTCCGGTACTGTAACGAAGAACAAAGGCAGTATAGCCTTCCCTGGCCAGTCTGGCGGCTACATTGTGTCCTTCGTTTCGGATACCCAGGTGGTGGTAACTGCCACCGGGCAGAATGATGATGCCTGAACCACGGGCCTGTTCAGATTCAGGGTGGTAATGCCACAGTCGAACGCGGCTTTTTTCCCTGATTCCCTCCCAGGGGCGCAACACCTGCTGTGCCTGTAACGATAGGGATAACATAAGCAGAATACCCGATAGTATAGACTGCGAAACTTTCATGGGAAAACAAGATCTTTTATTTCCTCATCCGATAATTTATTATAGCTCGGGTTAATGAATTTCCCGTCCATCTGGGTAAATTTCACGCGGAAGTACTCTTCAGAATAAAAAGAAAGTCTTGAATGGGTGTCTGGATTGCATTCAATATAAACAACCCGTTCAGGATCCAGTCCCTTGGCCGTGCATATCTGCTCAAACAGCAAACCACCGGCATAGGTGACAGAGGAACCGGGATTGTGGTTATACAACTCAGTGGCTATGACAACAGGGATGTCTTTGTGATACAGGATCCTCAATCCACATTTTGAAGGAACATCCCATTTGCCCTTAAAATCAAATATTTCATCAAAATGTTTGTCTTGAACTTCCATGGTATCAAATATTTCCAATATTGCGTTTGACTTCTTTCCCGAACGATTGATTCATTAGTTTTCTGTCCCGGGGCCTCCACGTTCCGTCTTCCATTTCGCGTCTCATGACCCGAGTGAAGAGATTTGTCATTTTCAGTTCCTGGGATTCCTGGCTGTAGAAAGAACTCCAGGCGTACTCGTACAACTCCTGTAACTTTTCGGGGGTGACCTGTGCAGGCTGGTATACCACCTGTCCGGCGTTGTAGTGGTCCCAGTCGTAATCCAGGATCCTTCCCTTACGCATCAGGTCTTCGTAGGCTTTTGTATGAGGGTAGGGTGTCAGGATGGTGAACTCGGCAAGGTCCAGGTCAATCTCCAGTAAAAAATCGATTAGACGGCGCATATCATCTTCTGATTGGTTGTCAAGGCCCAGGAGAATGGTTCCTTCCACGCCAATCCCGTAATCGTGGTAACGCTTGATACGCTCCTTGATGTAGTCGGATGTGTCAAAAACAGCCTGGTAAACGTACCATGCACCTGCCTGTGCTGCAAGGTCCAGGATTTTTGGATCGTCCTCTATGGTATGGCTTATCCATTTCTTCTTAAGGGGGATGATTTCCTTAAACAATTGCATTTCCCATTCTTTGTTCTGTGCCAGGGAATTGTCAACGATGAACAGCCTGTTGTTATCAATGCCGGCCATTTCTTCGATAACCTTATCAAAGGGACGCGGTCTGAAAACACGACCTCCCAGGTAAGATACGGCGCAGGGATAGCAATTGAAACGGCATCCGCGAGAGGCATGGAACAGGTCAACCATCTGCACGCCCTTGTGGTTGTATAGTTCTCTTTTGTAAAGATCCCGTCTGGCGGGTCCTACCAGTTCAATAGAAGGCAGCTGTCCCATGTAATTATATACCTTTTTGAGCCTGCCTTTTTCCCAGTCACCTATCAGCTCTTCCATTCGGCCCTCGGCTTCGCCCAGAAAAACGGCATCGCCGTGCTCCAAGGTCTCTTCTGCGTGAAGCATGGTGGAAATGCCCCCGAAAATGACCTGTTTTCCTCTTTTCCTGAACTCAGCAGCTATAGTCCATCCGCGCTTCACCTGTGTGGACAGCATCATGGATATGGCCACCAGGTCGCATCCTTCTTCAAAATCAATGGATTCCACATTTTCGTCTGTAAAAGAAACATCAACGTGTTCCGGAAGCGCCGCTGCAAACACAACGGGACCGTGCGGTGGAAGGTTGAAGGTTGTCTGTCCCGGAAGTTTCTCCCAACGGGGGTATATGAGCTTCATTTTGATTCTCTGTGCCATACTGTGGTTTGTTGTTAAGCGTTCTTAATTTGTTTTGTAAGGTTATTAATATCAATGATTTCCCCGCAAGTGAGAACCGACCCTATAATGACTCCCATTATGCCGTGGGCGTTGATGTTCTGTCCTGCTAGGTAAAGGTTGGGAACTTTTGTCCGGTGCGAAATAAAGGTTTGGGTATGTGCATTCTTATCCCTTAGGATTCCGTACATAGAGCCTTCCAGTGTACCGGTATAATCACTGTATGTCAACGGTGTAGACGTCCAGTAGTCTTCAATATGGCGGATTGTCCCGGGAAACTGTTTTTCAAGGTTCAACAGCATCTGTTGTGACTTTCTTGCCTTGAAGTCTTCGTATTCTGCCCCGCGGTTGCCCCGGGGCATGTCTTTCCACCGTGCCACCTCGTCCCAGGCCATACTTTCGAAAAGTACCGCGCTGCGGACAGTTTTCTGGTCCTGCTCGTCGCACATATGCATATAGAAAAAATGGCCATCCCAGACAGAATTTTTTGGGTAGTGGTAAAAGTTGTAATTCAGATAGGGTACCGAATTTTTCTTAAATTTGATATATACAGTAAAATTGGACAACGTCTGTTTTATACTCCGGATTCTTTGTTTATAGGCTTTTCGGATCAGGGGCGTATCAATCATATCCATCAGGATGGCCGGATGGATGTCCGATATTATATGCTCTGCCTGAAGGAATTCTTTGTTCAACAGGGTAATCCCGGTAGCTCCCGAATTATTGAATTCGACTTTGGTGACAGGCATTCCGGTGATTATCTCTCCACCAAAGCGACGAATTGAATCGCATAGCACTTGTACCACATTGTCGCTTCCACCCACAAAACGAAAGGCACTTTTGTTGTAAAAATCGGTTATTAGGGCATGATAATACAGGGGTGTCTTTTCGGCAACACCGCCGTATAAAGGCATGATGCCTGCCAGTACATTTTGTAATCTGTCATCCCCGGTAAGAGATCGTATATATTCCGCCACGCCAATCTGCATATTGGTGCTGTCCAGCCAGTAAGGGACTTCCATGTTGCGGAAAGAGTACAAGGGGGAACGTTCAGCTATGGCTTCCATCCGGTGGATGTACATCTGAATAGAGTTTTTCTCCCCGGGAAAGTGCCGTGACAAAGTCTCTGTAAAACCATCATGACCGTTGGCATAGGCATAGCGGTCACCCATATAGGAGACCACATCGTAACCCGTTTTTTCCAGGCGGCTTAATTTGATCTTATCGGCCAGGGACAGGTACTTGAAATAACGTTGCAGCGGCTGTCCTTCATCCATACTGCCTATGTAATGCATCCCGGTCTCGAATTTTACCCCTTTGCGCACAAAAGTCTGCAGGCATCCCCCGGGCAGATTGTTCTTCTCGACTATGGCCACCCGAAGACCGTTTTTGGACAGAACGTAACCGCATACCAGTCCCCCCAGTCCGCTTCCTATGATCACCACTTGGTATTTATTGCTCATCTGAGTCAGGTTTGTCTGTGTAGGTTAAATTATCCGGAACCGATATGCAATGGGCCGCCAGTTCACGGTTTTTAACATCTGCAATATACGCTTTTATCTTCAGATCCCTGCGCACCAGCGAAGCTGTAAGGGCAAATTCACCGCGGTTGTGGTCCTCCAGGAAATATGCTCCGCTTATAGGCAAAGCCTTGATCTGTTCTGCAAAATTACTGTTTTTTTGCATTGAGCGTCGCACCGAGGCATAAACATCCCTTCCCTTGTACAGGTAGTTGTGAAGTATGGTGGGGGCAAAATAACCGGCATCCTCGACGCTGGCACAAAGGGCATCATACTCCCTGATAAAGAGCTGTCTTACTGCCTTAGCACGCTTCTGGTATGTTATTCCATATGTAAGGTCATTGGCTTTGATCCGGGGAAGTATCTTTACCGTCATCTTCCCTTTGCGCAATAACAGGTCCTCCTTGGGGAGCACGTGCCCGAAGCCGTGTAGCAGCACCGGTGTGATATCAAGTCCCAGGTCTTCTGCCAGGTGAAACGCACCCTTGTGAAATCGGAGTATGGAACAATCAGCCGAGCGCGTTCCTTCGGGAAATATCATGACAGAATACCCCCGCCTTACCCTTTCATGAACTAAGTCACGGTGGGTATTCAGATATTCTATAGGAAGATAATCGGCATAGCGGAGGATTGTCTTGTAGAATGGGGAATTCCATTCACGATAGTTGGTCATGACAATGATTTTGGGATGGAGCATGATGATAGCCATCAGATCCAGGTGAGACTGGTGGTTGGCAACAATGACCGATGGACTGGAAAAATCGGTGTCCCCACTGTTGAGCAGTTCAATGGGCGATTCGGGCATGTGGGAAATCACATAACGGCACATACCCTGAAGGATCCCGTGAAAGCGGAGCTTGTTTTTTTCGTTCCTTCCTCCCAATAGCACAAGTACCGCACCTGAAACAGACAGGAAGACCACCCCCAGCAAAAAGAAAGTGAAGGCAAATAAGGACCACCACATATTCCATAAGGTCAGGGGCGTCTGGCGGTAACGACCCCGCTTTGTTACCAGTTTACGGAACAGGTATGCAGGTACTATGTAGGATGTTATTACCACCGATATCATTCCCACTATGGTCACCTGGGCGAGCGAACGCATGGCCGGATGTACGGCCACGATCAGGGACCCGATCCCGGCAAGCATTATCAGGGCAGACAAAGCGACTGTATTCTTGTAGGTGCTGAGCATTTTTTTGCCATAGGCATACTCGTGCATCATGCCTTCAGTGATGAAAATGGTGTAATCATCCCCCAAACCGAAAATAAATGTGGCCAGAATAATATTGACTATATTGAATTCAAGGTCCAGCAGGCTCATGATCCCCAGTATCCAGATCCAGCTAATGGCAAGCGGCAGGAAGGCGATCACGCTCAGTTCAAAACGTCCAAAAGACAGGGTCAGGAAAAGGAATACAATAAAACCGCAAATCCAAAGCACGTAATCAAAATCAGAGGATAGGGAAGAGATCATCAGCCGTGTGACAGAACCTGTGTCAAAGGCAAATGCCGGCGACTCAGGGTTGTTAAGCTCCGCTTCTATGGCGGGTGCATCGTGAGCGTCTATGTGGAGCATGGTATAGACCAGGCTCCTCTCCGGTTTTTCCGACAGGTAGTTGGCAGCCAGGTTATTCAGAATAGGACCAAAATCGTTTAGTTCACCGGTGGGGTAGGAACGTTCAAGGATTTTTTCAAAGCGGGAGAACGATCCTTCCCGGAATCCATTTTGCCTGGCAAAGGCATTGAATTGCTCCAGGAACGGACCTTTGCGTGAGCTCCAGAAATCGTTCCAGCGGCCAATCCGTTCCTCTCGCATGGAACGCGAGGGGAGGAAAGAACCTATGCCCGATTGACGGAACCGCTCAATCTGTGGCCGGGCCGCTTCATAATGTGTCAAAGCCTCATCCAGGGTCTTCCCTTCTGAAACATAATACAATACGTGTTGTGAACCCTGAGTACGGTTCAGAAGCTTTTCCATGCTTTCCCTTTGCACGGGAGTCATATAGTTTATAGACTGCATGTCGGCGTTGAATACAACACCCTTGTTGCCCACCCAGAGAACAATGGTTACTATAAGCAATGTCAGCATGATCCAGCGGTTCCGTTCCGGAGAAGAATCGGCCAGTCTTCCGAATTTCAGGGTATTGGATACGGCTCCGGTGGTGGGCATCATATGAGGAAGAAAAATCAGGACAAAGAGGATTGTGCCCAGCAGGAGCAAAGAGGCAAAAAGGCCGAAGCCCCTCATGGCCGGGGAGCTTAGGAATAACAGGCTAAGAAAGGCACCAACGGTGGTTATGTTCCCGGTTGTGAGCGGGGGAACGATATCGGCAAGTGTCTGCCTGGGCGTATATCCTTCCCGGGTATGGGAAAGAAAATGCAATGGATAATTTACCGCTATTCCCACGATTACCGAACCTGCCCCAATGGCAATCAGTGAAAGAGAGGAGGTAAGCACCCCGGCCATGGAAAATGCAAAAAGGGAGCCGGCCAGAATGGATGCGCCAATGAGCATTATCTGTCGGGCACTTCTGAAATAGAACGCCAGAAGGATGCCTATGATCATCAGGGCAATGGCCACCGAGATCCAGGTGTCTTTCCTTAACCTGCCGGCATTGGTCAGGGCTATGTACGCAGCTCCAAAAGGAGTGACAGACACCTTGTTTTCAAAGGCCGGAATGGTTTCTTCTATAGCCTGGTCAATGGCCCTGATTAATTTCTTGTTATTCCCGGTATCCCCCGCGGGATACTGCGAATCGATGGTCAGCACGACTTCACTTCCGTCGCCTGCAAATATGTAATCCGACAGGATTGTAAAATGTTCCGAGGGCCGGAAACCTTCCAGCCTCTGTAGTATTGGCCCCGAAAACAGCAACGGGTCTGTAAGCAGGGTGTTCCTGAGCATCATGCCTGCCGGTGAAAGCAGGGTCTGCTTCACCCCGGCCATCCGCTGTTCCACCATATGGGGCTGAAGAAGGGAGTCAATTCGTGCATAGTCCTCTTCTTCCAGGAAATAAGGCATATAATTGGTTACAAAATCGCTAACCTCAAGGGTAAGCACAGGATCGGCTTTGTAGGTTATGGCTTTGATGTGTTCGCGTACCGGCTCCTTTTCCAGCAATACGGCCAGGTGGTCTGCCGCCTCCATGAGAAGGCCCGGGTCAGTTTCCTTGGTCTGGTCTGCCATGCCAATGCTGACAATGATCTTGTTTGATCCGCCTATGTTCCTGTAGGCATAGCCAATCCGTTCATGTTCCTTTCCGGTGGCCAGGAATCCCGAGACGTCCTCATCAAAATTTAGCAGAAAAAGGCCTCCTGCTGCAAGGATAACGCATAAAGCAAGCAGAACATAGAGCGATCTGGTGTTCCTGCGGAAATAATCGTATATTTTCAGGAACGTTTGAACCATTTGTGTAGCAGTATTGATGGATAACCATAGACCAGTGCCGTGAGCGTGAGCACCGCGTTAAGCAGAGATATTCGCAAAAAATCACGGCCTTTCCTGAAATGCGATACGCGCTCTGCGGCAGGAGCATAAAACACCTTTATGGGCAGGGGAATGACAGGGATCCCTCTCCAGGCAAGCCTTACAAGAATTTCCAGCTCTGTCTCGTACCGTGTGGTAAACAACCGCATTTTTTGCATCCTGTACAACGGATAAAGCCGGTATCCGGTCTGTGTGTCGGGCAGTCGTATGAAAGTTTGTAAGGTAAACCAGAAATTGGAAAAACGGTTGGCAAACGTATTTTCCCTGGGCATGTTTTCCTGTTTCAGGGAACGGCTCCCCACAATAACGGAACCGGGATGTTCTTCCATTGCCTTGATAAAGTGAGGTATCTCGTCCGGGTAGTGCTGGCCGTCTGCATCCAGGGTGATGGCATGGCGGTAACCTCTTGAAAGGGCATACGAAAAAGCACGGGAGAGGGCATATCCTTTGCCTCTGTTTTTTTTGTAAGAAATGATCTCCGGCTTGTCGGGCAGGGTTTCCAGCAATTCCCGGGTATTGTCGGTGGAACCGTCGCAGACTACAACCAGATTCCTGCAATACCCCATGGCCTGTTCAACCACCGGGAGTATGGAAGACGCATTGTTATACGTCGGAATGATCACACAGACAGCGTCTCTTTCAGGCATAAGGTCATTTTGGTCATTATATTGTCACCATCCATAACTTCTGCACGGACCCTCCATTTTCCCTTCTCCTGTTCCTGCACCTGTAACTTGAACACCACACGGGGTGTGTTGCCGGGATGGATGCCTGCAAGGAACTTAATATTATCGGCCTTTTCCAGAACAAGGTCCTTTTCCAGAATCAGCGAGGCAATCTCCCGGCCCATCTCTACAATACAGGCTCCCGGAGTTATAGGATTGCCAGGAAAATGCGCTTTGTAAATGACACTGTCCCTGTTCAGCAAAATGGTTACCCGGGCTTGTTCCCCGTAAACTACTTTGTCAACGATCCGGTAAAGGTTGTTGATAAACATAAGCATCAAAGGTTTTATCTTCCAGGGGCCGGTTGATACGGATATTACCCATGCGCACCGTTGTTTTGTCCCCCGAGGTTTCGTTTATGACAACTGTCTGGATCACATAGTCTTCCTTTCGGAAAAAAAGCTCCAGATCTGAAAACAGCCGCTTCATTTCCCGTTGTGCGGGAATGAGTCTGATGTGTATGTAATCTTCTGAGGGGATGTTTTCCGGAACAAATAGCTCTTTGTTTTCAAGGATACTGCCATCTATCCCCATGAGTATGATCCTGCCCAAATGCCTGAACAATCCTGAAGAACCGTTATCGGGAAACGGCTTTCCTGAATGGTCAAGAATGATCATATCATTCCCGCGTAGCAAGAAACCGGACTGATCGGGTATCTGGTACTGCCACAACAGCGCCTTGTTTTTCTTAAAGATCAGCCTGCCCCGGGAAATGCCCTTTTCAGCTAAAACGGAAACTTCCCGTTCCTGTTGAAAGTCGCACTCAAGGGTGTGTATATTTTTAAGCGCATCCAGCATTTGCTGCGTATGGCCCTGTTCCGTCAATGTGATTCCGCACAGTGCGGATCCCGACAGGAACAGAGAAAAGAGGAAGCGTGTCATGATGTTATTGTTTTAACAGAAAAAAAACACCCGCCACAATCAGGGCAACACCTATCCAGCGGGTAGGGGGTATGGCTTCTCTGAAAATGAATAATGCAGCAAGCATGCCAAAGACATAAGCGAAGCTGGTTATTGGGTAGGCTATGGAAAATGGATAATGTTTGAGGATGTACATCCATAAGATCGTTGCACCAATAAAGAACACACCGGTCAGGGCTAAGTACCAGTTAGTGAACAATTGTCTGAAATACACCCAGCTGAAAGAGAATTTATCCATGCGTTCCATAGACACTTTCAGGCAGACTTGCCCGGATGCCAGTAAAAAGGTTTGCGCTAGGGATAAAAGTGTGAATTTCAGCATTTTGATAAAAATATCAAAGAGGTTTCGGTGCCTTTGTATTGGTTTATCAGCAGGATGTTGTCAGCAATCAGGCCGCGTTGCATTTTAACCGCAGCTGCATACATTTCAAAAGCCTGACTGGTGAAAGACTCCCCGAATACGGGTTTTACTGACGGAGGACTGACCCATTCCTTCCTTTCTGTACCCAGGCGTTCACACACCTGGTTTATGGCACTTTCCATACGTTTTTCATCTGCGTTATGCAAAAGGACTACCTCCCGGATCAGGGCCATGGGATTATCACCCGGCTCATCACTTAACATAAAGCTCACGGCACATTCAGATGCCAGCTTCCCTTCCCAGTATCCGACTTTGTCCAATATATAGAAATAATTGGGGATCATTTCATCATGACCTCCCACCAGTGCCGAGTGTATGCGACCCAGCTGGAACTGCATAAAAGCATCCAGCAGTGCACTTTCAAAGGAAACACCCAGATGCACATAAGTGCTGTTGTAGGCATTGCATTTCAAATGCACCGCTATATGCGATGCAATGGTATTGTGCGTGGAATTGATAAAGTTGGTCGGTTGCAGGAATTCTTCTCCCTCCTGAACCAGGGCGAGTAGAAATTTTTCAGTTGTTTCCAGGCAACCCAGGCCAGTTCCCACGATGATCGCCTCGGGGTTGGTGATGCCTGAAGATTCCACTACGGTCATAGAGGTGGCAATGGCCCTTTTCAAGATTCTGCCCATCCTGCGCGAAGCAACGGGGTCAAGAAATTGCTTGTAATCGGCCTCTATCGCCCTTTGGTAAGGAACCCGGTATTGAATGGGATTGTCCAGCCAGTCGTCACACAGGGGATTCTGTACGGATATCTGGGCAGCAGCCTGTATATATACACCCATAGTGGTCAAATTTTTGAAAAAATGCAGGTTGTGTCATTGCCCCCGAACCCAAAGGAATTGGTCATTACATGAGATAAGGGCCGGAGAGGCTTTTCATCTGTGACAGGTATGAAAGACAGCATTTCCATAGGATTGCTGTAGTTTAGATTGGCAGGCAGAAAGTCATGAAGCAGGGCCATTATGGAAATGACCGCCTCCACGCTCCCTGCAGCACTGGTTGTGTGTCCTGTAAAGGCTTTTGTAGAGGAAACAGGGGGAACCGAATCTGCTCCGAACATACGCATCAGGGCTTTCCCTTCGCTTTCATCGTTATTGGCAGTACCTGTGCCGTGTGCATTCACATAATCTATCTGTTGCGGAGACAAGCCCGCTTCCTTAAGGGCTTTGGTCATGGAAAGGACGGCACCGTCGCCTTCCGGGGAAGAGGCAGTCTGGTGGTACGCATCGCAGGCATTCCCGTAACCCGACAGCAGGCATATAGGCTTCACACCCCGTGCTTTTGCCGATTCTTCAGATTCCAGCACCAGGTAAGCAGCCCCTTCACCCAGGTTGAGCCCGGCACGCGTATTGTCAAAAGGCCTGCAGGGATCCTTGTCCAGAATCTTGAGGGTATTAAATCCGTTCAGGTGAAATCTGCTCAGGCATTCACTCCCCCCGGCAACGGCTGTCGAAGCCCTTCCGGTGCGGATCATGTCCGCTGCCAGAATCAGGGCGTTGGCCGCAGAGGAACAAGCCGTGGAAAGGGTAGAGAGCATATCAAAATGTCCGCAATGGTCTGCTATCATCTGGGTACATACACCACAGTCGTGGGCCAGGATATACTTGTCATGGCTGGTATCGGGGGAAATAAAGTCCATGAAAAACCGTTCTGAATTCTCCATTCCTCCAACGGTTGTTCCTGAGATCAGTACAGGATCCAAAGGCTTATGTTCATTCCAAAGAGCCATCTCCAGGGCTTCCCTCAAGGCAAGAATGCCCATCAGGGCCGTTCTGGTAATTATCTTATCTTGAGCCACTCCGGCCATGTTTCGCAATTCCTGCGTGCTGAAAGGTACCTCGGCACAGGGCAGGTGGGAATGCATGGTTTCCAGCCAGCGTAGCGGACCAACGCCGCTCTGCCGGTTGAACAGCGCACCGAGTGTCGGCCCGGCACCCATACCCAGCGCTGAAATGATCCCGAATCCTGTAACATATACCTTCATTGTCCGGAAATTTATTTTTTACGGTTTTTACTGATGTAGTCTGCCATGGTGGCAACCGAACGGAATATTTCCTTGCTCTTTCCGGGATCTTCCAGTTTGATGCCGTATTGTTTTTCCATCAGCACAATAAGCTCCAGTGCATCTATAGAATCCAGGCCCAGGCCCTCTACAAAAAGGGGAGCATTTGTGTCAATGTCATCCGGGGTAATGTCCTCGAGGTTCAAAGCTTCAATGATCTGCTTTTTCAGGTCTAATATCAAAGTTTCCATTTTAGGTTATGTAAATATTATTAATGTTTTGTTTGTTATAATCCACTCCCTGATCGCTTTCTTTTTCCACCATCATAACCAGCACGTCGCAATGCCCGTCCAGATATTCGGTCCAGCCGCACAAAACACGGCGTGTACCAGCAGAAGCGAAAGCCCAATCAACAAATATCATCATTTTTTCGGCATCAAACGATTCGAGTATGAAAAAAGATGTTTCGCCCAAAATTTTGTTCCGGATGGCCACCTCTCCCGTAACAATGTTGGGAAGGGTGTACACAAAAACAGCCGGACTCGGAAAGTAATCTTCACGGCTTATGGTTTCCTGGAATCTTTTATCGTTGTCCAGTGAAGAAGACCGGTTGGCAAAGACAACAGCGGTGCTTTCGTCAGGGGATTCCATATCGTAATGCAGCGATCGCAGGACCATTTCAGAAGCCAGGAAACCGGCTTTGGAGAGGTTGTCCATCTTGAAGAATTTTGGGTAACCTGATTCCAGGAACCGGTAGATTTCTGCCAGGCGGCCTGGCCCCGGTTCACAGGAAAACGTTATCTCACAAGGTTTCCCGTTCAGAATTACCAAAGAATCAGTTATCCGGCTATAAGCTGTGATCTTCTTCATGAATGCGTCTGATAAAGTAAGGCGGCATTGCATCCCCCAAAACCCGACAATGTCTTTATTATGTATCTTTTATTGGTATGGACCGTGGCAGTGCTAATATTCAGGCCTCCTTCTATCCCCGGTTCTTCATACCCAAGTGATGGCAGGATGATTCCATCTTCCAGTGCTTTCATGGATATGATGCTTTCCAAGACGCCGGCAGCTCCCATGGTGTGGCCAAAATGGGCCTTAAGGCTGAAGACGGGTGTATGCTGGAGTCCTGCCCTTGTAAAGGCAATTGCTTCCATCTGGTCGTTGAACGAGGTAGCAGTTCCGTGTGCACAGATGAATGCAATCTCATCCCGGGGCAGGTCCTCCAGGGTGCGGCTTAGTGCCCTGAACAATCCTTCGCCGGTACGTGATGGTCCGGATATGTGATTGGCGTCGTTGCGGACATTCCCCCGGGTCAGGGAAATTCCTTTTCCGTCTGCTTTGCCAAAAACGATCGTGGCTGCCGCCTCTCCAATATTCAATCCTTTGCGCCGGGCATCAAAGGGACGGCAGCGTTCCGGATCCAGGGATTTGAAAGACTGGAATCCGGCCACAATAAAGTCAGAAGCCATATCAACACCTGTAACAACAACGTGGTCATAAAGTCCGTTTTCCAGCATTTTTAGCGCGGCAATCTGTGCAGCAGCTCCCGATATGCAGGCATTGGTAACGGTTAAAGGAAGGTTCGGATTGTTAAAATGGGCGGCCAGCAGTCCGGCGGTATGCCACAAATGGATGCGCTCTGTGCCTAAGCCGTGATCTGGTATACCCAGCAGTTCAATATTGCCTTTTGTAGAGGATAGCACAAATCCCGTGCGGACAGACGCGGGATTAATGCCGGCCTCTGCCACTGCCAGTGAGGCAGACAGGAGCATGGCCTGTTCCGGCTCGGTGTATTTCTGAGAAGGCTTGCATTGTTTTTCAAAGGCATCCTGCAACTTTTCCCTATCAAGGTGCGATAGGGCAATAGGGGTGCCTGCCGGGTCCAGCCATGGAACTATACCGCTTTGCCCACGCCTTACTGCCGCGTAGTTATCCTGGGCGGAAAACCCCAGGGACGAAACAATATTGTATGCAAGAGGCTTAATCATTAAACATTGTTTTTCTTTTTCCAATCTGTGTAAAACTCCGGGTTGTACAAGACCAGCCTGTACTGGTTATCCAGGAAAACCTGCGTAGTAGATCCGGTGGCTGCCAGCCTGTTATCTTTTTCCCTGTAGATCCTGTAACGGAAGATCACCTTGGCGGCTTCTACCGGTATGTATTCAATCTCAATACGGGCTGTATCGCCGTACTCAAGGGGATGTTTGAATTCAAACTGCATATCCACCAGTGGAGCGTAATAACCATGATCAAAATACGTCTGATAGGTTAATCCGTATTTTCTTCCGAAAGCCTCCCGTGCATCTTCAAAATACAGGACATAAGATCCGTGCCAGACAATGCTCATGGAATCCACCTCGCTGAACCGAATCAGTATTTGTTTACTCTCTGTAAGGCTATTGTTTGTCTTCATGGGGCTGGCTGTCTATGTCGGTTAAAAACAATTTCATGTGACTTGTGGCTACTTTCTTGCCATTGCAACGGATCTCGGCACTGAGCAATATGGCATTGAAAACTTCATGCTCAATCTGAATTTCGGTTACCAGCAGGTTACCGGGCACGGGTAGGAAGAAAACATTAAAATCCTTAACGGCCCCTATGATGCCCAGCTTAACAGGCATGTTATTGACCAGGCTTTTGTATCCCAGGCGAGCAGCACAGGTCTGGGCCATGTTTTCTATCATGCCGGCTTCAGAAAAAAAACCATTCCGGCAAAAAATATTGTCCTCTGATATGACCATCTCGGTAGACGCAAAATCCTCCTGGTATGCTGTTAGCCGGTCCACCATAATAAAAGGCGGACGGTGCGGGAGTAATTCCTGGATATTGACAGATTGAATCATATGGTGGTGTTGTTCCAGAAATCATAAAAATTGAACCACTGGTGGGGATAACTCTTCAGCACATCTTCCAGTTGTTCCACATAGACCTGACAAAGAGCACGGGCAATTTCCCTGGAGTTCCTGTATAGCGAGCGGTCAACGGCCACCTGTTTGCAGATAATGTGGTATTTCATGCCCCGCTCACGCATCACATATAACGAAACCATGGGAACATCCAGCTGGGCTGCCAGCAGGAACGACCCCATGGGAAAATTGGCCTCAGAACCCAGAAAGGGAAAGGAAAAGGATTTGGTGCTACCAAAAAGCCTGTCACTTGGCATGCTTACCATTTCTCCTTTTTCCAGTGCCGTCTTGATGGTAAACAAATGAGACATATCGGAAGAAACGGGTATCAGTTGGGCCATATTCCCCGAAAGGGCCTCGGCCCTGTTTTCCTGCATGAAGGCCGATTCGCCCCCAAAAACCACTGCGTTCAGTTTTTTGAGCCGTTGTTGCAGGAAATACCCGCAGATCTCAAAATTGCCCGTATGAGCGCCGGAGATCAGAAAACCACCATCGCCTTTGAGCAATTCGGTAAACTGGTCCCAATCAGTGACCCTGGATTTGAAAATGTTTTTTTTCCGGGCAAAGAGGTAAAACTTGTCCATCATCATCTGCCCGAACAGGTAATGATTTCTGAATATATGGCAATTTACATTCCCTGTATAGCCTATGCGTCTGAAGTAATTTTTTATGGCCTTGTAACCAGATTGGTTAAAAATCATATAAAAGGGTATAACCAGGCCCAGTATTGCATAACCTACCCGTATATCCACATAACGGAACAAAAGGAGCAAAGCACGTTGTCCAAAATTTCCCCCGCCTGTGGTGCCCTTCCATGCCGGCTTCTTATCTGACATCAACTTGCGTTAAGTTTTGCTTCTATATAGTCGTAAAACTGCGATAGGGTTTTCACTTTTGACATTTCTTCTGGTTTGATCTTGAATCCAAAGTTCTGTTCTACCACCACAACAATATCAACAAAATCCAGGCTGTCAATACCCAGGTCTTCTTTAAGAAATGCTTCTTCTTTAAGGGCTTCGGGGTCTACTTCAATATCCTCTGCCAGGAATCTGTTAACGATCTCGATGATTTCCTTCCTGTTCATGTTCTTTTGTTCGTGCTAAATTTTTCTCAGTATTAGTGCGCTATTGGTACCTCCGAACCCAAATGAATTGGACAGGCAAGTATCCAGTTTTCTATCTATAGTTTTGGCAATTATATTCAATTTTTTTGAATTTTCATCGGGCTCTTCCAGGTTCAGGTTTGGTGCAATAAAGGAATCCCGCATCATCAGAAGGGTATAAACGACCTCGCTCGCACCCGCCATCCAGCACTCATGCCCGGTCATTCCTTTGGTAGAGGTGACCGGTGTTTTTTCTTCTCCGAATATTTTGTCAATGGCCATAGCCTCATAAGCGTCTCCCAGGATAGTAGATGTGGCATGGGCATTAATGTAATCAATATCGGAAGGTTTCAGGCAGGCATCGGCCAGGGCACGGGCCATGGCTTTTGCCGAGCCTTCTTCGCTGGGTTGGGATATATGCACTCCGTTGGAAGAAAAGCCATAACCCGCCACCTCGGCATATATGCGTGCTCCGCGTTTTACCGCATGTTCGTATTCTTCCAGGATGAGGGTGGCGGCACCCCCGCTGGGCACCAGGCCGTCACGGCCCTTATCAAAGGGACGGGATGCTTTCTGCGGTTGGTCAACCCTCAGGGAAAAGGCGTTCAATCCGTCAAAGCTGGCCATACTTAGAACATTGGTTTCCTGTGCCCCGCCACAGACTATCATATCCTGCAGACCCAGGCGGATGAACATGGCACCCAGCCCTATGGAATGGGAACCGCTGGCACAAGCTGCGCTGATGGTCATATTGATTCCGTGGAGCCTGTATATGGTGGACAGGTTCATGGTTACCGTCGAGTTCATAGATTGAAAGATGGCTCCCGAACCCAGAAGGGCAGTGTCTTTCTTGTCTACGCATATCTCGTGCGATTCAATCACGGCTTTGCTGGAGGAATCGTTACCGTACAAAATGCCTGTCTCGTTCTTATCCAGATAATCCAAGTCAATTCCTGCATCCTGCAACGCCTCCCGTGTAGCCATGTAGGCATATTCACCTTCTTCTGGCAGACAGAT
The DNA here is from genome assembly GCA_002409325.1 of Bacteroidales bacterium UBA5226. GTDB lineage: Bacteria > Bacteroidota > Bacteroidia > Bacteroidales > UBA932 > DMER64. The sequence continues at coordinate 19,997 of DHUU01000001.1, read as the reverse complement.
CCTTTGCCTGCGGGTAAGGGCTTCTTTAAGATCGGGCCGAGGGACAATGCCTGTAAGCGGAGACCGGTATCCGTAAGCCGTTCTTGCCGGATCAATACCTATGCCGCATCTACCATAATACAGGCCTTCCCGAACTTCTTCCTTATGGATCCCGATACATGAATAAATTCCTATTCCGGTTATAACGACTCGTTTCATGATCACTTTCTATGTATACAAACCTCCGTTAACAGACAATACCTGCCCTGTTATGTATGAAGCACTTTCACCGGCAAAAAAGACAACGGCAGCGGCCACTTCGGCGGGTTTGCCAAAACGTCCTGCCGGTATCCTTCCCTTATGGTCGTCCTGGCTTATGTCGCTGGTCATATCGGTTTCAATAAAACCGGGAGCCACGCAATTGACGGTAACCTTTCTGGGAGCCACCTCCATGGCCAGAGCCCGGGTAGCCCCAATAAGACCGGCCTTGGAAGCCGCATAATTTGTCTGTCCCGGTAATCCGGTCAGGCCGGACAGAGAAGTCACGTTAACGATCCTGCCGTAACGTTTGGTCAACATGTTTTTCAATACCCGCCGTGTGACATAAAAAAACCCAAACAGATTGGTCTCCAGCACATGGCTCCATTGTTCGTCCTGCATGAAAATCATCAGGTTGTCTTCCCTGATACCCGCGTTGTTGACCAGAACGCTTATATATTCCCCGGGATGTTCTTTTTCCCATGCATCCAGGGCATTGTCCACTTCTTCCTTTACAGCCACGTTAAACTGTAGTAATCCGGCCGTACCACCTTCAGATGCTATCATTTGCATGGTTTCCTGGGCTGCTTCCCGGTTTTTTGCGTAATTGATAACAATGGCATATCCCTCTTTTGAAAGAGCTATGCAAACAGCGCGTCCAATGCCGCGGGATCCTCCCGTTACCAAAGCGTATTTCATGATCTTACGGTTTATTGTGGGTTATGTATTCTATGGTTTTTGCGATATAGGGATACAGAGCCACATCTTCAATCACGGCCGGGAAGCCTTCGCGGATCTTATTATAGACAGAAAGGGTGGACGGGGAGAGTTTTTCCTTGATATCCAGGCAGGATACCGCCTGTGCCAGGGCCATCAGGTGAATAGAGGTAACCTGAAAGGCATTCTCTATAACCCGGGCCGTAATAATGGCCGAGTTGGTGCCCATGCTTACCACATCCTGATTGTCATTGTTGTTGGGGATGGAATGTATGTAGTTGGGCATGCTCAGGGTCTGGCATTCAGCTGTTGTGGATGTGGCTGTGAACTGGGCAGCCTGCATGCCGTAATTCAACCCGGGAACACCCAGGTTCACGAACGGTGGCAGGATCTGGTTCACCTTGTCGTGGCAGATGTAATTGAGCTGCCTTTCCATGAGTATGGTCATTTTGGTAACCACCGTCTTCATTTTGTCCATTTCCAGCGAAACGTAATCGCCATGGAAATTTCCGCCATGGTATACATTTTCGGTTTCAGGGTCCACTACCGGGTTGTCACAGGAAGAATTCAACTCTTCCAGGAGCACACGCTGTGCGAATTTAAGGGTATCGGCCACCGGGCCCAGAATCTGTGGAACACAGCGTAATGAGTAAAATGGCTGCACCTTATCCCGGAACACCTTGTCGCCGTTGACTTCTTTATTGTACAAGTAGGATTGCCTTCTTTTAAGGCAGTGGCTTTCGCTTAGCATGGAAGACAGTTGCCGTGCAATAAACAGCTGCCCGCTGTGTCGTTTTTTCCTATTCAGCACAGGGGACAGGAAATCATCATAGGAACCGGCTATCTCGTTTACCAGTGCAGAAGCAGCCATAGCCCACTGCATCAGTCTTTTAGCCCTAATAAGATTCAGAAGCCCGACTCCGGTCATTACAGACGTTCCGTTTGTAATGGCGAGCCCTTCGCGGATATAAATCTGCAGCGGTTCCAACCCGTTTTCTTTCAGAACTTCTCCTGCATTCCTTGTCTGGCCGCGGTAATGCACGTTCCCTTCGCCAATCATGGCCAGGGCCATGTGGGCAAGCTGCACCAGGTCTCCGCTGGCTCCTACACTGCCGTGTTGCGGAATAACAGGGAGAATTTCCCGGTTGATGCATTCTGCCAGCAATAAGGGAAGGGAGTAGTGTACCCCGGAACAACCCTGAACAAATGTGACCAGCCGTGCAATCATGGCGGCCTTGACCTGGAGGTCGGTCAGGATTTCTCCGGTACCGGCGGCATGGGAACGGATCAGGTTCAGCTGAAGCTGCTTCAGGTTGCGGTCATCCACCCTGAACTGGGACATTGGGCCGAACCCCGTATTGATCCCGTATATGACTTTTTCTTTTGAAAACTCTTTAAGGAATTCATAGGAACGGACTATCCTTTCCAGGGCTTCTTTATCCAGCGATATGGTTTCTTCACCAAAAAGGAGGTCTTCTATGTTTTTCAGGGTTAATTCCCTGTTTAATAAGATCATAAAAAAGTATGGAATAAATTAATCAGCAAAGATACTTTTTTTTACATTATTTCGAGAATTCCCTCTGATCTAATGTCCGCCGAGGAACTTCCCACCAGGACCCTTACCTTGCCTTTTTCAACCGCAAACCGTTGCTTTTCAACATCCCAGTATGCCAAATCAGAAGCTTTGAGCGACAGGATAATTTTTCGTGTTTCCCCGGCAGGAACCAGAACGCGTTCGAACCCTGCCAGCTGCCTGACCGGACGCTCTAGGGCAGAAGAAGGATAAGCCACATACAATTGCACCACTTCCTCTCCATCCAGAGGCCCGGTATTGCGGATCATGACTTCTATCTGTACCGTGTCTGTAAAGCTTTCCGGCATTTTAAGCGAACCATAGGCAAAGGAGGTGTAGCTCAATCCGTAACCAAAGGGATAAAGCGGTTCTCCTTTAAAGTACATATATGTTCTTCCGTTGCGGATATTGTAATCCATCATGGGGGGCAGGTCGGCAATATCTCTGACCCAGGTCTGGGTGGTCCTGCCCGCGGGATTCACTTTCCCGAACAGAACATCGGCCAGCCCGTTTCCCAATTCCTGGGAATTGTTGGTAATATGGACTATGGCAGGAATGTGTTCCTGTGACCAGTTGATGGCAAAGGGAAAACTGCTAACCAGCGCCAGTACGGTCCTGGGATTTGCCTTCAGGATCACCTTGGCCAGGTCTTCCTGCTCCAGGGTGAGTGCTTTGCGGTCCACGGCTTCGCGCCCGTCGCTGGGAACAGGAGAATAGAACCACCGGGCGTTGGTGCCGTAGGGGTGGTTGCCAATGCATACCACCGCCACATCGGCTTTGGAAGCCGCAATAAAAGCTTTGTCCATAGAATTGGACGGCTCGTAAAAGACTTCCACATCCGGCCCTACAGCATTACGGATCCCTTCCAGGATGGTTACCGTATAAGCCGGGGTGCCGCTGTACCAGTCAAAGATCACCTCATCGGCCCGTGGCCCTATTACCGCAATGGAACGGATCTTGGCGGAATTCAGGGGAAGCAGGGGCGTCCTTTCGCCTCCTGCCGGTTTGTTTTTCAGGAGAATGGCCGATTTGGCGGTCACCAGGCGCACAAAATCCTTGACTTCCTGTTTTTCCCAGGGCTCTTCCATCTGGCTCACGCCAATACCTGTGTAGGGCTGGGCAGCGTAATCCATGGGGCTGTCCAGCAGACCCAGCTTCAGGGCTACGTACAGGTTCCCGCGTATGGCTTTGTCTATGTCACCTTCGGTAAGAACTCCGTATGTAATAGCTTGATTAACAGCCAAAAGGTAATCATCCAGAAACTGCCCCACAGTGGCTTTCACCACGGCAGCAGCCCCTTCCCACAGGGTGGGAAAGGCTTTGTGGGCGGTAATCAACAGGCGAAGTGCGCCCCCGTCTGTACAAATGATCCCGTTGTTACCCCATTCCCTGCGGGTAATACTGTTCAGGATGGGGTGTATGGTCATGGGAATCCCGTTCCAGGCATTGTAGGAGGCCATGAAGGCACGAGAGCCGCCTTCTGTGATGCCTTTGTAAAAAGGATAGGAATAATATTCACGGAAAAGTCTTTCATCAAAATCGGAAGAGGTGGAATCACGCCCGTCCTCGTTACTGTTGGCCATAAAATGTTTCATTAGCGAGGCGCTCTTCCAGTACCGGGGATGATCCCCCTGCAACCCCTTGATAAACGAAACGGTCATCCGGGAAGCAAGGTAAGCGTCTTCGCCAAAGCTCTCCTCGGTCCTTCCCCAGCGGGGATCCCTGGCCAGGTCGGCATTTGGGGCACGCATCACCAGACCACCTTTGGGCTCAGGGGTGCGTTGCGTGTAATACCGGATCTCCTGTGCTTCAATTTCAGCTACTTTTTTTACCAATGCTGTGTCCCAGGTGGAACCAAGTCCGTAGGCCTGTGGGAAAGTGCTTGTGGGGGAGTCCTCTTTTCCTCCCCAGTGGGCAGGACCGCCCAGGGCCATGCCGTGCAACCCTTCCGAGTGCCAGGCATTGCGTATTCCCAGCCGCGGAACCCCCAGGTTGGTTGAGAGCAGGTTTATCTTTTCTTCCAGGGTAAGCATATCCAGAAGGAGGTCAACACGTATGCTGTCTGAAAGATCTGTGTTGTGGAAGGTGTGGTGCTGGGCTCCCAGTCTTGGAACAAAAAACGTTCCTGTTATCAGGAGTACCAAAATTTTTAAATACCTGTTATGTGTCATGATCTAAAATTTACCTGCAAAAATAAGATTATATTTGCACTTTATATTTGCATATTATGGGTTACATACCATTTGAAAACAGATACGATCAGATGTCATACCGCCGAAGCGGCCGCAGCGGGCTTCAACTTCCTGCCATATCCCTTGGATTGTGGCACAATTTTGGAGACGTGGACGATTTTTCCAGCGGACGCGAAATAATCCTCAAGGCATTCGACTGCGGAATCACCCATTTTGACCTAGCTAACAATTACGGTCCCCCTTACGGCTCTGCAGAAAGCAATTTTGGGAAAGTCCTGAGACAGGACCTTGCGGCCTACCGTGACCAACTCATCATTTCCACCAAGGCAGGATACGACATGTGGCCCGGACCCTACGGAAACTGGGGCTCGCGCAAATACCTGCTTGCCAGCCTGGATCAGAGCCTACAGCGGATGGGAGTGCCTTATGTGGATATTTTTTATTCGCACAGGCACGATCCGGACACCCCGCTGGAAGAAACCATGGGCGCCCTGGCGCAGGCCGTGCACTGCGGGAAAGCGCTGTATGCCGGGATATCAAATTACCCAAAAGATAAAGCAAAGAAAGCCTTTTCCATCCTTCGCAACATGGGCACGCCCTGTCTGATCCACCAGCCCAAATATTCCCTTCTGGAACGCCGGGTGGAACAGGGTCTTCTGGATCTGCTGGAAAAAGAAGGGGTGGGGTGCATTGCCTTTTCACCCCTGGCACAGGGAATGCTTACTGGCAAATACCTGGATGGCATACCCGCCGGATCCAGGGCTGACAGACCTACAGGGGCCCTGAGGCGGCAAAACATAACGCACGGGTTGCTGGAGATGATAAGGCGATGGAAGACGGTAGCCGACAAACGGGGCCAGACGCTCTCCCAGATGGCCATTTCCTGGCTCCTGAAAGATCCACGGGTGACCTCGGTACTCATTGGTGCCAGAACTATAGAACAATTGGAAGAAAACCTGGGATCAACCGCTGCCCCTGCCTTCACGCAGGAAGAATTGTTGCTCCTGGAATCATAAAAAAATACTATATGAAGAAAAGAATTTGCATACGAACCGATCGCGGAAAAGATGCCGTTGATGGCGCCGGCGTGAGGTTACGCAGGGTATTGGGCCTTAAAACCATTCAACAATACGATCCGTTCCTGATGCTGGACGGTTTTGATTCCATAGATCCAGATGATTATACCAGGGGATTCCCATGGCATCCTCACCGCGGTATAGAGACAGTGACCTACCTGGTGGAAGGCTCCATAGAACATATGGACAGTCTTGGAAACAAAGGAACCATAGGGAACCTGCAATGTCAGTGGATGACAGCCGGCTCCGGGATCATTCACCAGGAAATGCCAAAAGCATCGCCACGCATGCTGGGTTGCCAGTTATGGGTCAACCTGCCTGCCAGTGAGAAAATGACCATTCCCACATACAGGGATATCCTTCAGGAAGACGTACCCGTGCTAAACTCCGATGGTGCAGTGGTAAGGGTTCTCTCAGGAAATTTTAACGGTCATAGCGGACCAATGAACGGGGGTTTCAGGGAGGTTCAGTATCTGGATATAACCTTGGCGCCCAATACCCGTTGGGAATCTGACCAGACCCCCAATAGCCATACCTTATTCTTTTATCTATTGGACGGCAAGCTCCAGGCAGAAGGACTGGATTCTTTTGAAACAAAGGGATGTGCCATGCTCATGGCACCTACCGGAACGTCAGAAGAAGCTAACGATACAGTGAGCGCCCTTTCCGGAGCGGAGGGTGCACGATTCCTGGTCATTGCCGGGAAACCCCTGAATGAACCCGTATCTTGGGGCGGCCCCATTGTCATGAATACTAAAGAAGAACTGGACCTGGCTTTCAGGGAGTTGGATGAAGGAACTTTCATCAAACACAAAGAACCTACTTTCCTGATACTATAACCCCGCCTTGATACTGCAACCCAGGCCTGGAACTACAACACCCCTATACAGACAGGTTGTTCCAGAATCATACGTTTCCCCGTATCGTTGAGAAGCCCCGATTGCACATCCCGGCTGAATACTTCTATGTGGTTTTCATTTTTACATGATACCAGAACCCACCGGTCATCAGGGGTGATCAAAAAATGCCTTGGGTGGCTTCCTGTTGGCTGGTATCCTGCCCTTGTCAGCCTGCCGTCGGCCCCATTTACCCGGAAAATGACCAACCCGTCACCCTGCAACCGCGTAGAAACATACAGGAACCGGCCATCTCCCGATAGGGCTATGTGGGCGCTCCCGCGGGCCTGACAGGTGTCTGCCACTATTGATTGAATCTGATTCAGTTTACCTTTGTCGTGCTCAAAAACACTAACCATTCCTGAAAGTTCGTTTATTAGGTATGCTCTGTTGCCTGTGTGGTTGAATACAAGGTGTCTGGGACCGCTTCCGGGGTCAAGGCCCACTGTGTCTTTGAGTAGGGGAATACCTGCTGAATCTTTGTCAAAAACGTATATGCGGTCAGCTCCCAGATCGGCTGCGAAAAGGTGTCGGTAATCGGGAGAAAAAACCACACAATGAACGTGTGATGAACGTTGCCTTCGCTCATCGGGTCCTGATCCGGTGAATGTGAATTGTCGTTCGATACCGTTGCCTTCCATTCCATAAAAAGTCACGGAGCCTGAAGAATAGTCTGCCGTGACCACATAACGTCCGGCAGGATCAGCGGCCACAAGACAGGGGTCCGATCCGGGATTTTCAATGCGCCAGAGTGGTTTCAGATTACAGTCATTCTCTTTACGCCCGGGTAGCACCAGATTACCGATTTCTCCGCTGTATGAAAACGCAGACAAAGCCGAGGCAGGACCGCTTTCATGAACAGCATAAACCAGGTTCTGACCGGTGGTCACTGCCAGATAAGAAGGGTTGTCAGCTGCCGTGCTGTCAAGCAATACCAAGTCCCCGGTCTTAAGAGATAATTTTAATGTATAGATTCCATGACTATTTCCGGTTGTATATGTGCCAACAACCAGCGTAAGTTCATCCTGTCCCGGACTGCAGGAGCTAATCACCATCATGGCTGCTATCAATAAGGCATAATGCTTCATAATCTAATTTTCTACAAAAATAAAAAAACCCCGCTTAAAAAGCGGGGCGGAGCAAAACTGCATTTAACCATAAAAGCAGATCAATAATCCAGTGTATAGACTTTAAGTCCGTGAGTAATCGTGTTTACTTTGATTTTCAACCCCTTAACTCCTTCTTCTATGCAAGCACCTTCAAGAGGATAAGACAGCAGGGTAGTGTAATTGTTGATCAGGGGATCGTTTTTGCTCTGATGACGCAATTCCAGGCAATAGTAGCCCTCTTCCAGGGGCGTTTCCCGGTTCAGGTCATAAGCCAGGCTAAAGGTATGCTTTTCCGGATTGTATGCCTGTATGGAAAGTTGAAGGTTCAGGTAGCGCTTTGTACCCAGTCCGCCTCCTGCAAACCATAAATATTGCGGCTCAACCCTGTCAGTACCAAGGGTGTCCGGCTCGCTTGTATTAATGAAATTCTTAGTGTCAACCAGTTGCATCTGTACAATGTCAATGTACTTGATGTCCCCGGGCTCTAGTGTCTCTTCTTGATCACTTTCTACCTGGGTAGTTGTGCTATGGAATTTGTAATACAGGATGAGCCTCTGACCGTCTATAGGTTCAAAATCATCGTTGATAGAGGTGTGGTTCATAGGACAGTACAGCAAAGTGTCATCGGTGATGAAATAATAGGGATATTCCTCACTCAAGGGCAAGTCATAAGAGGTTAATATGGTAGCCCATACAACCCGAGTCTCTTCGCCCGGATTCAGCCATTTGCTGCAGGAACCCAAAGTCATGATCAGGGCGGCCGCAGTAATTAATAAGGTAATTTTAATGGTTCGTCTCATATTTTTGTTACTTTAGATTGATCTTTCTGTATAATAATTGCATCATTTGATTTTATACTGCGTCTAAGTAAGAAATATTTTTTCAATAAGCAGTATTACTGAGCCTCGTGCATTTAAAGATTGACCGTAAAAGCAGATGAAAGACAGGGAGCTTTGGAAAGAAATATACGAAAAGTACGCAAAGCGCATGTTTACAGTTTGTTTGCGGTACTCCCCGGGTAGGGAAGAGGCAGAGGATTATATGCATGACGGATTTATGCAGGTATTCCGTTCACTGGATAAATTCACAGACAGGGGAGAAGGTTCTTTGAGGGCCTGGATGGAAAGGATCATGATCAATACCTGTTTGCAGAGTTACCGGAAAAAAGATGTGCTCAGGGAAAGCAAACCGGTTGAATCGGTCCCTGATCCCACAGGGGACTCCTTTCTGGAAGAAGCCACCGAAAAAATTCCCCTTGATGTGTTGCAACGTTTAATAGGGGATTTACCAGCGGGGTACCGGACAGTTTTCAATCTCTATGTATTTGATGGCATGTCCCATAAAGAGATTGCCCAACAGCTGGGCATACAGGAAAGGACCTCATCCTCACAATTTTATAGGGCTAAATGCCTGCTTGTCAGGCTTATAAAAGAATATGAAAGCAAACAACGATAAGTGGATCCAAACCATTCGCAACCGGATGAACCAGGCACCTGTGTCTTTTGACACCGGGGCATCCTGGATCCGCATGGAGCAAAAAGTCCGTCGCTTTTACAATGTCAGGCTTTTGAGAAGGATTGGCCTTTCGGCAGCCTGTGCTGCAGCCATCGTGATTCCCTTGCTTTTTTTAAGCCGGCAAAATGCCTCTGACAGTATCCGGCCGGTCCAGGTTATTGAACTCCGTTATAAAGGAACCACTCTTTCTCACCGGACAGACAGGCCGCGCAGGCTGTATGATACAGATTCATACCGTCGTACGGCAAAGGTAACAGTCGTTCCGGCCGGGGATGTGCCCGCAGGGCAGGCGACACCCGTTGCTCTTTCAGCGGAACATCCTGGTAAAAAAGCTGCAACGGAAACAAAACAGGAAAAAAAGGAAACCCCGGTTTCAGGAACAACGGACCTGCGTTCAGAACAAACAGTTGAGCGTTCCATCCAGGCAGACCTCTTTCCGGAACCGGATACCCGTGTGATAAAGCGCAACAAAATGATGCTTGCTGCTTCGGGGCTGCTCTCTGTCAACCAGACCGGTAAACTGGCGTCATTACCAATGGACGATATGTTCATGAACAAAAACAGACTTCCGAGTACAGGCATCCTGCTAAATGATGCAACCCTTAGCGGGGATCAGGCATCCATACTTCCTGCGAGTTATGTTACCTATAAATACAAGCACCGTTTGCCTGTCTCATTTGGAGTTGTTGCTTCATTTCCTCTGTCGGAACGCTGGTATGTGGAAAGTGGGCTGTTTGCAACACGTCTGGCTACTTCCATTTATTCGGTACATTCTATGACTCAGGATGATCCGGTGTTTGTCACTGACCGTGTTCTCTGGTATCTGGGCGTGCCCCTGAAGATACGCTGGAATTTTCTACAGGGTCGTTTTTTTACTGCTTATGCCGCAGCTGGCGGTGCTGTTGAGAAATGTATCTATTTTGATTACGAACAGGCTATGGAGGACGAGAAAATGCAATTGACACCACGTGACATGCCCATTATGTGGTCGTTTCTGGCCACGTTGGGAGCCCAGTACAATATTGTCAAAGGAGTGGGCTTGTTCGCTGAGCCCGGGGTTTCTTTTTATCCGGAAAACAAAAAAATGCCGGTGAATACCATTCGAACGGACAAACCCCTGAATTTTAATCTCAATGCCGGATTACGTTTTACTTTTTAAATTATTTTTTACTGCTATGTGACAATTATCCAAATTATTATCATAACTTTGCAGTTCACATTTTTATTTTTTTTTCAATGAATAACGGAACCGTTAAATTTTACGATGAAATCAAAGGTTTTGGTTTTATCAAGGACACAAAGACGTCCAAAGAGTATTTTGTACATTCATCCGGCCTGATTGACAGGATTAGGGATAATGATGAGGTGACTTTCGACTTGCAAGAAGGCAGAAAGGGATTGAATGCAGTCAATGTAAGACGCAGCTAATCCTGCAACATACTGTAATGCATCCCGCCGTACTTTACGGCGGGATTTTTTTTATATTTGTATCATGATCTACCTGCTGGCCCAAGTCGACACCCTGCCGGAGTCCTTTCCCGATACATGCACCACTTTTATGCCCCCTGAAAGAACGCGGCAGATGATGTGCTACAGCAGGATACAAGACCGGAAGTTGTGTGCTGCAGCCTATGTGCTGCTGATTTACGCGCTCAGAAAGGAAAAACTTTTTACAGGCTTGCCCCTTTTTACGTACGGTCCCTGTAAAAAACCCATTCTATCCAATTATCCGGAAATCCATTTCAACATCAGCCATTGTGAGGGGGCTGTGGTGTGTGCGCTTTCAAACACACCGGTAGGCATTGATATTGAAAAAGTCATGCCCTATGATGATGACATGGCCCGTTACATATGTAATCCAATTGAATATCAATGGATTAATACTATTCCTGGACAAGAGGCACTCCGCCTTACAGAAATGTGGACCCGCAAGGAGAGTGGCGTCAAATGTCCGGGAACAGGTATAGATTGTCACCCCTCGGCAATGGAAAGCGGGCACAGCCGCGTAATACACGCCAAAGCAAAAAATGATCTTTACATTATAAGCATAAGACAATGCAGCAAACAACCTATCCCCTGACAAGTGCCCAAATGGGCATGTATTACGAGTGGCAGAAAGACAAAGAACTGACCCAGTACAACAACCCGTTTCTTTACCGGTTTCCTGATCAAATTGATGCAGAACGTCTGAAAGCTGCTTTTGTAAAAGTCATAGAAGCACATCCGTTCCTCAAACTCAAGCTTAAAATCCTGGGCAACGGGGAGGTGGTACAGTATTTTGTTCCACAGGATCCGGTTAACATTCCGGTCATCGAAACGATTGAAGAAGGGCTGCGCGAACGCGTGCTTTCCGGGATCCGCCCGTTCGACCTCTTACTGGGAGAGCCCCTGTACCGTATACATATTTATAAGACGCCTTCCCGCGTCTTTGCATTTCTGGATATACACCATATTGTCTATGATGGGAGCTCGAGCATTGTTTTTCACCGGGACCTGGTAAAGGCCTATAATGGGGAATCCCTTACAGAGGAAACATTTACCTGCGCTCATTTTGCCCTCCTGGAAGCAGAGCGGATGCGGGGAGAGGAATTCAAACGGGACGAAGCCTATTTTAGAGAAAAACTTTCAGGGAATACCCCGGCCAAATTGCCCATACTGAACCGTTCTGAAGAGGCTGCCGGAACCTTGGATAAAGTATCAGAATATATTGACTACAAGCAGGTAAGCGACTATTGCAAACGTCTGGAAATATCTCCCAATAACTTGTTTGCCGGAGCCCTGGGAATCTGTTTGAACCATTATACCCGGGAAGATAAGTTATGTTTCTGTACGGTGCACAATGGCCGGATTGATGAGCGGGTGCGCGATAGCGTGGGGATGTTCGTAAAAACATTACCCGTAGTGGTGGTTCCTGCCCCACGGCAGAATCTGGGGGATTTCCTGCAGGGAATACGGTCAGATATGAAAGAACTCTGGACACACCAGACGTATCCATTTTCCCTGATGGTGACCAATTACGGGATTTCCATGGATTTGACCTATACCTTCCAGAAAGGAATTCTGGAATATTTTGAAATGCCACAGGGCCATGTCCGTATGGAATACATACATGAAGGATCCACACACGACAAACTGAGTATCTATATATACCAGTTCCCCGATAATTTTGAGATTCGCTGCGAATACAACAACTCTCTTTACGACAGGGATTACATGGAAGTCTTTGCCTCTTCCCTGAAAAACACCCTGGAAGAGATCATGGCTGCAGATCCTGTGCAGACTGCCTGTTCGCAAATAACCATCACCAATCCTGCAGAAAAGCACAAAGTGCTTGACTTTGCCCGGGGCAAATCTTTGGCTTATGATACTTCAAAAACGTTTATCGACCTGTTCAGGGATATGGTTGCCAGATACCCTGAAAATCCCGCTGTAAAAGACATTAATGGCTCATTGACTTACTCGCAACTGGACCGCCAGTCAGATGCAATGGCCCGAAAACTGATATCCCTGGGAGTAAAACCAAATAACTTTGTATCTGTCGTACTTTCCAGGCGTAAAGAATTTGTGGTGGCTGTGCTGGGTATACAAAAAGCCAGAGCCTCTTACGTTCCCATGGACAGCGAATATCCTATTGACCGGTTACTTTACATGTTGGAAGACAGCAACTCCGCTGTGCTTGTCACAGAAATGGAAATGTACGCCAAAAAGCAGGAAGAAGGAGATTTTCATCACCATAACGTCCTTTTCCTGGAAGACATCAAACTGGACGAACCGGCAGAAAAAATCACCAGCCTGCCCCTGCCCGGGAACCTGGCTTACATGATTTATACCTCGGGTTCTACCGGGAAGCCAAAAGGGGTGATGATCAGCCACAGGGGGCTGGCAGCCATGTGCATCGGCCATGCGCACGATATGGAAATTATTCCAGGGGATAACAACCTCTGTCATGCCAGCTTCAGCTTTGACGCCTCGGTGCACGATCTCTTCCCACCACTCACCGCAGGTGCCTGTGTACATGTGATACCCGCCGATATGCGCCAGGACATGATGATGCTCTACGATTACATCCTGGCCAGCCATATAACCGGGAGCACCATCAGCACGCAATTCGGGCTGGAGATGATCAACCAGTTTGAACTTCCCTTGAAATACATGCTGGTTGGCGGGGAAAAAATGTTCCCCGTAAAGAAAAGGAACCTGAAGATTGTAAATGGGTACGGACCTACAGAATTTACAGTTTGCTCAGATTACCACATAGTTGACCAGGAAAAAGATACAAATAATATTCCCATTGGACGGCCTGTCCCCAATTCCTGGTCGTATATTTTGGATGATAAACAGCAATTGCTCCCGGCAGGAGTAGCCGGGGAATTATGTCTGGCCGGACCGCAGATTGCCATGGGCTATTGGCGGCGGGAAGAACTGACGGCAGAAAGGTTCCTGCCCAATCCATACAGCAGCGGGCCAATTAACGACAAACTCTACCGCACAGGCGACCTGGTTCGCTGGCGCAGCGACGGCCTTATAGAATACCTGGGACGCATTGACACACAGGTTAAATTGCGGGGATTCCGCATTGAACTGGGCGAGATAGAAACCGTCCTATCCAAATTTCCGGGAATTGTTTCGGCCGTTGCCCAGGTCATGGAATTCGGAGGTGCGCAGCAATTGTGCGCCTATTACCAGACAGAAGGAGATGTTGCCATAGACCAGGAAGCTCTGGGCGAACACCTGCGTACCAGCCTGACCGAATATATGGTTCCCTCGGCTTTAGTTAAGCTGAAAGCCTTCCCCATGACCCCCAACGGAAAGGTGGACCGAAAAAAACTACCCATACCGCACCTGACCATTAAAGAGATCGTACCTCCGCAGACAATCATGGAAAAAGACCTCTTTGCCACCGTGTCGGATATTTTACAGACAGATTCCTTTGGGGTGACCACCAACCTGTTGTCCATTGGCCTGACTTCGCTGCTGGCCATCCGCTTTTCGGTTAAGGTTAAACAGGAACTGGACAGAAACCTGCCTACCAAAGATATTCTCAGACTCAAAACCATCCGTCTGCTGGCCAGACTCCTGACCCAGGAAGAGCAGGAACCGGAAATCCCGGGCATAAAAACATATCCGGCACAGGAGTTTTACCCCTTGACCGAGACACAGAAAGGCATCTACTACGACTGGGAAAAAGCCCGTGATGCCCTGCAATACAACATTCCCATGGCCATCCGTTCCGGGGATCCAGACTCCCCGGATCCTGCCAGGCTCAGGGAAGCCCTGCTTGCGATCTTGGAAATCCACCCGTTTTTGAAAACCCGGCTGGTGCTTCTTGGGGAAGAGGTTATGCAACAGCGGCGTGACGGGCAGGCTGTGGAAATACTGGTCAAAAATGAAGACGAGGGCAAGATGAAGTCCGTTATGACGGAATTTGTGCAACCATTTGACCTGTTCAACGATAACCTGTATCGCTTTGAAATATACACTACTCAATCCGCTGTCTACCTGCTGATGGATTTCCACCATATAGCCTTTGACGGTACTTCCATGGGCATTTTCCTGCAGGATCTTAAGCATGCACTGGAAGGAAAAGATTTGAGTCCCGAGGCAGTTTCGGCCTTTGACGTATCCCTTTTTGAACAGGAAGCCCTGAAATCCCCGGCCTACCAAAAGGCGCAGGAATATTTTGACACCCTGACCGGAGGAGAGTGCAGCATGTCTGTGATCCCTCCTTCTCCCAAAGTAGCTGAAGGAAAGGAAGCAGGAGATTACAGCCAAACCATTTCCGGAGAGGCCATAGATGCGTTCTGCCGGAATTACGGCCTGACGGCCAATACATTTTTCCTTTCGGCCCTTACCCAGACCATACAGCGTTATACACGAGAGGAACAGGTTGTGCTCACCGTTTCTTCGGGTGGCAGGGCCGATACGCAGCTTGCCCGCACCATGGGCATGTTTGTCAAAACGCTGCCTGTGAAAACAGACATGAAGGCCCGGCCGTTCATAGAATTTTCCAAAGATGTCCAGGAACAGTTGTTCAGTACCATGGAGCACGAGATCTTTCCCTTTACCAGAATGGTGGATAAATACGGGATCGTACCCCAAATCAATTACGTTTACGAAGGGGGACTGGGCATTGAAATAAGTGTGTTCAACAAACCTCTGAATATTATTTACCTGGATCTGGAAGCTGCAAGATTTCCCTTTGGCGTGGTAGTGGAACCGCATGAAAACAGCTACTTGATTTCCATTCAATACGACAACACCAAATACACCCGTGAAGACGTAGTGCGTTTTGTGGAACTTTATAAGAACATAGCCTCAGATGCAGCCCTCAAGAGCGACACCCTGACTACAGAACTCACGCTTATGGAACCGGCTGTAAGGCAACAGGTGATGAATTATTCTAACGGTACACGGCTCTTATACGATACTTCAAAAACCTTCATTGACCTGTTCAGGGAAAATGCCCGCAAATATCCCCAAAATAAAGCTGTGGCCGATAAGAGCGGATACCTCACCTACGAAACCCTGGATCTGTATTCGGACCGCCTGGCGGCTGAACTGGCAGCTCAGGGCGTCACAAAGGACTCGTTCGTAGCCGTGATGATGTCCCGGCGCAAGGAATTCCCGGTAAGTATCGTGGCCGTTCAAAAAGCCGGAGGGGCCTATGTGCCCATGGACAGTGAATACCCCAACGACCGCCTGCTGTATATGTTGGAAAACAGCGAGTCCAAAGTGCTGATCACTGAAAGAAAAATTTACGAATCCAAGAAAAAGGAAGGGGATTTTCATGCAGACCGGGTCCTTTTTGTCGACGAATTTGACTTTGAAAAGGATCGCACGCTGAACGTGCAACCGCCTGTACCGGAAGATATTGCTTACATGATCTATACTTCCGGTTCAACCGGAAAGCCTAAAGGCGTGATGATCCGCCACCTTTCGCTGGCTGCCAAGGTTCACTGGCAGGTACACGATCTGGAGATCACCCCAAAGGATGCCAATATCTGTCACCCCAGTTTCAGCTTTGACGCTTCAGTAGACGATCTTTTCGGGCCGCTGGCAGGAGGCGCTTTGGTACACATCCTTTCCGAAGATATGCGCCAGAACATGGTGGAATTGTACCGGTACACCGTAGACAACCACATTACCGGAGGATCGTTCAGTACACAGTTTGGACTGGAATTGGTCAACCAGTTTGAACTGCCGCTGAGGTACATAGTCATGGGTGGCGAAAAAATGGTTCCGGTGAAAAAACGTAACGTACAAATAATCAACGGATACGGACCTACTGAATTTACTGTCTGCTCCAGTTACCACAAGGTAGATCAGGCCAGGGACACGGAAAATATTCCCATTGGGAAACCCGTTCCCAATACCTGGTCTTATGTACTGGATTCCCGGCAGCAACTGTTGCCTCCTGGCATTCCCGGCGAATTGTGCCTGGCAGGCCGTCAGACGGCTTTGGGATACTGGAAGCGGGAAGATCTGACAGGGGAGCGGTTCATTCCCAATCCCTATGCCCACACAAAAGACGATGCAATCCTTTACCGCACAGGCGATCTGGTGCGATGGAACGCAAAAGATGAACTGGAGTATATGGGCCGTATCGACAGCCAGATCAAATTGCGTGGATTCCGCATTGAACTGGGCGAGATAGAAACCATGATGTCCGGTTACCAGGGCATTGCCTCGGCAGTTGCCGATGTCAAAGAATTCGGCGGGGCACAGCAACTGGTGGGTTATTATATTGTGGAACCGTTCGGGAAGGTGGATCCGGTGGCCCTGGAATCTTACCTGCGCTCCTCTCTTACCGAATATATGGTTCCCTCTGCTTTTGTGGAAATGAAGACTTTCCCCCTGACACCCAACGGCAAGGTGAACCGCAAACTGCTGCCCCTGCCGGAAATGGTCCGGGAACACCCGTACGTGGCTCCGGGCAATAAACTGGAGGAAAATCTGTGTACAATCTTTGCAGACATCCTTCAATTGGAAAAAGTGGGGATCCTGGACGATTTCTTTCGCATTGGTGGAACTTCCATGTCGGCCATCAAGGCCATTATCCGCATCATCAACCTAGGCCACGACATTAAGTACGGGGATCTGTTTGAACACAAGACCCCGAAGGCCATTGCCATGTTCTTAAGCGAATCGGCAAAGTCAAAAGCCATAGAGAAGAAACATTCGGGGAAAAAAGGGATTGCCGATTATGATTACACGGCTATAAATCAATTACTTGCCAAAGCACGTCCGCAGCTCTGGGACGGCTACAAACCGATGGAAGTGGGCGACGTGCTCCTGACCGGGGCTACCGGTTATCTGGGAATGCATCTGCTTAAAGAGCTTATAGAGCATGAGGATAATGTCATATACTGTATGGTTCGTTCCAAGGGGGTGCTGACACCCGAAAGACGCTTGAAGTCGCAACTGATGTATTACTTTTCCGATACCTGTGATGAACTCTTTGGAAAACGCATCATTCCCGTGGACGGGGACATTACCAACACCGGCACGCTGGAATCCCTCAAAGGACTTGGCATTGGCACCGTTTACAACTGTGCCGCCGTGGTAAAACATTACGCCGCCGGGGACGAACTGGAAAAAATCAATGTGGAAGGGGTGTCCAACCTGGTGGATTTTTGCCGCAGCGACAATGCCCGGCTCATCCAAATTTCTACTGTAAGTATTAGCGGAATGCGCACCAGGGACACGCTGGGAAATAAGGTCCTTGACGAGGGGGCGTTGTACATTGGACAGGAAATTGACAACCAGTACGTGCTGAGTAAATTTCTATCGGAAAGAGTTGTTTTGCAGGCTATTGCCGAAGGTATGGATGGGAAGGTCATGCGGGTGGGGAACCTGATGGGACGTAATTCAGACGGGGAATTCCAGATCAATTTCCGGAGCAATGCCTTCATCAATACCCTGCGAAGCTATCAGGTACTGGGTATGTTTCCGCTAAACGGGCTTATTGCCCCGGCCGAAGTATCGCCCATAGACTGCGTTGCCCGCGCTGTGCATGTGCTTTCCAAAACGCCTTCAGAGGTTGTGGTGCTGCATGCCTATAACAATTACAGGCTGAACATGGCCAACCTGATGTATGCTATGAAAGAGTATGGCTTTGATATTGAACTTGTTTCGGATGAGCGTTTCAACCAGCACTTTAACGAAATGATGCAGGATCCATCAAAGAACGAATACCTGGGAGGGTTGCTCCATTATGTCTCGGACACAGAAAAAGTACCCATTCCGGACGACAACAGCTACACTACGTTATTACTTTACCGCAACAATGTACGCTGGCCGCTTGCCGATGAAGGGTACTCTTTGAAACTGATTCAAATGCTCGACGGGATGGGGTTTTTCGTCAGTTGAACTACCCTAGCTCGAAAACTAATAACTTTTACCACAAACCCTTATATCATGATGGTACACAATCCATGGCACAGTGTTGAACCAGATCTTGAAGGATTCGAGGTCAATGCGATCATAGAGATAAGCAACGGAAGCCGCGCCAAGTACGAACTGGACAAGGAAACCGGCCTGCTGCGGCTGGACAGGGTATTGTATTCGGCGGTATATTATCCGGCCAATTACGGATTCATTCCCCGTACCTACGCCAAAGATGATGACCCGCTGGACGTACTGGTGCTGTCACAGATCGCCATCCAGCCCCTGTGCATAGTCCGGGTCAAGATTATTGGCGTAATGCAGATGATTGACCAGGGCAAGCCCGATGACAAACTTATTTCTGTGGCATGTCACGACAAAAGTGTAAGCCATATAGAAGAGATTAAAGGCATGCCACCCATTTTTGATTCTGAACTCAGACAATTCTTTGAGGAATACAAACGCCTGGAACAAAAGACAGTTCTGGTAGAGGAGTTTGCAGACAGGTTACATGCCATTGAAATCCTGGAAGATGCCCTTACCCGGTACAAAGAGTTGTACCAGTATGGACCGGGGAATTGACGGATAGCCTCTTCTATGCTTTGTTGATTGACAAAGTCTTTATCTATGAACCAGTATATTATCAATACACCGGATGATCTCTTGCGTGGAATGGGCCATCTGGTCCGGCTGCAGGGTAGATAGGATCTCCCGGTTGTTCATGCCCCAGGTAACAGACACAATGGGTATGCCCACTTTTTTGCAGGCTTCAATGTCACGGGTTTCATCCCCTATATAGATGGCATCTGACGGGGAAATGTTCTTTTTGTGGAACATCCGCCTGAAAACCTTGTCTTTGCCGAAAATACTTTTTCCGCTGTACACAAAGTCAAAAAGGCGGTCCATGCCGTTGTTTTCCAGGAACAGGCCTACGTTGGATCGTGCATTGGAAGTTATGATTCCCAGCCGGTAGCCCCTTTCTTTAAGGGCCGTAACGGCCTCTTTTATGCCCTCAAAGGGTTTCATGTGAGGCACCTGGTCGTGGATGTCTTTCCGAATGCGTAGTGTGATCAGGCCGAGCTTTTTCATAGGCATGTTGTATTCTCTGAGCAAATCCTGCGGCCTTCCACCAGCAATGATCTGTTTATCTTCCGGTTTCAGGGGTTCACAGCCGTATTCTCCGGCTATGCGGTTGTACAGGGTAAAGGCCAGATCCAAGGTATCGGCCAGGGTACCGTCAAAGTCAAACAGGATATATCGGGCAGTTTGCATAGTTGTTATTTTTGGCAACAAATTTA
>DHUU01000011.1 GCA_002409325.1 Bacteroidales bacterium UBA5226 | reverse complement strand
AAGCAATACCTTGAATATTCCTGTACCCGGACTATGGTCATCAATTTTGACACGGCGGCAGGGATCCTATACACCATACACCGGGACAGACCGGAGGGTGAGAGGATAGAAATCCACAGTATGGCAGACGGACAGGCTTTTGTTCCCCAAAAGAGATACCGGGTAGTGATGAACTCCTACCGGGCGCAGGGCGGAGGAGGCCATTTATTTGAGGGATTGGGCTGGGATGATGCCACAGCTTCCAGCAGGATCATCTGGGAAAGCCAGGAAGAAATGAGAACACTTTTCATGCAGTGGGAAGCTTCCCGCAGCCCATTCTCTGCCGATCTGCTGAATCACTGGAAGTACGAATAATAAAAATTGCCTACATTTGTCCACAGGGAAGAGAACATGGAGGGAAAGAGAAGAGACACACTAAAGACGGGAAGAAGAGGAGAGAAACTGGCCGTGGATTACTTGGCAAGTAAGGGATTCCGGATCTTTCACACCAATTGGAGGACAGGCCACAAAGAACTGGATATTGTTGCCGGAAAAGACGAAACAATCCATTTTGTTGAAGTACGATCCCGTTCCCGGGGTAGTATTGTATCTCCGGAACAGACCGTTAACCGGTCTAAACAACGCATGGTGATGGCAGCTGCACGGATCTATATGGCCAGGTACCACATCTGGGCCGAAGCACGGTTTGATGTTATAGCCATTGTGCTTGGACCCGAAAGGAGAGAAGACACGGATTATGAATTAAAATACATTCCTGACGCTTTTACACTTCTTTTATGATAAAAAACCAATATTGCATCATCATGGCCGGCGGGATCGGATCGAGATTCTGGCCACTGAGCCGGAATGCCATGCCCAAACAGTTTCTGGACATTCTGGGTCTTGGCAGGAGTTTCCTGCAGCTTACCTATGAACGGTTTCTAAAAATCATCCCGTCCGAGAGGATCCTAGTTGTAACATCGGAGCAATACAAAGATTTGGTAAATAAACAGTTACCATCAATACCGGAAGGCAATATCCTGAGCGAGCCAACCAGGCGTAATACAGCACCCTGCATTGCCTACGCTACCTATAAACTGCTCAAGACAGATCCCCAGGCCATTGTAGTGGTGGCCCCTTCTGATCATTTAATAACCGGCGAGGAGGATTTTTTGGGAACCATCCGGTGTGCCCTGCAACTGGCTGCAGAAAAGGATGTGCTAATTACCCTGGGTATTCAGCCAACCCGCCCCGAAACAGGCTACGGTTATATACAGGCGGTTAAGAATGAGCCTATTACAATAGGAAACCACCTGGCATACCCCGTCAAAACATTTACAGAAAAACCGAATTCCGATCTTGCAGGCATTCTGGTTGACAGTGGTGAATTTTACTGGAATTCCGGGATCTTTGTCTGGAGCCTGGCTTCTATCGCACACCAGATGGAACACTGGCTGCCGGAAGTGAGCCTCCCTTTCCGGAACGGTTTGTCTTTATACAATACCCCCCACGAAGAAAAATTCATTGAAAAAGTGTATGAAGAAATACGAAACGTCTCCATTGACTACGGAGTGATGGAGAAAGCAAAAAACACCTATGTCTTTTCGGCCACATTCGGGTGGTCCGATCTGGGAAGCTGGGAAAGCATCTATCTGCACCAGGAGAAGGATGCACGGGGCAACGCCGTCTCTGCGACCAGTGCCCTGCTGGAAAACGTCAGGGACAGCCTGGTGTATTCCGGCAACAAAGAGAAGCTTATAGTTGTCAAAGGGCTGGATAATTTTATTGTGGTTGACACACCCGATGCTTTGCTGATCTGTCCCAAGGACGAAACGCAATTCCGTCAGCTGTTCAACGATATAGCACATAACCATGAAGCATTTGTATGAATGAAACAAGATTTCAAACTAAGATCAATTCCGAGATAGGGGAATTGGAAGCCGTAATCCTGCATACCCCCGGGCCGGAAGTGGAAAATATGACGCCAAGGTCTGTAGAGCGGGCCCTGTACAGTGACATCCTGAATCTTTCGGTTGCACTGCAGGAATACGAACAACTCTCCCTGTTCCTGGAAAAGATTACCAAGGTTTACCAGGTCAAGGACCTGCTGGTAAAAGTTCTGGACAACACGGCACACCGGAATTCTCTGATAGGAAAGATATGCCTTACAGAAAACGTGAACGATTACTATGACGAGTTGATGGAAATGTCTTCCCGGACCCTGGCTAACAAGCTCATTGAAGGACTCCCTGCCCGGATAGACAGCCTTACCTCGTTTCTAAATGATGAATATTACGCCTTGCTGCCCCTGTATAATTTCTACTTCACAAGGGACGCCTCTGCAGTGGTAGGGAACAATGCCGTTATATGCCGGATGGCCAACAAGATACGGGTGAGGGAATCCCTTATCATGGAGGCAATTTTCAACTACAATCAGTTTTTCACAAGCAATGTGATCAATACATTTGAGCAGCAACCCCATGACCGTTCCATCCTTATTGAAGGAGGGGACATTCTGGTCATAAGGGATGATATCCTGGTGGTCGGCAACGGTATGCGGACCACATCACAGGGTGTTGACCTGCTCCTGAACCGCTTATCCGGATCTGCTCCGGAAGGCAAGAGTTATATTTTTGTTCAGCAGTTGCCTTCTTCTCCGGAGAGTTTTATCCACCTGGACATGGTCTTTACCATGCTTGATGTGGACAAGTGCGTGGTTTTCGATCCCCTGATCCAGGGAGACACCCGGTACAGTACCGTACAGATCACCCTGGATAACGGCAAAGTAGAAAAGATACGGCGTGTGCCCGGCCTGCTTACCTCGTTGCGCCGCCTGGGCGTGGACCTGGAGCCCATATCGTGCGGGGGCAGTGACGAATGGGATCAGGAGCGGGAGCAGTGGCATTCGGGGGCCAATTTCTTTGCCTTTGCTCCGGGCAAAGTGCTTTCTTATGCCCGCAATGAACACACCCTGAATGAAATGTCAAAACACGGCTTTGAAATTGTAACAGCTGAAAATGTGGCATCAGGGAAAGTGGATATCAACAAATTGAAAAAATGCGTAGTGACCTTAGTGGGAGCAGAATTGGCAAGGGGCGGGGGAGGAACACGCTGCATGACACTGCCTCTGCGACGTAAACCGGTAAAATGGGAATAATTTTATTTACTGATAATTCTAAAAACCAATGAAAATACTTATAGGTGGAGATATAGAGGGTATTGCCACAGCTTGTGACTGGGATTCCATTACCCCTGGCCATCCGGATTATGAACGGAACCGTCTCCAGTATACCAATGAAATGAACGCGGCCATTGAAGGGGCGTTTAATGCAGGTGCCACTCAAGTGTATGTCCGTGACGGGCACGGGGGGAACAAGTCCCTGATTCCGGAACTTCTGGACAAAAGGGCCATGCACATTAAAGGCCGTTGCTCGGAAGACTACCGTGCCATGATCCTGACCATAGAAACCGGTTATGATGCCCTGCTGTTCATTGGCTATCATGCCAAGGCAGGTACACCGGATGGTGTGATGTGCCATACTATGGCCCGCGCGGTAGATGAATTTACACTCAACGGGCTTTCCCTTCCCGAGATGGGATACAATGCCCTGGTGGCCGGCATGTACAACGTTCCGGTGGCCTACCTCTCCGGTGACCAGGCCGCATGCCGCCAGGCAAAGGAATTGTTCGGAGGGATCGTAACCACGGCCGTAAAGAAAGGCCTGTCCCGTTGCTCGGCCATTTGTCTGCACCCGCTGGAAGCCTGTGACCGCATCCGTACCGACGTGGAAAAAGCCCTCAGAAGCGGGGAACGGTGCGTATACCGCATGGAAGGCCCTTATACCATGTATTGTTCCATCCGCAGGAATTACGATGCCCCCAACATTGAAAAAACACTGCATACAGCTTCTCTGGAAGAAGCCCTGCACCTTTTCTGGACATTGACATAATTAACAGATAATGCGGGATATCATAGATAATTTGATCAAAGAATTGGAAGGGTTTCAGGCAAAAACCCAGGCCGAGGTCGAAGCTTTTCGCGTACGCATGCTGGGCAGGAAAGGGATCCTTACCGGCCTCTTTGAAGATTTCAGGAACGTTGAGCCGCAAGGAAAAAAGGAACTGGGGAAAAAACTAAACCTTTTAAAGAACCAGGTTCAGCAGGTCATTAATGAGCAAAAAGAACGTCTTGCCGGAACCGCGCCCTTACAATCCTCCGCCGATGATCTGACAAAACCGGCCGATCTTCTGAATATGGGGTCACGGCATCCCATAGCTATTGCCCAGCGCGAGATCCTCGATATTTTCAGAAAAATGGGTTTTTCAGTGGAAGAAGGGCCAGAAATTGAAGATGACTGGCATGTTTTCAGTGCCCTGAATTTCCCCCCGGACCACCCGGCAAGGGATATGCAGGATACCTTCTTTATCAATGGCCAGAGTGACAATCCGGTGCTGCTGCGCACCCAAACCAGTTCGGTTCAGGTGCGGACCATGGAAAAACAAAAACCACCCATCCGGGTAGTCTGCCCCGGCAGGGTCTTCCGCAACGAGGCCATATCGGCCCGGGCACACTGCATTTTTCACCAGGTAGAAGGGTTGTATATAGATGAAAACGTGTCTTTTGCAGACCTGAAACAATCTATACTGGTTTTTGCCGGCGAAATGTTCGGCTCTTCCGCCAGGATCCGTCTGAGGCCGTCGTATTTTCCCTTTACCGAACCCTCTGCAGAAGTTGATGTGAATTGCAATATTTGCGGCGGAACGGGGTGCAATATATGCAAAAATACAGGGTGGCTGGAGATCATGGGTGCAGGGATGGTAGATCCCAACGTATTGAAAGCATCGGGTATAGACCCGGAAAAATATACTGGCTTTGCGTTTGGCATGGGGGTGGAACGCATAGCCATGCTTAAGTGGCAGGTCAGGGACCTGCGACTGTATTTTGAGAATGATGTAAGATTCCTGGAACAGTTCCAGGGCGGACTGCTCTAAAGACTCGTATTTTTTTTGTCAGGAGAAAAAAAACGCTAACTTTGCATTCCTATTTGCATTTAATGCGGAAATAGCTCAGTTGGTAGAGCATAACCTTGCCAAGGTTAGGGTCGCGAGTTCGAATCTCGTTTTCCGCTCAGAACCTCTCCCGGCGAGAGGTTTTTTTAAAGGTACCGCTTGATATAGGCTGCTCGGGTGGTGGAATAGGTAGACACGCAGGACTTAAAATCCTGTGGACAGTAATGTCCGTACGGGTTCGATTCCCGTCCCGAGCACAAATTGGCTCCCAAGTATTATCTCAAAAGCCCTCCGCATGAAAAAAGCGATCTCCCGCCACCTTACCTTAACGCTTCTCACTGTATTTTTTGCCGCCTGTACTCCAAAAGACCAGGTGGACATTGACAATCTGCCCGATTACCAGGCTTATGGCGTGTATAATAAAACCGCCACCCTGTTCTCATACAGGCAGTATCAAGATCAGTGGAGTATACTTTCCTATGAAACACATTACAGTTTCAGGATCCAGAATTACGATCAGAAACAGGTGCTGACCATTGCATCCATTCCTCGCTCTGTTCAAAAAGGGGCAACTTTCACCATTGATGTCGCCGTGTATGGCATTGACAACATCACCCCGGGTATTAAAACGGTCACAGCCGTCCGCAAAAAGGACAACCGGTTGCTGTTGCTGGACCAGGAAAATGAGATCAGTTACTATGTTTACTATTAATGCGTTATGAAAAAGATTTTTTCCATAGTGTTGCTGTTCTCGTGCCTGCTGGCCGGTTTCTTCCAGCATGCCTATGCCGTGAAGGCTTATCCTTACCCCATACAAGTTACTCAACCCGACGGTTCTGTCATTACCCTGCAGAAACACGGCGATGAATTCCTGAACTGGACTACCAGCGGCGGACGTCTGGTAAAACAGGGAGCCGATGGTTTTTATTATCTGGCTCAATTCTCCTCTGTGGGAGCGGTTCAGGCCACCACAAACCGGGTGCGGCCGGCAACAGCTCCTCAAGGCTTTTCCACCATAACCCCGCCTGCAGCCGCCTTTGAACGGGCCAGGCCACGAAGGGAGGATTTTTCCAGGATATTTGCCGGCAGGAGCCATTTCTCAAGGTTGAATATGGCAGCTCCAGCTGCCCAGGGTTCCTTGCGGTCGATGTCTTCGGGGAACAAGAAGTTCCTGGTAATTTTGGTACAGTTCAGCGATAATACCTTTACCTCGGCAAGTCCCCGGA
The DNA here is from genome assembly GCA_002409325.1 of Bacteroidales bacterium UBA5226. GTDB lineage: Bacteria > Bacteroidota > Bacteroidia > Bacteroidales > UBA932 > DMER64. Next base: position 4,975 of record DHUU01000011.1, on the reverse strand, counting down.
GTGATTTTTTCAACCTGCTGAACCTGGACGGCTATGCCGAGAACGGGGCCACAGGTTCTGCCTGGAATTATTTCCGCGAAAATTCTTCAGAAACGTTTAATCCTCAGTTTGATGTGGTGGGCCCCGTCACTTTATCCCGTAATATGGCATATTACGGAGCCAATGTTGACGATGATGATGTACGGCCCAGGGAAATGGTGACCGAAGCGGTTGATCTGGCAGACCAGCAGCTGGGAGTTGATTTTTCTCAATACGACAACGACGGGGACGGATATATAGATAATATTTTTATCTATTATGCAGGATACAACGAAGCAGAAGGCGGTCCGGATAATACCATCTGGCCCCATGCCTGGTCAATATACAATCAAAGAACGGTAGACGGTGTAAAAACCGGGAGTTATGCCTGCTCTTCAGAACTAAGGGGATCTTCAGGAAGCACCATGGCCGGCATAGGTACCTTTTGCCATGAATTCGGGCACGTAATAGGGTTGCCCGATTTTTACGACACGGACTATGAAGATAATGGAGAAGCAAGGGGCCTTGGATCCTTTTCCCTGATGTCTAACGGCAATTATAACAACAACGGCAGAACACCGCCTTACCTGAACTCCATTGAACGGGACCTGCTGGGCTGGTTTGACAATGAACCCGGGGTAATTGAACAGGAAGGGGATTATACGCTGGAACCTGTCTTTGAAAACTCCTGTTACGTAAGCGAAACAACCAATGAGGGAGAAACTTTTCTTTATGAATACAGGAAGAATGCAGGGTGTGACGCCTTCATTCCTTCCGGGCTGCTTATTTATCATATAGACAAATCGGATAATTTGGTGGGAGGGAAAACGGCAGCAGCCAGGTGGAACGACTGGGACGGCATCAATGCGTATGCATCCCACCAGTGCTGTGACCTGGTTGAAGCGGTATATCCCGAATCTACAGTGCAGAATGACAGTCAGGTGCCTTTCCCGGGCAGCACAAACAACACATCTTTTACCGGGGCTTCCTCCCCTGCAGCCGTTGATCACGCCGGGAACCCTACCGGAACAGATCTGACAAACATTGTCAATACCGGAGACAGGGCGACTTTTACCATCTTTAACAGCAATCAGCTGGTAATCAATGGCGTGGTTTCTGATCCGGAGGGAAATCCGGTGGCGGGTGCCACGGTAATTCTTTCGTATGGGGCGCCTGACGGTATTTCCCCGGCTGCCGCTCCGCAGGGAAACCCTGCAGGAGCAGGTAGTATCAAAGCCTCGCCTAAACGGGCTTTGGAACAGATAACGGAAGTGACAACCAATGCCCAGGGGGCCTATACTTTCACAGCAGAGACCGCTACAGGCCGGTATATTGTAACAGTAAGCAAACAGGATTATCATACGGCAGAAAAGGAAGTCAGTGGAATAAATCCCGGCACTGTTCAAGTGAATTTCACCCTGTATCCGGTGGTGCAAATCACAGGTGATGTCCTCAGGAAACACAACGCATGGGAAGGAAGTAGCGTAGGGTTTGGGGAGCCCGGAGGAACCATTTACGGGGCAGTAGGATTTTCGGCAGAAGAACTGGTGCAATGCCAGGGGAAAAGGATTAAAACCGTATCCTTCCAGCTGAGCGGCAACACGGCTGCCGAAGCGGGTATTTTTGTAACCATGGGAACAGATGTGGTGCTGAACCATAAGGTGAATACCCCGGTTTTTGGAACCATGATGACCGTGGATGTGAGTGAAGACGAACTGATTATCCCCGAGGGGAAACTGGTGAAAATCGGATGTTATGTCAAAGACAGTGATAGTGGCTATCCCATTGCCATAGACGAAGGCCCCATGGTTCCGATGGGTGGATATGCTTCTGATGCTATTGCCAAACTGACTGAACCCTGGTCACTGGACTATAATATTCTGGTATCGGCAACGGTAGAAGAGGTTCCCATCCTGGAAACAGCGTTCAGCGGAAGGGTGACCGATGAGCAGGGTGCGGCTGTAGCCGGGGTTACCATGTCCCTGTTCTATGATGAGGCAGCTACCACCAGCCCGGTCAATTCATCAGGGTTGGTTAAGCAGGAGGGACCGTTCAGGACCTCTCCCCTTAAGACGGGGTCATTGATCACTACGGTGGTGACAAATCAGGAGGGAGAATATACCTTCAGCACAGTGAGCAGGAAGACGGGAACTTTTATTATACAGGCCTCTAAAACAGGGTATTATCAGGCAGTGCGACAGTTTCCGGCAAACCAGTCCGGAGCGGTCACAGCCCTTTTTACCATAATTCCTGTGGTGAATCCCGGAAACGGGGTTCTCAAAAAGCACGGGCTCTGGACCACGAATATCGGATCAGGAAATCCCGGAGAGACCATATATGGAGCGGTCGGTTTCTCGGCTCAGGACATGGCCCCCTACGCCGGTTATGTGGTTAATACCATATCCTGCCTGGTTAACGGATCGTCGGCCCTCGAAGTGGGTGTTTTTGCATGCATAGACCAGGAATATGTTTTAACCCAGGTAGTGAGCAACCCGTCTTTCGGGACCCTGATGAATGTAGATGTGAGCGGTCAGGAACTGGTTATTCCAGACGGGAAACAGGTACTATTCGGGTATTATGTTAAAGGGAGCGATTCTGCGTACCCTCTGGCGGCAGATGACGGACCCATGGTTCCGATGGGCGGTTATGCGCGCTTTACAATAGGCGCATTTTCCACCGACTGGAAAGAACAGTATGACCTGGACCACAACATCATGGTTTCCGCAACACTAGGGCCAAGGGATAACCAGCTGTTTTCCTCGGGATATTATATGATCAAGCATCCAGATAAAGCATATAAAGAGGGGGATATCTTCCGATTTGAACTGAATGACTCCCCGCTGGTTGAAGGAGTGACAAGGCCCTCTGTCGTGCAATGGTATTTCAATGGCCAGGCACACAGTGCCACAGATGTCATTACCCTGACCGCAGGCAGTCATAGCATCATGGTGGTTCTTACCTTTGCAACACACTCACAGACGATTGTTAAGGAAATCCTTGTAGGCAAATAATCGTCACTGTTTCTGCATATAGCGGATTTTTGAATTTTTTGGAAAAACCATAGTGATATGAAAACAGATATTGAAATTTCCCATCAATACCAGATGCTGGATATCAGAGACGTGGCATCCGGTGCCGGGATTTCCTGTGATGATTTGAGTCTGTACGGAAATCACATGGCAAAAGTTCCTGCCGGCCATATAGATGAAGAAAAGGTAAAAGACAGCAATCTGATCCTGGTCACAGCCATTACACCGACTAAGGCCGGCGTGGGAAAAACAACGGTTTCCATTGGCCTGTCCATGGGGCTGAACCATATAGGCAAAAAAGCGATTGTTGCATTGCGCGAGCCTTCACTTGGGCCCTGTTTCGGAATGAAGGGCGGGGCGGCCGGAGGCGGTTATGCGCAGGTGGTCCCCATGGAAGACATCAACCTGCACTTTACAGGGGATTTCCATGCCGTAACAGCGGCAAACAACATGATCTCGGCTTTGCTGGAGAACTATCTGTTCCACAACCAGAAAAACGGTTTATGCCTGAGGGAGATTGCCTGGAAGAGGGTGCTGGATGTGAACGACCGTACCCTGCGGGCCATTATCTCGGGGGTGGGAGGCATAAGCAACGGCATAACCCGTGCTACGGGATTTGACATAACGGCCGCATCTGAAATCATGGCCATCCTTTGCCTGTCCAGAGATCTGGAGGACCTGAAACAAAAGATCGGACGCATTATTCTGGGGTATGCCCACGACGGATCCCCTTTTTATGTAGACAACCTGGGTGTGGCCGGTGCCATAACCATTCTGCTCAAAGATGCTATTCACCCCAACCTGGTGCAGACCCTGGAGGGCACTCCGGCTTTTGTGCACGGGGGCCCGTTCGCAAACATTGCCCACGGGTGCAATTCAATGGTGGCCACCAAGATGGCCATGACATATGCAGATTATGTGGTGACCGAGGCCGGGTTTGGAGCCGATCTTGGGGCTGAGAAATTTTTTAACATCAAATGCCGCAAAGCTGGCTTGCAACCCAAACTGACTGTTTTGGTAGCAACGCTGCAGGGACTGAAAATGCACGGAGGACAGGACCTTTCCAGTTTGATTGAAAAGAACCCGGAAAGCGTGGTGAAGGGTTTGGCCAATCTGGACAAACATGTTGCCAACCTCCGGTCCTTTGGTCAGAATATTGTAGTAACTTTAAACCGGTACGGATCCGATACAGAAGAAGAAATCACCCTGGTGCGGAAACGTTGTAAGGAACTGGGTGTGGCTTTTGCGGTGAACGATGCCTATGCACTAGGAGCACGGGGAGCAGCAACGCTGGCCGAGACTGTAGTGCAGACCATAGAGGAAAAACCATCCGAACCGCTTGCGTTCACTTACCGGGATAGCGATACCGTGGAGCAGAAGATCTGGAGTATTGCTCACAATATTTACGGGGCACACAATGTGTTTTATTATGAAAAGGCCAGGGAAAGCATGGAAAAGATCCGGGAACTGGGACTGGGTTATTATCCGGTCTGCATTGCCAAGACACAATATTCTTTCTCTACCGATCCCAAGGCATACGGGGTTGCCCGCGATTTTGAAATGAATATCCACGATCTGGTTATAAACAACGGAGCCGGTATGATTGTAGCCATTGCCGGGGATATATTACGAATGCCCGGCCTTCCCAAACGACCGCAGGCCGTGTTTATGGATATCAACGGCGGTGTGATTACGGGCCTAAGCTAGAACGACCTCATTTAAACTCCGGGTCCCGGTAGTATTTTGCAGCCTCGTCAAGGCTTTCGGATATAGCGGCAATCCGTTTAACATCTGACGGGTGTGTGCTCAGAAAATCGAAGGAGGATGATTTCTCATCTCCCATCATTTTTTCCCAGAACAAAGGGGTCTGATAAATGTCGTAACCAGCCAGTGCCATGATATAGAGGCCTATGCGGTCTGCCTCGTAT
>DHUU01000016.1:70328-108020 GCA_002409325.1 Bacteroidales bacterium UBA5226 | reverse complement strand
TATGGAGCGGTCCGGACGGGACTCGAACCCGCGACCCCGTGCGTGACAGGCACGTATTCTAACCAGGCTGAACTACCGGACCTTGATTGTTTGGGAGGGCAAATGTAGGCAATGTTTTTGAAACTGCAAAAAAACTGAAATGCACGTTTCCGTATTTCTTTTCTTTCACAAAATGCTCTGATCCGGAAAAGGAAAATGTAGCAGGATGTTCTAACACAAGCATTCCATTTTCTTGCAGGATGCCGGCATTAAGTATTTTTTCCGGCAGATTATCCAGGCCTGGCAGGTCGAAGGGGGGATCGGCAAATACCAGGCTGTATTTGCGGGTGCAGATTTTCAGGAAATCAAACACATTGGTGCGTACCACCTGTATGCTGGAAGCAAGACCCAAGGCTGCCGCGGTTTCTTTGATAAAGGCGGCATGCAGTGAATTCATTTCGACACAAGTAACAGCAAGACAACCCCTGGAAGCGAATTCCAGAGAAATGCTTCCGCTTCCGGCAAACAAATCCAGTACGGTTGTGGTGTTGAAATTCAGGGAATGCTCCAGCACATTGAAAAGGCCTTCCTTGGCAAAATCGGTAGTGGGGCGTGCTTTGAAGGTTTTTGGCGGCAGGATTATACGCCCCTTCAGACTTCCACTGATGATTCGCATACCGGGAAAAAATGAGGTCCATACTGAAGGCTCAGGGCTTCTGACGGGAAGAGGCCTGTCGGGGAGGTGGCAACCGTCACCGAGGGAAAATAGTTGCACAACTGCTTGGTGTGCGTCGGTTTGAAAGGACCGCTTATGTAAAGGTTCAGGCTTCCGGGATTGAGCTGCCATTGTTTAAGGGCAAATAAAAGAAAATACAGGGCTGTGCTGAAACGGTCTATTGCATAGGAATTGCATAGCAGCAGACGCTCCCCCTGCATCAATATCAGGTCTACGTGTGTATGGGAATAGTGCATCAAAGCCCTTGAGTATTCTTTCCGCTCCATAATCAAATGGAGCAGTGGCATGACCGAGGCATAAAACCTGGCCTTGTGCTGGTATTTGAACACCATGGCGTTGACCGGAGCGGGGAGGGCATAAATGCAGGTGGCTTCCTGGGATGCCAGTTCAGAATAGTTGACTTCGTCCAGGTAGGCTACCTCAAATAGCTGACGGAGTACTTCAACAGCCTGTTCGGCTTCAAAGATAGAGATGGGAATGAGGGTATATTTGTGCGTGTCAATCATGACATCGCAATGGTTGAAACGCTTCTGGAGAATAGCTTCCTGTCGGAACACGTTTCCCACTTCTTTTGCCCACTCGTTATAATCGTTTCCGGGAAAGGAATACATATGATTTTGCCATATAAGGCATTCCTGTGTATGGGTGTCCTGGATAACAAAAGAAAGTCCATTCACCCCAATATGAATGGACAATCTGTGATTTGCCTGCGGTATTTTGCTAATCGCAGACATGTTGTTATTCCCAGTTACCAGCGTTGTTGTTTGGTTGGTCTATGCTACCCACCTTAACACCAGGATAACGGTTGGATATGTTGCGCTCTTCATTCAGGTTGACTATCAGCTGGCGGTTCATGCCCCTCAGGAGAACGTCATAAGGTGTACATGCCTCAAAAAGAGGAACGTCCACGCCCGATACTTTTTTTACCACAGCCCTGATTTCAAATTCCTCTCCTACCAGCGGAACCCAGCGAAGGGAGTCAATGTTGAAACCCTGGTATTTGAGTAGGGTATCCTTCACAGCCATTTCCATACTGTCACGAAATACACGCCCCTGTGCTACAGCTAACGAGTCGTCCAATGAACCTACCTGGCGAACAATTGTTATGAAACCGTTTTTGTAAAAATTTTCCAGAGTATCAAAACTGCCAGCGTACTTTCCGAACTCTGTTTTGTAAGTGGACTGTAGGGTGCGGATGTCTTTCAACCGCTCTATAGCCAGTAATTGACGGAAATTACGTTGTTTTTCGAAATTTATGGGAGCGGTCAGGCTCCTGACAATGGCGTAGCCCAAAGCAATGATAATCAAGGGCAGAATAACAATGGTTAATATTTTCTTCATTATTGAATTATTAAAAAATCTATCAGAAGTCTTGCAAAATTAGGAAAAAAAATAACCTCTGCAATAAATCAATTATATTTGCAGCAATATCTTTTTATGAAAGCCCTGTTTCCAAAAAACCTGATTACCTGCTGGGATCAAGCCATCACCCGATCCGCCCGGATCGTGCTGGCTACACATATCAATCCGGATGGCGATGCAGTGGGAGCCCTTACAGGATTGGGATTGTTCCTAAGGCAACAAGGCTACGGGGTGACCTGCATTTGCCCCAGTCCTTATCCCGGTTATTTGGACTTTTTAGATAAGGGGAAGGATATTTTGGTGTTTTCACACCAGAAAGAAGAGGTCATCAGAGCTGTAGAAGAGGCGGATATAGTGGTGGCAGTGGATGTGAGCGGATTGTCACGGATGGAAGAACTGAGCCGTGTTTTATTGGAAAGCCGGGCTTTCAAGGTGCTGATGGACCATCATATAGACCCTGCACTGGAGGATTTTGACCTGGTCTTTTCAACGCCTCAGGTCAGCTCTACCTGCGAATTGATATTCCGGTTACTCAACGCCTGGAGACCACAAGTAGTCTTTTCAAAAGAGCAGGCTACCGCTTTTCTGACAGGCATAATCACGGACACCAATCAGTTTGCAAACAGCGTATATCCGGAAACATTCCAAGCAGCATCGCTCCTGCACCGGTGGGGCGCCGATTCAGAAATCATATTCAGCCAGGTATACCAGAATTTCACCCTCAACCGGATGCACCTGATGGGATATGCCCTCCGAAACATCAGGGTTCTTCCCGAGTTTGGCGCAGCGTATATTGTACTTACAAGGGATGTTCTGGAAGCGTTTGATTACCACAACGGGGATACCGAAAGTTTTGTCAATTTTCCTCTTGCCATCAAGGGGATCAACGTCTCGGCCTTTTTCCTTCAGAGGGAGGATTACATAAAAGTATCGCTCCGGTCAAAAGGAGCGATTGCCGTTAACGGAATAGCAAAGCAATTCTTCAACGGAGGAGGCCATTACAATGCTTCGGCGGGTAAAATGGAAGATGCTCCCGAGAAGATCGAGAATTTGCTGAAAGAAGCCCTGGGCACAATAATTGCATAACTGCAGATCAGGAATGAGAACATATTTGGTCTTGCTTGCCGGATTGCTCCTTGCGGTTGCTTCCTGTACAAAGGAAGACCGCAAATTGATGCTCATAAAGCAGGAAGAAGAAATTGACCAGTTTGTCCAGACCCTTATCAAAGACACCGTTTATTACCAGAAAGGGGTGGTAAGGGCCGTTCTGGAGCCCGGAAAGCCTGTTACCCCGGCCGATACACTGACAACGGGGGATACCGTTTATTTTTACTATGCGGGACATGTTTTTTCCAGGGGAAAGGGTGAGTTGTTTCATACCAACTCAGACAGTGTGGCGGCAGTTTATAACAGGACACTTTCTGCAGACCAGGCAGTGGTAAGGTCCGGGGTAACTGGCCAGGGGAAATTTCTGAAAGGACTGGATTACGGATTTATGGGTATGTCTGCCGGCGAACATGCCTATTTGATTTTCAATGCCGAATACGGATACGGCAACACAACAGTAGGCCAGGTGCCCCTTATGTCGCCCCTGTTGTTTGAGATCTGGATAGAACGGATTGTAAAAAAACAGATATCTTTGCAGGAATGAAAAAATTGATTTACCTGACAGCGGCAGTTTTGGCAACCATACCGGTTTTACTGTCTTCCTGCGCCCGGGAACAAACAGAGTCTACACGCCAGGCACATGAAAAAATGCTGGCCGCACATGTCAAGGTCATCCATCACGATACATTGCAAAAAACAGAATCAGGTCTTTACTTCACCGTAGTGCGCAAAGGTTCAGGGATGCCGACTACGGACTCATCCACTGTTTTTGTAAGGGAAACTGTTCTTGATCTCAAATATAACATCCAGGCCAGCACAGATGAATATGTTGCAAGGCAGTTGGGGGCTTATAGTCAGGCCAACGCCTACATTCCCCTTTTATGGTACATGGGGAACTATTCAATCATGATGGGGCTAGAAGAAATGCTGCTAGACATGCGGGAAGGAGAGTTGCGCCGGATATGGCTTCCCTATTGGTTGTCGGCTTATCAGGAAGGGGGAAGTTCAGAAAATTCCACAGCCATGGTATATGATCTGGAATTGGTCAGGGTGGTCAGCGATATTGACAAGTACCAGATAGACACCCTGGAGTCTTTCCGGGACAGGTTTTATCCCGGGGTGGATTCCCTGGAAAGAGGGTTTTACAAAGTGACACTGATCCCGGGTACGGGAGATTCGGTGCAGGCTTCAACCACTGCAAAAGCATGGTATATAGGCAAATTTCTGAATGGCCATGTGTTTGACACCAACGTGGCCGATACGGCACAAAAATATAGGATTTACAACTCAGGTAAAGATTATTCAGCCCTTCAGGTGTCTATTCCAGCCAAGGACCAGGAGGAAGACACAAACCAGGAGGAGGGATCTGTGGTCAAAGGATTCAGCAAATGCATGCAGGACATGAAATATGGAGAAGTTGCCGTTTGTTTTTTCCATTCAGACTACGGGTATAAGCTCGAAGGCAAGCAGTCCTCCGCTTCTGGCGTTTACCTGGGAGGCGGCATCCCTTCCTATATGCCTTTGTTTTTCTGGATATACGTGCCATTAAACAATTAACGGTATTACAAAAAAAAATAGCGCAGGTGCATGCAACGTTTTTGTATGCACCTGCATCTACTATTTGGTTTTAGGTTTATAGGTTTCAACGGTAGAGGTTGGTCCGGTTCTCGGACCATCCTCTTGTTGTTTTTACCAGGAGTATTCTTTGGGACTTTTCATTCCCGGCAATCCAAAATAACTGGCATTCGTTTTACCTTTTATCCACACCTTGGTGTGAATATAATCAGGGTGATCCACTACATTCAGGGCGTCACGTATGGCTCCCAGGGGTAGTTCTACGGGATACGACATTGGCTTCTCAATGTAGGAGTCAGTGTCGGCAAGGGCGAGGTTTGTAGCGCTGTTGCTACCCCCGTATAAGAATGACCCATTGGACGAATAACAACCGACAATATACCCGCACACCCAGATATCATTCAGGCCACCTTCCAGGGTACTGGCCTGTGCAATGGTATAAGCCGTTTCTTTTGTAAGGCCGCGTACTGTGCCACCGGTGTCGTTCCATAGACTGGTTATCCAGCTACGCGTGGTGTCTACGGAAACTGTAATGACAGGTTCCACATTGTCCTGTGTACCACCCGATTCTTCCACCAGGAATGTGTACATGTACTTTTCCTGGATCTGTCTTTCAACCGGATCTGAGGATGAGCCGTCCGCCGTCAGGGTCAGGTTTATCTGCCCTGGGAAAAAATATCCCCACCTGTCTTCCGAAGTACTGTCATAATTCAGGGACCCTCCGGTTCCCGAAATATTTATGCTGTAGCTTGCATGTTGCACAGAGAATGCTTCTGAAAACACCACGCGTACCCCTGCGTTTACCTGTTTGCAGACCAGGAAAACCTTACAGGATTCCCCTCCTACGACGGCTGCTGTATCACGGCAATAATAATATGGTTTGTCAAAAGCCGGTACTGTAAATGTTTCATTGAATACTTCTATTACATAATACCCCGGCTCAAGGGACAGGGCAGATCCCGTGATGGCTTCCACGGTAGAGTTATACAGCGTATCCCCGCCTTGCTTAATCAGCAGGAATACATAATTGTCCAGGCTGGCGCTCCTGGTCCTGACACCAAAAGGTGTTTCTACAGCCACATCCACAATAAGGGTTCCGTTTGGACCCGGCACGATCTTAAGTCCGTTGCATGCCCACAACGCGGCGAAAAGAATGCATCCCGCCGCTTTCAAAATGTTTCTCCTCATAAGACTTTTTTTTTGTTCAACAGGGGTGAAATTAATACTTCATAAAAGCAAAAAGGAGACAAAGGGTATAAAACTCAGAAAACATTCCTAAATTTGTAATTCGTTTTCAATAGCTCAATGCATGTCATCTATTCATAAACACCCGATTCTTCCCATTCCGGAAGAGGATAAAATTGCTTTTTTATTTGAAGGACAAACAATTTACGGTCAAAGGGGCTTTACCATAGCAGCCGCTTTGCATCAGGCCGGCCTGTTGGTCCATAAACACAGCCTGAACCACAGGAACAGAAGCCTATCCTGCGGGATAGGGAAATGCGGAGCCTGTGAGATGCTGGTAGACGGGAAGGTACGCAGGATCTGCATCACCAGGGTAGACGGAGTGAAAGAGGTGCAGCGCATTCCCGACGGGTTCCTGGCAGAAGGCGGCTCTATTCCAGGCTCCCATTCTGTAAAAGCGTATAAAACCTTTGTGGCCATCATAGGAGCAGGGCCGGCAGGCCTTGCAGTACGGGAAGAACTGGATAAGAAGGGGATTCCAAACCTGGTTATTGACAACAATACCCGGATAGGAGGCCAGTTCAACATGCAAACCCATCAGTTTTTCTTTTTTGAAAAAGAAAAACGTTTCGGAGGCATGCGCGGATTTGAGATTGCAGCCAGTCTGGCCGGTGAAAACCATGAAGGCATTCTGCTTAACAGCACAGTATGGGATATATTTGACAATAAAAGACTGGCAGTCAAGAATATTGAAACACAAGAAATTTTCTATGTAGATGCCGAGTACCTGGTCATAGGAACCGGGGCCGTTCCGTTCATGCCGGCTTTTGGCAACGACGATGTGCCGGGGGTATACACTGCGGCCGTTTTCCAGAGGATGATGAACAGCGAGCTTACCCTGTTGGGCCAGAACATCCTAACCGTTGGGGCCGGCAATATTGGATACCTGACTTCATACCAGGCCATGCAGGCCGGAGCAAAAGTAAGGGCCATCATAGAGGCCATGCCCCAGGAAGGAGGATTCCCCGTGCAGGCCAACCGCGTAAGGCGACTGGGAATACCCATCATAACATCCCATATGCTCCTGGAAGCCATCCCCAACAGGGACAATACCGGAATAACCGGCGCAGTGATAGCGCAATGCAGGGATTTTAAAGTCATTCCCGGAACTGAGAAAAAACTGGAAGGAATTGATACCATCAATATTTGCACAGGTCTGATACCCGATGACCAGCTCTTGCTCAAAGGCCGGCAGGCATTCGGCCTGAGGTGCCATGGTGTGGGGGATGCCATTCGCATTGGCGAGGGTACCTCTGCGGTGCTCCGGGGAAAACAGTGCGCCCATGAGATTATGCAGCAGATGGGATTGCGTATCTCTTATGATGATTACCTGGCTGTTTCCAAGGAATATATAGACTCGCAGCAACACCCGGTACGGATTTTGGAAAAACCCCGGGTCCCTTCGCCGGAACGCATGAAGGCAAAACCTTTTGTTTTATTTGACTGCCTGTACGGCTTTGCCTGCAATCCTTGCACTTTTGCCTGTAAATACGGGGCCATAACGAAAGATTCCACATCGGCAGTTCCGGTGGTGGATTATGATAAATGCATCGGCTGCATGGCCTGTGTGAGCCAGTGCCCCGGACTGGCTATCTTTGGCTATGACCTGGAACGCAACACGCTGTTCCTGCCGGTTGAATATGAGGTGATACCAGGCGCAGCTGTTTATCTGGTAGACAACCAGGGCCGAAAAAGGGGAGAAGGCACGCTGGATAAGCTTATGTCCCGGCCCAACAAGACAAATGTAGCCCGTGTGAAAGTACACGAACCCATACCGGCCGATTTACTGGAAATCAGCGGATTCATATTGAAAGAAAACTATCCGGAACCTCCTAATTTACAGCCTGCTGAAGAAAGGAAAGAAATTAAAACATACATATGTCACTGTGAGGATGTTGCCCTGGAAGACCTGCTCAAACTCATTGGGGACAGGGACACTATTACGGCAGACGAGCTAAAGCATATTTCCCGTATGGGAATGGGTGCCTGCCGCGGATCGCGCTGTCTGCCACGGGCTGTGCAGACCCTGAGAAGCCACGGAATACAGGTCATTTCGGATCTGACACCCAGGGGACCCATGGCCAACCTGGTGCAAATGGGAGAACTGTACCCTTCCGGCCAGCGACAGCAAATCATCCTGCCAAAAGGCATGAACAATGAAAAAGAATTTGAAGAAGCAGGGGTTCTCATTACAGGAGGAGGCATTGCCGGTAGTGCCCTGTTCCGGTACCTGGCCGAGGAAGGCTTCCATCCTGTTCTGGTAAATCATGACCGCGGAAGCTCCTGGAGGAATATTGCCGGGGGACGTCCGGCGTTCAGCCTGCCGGCCCTGGCCGACATCTCGGCACACAACCTGGAATTATTCAAGGAATTGGAAAGAATTGGCAATATTGATTTTCATGTTTCCAGATATGTCAACTTTGTGCACGACCAGGCAACCTACCGTTCCCTGGAGGCTTCCAAGGCCTGGTCAAATGCATATATGGTAGAGGCAAAGGATTTTGGCAAAGAAATTTCTTCTGCCTTCAATGCCAGCCAGGGGACATACTCCCATGCGCTGATCACAAACAATTGCTGGCAGGCAAGTCCCGGAAAAACACTGGACCTGATCAGGCACCTGGGTACTGAGGCAGGTGGCCGCATATTGGAACAAACCCGGGTCATTGACGTGGAAAAACAGGGAGACACCTATACGGTGATTCTGCTGGATCACAGGAACAGGTACCGTGTAATCAGGACCAGGATGTTCATCAACGCACTGGGTCAGAACGGAGAGGAATTTGCCAGAAAGCTGGGCTATATCACGGGCATATACCCGGTCAGACACCAAGCATTCATTACCAAGCGGCTGCCTCTTCTGGGGAAGGGCGGCAAGGCCCTTGACATGCTCATTGACCGGCGCAGTTACAAAGGATTCTCGGCCGTTTACGGACAACAACTGGCAGACACAGGACAGATCATCGGATGTGCCTCTCCCATGACAGACATGCAGGAATCGGGAAAAAACCTGAAAGTCAACACAGAAGATTTCCTCAATATTGTTACCGAGGTGTTTGTCCAGTGGTTGCCTTGTCTTGCCGATGCGGGATTCCAGGCCTTCTGGAGCGGGTATTACACAGAGCCGAGGTACATTGTGGATCCGGGCAGGGGGCTTTTTCTGGGCATGCGCGGCCATGGATTCATGCTTTCGCAGTACCTAGCAAAGCTTTACGTAGATGCGCTTAAAGGAAGAAAAGTCCCGGATTATTTCAGGGATCTGACCCTGGACGGTCCGGGACTAAGCGAAATGGCATTCAAATAAGCAAAACGGCTCAATTACCGCAGCATTCCAGCTGACGGCTCAGGAAAGTGCGCATTTTGTTGTACAGTGAACGGATGGCAACATCTGTACGCAACACGTAATTATCTGCATACACTTTTCTGATATTGCCCCCGCCATCTACGAAGAAGAATGCAGGAACAAAATTCTTGATCTCCCCTGTCAGCAGTGCGTCCCCATAAAAGAGTCTGGAAAAGGCGTTGACCTTGACCTGCGCCAGGGGATTGAATATGGGACGGTTTTCCCACCAGATCTTATTTCCTGTGGTTTGATCCACATCGTTCAGGCCGTTGTTTGCCATGTAATCAAAATATTCCTGTTCCCGGCCCTCTATTTCCATGGCTACACTGTAGATCTTGAAACCATGATCCTTAAATTCTGTATACAACTCCTTGACCTTGGGTAAAAAATTGTTACAGTCCGGACACCACGATGCCCATATAAAGAGTAGCGTGCTCCGGGCCCTGGTATAGACATCTCTGAAGGCCAGCTCCGAGTCCGGAACACCAGGAATGGACAATGAAAAGTTTCTGGTAGGCGCCAGAAATTCATGCAATCCCTTCTGGGAGATAGTCAGTGTAGTTGAAACGGACCCGCCGCCCGATGCAGTAACGGTACCAATCCTTCCCTCGGGCCGGTCAATATCCGAAATCGTTATCAGCAGGGTATCTTTATCCCTTATGGCAGACAACCAGTTTTCTGCCCCGGCAGAAACAGTGACTTTCCAGTCGGGAACATTTGTGAAAACCAGCTTTCTAACAGGTTCCACGTCAAAGGGATCCACATTAATCATTGGATCGGGATCCCCAAAAAAGTCAAGATAATAAGCGTCGGCTTGCGTATTGCTCTGTTCAACAGTAAGTGTCTTTTCAATACCCGAGGTTGATTTTATGATATATATGGCTATCCTGGGTTTTTCATCGGGTAAGGAGGTGACATTCAGGGTGATCTTTGTGTCTCCCGGGGTGCCTTTGTCCGGATAGACGGTACACCAGTCTTCGTTTCCCACCTGTTCCATATACCAGTTTTCAGTGGTCTTGACCATAAAAGTCCTTTCAGCAGACACCGGAGGAAGGTTAAATCTGACAGGAATTACCACCAAATATGCGGCCTGATCCGAAGGATTGCAGGAAGATAGCAGGGCTAGCCCCAAAACGGTGATAAACAGGATTTTTTGTAAAAAATGTCTTTTCATTGTTTTATTACATATTTTATATATGTAAAGTAAAACATTTTCCATGACAAACCAAAACACGTCCCAAATGCTTACATTTGCAACATCAAGCAACAGTTGACCATGCCGGTAGTTACGGTTACAAGCGATTGGAATAAACATGATTTTTATGCAGGGGTCCTTGAGGGAGGACTGCTGGGCATTGCTCCTGTCTATCAAATCACGCATCAGATCCATCCCTTTGACGTACGCATGGGGGTGTTTGTTTTGCGCCAGGCCTATAACCGGTATCCTTCAGGAAGCATTCATATACTGGCGGTACAGGCGCAGGCAACGGATCAGTTGCCCATGTCGGTAGCTTATTATCAGGAACATTATTTCATTACTGTGAATGATGGCCGCTTTTCTTTACTGTTTGACCATGAACCGCAATGGATACGGGCTGTTTATGCTGCTCAGGGGACCTTTTCGGAACTCGACGCTTACATCAAAGCCGTAAAAGCCATTGTGGAAGACAAACTCGGGGAAATGACCCTGCCTGCAGACATGAAGACCGAAGTAAGACCTTCTGCCGTTGCTGAAAAGGACTACATCATGGGACAGGTGATTTATATTGATTCTTATGGCAATGCCATTACCAATGTCTCTCGTTCACTTTTCAATAAGGTGGGGGCTGGCAGGGATTTTCGTATTTTTTTACAGGGACCGTATAACCGTATTGAAAAAATTTCGGATTCTTATGGAGGGGTGCGCCCGGGACAACTGCTAGCCCTTTTCAATAGTGCCGATCTACTGGAACTGGCCGTTTTTATGGGCAGCCTGGCAACCCTGGAAAACATAGGATTATACGATGATATTCAGATACAATTCAGCAAATATGGATAAAAAACAGGTTTTGGACAGCTTTGGTAAGCTTTTGGATATTATGGACCGTTTGAGGGTAGAATGTCCCTGGGACAGGGAGCAGACGCTGGAAAGCCTCCGTACCCTGACCATAGAGGAAACGTATGAATTGAACGAGGCTATCTTGAAAGGAGATATGGAGGGTTTGTCCAAAGAACTGGGGGATATCCTGCTTCATATAGTTTTTTACGCAAAAATCGGGCAGGAGAAAGGAGCGTTCGATATGGGCGTTGTTATTGATAACCTTTGTGACAAGCTCATATTCCGTCATCCGCACGTTTTTGGCAATGTCAAGGCAGACAGCGCCGGGAAGGTGATCCAAAACTGGGAGCACTTGAAGACAAAAGAGAAAAACGGGAACAAATCAGTCCTGTCAGGAGTTCCCGAGGGCCTGCCGGCCCTGATCAAGTCCTTCAGGATCCAGGACAAGGCCCGTGCCATGGGTTTTGACTGGCAGCAGCGGGAACAGGTGTGGGATAAAGTCGCCGAAGAAGCGAACGAGTTCCGTGCCGAATGGGAAAAAGGAGACCAGGACAGGATGGAAGCCGAGTTCGGGGATTTGCTCTTTGCTCTGGTCAATGCAGCAAGGCTCTACGGCATCAATCCAGAAAATGCCCTGGAAAGGACCAACCGGACTTTTATATCGCGTTTCAATTATCTGGAAGAAAAAACCATAAAACAGGGGCGTTCACTGGCTGACATGTCATTACAGCAGATGGACCAGATCTGGGAAGAGGCCAAACATAAACCGGGTAAATAAACAATGGAACACTGGCTGAGCCGCTCTGAACTTCTTGTAGGAAAAGACGGACTGGAAAGATTGAGCAAAAGTACCGTATTGGTAGCCGGTCTGGGCGGGGTGGGCTCCTATGCGGCCGAGATGCTCGCTCGCGCCGGCATAGGACACCTTATCCTTATCGATAATGATGTAGTTACACCTACCAATCGCAACCGACAGCTCCCGGCCCTGACCGGGACCGAAGGCATGCTCAAGACCCGGGTTATGGACGACAGGATCCGGCAGATCAACCCGGATATAATTCTTGAAACGGTCAATGAATACCTGGATGAATCATCGGTGCCTGTTCTTTTAGACAAATATGAGCCCCATTTTGTGGTGGATGCCATTGACACCTTGTCTCCCAAGATCGCTCTGATATGTTACTGGCTGGGACGAAAAACCCCCCTTGTAAGCGCCATGGGCGCAGGAGCACGTTTTGACGCAACCGCTGTAAGGGTAGATGATATTTCCAGGAGTTACAATTGTCCTTTGGCGTTCATGCTTCGCAAAAGACTTCGCAAGTTGGGGGTTAACAAAGGTTTCAGGGTCGTTTTTTCTACTGAGTTGCCCCGGGAAGGGGCTATTGTGCCTTTTGAAGGGAAAAATAAAAAATCCATGACCGGGACCATATCTTACCTTCCGGCAGTTTTTGGATGCCTCTGTGCCCAGACCGTTATTTGTGATATGCTGGAAATTCGTACCTTTGGAAGATTAACAACGGGAAAATCATGACTTTTAAAATAAAGGAAATCACCACCAGAAAAGAAATGAAGCGGTTTTCCCGCTTTCCTCTGAAGCTGTACAAAAACCATCCCCAATACGTGCCCACTCTGATCTCTGATGAGATCAAAAGCATACTGGATTCCCCAAGCATGAAATATTGCCAACGCAAGATATGGATAGCCTGTGACAGCGAAAACCGGATAACAGGACGCGTTGTGGGGATTGTAAATCCCCGGGCCAATGAAATTTACGGCTATAAGAGAGTCCGCTTCGGATGGTTTGATATTATAGAGGATTTTGAAGTTGCACAGGCACTAATCAGGACGGTGGCAGACTGGGGGGCCTCCCTGGGAATGACCGAGATCCACGGTCCGCTGGGCTTCAACACATGGAACAAACAGGGATTGGTAGTAGAAGGTTTTGAAAACCTCCCGCAGTTCAATTGCCTTTACAATTACCCATATTACTCCGTTTTCCTGGAACGCCTGGGCTTTTCAAAAGAAGTGGACTGGATCCAGTACATCATGTCGGCCAGACAACCTGTTCCCGACAAGATAGAACGCATAAACGAAGCGATTATTAAGCGTTACAACCTACATATTCTTAAATGGAAAAAGTCAAGTGACTTCAAACCATATATTGACGATTTTTTTGATATGTACAACAAGAGCTTCATGACGGTTTGTAATTTTATTCCCCTTACACCGGAGGAAATTCATGAAAGTACCCGTTTTTACATGAAACTGATAAATCCCGATCTTTCCTGTTTTGTTATGGACAGCAATAACCGGGTAGTTGGCTTTTCCATATCATTTCCCAGCATATCGCGGGCACTTCAGAAAGCCCGGGGCTACCTTTTTCCGTTTGGATGGTTCCATATCATGAAAGCCTATTTCTTTTACAAGGACATTGATTTGATGATGAATGGTGCTCATCCCGACTGGAAAGGAAAAGGATTGAGTTCAATTTATCATTACCATACAAATAAAACAGCCATCAGAAAAAATCTGCGCTGGGCCGTTACCAACCCCCAGCTGGAGACCAATCATGCCATTGATGTATGGAAGGAATATGATACCAAGCTGCACACGCGCAGGCGTTGTTATATCAGAAACATTAATTTTTAATAGTATAAAAAATGACAATTCACGATATGGTATCGTTGGTGCAGGGAAAGATACTCTGTGGTAATGTCGGGCAAGAAGACTTCGTAGAATATTGCTTTGCTTCTGACCTGATGAGCGATGTACTGACGGTGCGCAGGAGCGATTTTATGCTGATTACCGGTTTGTCCAATATACAAAGCATCCGCACCGCAGAAATGAGTGACCTTAAGTACGTGATGCTGGTACGGGGAAAAACACCACCACAGACAATGATAGAACTCGCAGAAGAGAGCGGGATTGTACTTATCATGAGCCCGTATTCCATGTTTAAGGCGTCCGGGATCCTCTACCAGGCTGGACTGAAGGGTGTTTATTGATGGATTTGTCTTTTCACATACAGGGAGGTGATTTCACCTCAGCAGGGACTGCCTCTTCACAGGTACGGCGCACCCTTAAGGAACTGGGGGTGGATGCATCGGTGATTAAGCGTGTGGTTGTTGCCCTGTATGAAGCCGAGGTAAACATAGTAGCTCATGCCTATCAGGGAACGATCACAGCCCGGATCAATCCCGAACGCGTTTTTCTTCAGCTGGTGGATGAAGGTCCCGGTATAGCCGATATTGAAAAAGCCATGACCCCGGGTTTCTCTACGGCATCGCAGGAAGTAAGAGAAATGGGGTTTGGTGCCGGGATGGGATTGCCCAATATATGCAGGAATGCCGATGTTTTCAATATTCATTCTGTCCCGGGAAAAGGCACAACGGTTGAGATTACTATTCAAATAAAATGAGTATGGATCAACAAATTAAACCCTTTCATCACGCATTAAGGATCCGCAAGGAGATCTGTATTGGTTGTTCTCGCTGCATTCGCGTATGTCCTACAGAGGCGTTGCGCGTGAAAGATGGTAAAGCCACACTCCATCCCGAATGGTGCATCGATTGCGGGGAATGTTTCAATGTTTGTCCTGTCAGGGCTGTTGTGGTAGAAGATGATGACATAGCTCAGATTTTCAACTACAAGCACAAGATCCTTCTAGTCCCTTCTGTCTTCTTTGCTCAGTTTAAAGAAAAGCTTACCCTGGACGCCATCAAGGGTATCCTGTACGATATGGGTTTCACTGAGCTTTGCACCGTGGAACAGGGCGCCGACTTGCTGGTAGACGAAATTAACCGTTATATAAAGGAGTTTGACGATGAAAAGCCGGTGATTTCCTCTTATTGTCCGGCGGTAGTTCGGCTCATACAGGTACGTTTTCCGTCTTTTGCAAATCGTATTATGCGTCTGATTCCTCCCCTGGAGGTCACAGCCCAGTATTACAGGAGCGAATACCAGAAGAATGGCGTTTCCCTGGAGGATGTGGGAATATTCTATGTTACTCCCTGCGCTGCAAAGATAGCAGCCATCAAAGCTCCGGTCGGAGGATATACCTCTCCCATAAACGGGGTAATAAATATGTCTGAGCTTTACAACAAGGTTTTCCTTGCCTATAAGCAAAAAGGAGCCGGAGAGCATGAGCATTGCCCCCTTACCCATTCCTCCCTTTCTTCGGTCGGGATCCGCTGGTCTACCACCGGCGGGGAAGCCGTCAATATCCGGGGGCGGGCTCTGGCCATAGACAGCATGCCCAATGTGATTGATTTTCTGGAGCGCCTGGAAAACGAAGAAATCAAAGGGGTGGATTTCCTGGAATTAAGGGCGTGTGACATGTCTTGCTGTGGCGGGATTCTTGTGCAGGACAACCGTTTCCTGATAAGGGAACGCATTGAAAAGATGGCAGAGGAGCTTCCTTTGAAACATATGCTGGACCAAGAGTTTAAAAATGTGTGTTCCGGCTACATACCCATGGATCCGGTAGAACCCAGGGCCATGATCAAATACCATTCAGACCTGACCATTGCCCTGCAGCGAATGGAAGAGTCCCGCAGGTTGCGCCGTATGCTCCCGGACATTGATTGCGGCGCATGCGGTGCCCCTTCCTGTGAAGCCCTTGCGGACGATATAGTCTGCGACCGTGCAACCCTGGACCACTGCGTGATCCTGCATGCACATCAGGCGGGTCCGGATATGCTTGAAAAAATATGGGGAAAGAGACATTTTAATAAAAAATAAAAAAATATATGACAGTCAAAGAAATGGCAGAAGCCTTGAATTTGCGTGTTTTCGCAGGAGAAGAAGGATTGGGAAAACAAGTGGGGGGGGGCTATACCTCCGATTTACTGAGCGATGTGATGGGATATGCCGATACAGGCATGGTATGGATCACCCTGCAGACCCACAAAAACATAATGGCAATTGCATCACTCAAGGAACTATCTGCTGTGATACTGGTCAAAGGTTTTGAACCCGATGCCGACACGCTGGCGCTTGCCAGACAGGAACAGATCACTTTGCTGGGGACATCCGGACAGGCGTTTGAAACTTCGGGCCGTTTGTACCGGTTGCTTACACCCTGATTATGATTTGTGCAAAAGCCGATCTGCATATTCATACTTTTTTATCTCCCTGCGGTGATATCGGGATGACTCCCCTGAACATCGTCGGACAGGCAAAAGCCAAAGGCCTGCAGATGATTGCAGTAACCGATCACAATTCAACGCTTCAGGGACCCGTTCTCCGCAGGGTGGGAGAGCGGGCAGGGCTCTCTGTAATTTTCGGGGCCGAGATCACAACACGGGAGGAAGTGCATTGTCTGGCCTATGTGGGATCCGAAGAGCAGCGGCTGGAATTGCAGCACTATCTGGAGCAGCACCTGCCGCCGGTCCCCAACAATCCCGACATCTTCGGGTACCAGTTGTGGGTTGACGAGAATGAGCAGGTTTTGGGAGAAGCCCCTTTTTTATTGATATCCGGTATTGATCAGGGTATTGATCAGGTCGCTGCATTTGTGCATTCCATAGGAGGCCTTTTTGTCCCTGCCCATATAGAAAGGTCCAGAAACTCCCTGATGAGCCAGCTGGGATTTGTGCCGCCGGGATTACCCGCCGAAGCTCTGGAGCTTTCCCGATTCACCAATCCCGTCGATTTTTCCAGTAAAAACAAATCCTTGAAAAATTATACAATAATACAATCTTCCGATGCCCATTTCCCCGGGGACATAGGATCGGTAAGCACATCCTTCCTTATGGAAAAACCTGGCTTTGAGGGATTGAAAACAGCATTGACTACACCCCATGAATGATCTGGCATTGCATTTGCTCGACATAGTGCAAAACTCTCTGGTAGCCGGAGCTTCCTTCATAGCCATAGAGGTAAATGAAAATCCTGACAGGAACCTTTTGAGTATCAGCGTAAAAGATAACGGCCGCGGTATGAGCCCAGAACAACTGCATAAGCTCAGTGATCCGTTTTTCACATCCCGCACCACCCGCCGGGTTGGCATGGGCGTTCCCCTGCTAAGACATACCGCAGAACAAAGCGGAGGCAGCCTGGAGGTGACCTCGGAGCGGGGGAAAGGTACCCTCCTGCAAGCCTGGTTTCAATATGACCATCTGGACCGGCCCCCGCTCGGCGATGTGGCCAATGCGGCGGTGTTGATGATTTCGGCAAATCCAGAAGTCGATTTTTCTTACAAATATTCTTACAACGACAGATCTTACCAGGTCAACACGCAAGAACTGAAGGAGGTTTTAGGTGATTTACCTCTTAATGATCTGTATGTTATGGAAATGATTGAGGAGATGATAAAGGAGAATCAAAGTGACCTGAAAGTTTGTCAAATTGAATAATTTGGGCTTACTTTGCCGATTCCTTTTTTAATACTATAAAAATATTTATTAGATTATGACAAAGATTAAATCATTGGACGAATTGCGGAAAAGAAAACAGCAACTCGAACAAGGTATGGATATCAGGGAAAAAAGCGACCATCCCGAGAGCCTTGTACAAATTAAGGTTGCGATGGCTACTTGCGGTATTGCCTCAGGCGCCAGGGCGGTTATGAATGCCTTTGTAGAGAAGATTAAAAAAGAAAAAATTCCTGCAGTAATTACACAAACCGGATGCATGGGTTATTGCTATGCAGAGCCTACAGTTGAGGTAAAGAAACCAGGTATGGATCCAGTGGTTTTTTCCTATGTCGATGTTGCAAAAGCAGAAGAAATTGTTAACAAATACATACTCAATAACGAATTGCTAGACGGTATCCTGCCGGCAAACTACCAGACTATTTAAAAATCCATTCAATAATATAGATCATAATGTATAAAATGCAATTACTTGTTTGCGGCGGAACCGGATGCCGGGCCTCTGCAAGCGCAAAAATTGTAGAAAAACTGAATGAATCACTTGCATCTCACGGATTGACTTCAGACGCACAGGTGGTAACCACCGGTTGTTTTGGTTTCTGTGAAAAAGGTCCCATTGTGAAAGTGATTCCGGACAACACCTTCTACACGCAAGTTAAGCCCGAAGATGCAGAAGAAATCGTTGCCGAGCACATCCTCAAAGGAAGGAAGGTCAAACGTCTGCTTTATGAAAATCCCGAAACAGAGGAACATGTTGCCGACTCAAAGCACATGGGATTTTACCAGAAACAAATGAGGATAGCCCTCAGAAACTGTGGTTTCATTGATCCCGAAAACATTGATGAATACATTGCAAGGGATGGTTATTCAGCTTTGGCACAGGTTATTTCTGAGCTTACCCCGCAACAGGCTATAGAAATGGTCAAACAGAGCGGGTTACGCGGACGGGGAGGAGCAGGTTTTCCCACGGGTCTTAAGTGGGAAATTACCAGCAAGTTCTCTTCAGACCAAAAATATGTGGTCTGTAATGCAGACGAGGGAGACCCCGGAGCGTTCATGGACCGTTCCATCCTGGAGGGAGACCCCAACTCTGTTATTGAAGCTATGGCGATCTGCGGTTATTGCATTGGAGCAAACAAAGGCCTGGTTTACATCCGCGCCGAATATCCCCTGGCAATCAAACGTCTTCAGGTAGCCATCAAACAGGCCCACGAATATGGTTTACTGGGCGAAAATATATTGGGAACCGATTTTTCATTTGACATGGAATTGCGTTATGGCGCAGGTGCTTTTGTTTGTGGCGAAGAAACTGCCCTGATAGCATCCATGGAAGGAAAACGCGGAGAACCCCGGGTTAAACCGCCATTCCCTGCAGAAGACGGATACATGCATAAACCCACCAACGTAAACAATGTCGAGACTTTTGCCAATATTCCCGTAATTTTTCTTAAAGGACCGGAATGGTTTGCCAGCATTGGGACTGCAAAGTCCAAAGGTACCAAAGTGTTCGCCCTGGCGGGGAAAATTAATAACGTCGGACTTATTGAAGTACCAATGGGAATCACCCTGCGTGAGATCATTTACGAGATCGGCGGCGGGATCAAGAACGGTAAAAAATTCAAAGCCGTTCAGACAGGAGGTCCTTCGGGCGGCTGTCTTACCGAAAAACACCTGGATACACATATTGATTTTGACAGCCTGATAGCTGCCGGTTCCATGATGGGTTCCGGAGGGATGATCGTCATGGACGAAGATGACTGTATGGTGTCTATAGCAAAATTCTACCTGCAATTCATTGTAGAAGAATCCTGCGGTAAATGTACGCCGTGCCGCGTTGGCAACAAACGCATGCTCGAGATCCTGGAAAAAATCTGCCAGGGCAAGGGCAACATGGAAGATCTGGACCACCTGCGGAATTTCGCCAACGTGATCAAAGACACTGCATTATGCGGGCTTGGACAGACCTCTCCCAATCCGGTTCTTTCTACGCTGGAGAATTTCTATGACGAGTACCTTGCACACGTCAAGGATAAAAAATGTTTTGCCAAGAAATGCAAAGCACTGGCACGCTACACCATTATTCCCGAAGTATGTACGGGTTGTACCGTTTGTGCCAAAAACTGTCCTGTTGAAGCCATCACAGGCGAAAGGCGGCAACCGCACTTCATCAACCAGGATATATGCATCCACTGCGGGGTATGTTATACCAAGTGTAAGTTTAATGCTATCATAGTTCAATAAGCGAGAATATGGAAACAGTAAAATTAACTATAGACAATAAACACATAGAAGTTCCCAAAGGAACGACCATTCTCCAGGCGGCAAAACAGGCGGGAATCAATATCCCCTCGCTCTGTTATATGAACCTGCCACACCTGGACCAGGAACACAAACCGGGAAGCTGCCGTGTCTGTGTTGTGGAAATCCCTGGGAAAAAGACTCTGGTACCGGCCTGTGTAACAAAATGTACAGACGGCATGGAGGTGTTGTCCCATTCGCTTCGCGCCATTAACGCCCGCAGGACTGTGGTGGAACTGCTGCTTTCTGACCACCCGAAAGATTGCCTTATATGTCCTTCTTCCGGCGATTGCGAATTGCAGAAACTATCCATCAACATGGGGATACGCGAGATCAATTCAGTGGAAAATGCAGCCATCTCCACCTACCGCAAGGATGCGTCACCCTCATTGATGCGCAATATGGACAAATGCGTAATGTGTCGCAGTTGTGAAACCGTTTGCAACGAAATCCAAACAGTTGGAGCCCTCAGTGCAGTTAACCGCGGCTTCATGTCGGTAGTTGCCCCTGCTTTTGAACAGGATCTTATCGATTCTCCCTGTACCTTCTGCGGTCAATGTGTGGCAGTGTGTCCCACAGGTGCCCTTACAGCCGTTGACAATACATTCCATGTGATCCGTGCACTGGCCGATCCTACCAAAACCGTGCTTATTCAAACGGCCCCTGCAGTACGTGCTGCCCTTGGCGAAGAATTTGGCTATACACCAGGAACCCTGGTTACCGGAAAAATGGTGGCCGCTCTCAGAGCCCTTGGCTTTGACAAGGTTTTTGACACTGACTTTGCTGCCGACCTGACCATCATGGAAGAAGGAACGGAATTGCTCAACAGGATCACGCGTTTTCTAAGCGGTGACAAGAACGTGCGCCTTCCCATACTTACCTCATGCTGCCCGGCCTGGGTGAATTTCTTTGAAACCAACTATACAGACATGCTGGATGTGCCTTCAACAGCACGTTCACCACAACAGATGTTCGGTTCCATTGCAAAAACCTATTTGGCAGAGAAGATGGGCATCAAGAGAGAAAATATGGTTGTTGTATCGGTAATGCCTTGTCTGGCGAAAAAATACGAATGTCAGAGGGAAGAATTCAAGGTAGACGGGAATCCCGATGTGGATTACTCCATTACCACACGCGAACTGGCCCACTTAATCAAGATTGGAAACATAGACTTCAAATCCCTGAAGGATGAGGACTTTGACCGTCCCATGGGTGAATCTACCGGTGCCGGCGTGATTTTCGGGGTTACAGGTGGTGTGATTGAAGCAGCCACCCGTACGGCTTATGAACTCTTTACCGGCAAAAAACTGGAAAAAGTTGAATTCCATGAACTCAGGGGAATGGAAGGGATTAGATCGGCTACAGTCGATTTTGACGGAACAGACATTCATATCGGGATTGCCCATACACTGGGCAATGCCAGAAAACTTCTGGACGGTATCAGGAAAGGATTGTATAATTTCCATGCCATAGAGATCATGGCTTGTCCCGGTGGATGTATCGGTGGAGGCGGACAACCCCTGCACAGAGGCGACTCCATTGTTCTGAAAGCACGTATGGAAGCTATATATAAGGAGGACCGCAACAAGGTAATGCGTAAATCACACGAGAATCCTGAAATTATCAGGCTTTACGAGGAATACCTCGGGAAACCTCTCAGTGAGAAGTCCCACAAGCTGTTGCACACCCATTATTTCAGTCACCCGAAAAACTAACCATTAATTTCTATTCCTATGATCAAGTTTGAAATAAATGATTGTCACAAGCAGACAATAAAAGAAATATGTGAATCTTTCGGGAACAAGAGAAGTGAACTGATCAACATCCTTCACGCTACCCAGGAGCATTTCGGTTATTTACCCGAACCGGTCCAGCTGGAAATTTCCCTGAACCTGAATATGCCCCTTGCCAAAGTATACGGGGTAGTATCTTTCTACTCGTTCTTTACGATGACTCCCAAAGGTAAATATCCCATTTCCGTATGTTTGGGAACAGCATGTTATGTTCGTGGTGCTGAGAAAATTGTAGAGGTGCTTGAAAAGGAACTCAAGATCAAGGTGGGACAGGTGACCGAAGATGGTAAGTTTTCTCTGGATTGCCTTCGCTGTATAGGTGCCTGCGGACTGGCCCCGGTCATGATGATTGGTGATAAGGTCCATGGCCGCCTGGAACCGGAAATGATAAAGGATATCCTGAGTCAGTACGAGTAACCAGGCCAGGAAATCTTACAGGGAGTGTGCCGGTGAGGTACACTCCCTGTTTGTTTTCCTGAAAAAAAGTATCTTTGCGCGTTAATTATAAAGTATGCCTGAAAATTCATTATTGAACAAACTGGAGGGCGTCCGCCGCAAATTCGAATCACTGGAACGGCAACTGTCAGATCACACTCTGGTTCAGGACATGAAACGTTATGTTGCCCTGAATAAGGAATATGCCGGGATGGAACCCATCGTAAGGGCTGGCGACAAATACCGCAATGCCATGCGTAACCTGTCCAGTGCCAGAGAACTCCTGCTTACAGAAAAGGATGAGGAAATGCGCGAATTTGCCAAAGAAGAAATTAACCGCCTGGAAGAAGAAATACCTGAAATGGAGCAAAAGATAAAAATCCTGCTCATCCCGGCCGATCCACAGGACAGCAAAGACGCCATTATGGAGATTCGGGCCGGCACAGGGGGAGACGAGGCGTCAATCTTTGCAGGGGATCTGTTCAGAATGTACAGTAAATTTACCGAAAAGAAAGGATGGAAACTGGAAGTTACAGGAGTTTCCGAAGGAACTTCCGGAGGTTACAAAGAGATTATTTTCAAGATAACAGGGTCAGGTGTGTATGGCGTACTTAAGTACGAAAGCGGAGTTCACAGGGTGCAGCGGGTTCCCCAGACAGAAACACAGGGTAGGGTACACACTTCTGCTGCTTCAGTTGCCGTCCTTCCTGAGGCTGATGAATTTGACGTGGAACTTAACGACAAGGACATCCGCAAGGACACTTTCTGTTCTTCCGGCCCAGGCGGACAGAGCGTTAACACAACCTATTCGGCCATACGTCTTACCCACATACCAACCGGGATTGTGGTGCAGTGCCAGGATGAAAAATCTCAGTTGAAAAACTATGAAAAAGCCCTTTCGGAGTTGCGGACAAGGATCTACAATATGGAATATGAGAAGTATCTGAACGACATTTCTGCCAAGAGAAAGACCATGGTTTCTACCGGAGACCGTTCCGCTAAGATAAGGACTTACAACTATCCCCAGAGCCGCGTGACAGATCACAGGATTAATTATACCATGCATAACCTACCTGTGTTCATGGACGGAGAGATCCAGGAAGTGATTGATTTGTTGCATATAGCAGAAAACACAGAACGACTTAAAGATGACACGTCAAACACTTAACCATAAGATACACCTAAAAGGCAGCTGCCTGTGTATAGGACTGGATATGGCTCCGGTTTCCCTCGAAGCGATCCGGCGAATTGTAGAGGAAACTGCCCCGTATTGCGTTGCTTTCAAAGCAAATACGGCTTTTTTCGAGGCATCCGGATGGGAGGGCTGGAAGTGTCTGCAAGAAACTGTGTCCTACATACGGACCCGGTTCCCGGACCATTTCCTGATAGCCGATGCCAAAAGAGGAGATATTGGCAACACAGCCAGGGAATACGCACGAACGTTCTTTGATAGAATGGATTTTGATGCGGTGACCGCATCTCCTTACATGGGTTATGACTCAGTGGCCCCTTTTCTTGAATACAAAAACAAATGGGTTATCCTGCTTACCCTGACCTCCAATCATTCAGCCACAGATTTTCAGTTGTTTGAGAACCCGGAGGGCACACCGCTTTTCAGAAAAATCATAGAGACAGCAAATACTTGGGCAGACCGGGACAGGCTGATGTACGTGGCCGGTGCAACCCGCCCGGAAATGTTGCACCAGATAAGGAAAGCCGCACCGGACCGTTTTCTGCTTATCCCGGGGGTGGGAATCCAGGGAGGCACCGTAGAAGAAGTTATGCGTCAGGCCAAAACAACCTCGGGAGATATTCTGATCAATGTTTCAAGGGCGATCGTTCAATCTGAAGATGGCCCCGGGACCGCAGCTAAAAAATTTGCCGCATCTATAGCCCGGTTTTTTTCGTAATCAGGTTTATTGATTAGCGACTTATCATAAGACCTGTCAATTTTGCCGCTATCCCCGTTACATAGTGTTTGGTACCACTTTTGTATTTGTTGGAGTACTTGCGGTAATAACACATCCACATCGTGTAGTACCCCTGTTTCAATAGCAATGGATGTGGGATTGGGAGCTCCCTGGAATTTCGTTTGATTTACGTTGATTCCAAAGCCTATAATGCTGGAGGTGAGGTTGTTCCCCGAAAGCTGATGCTCAATGAGAATACCGCAGATCTTATTGGGGCCTATATATATGTCGTTTGGCCATTTTATGCTCGCAGACAAGTCAAGGGTGACAAGAAAATCACAAATGGCCAGCGCAGTGCACTTTGAAATAAGGAATTGCCTGTTCGCCGGAAGAAATACAGGTCTGAGCAGCAGGGTGGCCAACAGGTTCAGGCCTTTGTTGCTTTCCCATATGCGGGAGTATTGCCCGCGTCCGTTTGTCTGGAAAGAGGCCGTCCAGACAGTCCCTTCCCCGGCATGGTCAAGGTGGCGGCGGGCTTCTGAGTTTGTTGAATCGATTTCTTCAAACCGGATGATTTGCAACTCAAACATAGTCGCAAAAGTACTAATTTATCCTTACCTTTGTAAGGGCTTGAAAATAACGAATGAAAGATATTAAAATAATTACCGGGGCTATGCTGGACAAAAAAGCGCAAGGTGTATGCAGTATGGATCTGAGGAAGCTGGACACCACCATTTGTGACTATTTTGTCATCTGTCATGCCGATTCCGGTGTACAGGTTGCTGCCATCGCAGACCATGTGGAAGAGCAAATGGCTTTGAAAGCCAGGCGACAGGTAAGGAGAAGCCAGGGAAAAGAGAATCGCTTCTGGGTAATCCTGGACTACAGCGATATTGTGGTTCACATTTTCCAGACCGAATACAGGCGGTTTTACCGGCTGGAAGACCTGTGGGCCGATGCCGTTACGCAGCATTTCAATTAATGTAATTTATTATGAACGGAAACTTTCCCAACAAGAACAAACTAAATAAATCACCACAATTACCAATTAAAAGGCGCATAAACCCTTTTCTTTGGGTTTATGTCATATTGATTGGCCTGATTATCTATTTCATGTTTTCCAACCGGTCCGGAGATCCAGTAAAAACTGAATGGATCACCGTAAAAGAGCAGATGGGACTCAGGGGTGAAATTGAAAAAATCGTGTACATAAGCAATCTGCAACGGGCCGAATTGCACATAAGACCAGATGCTCTGGAACAATATAAGGCAAAATTTGGGGACAAAGTGCCTAAGTTTGCCCCGCAGTTTTATTTTATTGTAACAGACAACTTTGATGCAGAAGCTCAATTTGAGCAATTGCGCAATTCATTGCCTGAGGAACAGCGTTTTAAAATTGAAATAGAACAACGTGCCAGTTACTGGGGCAGGATCATTGAATGGCTCCTGTTTCCTGTTTTGCTCATCCTGATGTGGGTCTTTATGTTCAGACGTATGTCAAGGGGTCCGGAAGGCGGAACCGGCGGGGGCGGCATTTTCAATGTAGGCCGCTCGCAGGCGAAACTTTTTGAAAAAGATAAAACCGTTGCCAATGTTACTTTCAAAGATGTGGCCGGATTGGAAGAAGCCAAGGTGGAGGTTATGGAGATTGTGGATTTCCTCAAGAATCCGGGAAAATACACGAACCTGGGAGGCAAGATCCCAAAAGGTGCTTTGCTGGTGGGACCTCCGGGAACAGGAAAAACACTGCTGGCCAAAGCGGTGGCCGGAGAGGCGAACGTTCCTTTCTTTTCCATCTCGGGCTCGGATTTTGTGGAAATGTTCGTGGGTGTGGGGGCTTCAAGGGTTAGGGATCTTTTCAGGCAGGCCAAAGAGAAGGCTCCATGCATAGTGTTTATAGATGAAATTGACGCTGTAGGCAGGGCAAGGAGCAAGAATTCCGGGTTTACTTCTAACGATGAGAGAGAAAACACATTGAACCAACTCCTTACAGAAATGGACGGTTTTGGATCCAACAGCGGTGTGATTATTCTGGCTGCAACCAACCGGGCTGATGTTCTTGACAAGGCCCTGATGCGTGCAGGTCGATTTGACCGTCAGATACATGTAGACCTGCCCGAATTAAAGGAACGTCTTGAGATATTCAAGGTCCATTCACGCGGTTTAAAACTGGAAGAAGGATTCGATCTGGCCTTCCTGTCCAAGCAGACACCCGGTTTTTCCGGCGCAGATATCGCCAATGTCTGCAATGAAGCAGCCTTGATTGCAGCCCGGAAAAATAAGAATGCCATACAAAAACAGGATTTCCTGGATGCCATAGACCGTATTGTGGGGGGACTGGAAAGGAAGAGCAAGATCATCAGTCCACAGGAAAAACGCACCATAGCTTTCCATGAAAGCGGTCATGCGACTGTAAGCTGGATGCTCAGGCATGCCAATCCACTGCTCAAAGTGACCATCATTCCACGTGGCCGCGCTCTGGGAGCCGCCTGGTACCTTCCCGAGGAACGGCAAATAACCACTGTAGAACAAATGATGGATGAAATGGCATCTGCCCTGGGAGGCCGTGCCGCAGAGGAATTGATGATCGGTCAGATTTCCACGGGAGCAATGAACGATCTGGAAAAAGTAACACGGCAGGCTTATGCCATGGTGGCTTATTTTGGGATGAGTGATAAGATAGGAAATGTCTCTTTTTATGATTCCACCGAGAACGCTGGCTTCAACCTGGGGAAACCTTATAGTGAAACCACAGCCCAGCTCATTGACAGGGAAGTCAGGCGTATCATAGATCAGGCATACGATACGGCCCGTAATGTACTGAAGGAATATAAGGAAGGATTTCTTAAGCTGGCCAACCAGCTTTTGGAAAAAGAAGTGATTTTTTCCGATGATCTTGAAACCATTTTTGGGAAGCGTCAATTGGCTGAAAAACTGCTAGCAGAACTTACTAACCCGGAAGAAACAAGTGAGCACGTTGGTTAAAAGGTCCTTAAGCGGCCTGGTTTTCCTGGTCCTGATGATCGCAGGGCTGTTGCTGCACCCCTTTGGATATGCTGCCCTTATGACAGCCTGTGTGGGCATTATGGTCATAGAGTTTTACAGAATGTCTCTGGGTTCCTGGAACAGGACCGGACAGATTTTCGGTTTTCTCTCCTCTGTCATGCTTATGCTTGCAACTTATGTTATGGCCCGTTACGGGACATGGACCGCAAAATACTTCCTTTTATCGCTACCTCTTCCTGTAACGGCAGCATGGATTTCTGTTTTATTCAACAAATCGGAAGACGCATACCGTTCTGCCGCCTTCCTTTTTCTGCCCCTGGTGTATATTGCCGTTCCCTTTTCTATGTTCAATTTTCTGGTATTCAATTCCTTGGGCATGTTTCAAGGAATGTACCTTCTGGTCCTGTTCATCCTTCTTTGGGTATCTGACGTTGGAGGGTATCTTATAGGAATGGGTTTCGGACAAAAAAACGGCCACAAAATGTGTCCCGCGATTTCCCCAAAAAAATCCTGGGAAGGTTTTGCAGGAAGCCTTGTTTTTTCTCTGGCGGCCGCACTTGTTTTGTTCAAACTCGAGATGCTGCCCTTTTCCTGGTATCATTGCGTTATTTTAGCTCTGATCATTAGCGTTTTTGGTGTTATCGGAGATTTAACCGAATCTGCAATGAAAAGGTATTTTGGGGTAAAAGATGCAGGAAAAATTATGCCGGGCCACGGAGGATTGCTGGACCGTTTTGACGGAGCCCTGATAGCTATGCCTGTAGCTATAGTCTATGTGTTGTTTATCTTATTAAGAGGTTGATACCCGATGCGAATCCATAAAGAAGGCAGAAGCACTATCGTTATAGTATTGATGGCCATTGTAGTTTTTCTAGCTGTAATCTTTTCCTTTTCTCTCTACAATATCTGGATACTTACCCTTTTTATCCTGATATCGTTGCTGGTCCTGGCGCAGACACTGATGTTTTTCCGTGTACCCAACCGTGATATCCTGTTCCGTGATGACGGTATTGTTGCCCCGGCCGATGGCAGGATCGTCATGATCCAGGAGGTTGAGGTGAATGAGTTTCTCCAGGAAAAAAAGTTGCAGGTGTCCATTTTCATGAACCTTTTTAACGTGCACGTGAACTGGTATCCTTGTGGTGGAGATATTATCTATTATAAATACCATCCCGGGGATAAAATGGTGGCCTGGCATCCCAAATCTTCAGACAAAAATGAACACACCACCCTGTTCCTTAATCAGGGAAAACATCATATAGGAGTACGGCAGATAGCCGGACTGATAGCCAGACGTGTGGTCTGCAAAGCCAGAACAGGTAAACAGGTGTTGCAGGGCAGCGAAATGGGGATCATCAAATTTGGCTCACGGGTAGACGTCCTCTTGCCGTTGGATGCAAAGGTTTTGGTCAGAAAGGGGCAAATGGTCTGGGGATGCGAAACGTTGCTTGCCGTTCTCAGGTAATGGCATTAATCGCTGCCAACGGGTCTTTTGAATTAAACACATAATTGCCGGCAACCAGGATATCGGCCCCATTCTGGTATAGCATCCGGGCATTTGAAACGTTGATTCCACCGTCCACCTGAATTACAAAGCGTAGTCCTTTTTCTTGCCTGATCCTGTGAAGTCGGTTGATTTTTTCAACAGACTCTTCAATAAAAGTCTGACCTCCAAAACCGGGGTTGACAGACATAACCAGCACCAGGTCTGCGTGGTGAACTGCTTGCTCCAGAACAGAAACCGGTGTGGCCGGATTCAGCGCTACCCCTGCCTTCATGCCCAGACGGCGTATCTCCTGCAGGTCCCTGTTCAGGTGTGGGCAAGTTTCATAGTGCACAGCCAGCCATTCAACGCCAAGGTCCCTGTACCGCTCATAATAGCGGGAAGGATCTACTGTCATCAGGTGGGCATCCATTGGCTTTTTTGCGTAACGTGCGATAGCCTGGATGATGGGAAAACCATAGGATATATTAGGGACAAAAACACCGTCCATCACATCCAGGTGGAAACTCCATGCACTACTGCTGTTGACCATATGGCAGGAATCGGCCAGGTGACCAAAATCAGATGAAAGCATGGAAACCGCGACTTTTCCCATATCAGACCATTTTAAGGATTTGGAGAAGTAAATTCCAGAACTTTCGTGTACTTTCTATGTCAAGCCTTTCTGCCGGAGAATGGACTCCTTTTAATGTCGGGCCGAACGATATCATATCCAGGTATGGAAAGGCGTCCAGAAAAATTCCACATTCCAGCCCGGCATGGATTGCTTTGACTTTAGCCGGTGTGTTGAACAATGTTTTGTACGCCTGCTCGCATACCTTCAGGATGGGAGAATCGGGGTTGGGGGCCCAGCCGGGGTATTCTCCCTGGTGTGTCACTTGTGCTTTGGCAAGAAGGAAGAGGCTTTCGATCCGGGAGGCCGCATTTCTGCGTGAAGAGTTTATGGCACTCCGCTGACTGCTTCCAATACGGATCACATTGCTGTCCGTTTCCATTTTTACAGAAGCCAGGTTGGTTGATGTCTCCACCAGTCCCGGAACTTCTTTACTCATGGCCAGCACTCCGTGAGGACAGGAATACAATGCAGATATGAGTCTGTGAGCTGTTTTTTTATCAATTACCGTCTCTGGGAGCGGGCAGGATACAACCTGGCTTTGTAGTCCCGGATCGGTATGTTTGTATTCTTTTTCCCATTCCCCGGCCAGATCCAGGAATAATTTCCTGAACGCAGCTTCATCTTTTTTTCTTACCACACATACGGCACCGGCCTCCCTAGCGATTGCATTCCGTTTGTTACCACCCGACAGGGAGCTGATGTCAATATTCAGATCTTGCTGAGCTTTCCATAAAAATCGCGCCAAAACCTGAACTGCATTGCAGAGGTCCTTGTGGATCTCGTCACCACTGTGACCGCCGGTTCCCCCTGTAATGCTCACATCAAAGGCTATAACACCATGCAAAGGAACGGTCCTGGTACGGTATGTAAATTGGGCCGTTGTGTCAATTCCGCCGGCGCAGCCAATAAAGACTTCTCCCTCATCTTCCGAGTCCAGGTTCAATAGGATAGTTCCCTTTATAAAACCGGGTGCTACAGCGCGCGCCCCGTCCAGGCCTGTTTCTTCTGAAACCGTGAAAAGACACTCCAGCGGTCCGTGCTCCAGGGAATCATTATCCAGTACTGCAAGGGAGGCAGCAACCCCTATGCCATCATCGGCCCCGAGGGTGGTACCCCTGGCCCTGAGCCAGCCATCCTCAATGTAACACTGTATGGCGTCTTTGGAAAAATCAAAAACGGTATCGGCATTTTTTTCGCAAACCATATCGGTATGGCTTTGTAAAATCACGCAGGGGCTGTTTTCTTTACCGGCCGAGGCAGCCTTCCGGATTACAACGTTGCCTGCCTTGTCTTTCTGGTATTCCAGTTTGCGTTCTTTGGCAAATTGTTCCAGATAGCGGGTCATGCCCGATTCGTTGCCGCTTTCGCGGGGAATCCTGCAGATTTCAAAAAAAAAGTTAAATAGGGAAGTGGGTTCCGGATTGTTCATTATGATGGGGTTTAACCGTTCTTGAGACGTTTCTCAATGTCGGTCACGTATTGGCGGAACATACGGTCAGTATCCATCAGGTTGCACACAGTATTGCATGAGTGCAGTACGGTTGCATGGTCCTTTCCGCCTATCATGGATCCGATGGAAGACAGGGAATTCTTTGTCAAATTCCGGCTCAGATACATGGCAATTTGCCGGGCCTGACATATTTCCCGTTTTCTTGTCTTTGACAGGAGAACATCCTGGGTAATGCCAAAATAAGTGCATACCGTCTTCTGAATATCCTGCACAGATACTTCTCTGGGTGTGGTATTGACCAGCCTGTCAATTATGCCCTGGGCAAGCTTAAGGGTAACGGGCTGCTTGTTGAAGGTTGACTGGGCTAGCAATGACCAGAATGTGCCTTCAATTTCACGGATATTTGTAGTCAACTGGCTGGCAATAAACTCAAGAACTTCCCGCGGAACTTCCACGCCCTCGTTGTAACATTTCTTTTCCAGGATGGCCAGCCGTGTGGCGTAGTCGGGACTTTGCAATTCGGCGGAGAGTCCCCATTTGAATCTTGACAACAACCTGTCGTCCAAGTCCTTAAGATCTACGGGTGCTTTATCGCTTGTCAGAATAAGTTGCTTTCCAGACTGATGTAAATGATTGAAAATGTTGAAATAGGCATTCTGTGTTCCCGGTTTACCGGCAAAATCCTGTACATCATCAATGATCAGCACATCAATCATTTGATAAAAGTGCATGAAGTCGGTGAGCTTGTTTTTAACATTGGCTGCGTCCATGAACTGGATCTGGAAAAGATTGGCCGAGACGTACAAGACGATTTTTTCGGGCATCAGTTTCTTTATTTCAATCCCGATGGCTTGTCCCAGGTGGGTTTTCCCCAGGCCGGAACCTCCGTAAACAAACAACGGATTGAAAGGCCCTCCCGGTTTTTCAGCAATGCTCAGGCCGGCTGTACGGGCAAGGCGGTTGCAAGGTCCTTCCACAAAATTATCAAACGAATAGGCGGCATTCAGCTGAGGATCAATCTTTAGCTGGCGTATACCCGGGATAACGTAGGGACTGGCTATTTCATCCCTGTTTATCCTTGAAAAGGGTATTGTTTTGTTCTGGAATTGTGCCTGCCCCTGCTGCGGTAGGGGCATTCCCTTGCTGTGAGAGTCCACCTTGACACAGTATTCAAGCTTTGCTGTGCTTCCCAGTTCTTTTCTGAGTGAATGACCCAGCAGGTCTATGAAATGTTCTTCTATATATTCCCTAAAAAAATGAGAGGGGACCTCTATGGTTAGAACATTGCTTTTAAGTTTCAATGGCACGATAGGTTCAAACCAGGTACTGAAACTAGAAGGTTGAATATTATCCTTAATGATATTCAGACAATTATTCCATACAATTTTGTGAGGAGACGGAACCATATTTTGATCAGGGGGTTTTGTTGTACAAAAATGGTTGAAAAAAACGGTAAAAAAAAATGAAAAACGCTTGGATTTTAAAAAAAAACAATAACGTTCTAAGAATCAACAAGAAAAAATCATAAATTTTAACACACAGATAATCAGGTGTTTAGAAAACGGCAATTTTCGCTTTCTGTTGACACATCACAATTTGAGACAAAAATAAAATGTTTAAAAAACGGTTATTCTAAGGTATTTTTTTGGATTTTCACTAATCAGACGGATCAGTGAATCTGCCCTTGAGATAACATCGGTTACCGTATGATACAGTCCGGGATCGGAGCCCAGCAGGGACAAAGTGCCCTCCGGATCGCTCAGGTTATCGAGTAACTGACGAAGGCCATCCACAGTACCTGCAAGATCTGCATCCTTTAATCCCGAAGAAATATCCTCAAAGTTATCCAGTGTGGCCCCCAGATCACCCATCGCCCTGTTCAGGCCCGTGGCCAGGGTGTCAACACCCAGAAATATCCTGTCTATGCCTGCGGCATTCAGATCCAGGGTTTCTGTCAGGGTGTTGATATGCCCCAGTGTTGTGTTCAGGCGGGCAAGGCTTTGCCTGATATTATCCCGGTTCGTGCTGTCCAGGATATCGTTAAGCTGCAGAACGGTCTGGTTCAGGTTGGCTGTTAGAAGCGAAATATCGTCTTTGAGTGATACGATCTCTGTTGTAAGCATACTTATTAGGTCACGTTCAACAGATACTCCCAATGTATCGCCCGGCTTCTGCCAGCCGGGGGAATCACCCAGAAGAAGCTGTACAGCTTTGCCTCCCAAAATATCTGCACTGTAGATCTGGGCTACTGTCCCCATTGGTAATCGGAAATCCTTTTTCAACCTGATTGTCACTACCATTTGCTGCTTTTCCTGGTCAAAGTCTATCCTGTCAATTGTTCCGGCTGTAAGTCCCAGGACAGAAACAGGACTGGTAGGAGCCAGACCGGCTACATTAGGATATATGGCGTAGTATGTAGTGGTTCCACGGAACAGGTCGTTACCTTTAAGGAACTGTATGACAAAATATAAGGCAACAAGAACTATCAGGGAAAAAAAACCCAGCTTCAACTCACGGGAGAACTTTCTGTCTTTCATTATGATTTAGTTAACAGGGACCAATTGACCATCTTTGACGGCAATAACAAAGGCATCAGGAAAATGACCGGATCGCAGTTTAATGCAATACTCCTGGGCTTCCTCAAAACTTTTGAAATCACCCAGAGTATATTTATACTTGTAAATTTGCCCTGGACACAGGATATATTGGATTTGAGGATAGGAACTGAAGACGTTTTCCGAGGCAGAGAGCTTTTCCATAGAAGCCATTACCTGGACCCGGTAAAGTTTTTCAGCCTGCACTTCCCCAATATTATTATTCAGGGTGTTTTTCCCGTTTTCGGCATAGGTCTCCATATATTTTTCAAATCCGAAAAAGAGTTGCCGGGCAAGGTTTCTGCGGCCTTCATCTGAGTTAAAGACCTTTCTGTCTGTGCTGCTATTTAAGAAACCCAGCTCCACAAGTACAGCAGGCATAGAACAGTAGGCCAGAACAACAAAGCCGCCCTCTTTCATGCCCCTGTCTTTTTCAACCCCCCTCAAGGGACCCTGCCTTAGGGATTGCTGAATACATGTGCCCAGGATCCTGGATTGCCTCATGATGGCATCTTTCTGAAAGTTGAAGACGATCATCGATTGGGGGTTGTTGGGGTCAAATCCCTCATACTTGGTTTTATAATCTTCTTCAAACCTGATCACTTCATTTTCTTTCAACACCACATCGTAGCTGTCATCGTTTCTTCGACTCCTGTCCCCGCCAAACACCCAGGTTTCCGGACCCAGTGCCACCGATGTATTTCTTCTGGTAGAATTCACATGAATCGAGATGAAAAGATCTGCATGTTGTTCCGTGGCCAAAGTTCCCCTTTTATCCAGGTCTACGGCAACATCCTTATTACGGGAGTAAATGACCTCTATGTCGGGATAATTCTTATTAATTTCCTGGCCCAGGTATCTGGCAACAGACAGGTTGATGTCTTTTTCCCTGAGTTTCCTGTCCGGGCTCAAAGCCCCCGGATCATGACCTCCGTGGCCAGGATCTATCACAATTTTACGGATAAAAGGCCCTGAAACGTTCTGGCTCATGATGGCATACGAATTGCAAATAGTGAAAATGACAACCAGCACAGGAATCAGTTTTTTCATATATATTTGCAACTTATGTCTGCTGAAGACAAAGATAATAAAAGTATTTTGCATACGATATGTTGTCTGGTGTTCCTTTTCCTGGGAACATCAATCCTACACTCGCAGCAGAAGCGGATTCCTGAAAATGCGATTGCTCCGGTAAGTGAGTTGTACAAAAAAAACCTCTATACACCGGTAACCTCAAGACCAGAACAAACACCCTTGGCTCTTATGTGGAAGGCCTTTAGCCGGTATACCGGACTGGAACAGGCGGCAGTAGGTTTGTCTGTTGCAGATCTGGACAGTCTTGCCCGCATGGACAGTATCCGTGCACACACACAACTGGAAGCCCCGGCTTTTTCTACTGCCCGGGATTCCATAGTGGAAGATTTCCGGGACGGAAAAACCATGCTGTATTATTATGGAGATGTCAAGGTCACATACGATAATATGGAGATCACGGCCCAATACATGGAATACAATGCAGATACCAGGACTGTTTTTGCTACCGGGGTGATAGACTCAACC
Source organism: Bacteroidales bacterium UBA5226 (assembly GCA_002409325.1). Lineage (GTDB taxonomy): Bacteria > Bacteroidota > Bacteroidia > Bacteroidales > UBA932 > DMER64. The sequence goes on along the minus strand of DHUU01000016.1, from coordinate 73,098 downwards.
GGTGTCATGCAGGGAAAACCTGTGATGAAAGAGGGGAGCAACAACTACGAGATGGAATCATTGTTTTACAATTTCACTTCTCGCAAGGCCCGCATCAACAACATGGTAACACAGGACGAGCAAGGATTCCTTCATGGGACGAGACTTAAAAAGATGCCCGACAACTCCGTAAACATAAAGGGAGGAAAATACACAACCTGCGATGCGGAGGAACCCCATTTTTACCTGAACATGACCAATGCAAAAATTACAGCCGATGAAGACGGGAATGTGGGCCAGACCATTTTCGGGCCTTCCTATGTGGTGATCGAAGATGTGCCTACTCCCATAGTCGTTCCTTTTGGTTTTGTTCCCAAACGCCCGGAACGCTCCGGGGGCCTGCTCATCCCTTCTTATGGTGAAGAGGTCGCGCGTGGTTTTTTTCTAAGGGATCTGGGCTATTATTTTGTGTTTGGGGATTACCTTGATTTTTCCGTCACAGGGGATATTTACTCTATGGGATCCTGGGCAGTAAAGGGAACGGCCCGGTACAAGAACAGGTATAAATACAACGGTAGTCTGAATGTGAATTATTCAAAGAACGTGACCGGTGAGAGAGGGTCTGCCGATTACCAGGAATCGGGTGATTTTTCCATCCGGTGGAGTCATACACAGGATCCAAAGAAACGTCCCGGAACTTCTTTCAGCGCCTCGGTGAATTTTTCCAGTCCGACCAACAACCGTTTCAACAGCCAGTCCATAGACGAAGCGCTGCAATCCCAGACATCTTCCAGCATATCTTATGCAAAAACGTTTGCAGGAACCCCTTTCAACCTTTCCATCAATTTTTTGCATAGTCAGAACAACAGGGACTCATCCTACGCCCTGACTTTGCCTAACCTGACCCTTACCATGAGCCGTATCAATCCTTTCAAGCGTAAGGAACGGGTTGGGAAAAAACGCTTTTACGAGGATATCAGCCTGAGTTATAACACGGCTTTTCAAAACAAGTTGAATTTCAAGTCTTCCCAATTCGGCCAGCCGGATTTCTGGGATGATTACAAGGCAGGGATGCAACATAATTTTGCCATAGGACTGCCAAGTTTCACACTGCTTAAATACTTGAATTTCACGCCTACGGTAAGTTATGGCATGAATTGGCATTTTATGAGCGAAACCAGATCATTTGATCCTGCGCAACAAAAGGTTGTTTCTGAAATGTCCAAACCCTTCAGCGAATTTGGAATAACACAATCCTATTCCGGAGGGGTTTCAATGTCCACAAGGATATATGGCAGATTCAATTTCAAGCCTTCCGGAAAACTCCGGGCAATCCGTCATATGATAACCCCCTCTGTCAGTTTTAGTTACCGCCCGGAACTGGGGACAAAAAGCAACGGTTTTGTAACGTTGGACTATACTGACAGCCTGGGCAGGGAATATTCTGTGGAATACAACAAATACAGCAAGTCTGTATACGGTCCTCCCTCTAAAGGCCGTACAGCGGCCATTAGCTTTTCGTTGGGCAACAACCTGGAAGCAAAAGTATTCAACAAGAAAGACACGACCGAAAACGGAGGGCTCAAGAAAATCAAGCTTATAGACAATCTTTCATTGAGCGGTTCCTACAATTTTCTGGCCGATTCAATGCGACTGTCCAACATCAACGTAACATTATCTACTTCGATTTTTGAAAAACTAGGCATTAATGCCAACGCCATGTTTGATCCCTATGCGGTTGACCAGCGCGGCCAGCGGATCAACATCCTGAATGTTGTTAAAACGGGAAGTCCGGCCAGGCTCACCAATGCCAGCTTCTCCACTTCCTACTCATTTAACGGTGGTGGCGAAAAAACCAGGAACAATGCCTATCAGCTGATCTATGAAGATCCCCTTACAGGGGAATACATACCAGGAGGATGGGTTTACTATATGGACCCGGAGATCCCCTGGTCCGTCAATCTGAATTACAGTTTTTCCTATAATAAAACGTATACCTACGCCAACGAAAAATTAAATGTTAACCACAATTTTAATCAGACTCTTGGATTTTCCGCACAGGTTAAACTGACTAAAGATTTAAGCATCAACATAAGAAGCGGGTTGGATATGATGAAATTCAAACTGACAACCACACAGCTCAGCGCCACCTATGACCTGCATTGCTTTCAGATATCCTTTTCATGGGTGCCCAACGGCCAGTGGGAGAGCTGGAGCTTTCGCATAGCGGCCAAAGCTTCTGCCCTTGCCGATCTGTTGCAATACAAGAAGAATTCCAGTTTCTGGGATAATTAAAATTTTTTTCTATCTTTGTGCCGTCTTAGCTTCATTCCGCAGCTTTAACCCTATTTTAAACATCTTTTCTTTAATGTACGACATCATTGAGCTTAGCAGCAAGTCTATGGAGGAACTCCATAGAATAGCAAACACATTGGATATCAAAAAGGTTGAATCCTATGCAAAAAATGAACTGATATACCAGATTCTTGACGTTCAGGCCGAATCAGGGGCTGCTTCCACTCCTTCTTCTGCCAATAAAACCAATATAAAAACCAAAACTGCCAATCGCGCACAGAAACAAAAAGCGACCCAGCAGACAGGTGAGATATTCCCGGCTCCTGAGCAGGGCAAAGATAATAAGCCTCCCCTGCCGGAAACGAAAAAAACAGAACCCAAATCCTTAAAGCAAGGACCCGGACAAGGGCAAGAACAAGGACAAGGACAAAAATCTGAACAAAAACCGGCCTCGGGACATATTCATAAGCCAGATCACAAGCCGGATCACAAGCCG
>DHUU01000016.1:17438-70060 GCA_002409325.1 Bacteroidales bacterium UBA5226 | reverse complement strand
CCGGAACAAAAGCCGGAACAAAAACCGGAACAAAAACAGGTACCCCTACCAGACAAAAAGGAACCTGCAAAGGAGCCCGTTTTGATACCGGCAGTAGAAGCTATGCCGGTTAAGGAACCTAAGGGAGAAGACATAAAAACAGATCCCGGTAACACAGCAATAACAGAGGAACAACCGGCTACAAAACCAAAAAAAGGCAGGCCCAGGAAAACAAGGGAATCGGGAGATTCACAGCAACCTGTTCCTTCACATTCCACCTCCGCGCATCCTGCTCCGGCCCACAGGCTGCCAAACCAGGAACAGAATCAGGATCTTGCTCCCAGAACTAATACAGAAAAGAAACCCGAGTACGAAGGGGTGGTCAGGGCCATAGGGGTCCTGGAAATGATGCCCGATGGATACGGGTTCCTGCGATCTTCTGATTACAATTACCTGAATTCACCCGATGATATATACCTGTCCCAGCAACAGATAAAACTGTACGGTCTGAAGACCGGGGATATGGTCAGCGGCGAGATAAGGCCGCCCAGGGAAAGTGAAAAATTCTTTCCACTGGTCAAAATTCACGAGATCAACGGACGGGAGCCGGAATTTATACGCGACAGGGTTCCGTTTGATTTTCTTACACCCCTTTTCCCGGAATCTAAATTCGATATTACTTCCAAAGGTCACAACACATTGTCTAACCGCATTGTGGACCTGTTTACCCCTATTGGTAAAGGTCAGCGCGGCCTGATAGTGGCTCAGCCCAAGACTGGAAAAACCGTTCTGCTTCAAGCCATAGCTAACGCTATTGCCGATAACCACCCGGAAGTTTATATGATTGTCCTGCTGATTGACGAAAGGCCTGAAGAAGTGACTGATATGGCCCGTAATGTTAAAGCCGAGGTGATTGCCTCTACGTTCGACGAATCTGCGGAACGTCATGTCAAGGTGGCAGGGATAGTTCTGGAAAAAGCCAAACGACTGGTTGAATGTGGTCACGACGTGGTGATATTGCTCGACAGCATAACCCGGCTGGCACGTGCTTACAACACAGTTCAGCCGGCCAGCGGCAAGGTATTGAGCGGTGGTGTGGATGCCAATGCCCTGCAGAAACCCAAACGCTTCTTTGGCGCAGCCCGTAATATTGAAAATGGCGGATCACTGACCATTCTGGCCACCGCCCTGATTGATACCGGGTCAAAAATGGACGAAGTCATTTTTGAAGAATTCAAGGGTACGGGTAACCTGGAGTTGCAGCTTGACCGGAAACTTTCCAACAAGAGAATATTCCCTGCCGTTGATGTTACCCTGAGCTCGACCCGTCGTGATGACCTGCTCATGGAGAAAGAAAAACTGAACCGGATATGGATCCTGCGCAATTACCTGGCAGACATGAACTCGGTAGAGGCAATGGAGTTCATGAAGGACAGGCTGTTGCGAACACAGGACAATGAGGAGTTCCTTGCTACAATGAGTAAATAAGGCGGGAGGCCGCTGCCGCGGCCACTGCAAGAATTATCTTAAGGGCTTTTGCAATAAAAAAGCCCTTTTTTGTTTCTGCCAGCAGGGGAAGACCAGCGTGACCTTCCTGCACGATGCTGTTAGCCAATAGTATGCTCAGCGGGATGCTTCCAGAGGCAAAAAGGGTGATAAAAATAATGTGCGGTCCCGAGGCCGGAATCATACCCACCAGGATGGCTACCGGCAATACGATCCAGAACTGTTCCCGTATCCAGTCATTCAGATCTATATTGTTCATCAGTAGATGAATAACCACCAGGGTTCCGAAAGTCCATAAAAATATTTTCAGAAAATGTTGTTTTACTATATGGTCCCAGATATGTTTTTCAACAAAATGATTTGTAGCAAACAAAGTGAAGACAAGCGTCAGCAGGGACAGGCCGGCAAACAGCAGGCTAAGCCACTTTTCGGAGAAGATCAGGTGGTCCTGCCCGGGTGAATGATGGTCATGTTCCAGGAGGCCGAACGCAATGCTTGCAGCAAACAGAGCAAGTCCAAGGAACAAAACCAGCCGCCGCCATCGCAGTGGCCTGAAATTATGCCTCATGCTTCCCCAAATATGAATTTCTTCCGGCTTGCCCGACTCTTCCTTATGGACTGCGAAGTGTTCAGGACTGAATGGCCCCGGAATCCTTTGAATAAAGCGGTTGGTAAGAAAACCTGTAATCAAAGCTAAAACAAAAAGTATGGCAAAAAGCACCAGGGATGTTTCAGGGATCATGGCCAGCATTAGAAACGCTTCATCTCCCACAGTGGCTATCATCATGGCAATCAAGGCTCCAAATGATACCAGGTTATGGGCATACAGGCCCACTACCACAAATCCGCCGCTGCAACCCGGAATGATTCCCAGCAGGGCTGATATCAGGATTTGAAGCGCGGGCCTTTTCTGCAGCTGTCTGAGCGTTGTTCCTTTGCTGGTAACGTTAATGTACTCAATCAGGATCATCATTACCATGACAAGGCCGGTAATGAAAACACTTTGTTTAATGACCTCCGGCAACCACATACAATTTTTACAGATATTTCAGAAGTTCCGCGGCGGCACAGAAGGAGTCTGTTTCACCTTCCCTGACTTTGCTTTCCATCTCATGTAATTTTCCTTTTACCCGGGGATTGGAGTAAAATCGAGACAACAGGTAGTCGTCTATGCTTTCACGCATCCAGTATACCGCCTGTTCTGCTCTCTTTTTTTGAAAAAAGCCGTTGTCTTTAGTCAGGTCCATATATTGTTCCACAGCCTCCAGAATCGTTCTGAGCCCCGTTCCCTCAACAGCAGAAGCGGTAAGGACCAAGGGCTTCCATCCTGAAGGAGAAGGGGGGAACAGTTCCAGAGCACCCTGGTAGAGTGTTCTGGCCTGTCGGGCTTTTTCCATATTGTTTCCATCGGCCTTATTGATGACCAGCAAATCGGACATTTCCATGATACCTCGCTTGATCCCCTGCAATCCGTCTCCTGCGCCGGCGAGCATGAGCAACAGGAAAAAATCGGTCATGGAATGAACAGTTGTCTCGGATTGTCCCACCCCTACGGTTTCAATAAAAATGGTATCAAAACCTGCCGCTTCACATAAAATTATGGTTTCTCTTGTTTTGCGTGCCACCCCTCCCAGCGTACCACCGCTTGGAGAGGGCCTTATGAAAGCTCCGGGATTGTTGGCAAGGGTTTCCATACGGGTCTTATCTCCCAGGATACTGCCTTTTGTACGTTCACTGCTGGGATCTATGGCCAGAACAGCCAGTTTGTGTCCCGACTGGGTTATATGTTTTCCAAATGCTTCAATGAAGGTGCTTTTCCCCACCCCTGGAACACCGGTAATGCCAATTCTGACAGAGTTTCCCGATAAAGGCAGACAGGCCGAGACCAACTCCCTGGCTTTCTTCCTGTCTTCCTCCAGGGTGCTTTCAATCAAGGTAATGGATTGGGCCAGAATGGATACGTCCCCTTTCCTTATGCCTTCCAGGTAAACAGGAACCGCCAGGCTTTTGCCCGGCTTTTTTTTAATGATCTCCCGGGCCCTGGGATTGATTTCGGGCGGTTGCTGCACACCGTGGTTTACTTTTAGCGCTGAATCCATACCTTTCAGGGTTTTATTTTCCCGTAAACCAGCAGATTCACGGTAGGTCTTGAAGGGGCATTGGTTGTCAGGCTAATAGTATAAATAATTTCTCCGGATGCTCCCGTTTCTTTTCCCGGTATCATGATTTGCACCGGGACAGAAGCTCCGGCCGCAATTTGCGTTTCCATTTTCACCTGGATTCCCGGATGGCTTGTATCAATTTTATAAATGATCAGGGGGGTTTTTCCTTTGTTGGAAAGTACAAAACCGGCTTCTATGTCCGAACCGGCTTCTGTAAGGGGAAATTCCACAGCACTGCGGTCCATTTGCGGTATGGGGGCCATTTCCTTATCGGCACGTGTCATCCCGGTTGTGTTCATTTTTACGGATCCTTTTACCGTCAGTACGTGCGAGGGATCACGACGGTCATTGAGCACCACCTGGCAGGTATAGAGCACATTGCCCCAATCTTCTTTCTTTCGGGTGTCTATGGAATATACAATCACACCGCTTTCCCCGGGATTAAGCCTGGATGGTCTTGCACTAACCAGCAGGTTTTTGTCCGGACTCTCGAATTTCAGAAAAACGGGAAGTTTTCCTGAATTGATTACCTGGACCGAATCTGTTCTGATCGCTCCCTGTCGGATCTGCCCCAGCTCCAATTCTCTTTTTCGCAGCCTCAGGGGACCCATCAGAACGGGATGGGTATCTTCCAGGGTGAATTTTTTCTGGTGTACCACCCCTCTTATCCGCAATAAGTAAGGTTCAGGAACTCCTGAAATGTAAACCGACATCATTTTGTCAAAAGGATAGGGACCCTGGTCATTGGAATAGGTAACGGTTATGGTGCCTTTGCTTCCGGGCTGTATGGGCTCCTTTGTCCATTGGGGAACCGTACATCCGCAGGAAGAAATGACCGTCTGGATGACTATGGCTTTGGCCATGTTGTTGGTCAGGATGAAAGTGTGTGTTTTTGGTCCGTCATTGATCCCGAAATCACCAAAATCATGAACGGTTTTGTCAAAAGTCACGGTGCCTTCTTCCTGTGCCAGGGGGAAGGCCTGAAATAAGCATGAAGCAAGCAGGAAAATGATCAGTTTCATCTTATAATATTGTCATTTTGCAAAGGTAGTAAGAATTTAATTCATATATTTGTGGCAATTATTTACATCTAACAGTCAATTTACCATGGCACACAAAATTACCGAAAACTGCACAGCATGTGGAACTTGTATCGATGAATGTCCCGTAGAAGCCATTTCTTCCGGTGACATCTATGTTATAAATCCTGACGAATGCATTGATTGCGGAGCTTGCGCTGCAGTTTGTCCGGTCGGCGCTATTGAAGCCGAATAATCTGAAGATCTGATTTTGACCTGGAAAAGCATACTTTACGGTATGCTTTTTTATTTTTTTTTCAGGGAAAAACAAAATTCAATACCACCTCCTTCCCTTTTTCCGGCTGTAATGGTCCCTCCGTGCAAAACGATGGCGTTTTTGACAATGGAAAGTCCCAGACCGGTGCCCCCCAGTAAGCGACTTCTTCCGGTATCGACCCGGTAAAAACGTTCAAAAATCCGGGGCAAATGTTCCTCCTCTATGCCTATTCCGTTGTCTGAGTATACAAATTGAAAATGATCTTCATCCGATTCTTTGAGCGAAACAAACAGAGTGTCACACACGGAATATGCTATGGCATTATCCGTCAGATTACGGAATACAGAGTGCAACAAACTGTGATTTCCATTCATAATCAGAGACTGTGGAATATCAATTACCGCTTTTATTTTTTTCTCCTGCAATGCCCCTGCCAGGTCTGCAAATACATCTCTGATAATATCGCTCAGATTGATCTCTGATTTTTCAATGATCTCACTGGCTTCATCCATACGGGTTATAGTTGAAATATCGTTCAGAAGCTGTACCAGGCGGTTAGACTGTTTATAACTGCTATCTATAAATGTCTTGCGTCTGGTTTCAGGGATTCCCGGATTATTCACAAGTGTTTCCAGATAACCCTGAATACTGCTTACGGGCGTTTTCAATTCGTGATTGATATTCTGAGTGAGTTGTTTTTTCAGACGCGTCTGTTCCTGTTTCTGATGCAACACCATACTGTGTTCGCTTTCCAGCGCCTCTTTGGTTTGTCTTAAACGCGAGTATAGCCTGATGATATGATTGGAGATCTCTCCCAGTTCGTCTTTTGGAAAGGATCCAATATCTTCAATAGGTTCTCCCTTGTCTGCCAAAAGGGCAAATTTTCTCAGGCGGTTAATATTATTCCCCAGGCGTCTTGTTAGAATGAGCACCAGCGCGCTTACCAAAAGAAATATGCCTGTCATGACCAGAAGGAACAGACGGTCGGCTCTGAGGATTTCCTTAAGTGAAACGGAGTAGGGAATGGCAGAACGAATAATAATATTTCCATAACGTGTGGCGGAATAAAAATATTCAATATCCGTGGTTTCAGAGAGGCGGCGGGTAGTAAAGCCGGTTCCGGATGCCATGGCCTGCTTAACTTCCGGTCTGTCCGAGTGATTGGAGAAGGAATTCAGGGGCCGGGTCTTCTCAGAATCATAGAGAACATTTCCCAAAGTATCCATTATTGTAATCCTCAGATCGCCGCCCAAAGATTCTTTTTTCATCAGAACCAATGAATCTATGGCTGACGGATTCGAAATAAATGGATTCAATTGTGTGTTAAAGATCTGTAACCATGCATTCACCTTTTCAGCCTTGAACGTCTTTTCCCTGTGTTGCTGGAACGCGAGAAAAGAAAGCAGAAAAAGCCCAAAGACGAGCATCAGGTACAAAAAAAGCCGTACCTGGAAAGGAAACTTATACTTCAAACCCGTATCCATAGCCCAGACGTGTGACAATATAATCTCCGTATACCCCGATTTTTTTACGTAAGCGGGTCATATTTACGTCTATGGTCCTGTCCAGCACAATCACTTCGTCGCTCCATACCTGACTGAGGATCTCTTCACGAGAAAAAATTTTGCCTTTATGCTTCAATAATAACGCAAGGATCTCAAATTCTTTTTTAGTAAGAGGAATTTCCACTCCCTCAACAGAGCAGCTCTTTTTTGAAAGGTTCATGGTTAAGCCTTTATAATTGAGCAATTGTTGGCTCTCAGGATGAAGCACCGATTCTGTTCTGCGCAATACACTTTTGACACGGGCAATGACTTCCCTGATAGAAAAGGGTTTGGAAATATAGTCATCGGCGCCCAGGTTTAAGCCGGCAACCGTGTCGTCTTCGGTATCCTTGGCAGTACAGAAAATGATGGGGATGGATGCCGTTTTCTCGTCTTTTTTCATCAGCTGGGCCATCCGGAATCCACTCATGGGTCCCATCATGACATCCAGAAGAATGAGAGAGTATCCCGACAGGTCAAGTGTAATTGCCTGTTCGGCACTATAAGCTACATCTACCGAGTAACCTTCCACTTCGAGGTTGAACTGTAATATTTCACAAAGCGGCTCCTCGTCATCGACAACAAGAATCCTGATATCTTCCTTTTCCAAAATGGTCAGTTTTATTTGGCACAAAGATAACTGTTTATGCCTTAAGCAAACATTGTCACATTCCGTGTAAGCGTTTTTTAACTGAAATGTAAAGTGACTGTATGGGTGTTGTAACATGGTGCCGTCACCTTTGCATCAGATTTATGAAAAAAAGCAAATGAGAAGAAGAATAAGATTATTAATCCTTTTATTCACTGTATACTCCGGACTGGTACAGGCTCAAACGATAATAAGTGGTACGGTCACCGATAAAACGGCTTCGGAACCTTTACCCGGAGTGTACGTGATGGTCTCAGGTACCGGCACCGGCTCGGTAACAGATAACAGCGGTTTTTATGAACTTCCTTTGAATGAAGGTGTATATACTCTGGAATTCAGGTATATATCATATAAAACGGCCATAAAAGGGCCTGTGGTAGTTTCGGGAGAGCTGGGAGCGATAAAAGTAGACATGCAGCTCCAGCCGGAGGAATTATCCATTGGAGAAGTGTATATTATAGCCCGAAGGGATCTGGAAACCGAAAAGAATCTGTTGACGGAAAGGCGGCTGTCTTCTGCTGCTGTCGAAAATATGGGAGCAAGGGAAATGAGCAGAAAAGGGATTTCTTCGGTGGCCGAGGGAGTAAAAAAGATTGCAGGGATTTCACTTGCCGAAGCAGGCCAGCTCTTTGTGCGGGGCCTTGGAGACAGATACAGTTCCACCACGTTGAACGGACTGCCTGTGGCCTCGCCGAACCCCGATAACAAACTTATTCCTCTGGATCTTTTTCCCTCGCGTCTGATAAGGAATATAACTGTGAACAAAGTATACAATGTGAGTGCTTATGCAGATTATTCGGGTGCTCATATTGATATTGGCCTGAAAGAACATACGGGAGACGATTTTTTTTCTTTAAACATAGGAACAGGCGGTAACTCCCGGGCTTTGTTCTCCGGCTTCTTTGAAAGCGATAAAATCGGCGGAAGCTTTTTTACCCGCAATCTGCCGCTTAATATAAAAGATATGACTTCAAATGAGTTTTCATCCTATATAAAAAATCATGACCCTTTTGGGACCTCATTCTCCGTTACAAAAAGAACATTATGGCCGGGAATAAACGGAGCTATAGGATTTGGAAAATCATGGGAAAAAGGCCAAAACCGGCTGGGAATTCTTGTTTCACTGAGCGTAGATTACGATAATGAAATACAGAAAGACGCGTATATCTCAACCATAAATGCACAGGGAACCGTTCTCAATGAGTTTAACTACAACAGTTATTCTACGAATGCAGATGTGGCGGGACTTATGCATCTGGCCTACGATCCGGCTTCGTCCCATCATTTCAGTTATACTGTGCTGTACGCCCGCAATGCGGTGGATAATTACAAAAGAAGGGAAGGATACGATTCGGAAGGTATCCATCTGATTGGGAGCAACAGTGTTTTCCATGCCTATAACTTATTGAACAATCAGCTTGCCTATGGTTATGCAGCCGGAGACCGTTGGACATTAAACGTTAACCTTTCTTACGGAATAACCGGAAGTTACGAGCCGGACCGCAGGCAGGTGATGTATCGTGAAGACGACCGCAAGCTGTCTCTTTTTAAACTGAATCGCCAGGAAACCATGCGTTATTTTGGAGAACTGGAAGAAAAGGAAGCCGTGGCGGAACTTTATGCCGTATACAAAATGGGGGAAAAGGGATCAATAAGGTTTGGAGTTTCATATAAGGACAAATTACGGAACTATTCATCTGTCCGGTTTTATTATAATCTGAACAATTTGAATCCTGAAATTAGCGATATCTATGAAACAGATTTTTGGCTTAATACGGAAAACATTGCCGACGGAACCATTCAGATAATTAAAGATGCTCAGCCCAAATCTCATTATTATGCCGGTCATCGTATGGGAGGATTATATGCGCAAACCGACTTTCTTCCTTTCAGGAACTTTAACGTCAACTTTGGTTTGCGTTATGAACCTTCCGAACAATGGGTCCGTTACTGGAATGATGCTTCGGTTGAGAAACGATCCGTTCTGTCCGGTCACGATTTGTTCCCTTCTCTGAATCTTAAATATTCATTCCATGAAAAGCATTCGGCACGATTTGCCCTTTCGCGTACCGTTACCCGGCCCCTGTTCGTGGAAATGGCACCCTTCCTTTATAAAGAATCGTATGGAAGCGCCGAATTAAGAGGCAACGAAGCACTGCAGAACGGCTATAATATGAACGTCGATCTGCGTTACGAATATTATGGCACACAGGACAATCTGTTCTCGGCTGCCCTCTATTACAAATGGCTTGAGAACCCCATTGAGCGGGTTCAGGAATCATCAGGAGGATCGGCGGTCCATTCATTCCGCAATGCAGAAGAAGGGATGGCGGCAGGCGTGGAAGCTGAGATAAGAAAAACAATTGTGCCGGGCCTCCGGATAGGCTTGAACGCTTCGTATATGTATACCAATGTAATATTGCCCGAAGGCAGTGGTGTGTATACAGATTCTCGCCGTGCCTTACAGGGTGCTTCGCCATATCTGCTCAACGCCGATATTATGTACCAATGGAAGACAGGCAAAGAAGACCAGGTAACATGTACCATGCTTTATAATCTTCAGGGACCCCGCATTCATGCCGTTGGGATCTACGGGATGGGAAATATTATGCAGCAGCCTCTTCATACGCTTGATTTTGTGAGTAGTTACCAGGCCGGGAATCGCTGGAATCTCAGAATTTCAGTTAAAAATATCCTGGACAGTAAGGTGCTATTCACGCAACAGGTCAAAATAACAGGAGAAGTTGTGACAGTAGAATCGTACAGGGCTGGGGTTTCCTTTCAGATAGGGTTAACTTATACACTTTAAATCAATAAATTAATTGAAAATGAAAAAATTTAATTGGAAAATGGCCGTAATGGCTTTAGGGATACTGTTATTGGCAGTTTCCTGTGAAAAAGAAACCGAACCAGAAGAAGAATCTACGGATCTTTCCGGCGAGCTGACGACCGACAGAACGCTTAAAAGCGGAATGTCTTATAACCTGTCAGGCGGAGTTCATGTAAAACCGGGGGTAACCCTTACTATTGAGCCGGGAGTCATCATAGTGGCCAAAGACGACGATGTGGTAGATTATATCCTTGTAGAACAGGGCGGTAAGATTGATGCCCGCGGAACGGCCGCAAATCCTGTTGTCATGACCTCGGAAAGGAAAGAAGCGGGAGCCTGGGGCGGGGTACACATCTGTGGTCTTGCTCCCATTAACGTAACAGGAACCACTTCGAAATCTGAAATTGGCGATGCTCTTTACGGAGGCAGTAATGTGGCCGATAACTCAGGGACGTTAAGCTATATTCGTGTGGAATACACAGGGTATGCGTTCAGCGAGGAAAAAGAAGCCAACGGATTTACTTTCTATGGAGTCGGTAACGGGACCGTGGTGGATCATCTGCAGTCGTACAAGGGATCTGACGACGGTTTTGAATGGTTTGGCGGTACGGTAAATGTGAAATACCTGGTGGCAACCGACAATGGTGACGATTCGTTCGACTGGACTGAAGGCTGGTGCGGAAAAGGACAATTCCTGTTAGCAGTTCAGGGGAGCGAGGCTGTTATAGGCTACGAATGCGACTGTCTGATTGAAGCAGATAATAACAGTAAAGATTTTACCGCTGCGCCTGTTTCTTCTCCTATATTGGCGAATCTGACACTTTGCGGAAACGGTTCTTCAGTAAATAAACGCGGGATTCGTTTAAGGGCAGGAACCCGGGTAGGGATATATAATGCCTTGGTTACGGGGAAACCCAACTGCCTTACCACAGAGACTTCAGAGACAGAAACTGCACTGGCAAACGGAACCTCGGTGCTTGATCATGTCTTCCTCGCTGGCGGAGTTTCTGCCGCTGCGGGTATCTATTCCCAGGACCTGTTTACCTCCAATGCCAATAACGGAATAAACAAAACCTTTTCGTTTACCTCCGCTTGTGTGGGAACGGTTTCGGGCGGTAAGAATATGAATGCCGTTGACCCGTTCTTTTCGGCTGGAGATTATAAAGGTGCGGTGCCATCTGGAAATGACTGGACCGCGGGTTGGTGCAGATAAAGCGAATAATAGGGAAGAATAATGTACATTTGCAGGTTATAAGAATAATGATCGAAAAACTGCAAATATGGCCTCAATTATAAACGTAATAGGGAAAATTTTCGGTTCCAAAGCTGACAAGGACCTCAAGCAGCTGGCCCCTTACCTTGAAAGGATCAAAAAAGAATACGACAGGATTGATAAGCTGGATCATGATGCCCTGCGTGCAGAAACGCTGAAAATCAAACAGACCATCCAGGATTACATTACCGAAGACGAAAAACAAAAAGCAATACTCAGGGAACAGCTTGAAGATGTTGAAATTGAAGTTCTCAAGAAGGAAGCTCTGGCTACCGAGGTGGACAAACTCACCAAAAAGATCGATGAAAAGATAGAGGAGATCCTGGACCGCGTGCTACCCCAGGTCTTTGCCATCATGAAATCCACAGCAAGGCGCTTTTTCCAGAACCAGACCCTGACTGTGACAGCTACCGACTTTGACAGGCAGCTATCCACGACCAAAGACCATGTGGAGATCAAGGCAGACAAAGCCGTATGGCACAATTCATGGATGGCCGGGGGCAACCGCATTACCTGGGACATGGTCCATTATGATGTGCAGCTCATAGGCGGGGTAGTGCTTCACAAAGGCAAGATTGCCGAGATGGCAACCGGGGAAGGGAAAACGCTGGTGGCCACCCTCCCGGTTTTTCTGAATGCATTGGCCGGCAAGGGAGTCCATGTAGTCACGGTGAACGATTACTTGTCCAGACGTGACTCGGAATGGATGGGACCCCTCTATGAATTCCACGGACTCCGGGTAGATTGTCTGGACAAGCACCAGCCCAATTCGGATGAACGCCGCAAGGCCTATCGTGCCGACATAACCTTTGGAACAAACAATGAATTTGGCTTTGATTACCTGCGCGACAATATGGCCATCAATTCCGATGACCTGGTCCAGAGGAAACACCATTATGCCATTGTGGACGAGGTTGACTCGGTGCTTATTGACGATGCCCGTACCCCCCTGATCATCTCGGGGCCCGTAGCCAAAGGCGAAGACCAGCAATTCAACGAATTCAGACCCATCGTGGAAAACCTGTACCAGGCCCAGAGGTCCCTGGTACAGCAGTACCTTGCTGAGGCAAAAAAGCTGATACAGGAAGCAGACGAGGAAAACGGAGGTAAGATCCTGCTCAGGGCATTCAAGGGACTCCCCAAATACAATCCGCTCATCAAATACCTGAGTGAGCCAGGGATCAAACAGTTGCTGCAGAAGACAGAGAATTTCTATATGCAGGACAACAACAAGCAGATGCACCTGATCACAGACGACCTGTACTTTGTCATTGAAGAGCAGCAAAAATCGGTGAACCTGACAGAAAAAGGACACGATTTGATAGCCAGAAAAGTCAGCGAATCCAACTTCTTCATCCTGCCCGATATGGGCACCGAGATTTCTGAGCTGGAAAAGAAAAACCTGACCGCAGAAGAAAAAGAGGCCGCCAGGGATACCCTTTTAAACGAATATGCCATCAAGTCTGAACGCGTTCATACAGTCAATCAATTGCTTAAAGCCTATGCAATGTTTGATAAGGATGTGGAATACATCGTGGTGGACAACAAGATCAAAATCGTTGACGAGCAGACGGGCCGTATCCTGGAAGGGAGGCGTTATTCGGACGGTCTGCACCAGGCTATAGAAGCCAAGGAACGGGTAAAGGTAGAGGCAGCCACCCAGACCTTTGCCACCATAACGCTCCAGAATTACTTCCGTATGTACCACAAACTGGCCGGTATGACGGGCACGGCAGAAACAGAGGCAGGCGAGTTCTGGTCCATATACAAGCTGGATGTGGTGGTTATCCCGACAAACCGTCCTGTGATAAGAAAAGACGAGGAAGACCTGATTTACAAGACAAAACGTGAGAAGTACAATGCGGTCATAGATAAAATTGACGAGCTGACAAAAGCCGGAAGGCCTGTACTTGTGGGAACGACTTCTGTAGAAGTCTCAGAGTTGCTTAGCCGCATGTTGAAAATGCGTGGTTTAAAGCACAATGTCCTCAATGCCAAACAGCATGCCCGGGAAGCCGAGATTGTGGCCGAAGCCGGGAGGGCTTCCTCGGTGACCATTGCTACAAACATGGCCGGAAGGGGTACGGACATCAAGCTCCGGGAAGGGGTAAGGGAAGCCGGTGGTCTGGCCATCGTGGGAACAGAGCGCCATGACAGCCGCCGGGTAGACCGGCAGTTGCGCGGACGCGCCGGCCGCCAGGGGGACCCGGGTTCTTCCATCTTTTTTGTGTCTCTGGAAGATGACCTGATGCGTCTCTTTGGCAGCGGAAGGATTGCAGCCATAGTGGACAAGATGGGCATGAAGGAAGGAGAGGTTCTGCAGCACTCCATGTTGTCGAGCTCCATTGAAAGGGCACAGAAAAAAGTGGAAGAGAACAACTTCGGGATCCGGAAACGGCTGCTCGAATATGACGATGTCATGAATTCGCAGCGCGAAGTGATCTATACCCGGCGCCGCAATGCCTTGTACGGGGAACGTGTAGATGTGGATGTGGCCAACATGATGTCCGACTATGCAGAATCCTTCATGCAGAGCATGGATGGGACAGATTATGAAGACCTCCGTTTTGAACTGATACGGCAGATATCCATTGAACCGGGATTTGACCAGGAAATTTTCCGCAAGGCCACTGTCGCAGAAATGGCAGAATCACTGACAGAGCAAATACAGTCTACTTACAACCGCAGGGCAGAGGCCCTGGTAGCCCAGGCCTGGCCCATTATAAAGAACATTTATCAGACACAGCGGGCCACATATGAGAACGTGGTGGTACCAGTGAGTGACGGGAAGCGTATCTATCAGGTTATTGTAAACATTCAGAAAGCCTATGAAAGCAAGGGCAAGGAATTGACCCGGGCCATTAACAAGACCATCAACCTGGTAGTGATCGATGAATTCTGGAAAGAGCACCTGCGCGATATGGACGATTTGAAACAGTCTGTGCAGAACGCCACCTATGAACAAAAAGACCCTTTGCTCATATACAAGTTTGAAAGCTTCAAGCTGTTCAGCGAAATGCTCGAAAAAATTGCCCGCGAAGTGCTGTCTTTCCTCCTTAAGGCTCACATTCCCCTGCGCCAGGACCAGGATAGGCTGGACAAGGCCGGAAGCGAAAGAAAACGCACCGATCTGAGCAACACCCAGACCTCGCGACCCGATTTGCTGACACAATCGGCCGAACCCCGCTCCAATGCACCGGTCCATGTAGAGAAACAGGTAGGCAGGAACGATCCGTGTCCTTGCGGGAGCGGTAAGAAATACAAGCAATGTCACGGTAAAAACTAATCAATCCATAAGTTTTCTATGTCATACGATTTGATAATCATTGGTTCCGGCCCTGCCGGCTATACAGCGGCAGTCCGTGCTGCCCAGTTGGGATTCAGGACAGCAGTTGTTGAAAGGGGCCCCCTGGGAGGTGTCTGTCTTAACTGGGGGTGTATCCCCACCAAGGCCCTGCTCAAAAGCATTGAGGTATTGAATTTATCCAGAAATTCCCAAGCCTACGGGATAAAGCTCTCCGGAGGGGTGGAACCCGATCTGGCCGCCATTGTCTCCAGAAGCCGGGAAGTCTCTGCCCAGATGTCCAAGGGTATAGAATACCTTTTTAATAAGTACAAAGTAGAGGTGATTCATGGGAAGGGACACGTTGATGGCCCCGGAAAGGTTTCCGTGGGAGACAAAATGCTGGATACAAAAAGGATATTGATCGCAACGGGTTCAAAACCTAATTCCCTTCCGGGAGCGTCTATAGACGGAAAAAGGATCATAGCGTACCGCCAGGCTATGGTGCCGGAAACCATCCCCGGGAGCATGGCCGTGATAGGCTCCGGAGCGATAGGCACCGAACTGGCCTATTTTTACCATTCGCTGGGAACAAAGGTGACGCTAATTGAATATATGGACCAGCTCGTGCCCACGGAAGATGCCGATGTGGCAGCCCAGCTGAGCCGTTCGTTCCGCAAGGCCGGAATCCGGGTCATGACCTCGGCCGGGGTTAAATCTGCAGAAAAATTTGTTAAAGGGTGCTGCCTGGAAGTGGAAACAAAAAAAGGGACCGAATACATAGAAGCCGATGTGGTTCTTTCGGCAGCGGGCGTGCTCCCCAATACTTCCAATATGGGACTGGAGGAAGCAGGGGTACAGATGGTCCGCGGAAAAATTGTTGTGGATAAAGATTTTATGACTACAGTACCCGGAATTTATGCGGCAGGGGATGTTTTGCCCACGCCCGCGCTTGCACATCTGGCTTCTGCCGAAGCTCTTTGCTGTGTGGAACGAATGGCTGGAATACAGGTCCCAGATGTGGATTACAGCAATATCCCGGGTTGCATTTATGCCACACCCGAGATTGCATCAGTAGGGCTGCGTGAAAAAGAAGCAAAAGCAAAGGGCATTGAGGTCAGAATTGGAAAATTTCCTTTTACCGCATCCGGGAAGGCAGCTGCCGCAGGGGAACGGGAAGGCTTTGTCAAACTCGTTTTCGATGCACACGACAACCGCCTTTTAGGGGCCCATATCATAGGGGCCCATGCAACAGAGATGATAGGCGGCCTGGTTGCCTGCATAGGAATGAAAATCAAAGACCATGACCTGGTCCGCACTGTTTTTCCTCATCCTACCATGAGTGAAGGAATCATGGAGGCTGCAGCCATCGCCTGCGGTCAATGTGTTAACATTTAAAAACCCTTATCATGTACAGAAAAAATCTGGCATTAGTTGCACATGACCATAAAAAGAAAGATCTGATAGAGTGGGTGCAATTTAACAGGGAACGCCTTTCCAGGCACAGGCTGGTATGTACGGGAACTACAGGCCGTATGGTGGAAGAGGCTACCGGGATCACTGTTACCTCTTTAAAATCAGGTCCCCTGGGCGGGGATCAGCAGATGGGAGCCCTTATAGCAGAAGGTAAAATTGACATGTTGATTTTCTTCTGGGATCCCATGCAGCCGCAGCCCCACGATGTGGATATCAAAGCATTGCTTCGCATTTCCAGCCTGTATAATATCCCGACAGCCTGTAACAGGTCTACAGCCGACTTTCTGATCTCTTCCGCATTGTTTGACAGCTCGTATATCCCGGCTCCGGAATCCTTTGATGATTACCTGAACCGGACCTTGTAACCGGCAGTCACTGCACTACAAGACAATGATGGTTTTTTTTCTTTTGGCCGAGGATTTAACCTTTCCTGATGGCGGTCGCTTGAGTGCTAAGAAAGGAGTGCCTCGGCTTAAAATAAAAAGCACTCCTTTCTTAGCACTCAAGCGACCTTGCAATTTTGCGTATTACTGCCCCAACGACCGCTTTTCCCTAACCAGAGCTTTTATGGTTGTATAAGTTGATTTGTGCCGCGCACACTTGATGTATTGCCTTGTTTAACAGATAATTAATATAAGAGCTCTACCAGGGAGCTCTTTTATTATAGTGCAGATATACAGCATAATGAATCAAGTGTAAGCGCTAGCGTTTTTCCCTTATGTGGTAATGATTTCTTTCGGCAGCGTTGCGCGAAACAAGTTCGCCCAGAAAGCCTGCCAGGAAAAGTTGCATCCCCAGGACGATCGCCAGCAGGGCCAAATAAAAGAGGGGTTGTTCTGTGACAGCGCGGTACGGCAGACTGTGAGACTGCCAATATAGTTTCTGGACTATGAGCCAAACGGCAATGAATCCGCCCGTCAGAAACATGAGGGATCCAAAAAGTCCGAATATATGCATCGGTTTTTTCCCAAACCGGGCCAGGAACCACAAAGTCAGCAAATCAAGGTACCCATTGACAAAACGGCTTAGCCCAAATTTGCTCTTGCCGTATTTACGCCTTGCATGCACCACGGATTTTTCCCCGATCCGGGTAAAACCCGCTTCCTTTGCTAGGTAAGGAATGTAGCGGTGCATTTCTCCGTAAACCTCTATGCTTTTGATCACTTCGCTGCGATAAGCTTTCAGACCGCAGTTCATGTCATGGAGTCGGATTCCGGTAACCATCCTTGCGGTTGCGTTGTAGATGCGTGAAGGAATGTTCTTGGTAAAGACAGCATCCTTGCGTTTCTTTTTCCACCCCGAGACCAGATCGTAGGTCCCGTCGGCCACCATCCGGTAGAGCGCGGGAATCTCGGCCGGATCGTCCTGCAGGTCGGCGTCCATGGTGATGACCACCTTCCCCAGAGCAGTACCGAATCCGCAGTAAAGGGCTGCTGATTTCCCATAATTACGGCGAAAACGGATCCCATGGATACGGGAATCCCTGTCTGCCTGTTCTGTTATGAAGTCCCAGGAGCCGTCTGTGCTGCCGTCGTCCACAAAGATGATTTCATATTCAGGAAGGTGTTGAAGGTTGGTTTCCAGGGGTGAGGCGAGCACCGTTCTGATGCGGTCTAGTAATTCGGGAAGTGATTCCCGTTCATTATACAAAGCGATGACTACAGACAGGTCCATGTAGGTGCTTTAATTATATAAAAGGTGTGGAGACAACTTTGTGCTTTGTTCCGTTAGCCAGCAGGGAAGACCAGAGCAGGCCCAGGATGTTGAAGTAGATAAGCTGGGATATTGTAATAATGACAGGTAAACGGGCTATTAATTTGTCTGCATTGAAATCTTCTTCTGTAATGCCGGCCTGTTCAAAGCCCGAGAGAAGGGCGTTGGTAATCTGGCCGGCACTGTCCGGAAACAGGAACATCATATGTATATAGTAATAGGCGGCTGCAATAATGGAAGAACAAAACGAAACAGCAATACCGAATTTAAAGGAGTCTGAATACGTGTAGCTGTCTTTTCCCTTACCAAAATCTTTCATGAAATAGAAAAGCAGGCCGATGGTGGTGGCCAGTTTTGCTATCCAGAATAAAATATTCATCCACCGCTCAGGTGTCAGTACCGATTGCAGTACCATAAAAAAGACGGAAACCAGGGCCAGCAGGATTCCGTAGATGGCGGCTTTGTTCCAAAAAGACTGATTCATGGACATAAGGTTAAGGTTTGACTCACAAAGTAACCAATTTTTTTAAAAAATACCTAACTTTGCCAGTTGTTATAAAACAACACCTATCATTAAATGCAGAATATGATTACAATCACTTTTCCCGACGGGAAAACAAAACAATATGAAAGCGGGGTTACAGGCTATCAGGTCGCAAAAGAGATCAGCCCCGGACTGGCGGCCGTGGTGCTGGGCATGAAAGTGGACGGAATCCTGACAGACATCCGTGTCCCGCTCACAAAGGATGCCGCTGTGCGTTTCCTTAAATGGGAAGACGAAGAGGGGAAGCAGGTTTTTTGGCACTCCTCTTCCCACCTGATGGCAGAAGCATTGGAGATTCTTTTCCCTGGGGTAAAATTTGGAATAGGACCGGCCATAGAAAATGGTTTTTATTACGATATTGACCTGGAAGGACGTCAGCTAGCAGAAGCCGATCTGGAGACCGTGGAGCGCAAGATGCTGGAAATGGCAAAGACCGGTCAGGTCTTTGAACGCAGGGAGGTAAGCAAGGATGAAGCCCTTAAGACGTATCAGGAAAAGGGAGATCCCTATAAGTGTGAATTGATCAATGACCTGGAAGACGGGACCATAACCTTTTATTCAAACGGTTCTTTCACAGACTTGTGCAGGGGACCCCATATTCCCGATACCTCTTTAATCAAAGCCATAAAACTTACTTCCATTGCAGGAGCCTATTGGCGAGGGGATGAAAAACGCCAGATGCTCACCAGGATCTATGGGATCACTTTTCCTAAAAAATCCCAGCTGGAGGAATATCTGAAAATGCTTGAGGAAGCGAAAAAAAGAGACCACCGCAAACTGGGAAAGGAACTGGAACTTTTCACCTTTTCACAAAGGGTGGGACAGGGACTTGCCCTGTGGTTGCCCAATGGTGCAGCCCTGAGAGAGCGGCTGGAAAACTTTCTGAAAAACGTTCAGAAAGTACACGGCTATCAGCAGGTGATAACACCCCATATCGGCCAGAAAGAACTGTATGTAACCAGCGGTCATTATGCCAAATACGGGACCAGCAGTTTCAGGCCAATCACAACACCGCAGGAAGGAGAGGAATTCATGCTTAAACCCATGAACTGTCCCCATCACTGCGAGATATACAAAGCAAAGCCATATTCCTATAAAGACATGCCCGTACGCCTGGCTGAATTCGGAACTGTTTACCGTTATGAACAAAGCGGTGAATTGCACGGGTTGACAAGGGTCCGAGGCTTTACCCAGGATGATGCCCATATTTTCTGCAGGCCGGACCAGATCAAGGAGGAATTCTGCAAAGTTATTGATATTGTCTTGTATATATTCAAAACATTAAGTTTTAACGAGTTTACGGCACAGGTGTCACTCCGCGACAAGAACGACACATCCAGGTACATAGGATCGGACGAAAATTGGGAAAAAGCAGAAAATGCCATTATAGAAGCCGCTTCTGAAAAAGGGCTTCAGACTCAGGTTGTATACGGCGAAGCAGCGTTCTACGGCCCTAAGCTGGACTTTATGGTACGCGATGCTATAGGAAGAAAATGGCAGTTGGGTACTATTCAGGTCGATTACAACCTGCCGGAACGTTTTGAACTGGAATATACCGGAGCAGATGATAAAAAACACAGACCGGTGATGATCCACCGGGCACCTTTTGGATCAATGGAACGCTTTGTTGCAGTTTTACTTGAACATACAGGCGGAAAATTTCCTCTTTGGCTGGCTCCGCAACAGGTGGTAGTCTTGCCATTAAGCGAAAAATATAATGATTTTGCAAAAAAAGTTTGTGATTTCTTGAATAATTGCGAACTTCGCGCCTTGCTTGACGATCGTAACGAGACTGTAGGTAAGCGCATAAGGGAGAATGAGTTGAAGAGAATCCCCTATTTGCTGGTAGTTGGGGAGAGAGAGGAGACCTCAGGAACGGTGTCGGTACGTCGTCAGGGTGAAGGAAATATAGGCACCATGAAACAGGAAGCATTTGCTGATCTGCTCCGGAAAGAAATAAAAGAATTGATTAACTAATACAGGAGGAACAAGTTATCGGAACGTCTTACAGACCAAACGCTGCGCCACAAAGAAGGAATTACCAGGGTAAAAATTATCACAGGAGTTCCCCGCAGGATGACGGCCCCAGGGTCAATGCCGAAATTGACGCTCCACAGGTACGCGTTGTGGGAGATAATATTGAAAAGCCTGGAATTTATCCTCTGGCACAGGCTTTG
Source organism: Bacteroidales bacterium UBA5226 (assembly GCA_002409325.1). Lineage (GTDB taxonomy): Bacteria > Bacteroidota > Bacteroidia > Bacteroidales > UBA932 > DMER64. The sequence continues at coordinate 49,628 of DHUU01000016.1, read as the reverse complement.
AAATTGGCAGAAAAGATGAACCTTGATCTGGTGGAGATCTCGGCCCAGACTGACCCCCCGGTTTGTAAGATCACTGACTACCAGAAGTTTTTGTATCAGAAGCGGAAAAAAGCCAAGGAGATGAAGGCAAATGCCTCTAAGATTATTGTTAAGGAAATCCGCTTCGGGCCCAATACAGATGAACATGATTACCAGTTTAAACTTAAGCATGCCATTGAATTCCTCAAAGAAGGCGCCAAGGTGAAAGCTTTTGTTTTTTTCAGGGGTCGTTCCATCGTATTCTCTGAGCAGGGCGAAAAACTGTTACTCAGGTTTGCAGTGGACCTTGAAGATTACGGGAAAGCAGAACAGATGCCAAAACTGGAGGGGAAACGCATGATTATGATGCTGGGCCCGAATAAAGCAAATGTGAAGAAAAAATAACCATTAAGAATAGATTATGCCCAAAATGAAAACCAACCCCGGAGCCAAAAAGCGTTTTACGCTCACCGGAACCGGAAAGGTTAAGCGGAAACACGCTTACCACAGTCATATTTTGACAAAAAAAACCAAAAAGCAGAAAAGGAATCTGACTTATTCCTCATTAGTGGATAAAACGGATGAAAAGCGCATCAAAGAACTGATTTGTGCTTAATACTGCAAATAACAATAACCAGACTGACCAGCCGGGAAGATTCTCAAAGGAGGAGAACGCTGCCAGTCGCAAAGAATTAAAATTATGCCAAGATCGGTAAATTCAGCGGCCTCCAAGGCCAGACGCAAAAAAATTCTAAAACAGACGAAGGGTAATTTTCTGGCACGCCGCAATGTCTGGACGGTAGCCAAAAATACGTATGAAAAAGGTTTGACTTATGCATACCGTGACCGTAAAAACAAAAAGCGCACTTTCCGCGCCCTTTGGATCCAGCGCATCAACGCTGCCGCACGCATGCATGGTATGTCCTATTCACAGTTTATGGGCAAAATGAACAAGGCCAATATAGGCCTTAACCGTAAGGTTCTTGCAGACCTGGCCATGAACAATCCCCAGGCATTTGAAGCCGTAATCAGCTCCATTAAATAATCAGGGTTTTGAACCGCTGGATCAGATTTTCACTGGTTGCCGCCTGTTACCTGTTGTGGGTTATCTGGTTGGGTAACTTATGGTGGCTCTTTGGCCTTATCATTATATTCGATATTTATATAACAAAAAAGGTCAAATGGGCTTTCTGGAAAAAGAATCCTAAAAAGTCGGCAAAACGTAACATTCTGCTGGAATGGGTCGATGCAATCATATTTGCTTTGATTGCCGCTACATTTGTAAAATACTTTTTCTTTGAAGCCTATATGATTCCCACGTCTTCCATGGAGAATACCCTGATGACGGGGGACTACCTGTTTGTGGGGAAATTGAAATACGGACCAAAACGTCCTCAACACCCACTGACGATCCCCCTGACACACAATGTCATCTTTGGGAAGGAGTCGTATTCCAGGCTTATTGAAAGACCATACAAACGTATGGCGGGTTTTTCTCAAGTCGGTAGGGATGACATGGTGGTTTTCAATTTTCCGCATGGTGATACGGTACTGGTCAATTACCCTACCGATGATTACTATACGCATGTAAGACTTAACGGCCGCAAAAACACTCTGGAGCATTACGGTCCGGTAATAATAAGGCCGGCCGGGAAGGAGGACAATTATGTAAAACGCTGTGTGGCGCTTGCCGGGGACACCCTGCACCTCAGGGATGGCAAGGTTTATGTAAACGGGCAGGCGCAGCCTTCATTTTCTGGTATCAGAACCACCTATACAGTTGTGACAGACGGACAGACCCTGAACCAGCGCCTTCTGGATAAATACAGTATTTCTCCGGCAGAAGCCTTTTATGACAACCGCATTCCCGGATACCCGTCACTGCCCATGAATGAGGAAATAGCTGAGGAAGTTTCTGCCTTACGCAACATTGTATCCGTTACGCAAAACGTCGATGTTTTTCCTCCCGATTATCCCGATTCACAAATGATGCTTTTCCCCTTTGTTACGTCTCCTGATTTTCCCTGGACAAGAGATAATTACGGACCTCTGTGGATACCTAAGGCAGGCGTGAAAGTGACCCTGACACCACAGAATCTGCCCCTGTACAGACGTATCATTACGGTCTATGAAGGGCATACGTTTGAGGAAAAGGACGGTCTGTATTATATAGACGGCCAGAAGACAGCAGACTATACTTTTGGCATGGATTACTACTTTATGATGGGAGACAACCGTCACAACTCACTGGATTCCCGATACTGGGGATTTGTTCCTGAAGACAGGATAGTGGGGAACCCCGTTATTGTCTGGTTTTCCACAGATAAAAACAAATCATTTCCATCCCGGATACGATGGAACCGTATCCTGAAGGTCCGGTTTAAATAAATTTTGGGTTTCCAAAAAAAATGCGGATATTTGCAGCCCCTTAAAAATGAATAAAATCACATAAATTTAGATACCATGGCACGAGTTTGTCAAGTTACAGGTAAGAAGAGAATGGTGGGGAACAAAGTGTCTCACTCAAAACGCCGCACCAAACGCGAGTTTGCCCCCAATTTAAGAACCAAGCGTTTCTGGTCCGAGGAGGAAGGCCGTTTCATTACACTAAAAGTTTCTGCTGCCGGAATCCGCACTATCAACAAGAATGGCCTGGCTGCCACATTGAAAGCATCCAGGGAAAAAGGTTTGATTGACATTGTATAATATATCGTTTTATGGCCAAGAAAGAGAACAGAGTGCAAATCATTCTGGAATGCACCGAACAGAAAGAAAGTGGGGTCCCGGGAATATCCCGTTACATAACCACCAAGAATAAGAAGAATACCACGCAACGACTGGAACGTAAGAAATACAATCCTTACCTTAAGAAAGTAACCCTTCACAAAGAAATCAAATAGTATTAAAAATAAGCATTATGGCAAAAAAAGCGGTTGCAACACTGAAAGATAAATCGGCAGGAAAAGGCAGCGCGAAATGCATTCGCATGGTCCGCTCAGAACGTACAGGAGCTTATATTTTTAAGGAAAGTATCGTCCCCCCGGAAAAAGAAAAAGACTTCTTTGCAGGCAAAGAATGACTGCATCAGGGTGATATAAATGAAGACCGGCTCTGTAGTGCCGGTCTTTTTTATTTATATTTGCAAACTTATGCAGCATAGTGATATTCTTAATAAAGGCCTTGAAAAAACCAGGAAAGGACTGTTCAGTCGCCTGGCCAGGGCTGTCACGGGACGTTCCAGGGTGGATGATCAGGTCCTGGACCAACTGGAAGAGGCACTCATTGCTTCAGACGTAGGTGTGGATACAACACTCAGGATCATTGACAGGATTGAGGAACGGGTACGCAGGGACAAGTACGTGAACACAGAGGAACTGAACCTGTACCTTAGGGAAGAGATAGAAGCGCTCCTGCTGGAAAACAAGGCCACCAACCAGGTTATGCCCTTTGATTTCTCAAAAAAACCTTTTGTGATCCTGGTTGTAGGGGTAAATGGCGTCGGGAAAACCACTACCATAGGCAAACTGGCTGCACAACTCAAAGCTGCGGGGTTGAAAGTCATGCTGGGTGCAGCCGATACTTTCAGGGCAGCTGCCATTGAACAGCTCACCATATGGAGTGAACGTTCGGGAGCACCTATAGTAAAACAGGCAATGGGCAGTGACCCGGCTGCCGTGGCCTATGATTCACTGGCTTCGGCCATATCCCGGGATATGGATGTACTCCTGATCGACACCGCCGGTCGTCTTCATAACAAGGTCAATCTGATGAACGAATTGTCCAAAATCCGGAAAGTGCTACAAAAGCTCATTCCCGATGCGCCACATGAAGTATTGCTGGTGTTGGATGGTTCTACCGGACAGAATGCCTATCAACAGGCTAGTGAATTTTCCAAAGCCACCGATGTAACGGCCCTGGCAGTAACTAAGCTTGACGGGACGGCCAAGGGAGGAGTGGTTATAGGCATCAGTGATATGTTGCAGATCCCTGTCAAGTTTATTGGACTTGGAGAGGGAATAGACGATTTGCAGGTTTTTGATAAAAAAGCATTTGTGGCCACTTTATTTGAATGATCATAAGGTATGAAGATACTCTACAATTGGTTGAAAGATTACCTTCCCCTGGACATGTCTGCCGCACAGACAGCTTCTGTACTCACTGAGATAGGATTGGAAGTAGAATCACTGGAAATCACAGAAACGGCACCCGGAGGGCTTCGGGGTGTGGTGACTGCCGAGGTGCTCTCCTGCGAGAAGCTCGCGGGCTCGGATCACTTGTCTCTGACCTCTGTCCTTACCGGAGAAGGAGATCCTGTACAGGTAGTTTGTGGGGCTCCTAACGTGGCTGCCGGCCAGAAAGTGCTTCTGGCCACTGTGGGCACACAACTTACTTTTGCCAATGGGAATCAGGTGACGATTAAAAAATCAAAAATCCGTGGCACCGAATCCCATGGTATGATCTGTGCCGAGGATGAACTTGGGATAGGTACCTCCCACGAAGGAATCATGGTCCTTCCCCCGGAAACCCCGGTGGGGATTCCCGCAGCTCAATACCTGAATCTTCCTACATATGAGGTTTTTGAGATAGGCCTGACCCCCAACAGGATAGACGCAGCATCACACCTGGGTGTTGCCCGGGACCTGGCCGCCTGGTATGCCTGCCGTGGAAAAGAGGTTGCGGTTCACAGACCCGATGTTAGTTATTTCAGGGAAGATCCTTCGGGGTCGGGTGTCAATGTGGTAGTTCAGGCCCCCTGGGCAGCACCGCGATACAGTGGTATTACACTCGAAAATATCAAAACAGAACCTTCTCCTGTGTGGATGCAGGACCGCTTGCGTATGGCAGGCATCAGACCTATCTGCAATGTGGTGGATATAACTAATTATGTTATGCTGGAAACGGGCCAGCCCCTTCATGCCTTTGACAGGGAACAAATTCAGGGAGACTGTGTGGTAGTACGCATGGCTGATGAAGGAAGCCGTTTTGTAACACTCGATGGGCAGGAACGAATACTGGACGGACAAGACCTGATGATATGCAACCAAAAGGAACCCATGTGCATAGGAGGTGTGTTCGGAGGGCTGGGAAGTGGGGTAACGGAAAAGACGACTTCCCTGTTTCTGGAATCAGCCTGGTTTCACCCGGCCTTTATCAGAAGGACATCAAAACACCATGGATTGAAGACAGACGCCAGCTTCAGGTTTGAGAGGGGAACAGATCCTGATGCCACGGTTTATGCCCTCAAACGGGCCGCCCTCCTGATGCAGGAGATCTGTGGCGCACGTGTTGCTGGCAGGATTATAGACCTGTATCCCGAACCTGTATCGCCGGTGCAGGTAAAATTGAATTACTCCAGGATGTTCTCACTAATGGGAAAAAACATAGGCGAAAATGTGGTAGACACCATTCTCAAGGCTCTGGAGATGAAGGTAATCACAAAAAACAAAAAAACAATCACTGTGGAAGTTCCTCTCTATAGGGTTGATGTGAAACGCGAATGTGATGTGGTTGAAGAGGTACTCAGAATATATGGATACGACAACATAGAATTGCCAGGGAATATTTGTTCTTCTATGGGGCGTGTGGCCAAACCAGAACAACACAGGGTTAGGGATGCTGTGGCCGACCGGCTCTCGGCTCTGGGATTCCGTGAAATCATGTGCAATTCCCTAACAAGTGCGCTTTATTATGAAAAGCCGGGAACTTATCCCTCACAGTCTCTGGTCAGGATTCTGAACCCTTTGAGCGGAGACCTGAACGCCATGCGGCAGACACTACTATGGGGAGGGCTGGAGGCTATTGCCTATAATATTAACAGACAGCAGTACAACCTCAGGTTCTTTGAACAAGGCAACGTGTATGCGCTCAATGGAGCAGGGGATACGCTGGAAGGTTACAGGGAATACCAGCACCTGGGATTGTTTATCACAGGTAGCGACAGAGGCCAGAACTGGCATACACCTTCCCGGAGTACAGATTTTTTCATGATCAAATCATATGTTGACCATCTTGCTCAGGTATATGGACTTAACCTTTTACGGGTAGAATGCCTGCCGGCTCCGGATGACCTTTTTCAAGAGGGAATACGGTATGTGGTTAAAGGGAAAGTGCTGGCCGATCTGGGACGTGTAAGCCGCGCCTGTCTGGATGTGCTGGATATAAGGCAGGAAGTATTTGCAGCCGAGATCAATTGGGACCTTTTCTTTAATATGATCCGCAACAACAGGGCACAATTCGCCGGGTTGCAACGTTTCCCCGAGGTACATAGAGACCTGGCTCTTGTGGTGGGCGAAAACATAACTTACCGGCAATTGTACGAGATAGCCTTAAAAACCGAGAAACGATTATTGAAATCGGTTAGCCTTTTTGATGTCTACACAGGAAAAGGAATTCCTGAGGGGAAAAAGCAATACGCGCTGAGTCTTGTGTTCCAGGATCCGCAGAAAACCCTGACCGATGCCTATGTGGATCAAATTACCGGACGTCTGCTGGAAGCACTCAGACAGGAAACCGGGGCTGTGTTAAGGTAGGTTCCACCACCTCTTCCATAATTGGCGGAACGTGTTGAATTCTTCCTGGTAAACAAAGCCAGCCCCGCTTCGCTGGGTGTTGTCCAGATAGTTTGAATACTGGTCTGCGGCATGGCTGAATGCCTTGAGACGGAATTTTCCCTTTTCATCCAGTTTAAGTTCAATATCTACGTTCCCTACCAGGTCGTTTTCGTTGCGTGTATAAGGATTGTTACCCATATTGCCGTTGATGACAACCCGGTTGTTGAAAAGGCGTGTTGAAATGGCTACATCAAAAAGATCCCCGCTCTGTCCGGGCAGGTAGTTGAATCCTACGTCCAGGGGTATGTTGAGTTGCGCCAATATATTGTTTAATTGGTTGGAAAGGATTTCGGTAGCATTGGAATAGAGGATGTTGGAGTTGTTCACGATCCCCGATTCCTGTTCCGGTATGAAGCTGCTGGATATCAAAAGGGTAACAAATTGACGCATCATTTTGTCTTCTGTGGACAAGGCACTCTCAACGCGTGCTCTGGTCATTGGATCAATATCCTGGATTTCAATATTGAAACCCAATGTCGGATTCATCAGGTTTCCCGACATTAGTATCTGGCAATCCACATCCCGGCGGTTACTGATCATGGTGGTGTCAGAGAGCAGGGTATTGAGGGATGCTTTGGTTTTATAGGATGCGGTAAGGTTCAGTTGCGTATTCTCAATGTCTCCGTTAAAAAAGATGGTACCTCCCGGAACAATCTGAAAACGTTTGGATACGATTCCCTGGAGACCGAACAGGTAATTACCGCTTTCAACGGTACAGTCACCCGTAATGGAGAAGGAATCATTCCTGGGATCAACCCCCAGGTTGATAAGACCGGTACCTCTGGCTGTAATCACGTCTCCGGTAGTTTTATTTATTTCCAGCAGGATCTCTGCATCGGGTGTCAGCTCTGTCCTCATGTTAAAGGTAAGCCTGGAATCGTTCGCCATTTTTTTCTTTTGTTCCAGGGCGGCCAATGTATACGGATCCCTTCCCGTATAGGGCAGCGGGGGCTCGACAAATGTAAGCAGGCTGGTCTGTCTGGCCTGTGAGGCAGAAGACAAAGGAATGTGAATCATGGAATTGGGCTCCGGGCGGATGGACAGATCCACCATAATATCGTCAAGGGGGCCCTTTATGATCAGGTTGCCCGTAGCGTAGGCTTTTCCGTAAAAAGAATCGTTATCCTTCTCACCCAGGTTCAATCCATGGAAGTTATTGAAACTCATGTTCAGATTTGCCTCAATATTCCTGAATTGCCTATATTTTAAGCCTCCCTGTACAATGGCATGTTGTCCCCGTGAATCCCTGAGCGTGTCTTTGGGGAGGTAGAGTCCTTCAGGCGTCAGGTGAACGGGTCCGGAGAGGACATACGGCACTTTTGTATAGTCAACGGTAAAATGTAATTTGTCAACAGCCGTATTCCCGCTCACCAGGTCAAGGTTAGGCAATATGCCTGAAAGATGCATGTCTCCTGATATTTTTCCATGCACATCTGAAACCAGACCGTTGAGGAAGGGAGCCACCAGGGCGGCTTCAAAATCATTGAAAGTTGCTTTCAGATCCAGTTCTTTATTCGATGGATGATAATAACCGGAAACAAACAGGGGTTTTTGTCCCCCGGGTAGTGTGGTGCTGGCTTCAAGGTTCAGGTAGTCGGTCTGCGGGTCCCGCGAACTGGTCAGATTCAGGTCTCCGGCCAGGGTGTTGTTAACATACAACTGTTCCCCCACGATGTCTGCCAGGAAGCGCCGTTCTCCGTAAAAATCGGTCAGGTGTCCCGTACCGGTGAAAGAGCCCCTGAAAGAAAAGGGATACGTAGCAGGCAGCAAGGTGTTGAAAAGGCTGGCATCGAACCTGGACAGTTTCACAAAAAGCGTATCCTGGGGCGTGCGCGAGATGGCTCCGTCTATCAGAAGGGACTCGGGATCTTCCTGCTCTTTCTGGTGATGCAAAAGTACGTTATTCAGGACGAGCCTGCCCTCCGCCAAAACCAGGCTGTCTGAATGAAGATTCCATGCTTTTCCGTTGATCATAAGATGGTCAGAAGCCAGGTGTGCCTTAATGACCGGAGAGTTCATACCTTCTTCCCTGGAAAAAATGAAATCAGATTTCAGAAGGATATTGTTTTGATTCTCTGTTCCGGTGTTGTATAACAGGTCAAGAGATACCCTGTCATTGCCTGCCATAGCTATAACCCGTAAGGTTTCGGCTTTCAACGGGCCTGCTGACAGATCACGGCATTGAATATCGGCTTTCAGGCTTGTAACTCCGGCTATAGCCAAAATATCAAGATCGCTCAGGTTGTGATCCAGATAACCCAGTCTTTCCGAGTGGATCACTGAACGGATGCTGTCTTTTCCATAATCATTCAGTGATATGCTCGTTCCGGGAGAAATATAAAGCCCGGGCAATAACAATTCTTCAAAAAAGACACTGTTGCGTACGGTCATTTCAAGGACAGCTCTTCCTTCTGCCGGTTTTCCGTATTCTTCATTTGGCCGGGATGTAAAATAGGCAGGAATGTACCTGAAAAGATTTCTGGAAGCAATGCGCGTCAGAAAACCCATGACACCGTCACTTCCGGCATAGTGTGCCTGCAGTGCATCTGAATCGATGAGCACCCTGAAGCCTTTCTGGTCCTCTGATTTTGCACTTTCAAGTGTAAAAGAATCCAGGGTATGTGTGCCGCGGGAGTTTACTAGAGAAAGGCCCGAGGCTTGAATGGTTCCTTCAATATCTCCCAGGTTGTTGATGTGAGAAAAGTCTGCCCGTACCAAACCGCTGAGTATCGCCAGCGAATCACTCTTGTAAAGGTTCAATCTGTTCAGATCGGCATACGCGATGTTGGCAAAAAACCCGGCAGCCGTTCCTGCAGACCTCGTCAGGTCTGCTCTGCCCTGGAACAGGAATTGTAAATTTGGATCAGAAGCGCTCATCCTCCCGTTAAAAATGCCGTCATGCAAATCCCCAACCACTTTGATATCCCGGAATGAATAATTGTTAAAATCAAGGCTGGCAAACAAAAGGGTGTCCACATCTGCCAGGATGTTGCGGATTCCTCCTTCCCTGATGGCCACGCTGGCTTTTGTAAAAAAAGAGCATGGACCTAGTTGGGGGATTCCGGTGAAAAGCCCTACGTCCAGGTCCCTGGCCTGGGCAATGCCCGAAAGCAAAACCCCATAGGGGTAAGTATTGTTGTTAATGACCATATCCAGCGACAAAGACCCGAAATGGCCATCCAGTGTTCCATCAACGGCAAAGTCTGTCAGCAAACCGGCCAGTCGGCCGCTGAAATGGAACGGGGTCCTGCTCCCTGCATTCTCTTCAATGCTTTTCAGGTCAACACGGGCTATAGAATACAAGATCCCGTTCAAATCGTTAATGTCTGAATTGATCTGGTCAAGATCAACCTGCAAGGTGGTTTCTTCCGATTCCGGCAAACCCTTGAGCAAGAATCCGCAACGGATACGTGTCCTGCCGGTTTCGGACCGTATGTCCAGATCTTCTCCACCCAGATTGCTCACCGTTCCGGTCACTTTCCCGGTAGCACGCAGTGCCAGGACAAAGTCCCGGGGGAATGACCAGGCATAATAGCCGATGGTCCTGAAGCAGAAGTATGCGTTATCCATATCCAGTTCCATTACCACACGGTTAAGGTAATCGGAAAGATTCTTTGAATTACCGTAATGCATCAGAAAATGATGAGCCTTTATGTGAGAATAATTGTCCCGGATGACCAGATTCTTAATCAGGGCCTCCCGGCTGTCAACAGTTACATCTCCTTCCAGGTGCTGAACCCAGTATCCCGATTTTTCCCGGCATGAAATACGGTCAACGCGCGCTTCAACTTTCCCTTCATAATATCGGGCGTTTTGGATATCAATAAATATGTCGCCTACGTGCAAGTCCGAGAAATCCATACACTCCGGGTTGTTGTGAGAAGGACCGCTGTCCCTGTTAACCATATGGTAGGCGAAATCTTCCAGGATCACCCGGCTGGAACGTATATCCCACCTGAAAGGCTGAGAAGTGGTGTCTTCACTTGCCGGTCCGGGAAATAAGCTTTCAATGTTGGTCGTGCTGTCCTCTATGATCAGGTGATAAGAACCTTCTGATAACAGGACACGGTGCAATCCTATCTTTTTTCCAAGGATGTTTACACGGCCAATGCTGACCGATATTTTTTTCGAGTGAAACAATGTGTCCGAAGGGGCAGTACGGATCAACAGATCGTTTATTATCAGTTTGTTAAATAAGACAAAATTGACTTTGCCAACCATTACTTCTGCACTCGTGACTTCTGATAACCACTGTGCAGCCCGTTCCGCCATCCGCGTCTGTACCCCAGGAACCTGGATGACAATGGCCGCCGCTGCCAATAAAATGACCGCAATGAAAAGAAAGGAACGCAGTATATTTCTGAAGACCCTCATAGATAACCCCTGAACTTACAAATTTACAAAAAAAATGGCCACATTTGCAGACTCAAGGACAGGACAATGGCTTATATTATTGGAATAGAATCTTCCTGCGACGACACATCGGCCGCTGTGTTGCAGGACACACTCCTGCTTTCCAATGTCATGGCATCTCAGGATGTCCATAAAAAATACGGGGGCGTAGTTCCCGAGCTGGCCAGCAGGGCACATCAGCAGCATATTGTTCCGGTTGTGAGCCAGGCACTTGAAATTGCCGGTATCAGGGCCCGGGACATCGACGCCATAGCCTTCACACAGGGGCCCGGCCTGCTGGGATCACTCCTGGTGGGGACTTCTTTTGCAAAAGGTTTATCATTGGCCACAGGGGCACCGTTGATCGGGGTAAACCACCTGATGGGGCACATCCTGAGCCATTTCATAGAAGTAAAATCCCCATTGGTGAACGGTACGGAACCTGCATCGGGCCGAAAGCCGGATTTTCCTTTTCTTTGCCTGCTGGTCTCCGGTGGCCATACGCAAATTATTAAGGTTAACGCTCCGCTTGCTTATCAGATTCTGGGACAGACCATAGATGATGCTGTAGGAGAAGCTTTTGACAAAGGCGCAAAACTCCTGGGGCTGGATTACCCGGGTGGGCCCCACATTGACAGGCTGGCACGTATGGGAGATCCGGGGATATATGGTTTTGCCCGCCCGCACATTAAAGATCTGGATTTCAGTTTCAGCGGTGTCAAGACCTCGTTCTTGTATTTTTTACGTAACAAGCAGGCAGAGGACCCGGATTTTATTGCCCAAAACAAAGCCCACCTGGCGGCAGGCCTTCAAAAGACACTTATTGACATCCTCCTGGACAAAGTAGTCAGGGCGGTAAAAAAGACCGGGATAAACCGGGTTGCCCTGGCCGGTGGTGTTTCTGCCAACAGCGGACTCAGGGAAAGAATGGTAATGGAATCAAAAAAAAGACATTGGGAGGTTTTTCTTCCCCCGTTGCCTTTTACTACAGATAACGCGGCAATGATTGCCATTACCGGTTATTATAAATGGAAGGAAGGCCAGTATGCCGGATTGGATATTGCCCCGGTCACAAGAAGCAGCCTGATGACCGGGGAATGATCCCACTTTTTACAGGTAGTCTTATTTGAAAATTTAACTGCAGCCGCTGCATCCGTTGCAGCTTCCGCCGCAGGAAGAGGCAGCACGTTCTCCGTACAGGCCTTCTATAAGTTCTTTATCAGTGGCCTGACGGATATCAACAACCTTGCCGCTAAAATTGAGTTCGCATCCGGCAAGCGGGTGGTTGAAATTCATTTTTACTGTATCCTCCAGGACTTCCTCAACGATGCCGCTCAGCTGGTTCCCATGGGAATCCTGCATGGGGATCACCTTATCCTTCACCAGGAGACCGTCTTCAACTTTTCCGTTTACCCTGAAAATATCTTTTGAAAGTTCAACGATCGCGTTGGGGTCAACCTCGCCGTATCCGTCTTTTGGGCTTAGTATGAAAGTGAATTCATCTCCGATTTTCTTTCCCTGGATCTTTTCTTCAAATGCGGGTAATAGGTAACCCTGTCCATATATAAAAGCCATGGGTTTTTCTTCTTTTACAGATTCAATAACATCACCGTCAACTACAAGCGTGTACGACAATGAAACTACTTTTTCTTCTGAAATGGTCATGATAAATTGTTATTGTTAGTTGGTAATTTTCTGATTTTGTAACCTATGGCTGCGGCAAATAGTGAAAAAAGCGGTGTTATTAAATTAAAGAAACAATAGGGCAGGTATGTCATAGTGGCTACGTTCAAAACAGTGGACTGTGCAACGGCGCAGGTGTTCCATGGCACGAGTACAGAAGTGACAGTGGCCGATTCTTCAATGGTGCGTGAGAGCAATTCAGGAGCAAGTCCCCGCTTGCGGTAAGAGTCGGCAAACATATTCCCCGGCAGGATGATGGCCATATACTGATCTCCCAGTGTCAGATTGAAAAAAATGCATGTTCCCAGTGTGGTGCCAACGGTGGACAAGGTGTTACGCATGAGCTTGAGCAAGTTTTCTGTAATTGTATTGATCATACCCGAGGCGGTCATCACACCGGCATAGGCAATAACACATAAAATGAGCCAAACTGTATTTAACATGCCAGCCATGCCGTTTGTAGAGGTAAGATTGTCCAGGATCTGATCTCCGGTTTCAACATGGACATGCGTGCTGATGATGCTCACCGCTGCAGCAAACCGTCCCTGAGCGATCTGGTCGCAGATATGTGGCTGAAACAGGACGGCTGCCATGGCCCCGGCTATTGCCGACAGGAATAGCGTAACAAAAGGGGATACTTTTTTGAATACCATTACAATGGTAATGACCGGAATAAGCAAAAACCACGCAGAAATATTGAATGTGCTGTTCAGTGCGGTAAGTTGTGACTGGACATCAATGGAGTTTTCGGTGGGGATGCTTAAACCGGCTATGCTATAAATTATCAGGCAAATAATGTAGACCGGCAACGTGTTCACCAGCATGTATCTTACGTGGGTAAAGAGGGGAACCCCGCAGAAAGAGGAGGCCAGGTTGGTAGTATCTGACAAGGGTGACATTTTGTCACCAAAATAAGCCCCGGATATGATAGCCCCGGCCAGCCACGGGACAGGCAGGCCTATGATCTGTCCGGCCCCAAGCAGGGCAACGCCAAAAGTTCCCACCGTGCTCCAGGAGCTGCCAGTCACCAGAGATATGAGGCTTGAGATAACAAAGGCAAGGGGTAAAAAGATAGCCGGATGTATGACCTTCAGTCCGTAATAAATCATAGAAGGGATGATCCCGCTGATCATCCACCCTCCGGTAAGGGCTCCTATAGAGATCAGGATCAGGATAGAAGGGTACGTGTTTTTCAGATGGGAGAGCATGGATTCTTCCGCCAGGGACCAGGAAAGGCCATATTTCAAACGGGCAATGGCAAAGGTTATGACTGCTACCAGCAACAGGGCAAACTGTGAAGGACCGGATGTTACCTCGTCCCCGAACACAAGGACACTCGCAAGGAGAATGGCCACCAGCAGGATTACGGGTATGAGGCTTGCGATGAGCGACGGTTTCTTCATAAAAAATATTTAAAGTCCTGCAAACTCTATGGTGTCGAATACAAGAGAAGGTATTTGCCAGGACATGGTTTTAAGCGCATCGTCTCCCGCAGCCAGCAGCCTGTTCCACAGATCCAGCATATTGCCTGTCATCACCATTTCATTGACAGGGTATGTGATCTGTCCGTTTTCCACTTTAAAACCTTCAATTCCGTATGAGAAGTCACCTGTTGCCGTGTTACAATTTCCCCCGTTGAATCCGGTCACAAAGATGCCATTTTTAATCAAACCTGCAAAAGTCGCGGCGTTTCCTTTACCTGCCTTTAACAACAGCAGGGAAGGTGCAGATATGGTAACAGGCATCTGCATTTTGAGGGCGTAATAGGTACTTAAAAAAAACATATTCAGCCGTCCCGTCTCAATTACGGTGCGTTTTGCGGTAGCCAGCCCTTCGCTGTCAAAGAACCGGTAGCCCGGTGATCCTCGCAGACAGGGACTGTCAATAAGTGTTAGTGCCGGGGAGGCAATGCTTTTTCCCAATTTATCCAGCAGAAATGAATTCTGTTGTTGCAGGGAACTTCCAGAGATGGCATCTATCATGGGAGAGAGCAGGGTGGCTGCCACCCTGTTTTCCACAATTACCTGGTACCTGCCAGAGCCAATTTTGCGGGGATTTCTTTTTGCCAGGGCTCTTTCAAGGGCTGATGCGGCACATCTGCAGGGAATACCAGGAGAGCCAATCCCTATATCCTCTGGTTTTATCCCGCCCTCATAATCCCAGTCTGAGGGACGGGTATCACCCCGTCCCCTGACAGCACATTCGACCGACAGGCTGTACCAGGTGTTTTCCGAGGTACAGCTTAATCCGTCAGAGTCTGCCAGGTGAAGCCAGCGCCTGTAGTCAGAATAACCTGCAGTAACACTTATCAGGGCCGGATCTTTGCCCCATATTGAGGCCGCACATCCGGACAGGAAAGCCTTTTTTACCTCGGTATCCACAGAACCTCTGTGTGCCGAATATAAGGGAACACCCTTATAGCGGAGGTCAGCCGGAACCAGTTTCCTGAATGGATCGGGAGCCAACAGCCTGACCGAGGCAATGGCATCGTCCAGCAGTTTGTCGATGCCCGCAGGGTCGGCCTTGTTAGTGGAACACGTTCCGTAACGCCCTTCCACGAACAGGTTGATCATCAGGGAAGAATCCACGGATTTCTGAATTGTATCTATTGTATCGTTCAGTACAGACAACTCATGGGCTGTATTGCTGATGGCAGCGATCCGGGCGTGTTGTGCTCCTTTCCTGAGGGATACCTCGAGCGCATAATCACACATTTGTTGAAGCAGATCTTTTTGTTTCATACCCGTCCTCCTACCGTTAGTGAGCTTACCAGAACGGAGGGCATGCCACAGGATACTGCACAACTTTGTTCCTTCCCGCAGGTCCAGGCCCCGTCATCAATAAGACAATTCCTGGTCACGCCCGTTATCCTTGCAAGGGCTTCCGGTCCGTTGCCTATGATATTTGTATCTTTTATTGGTTGTGTAAGTTTTCCATTTTCTATCAGGTACCCGCTTTTGACATAAAAGGTAAAGTCTCCGGCTCCTATCTGGACCTGACCATTACTAAAGGTATCCACATAGAGGCCCTTTTTTACCGAAGCAATGAGGGTTTCTTCCGTGTCCCTGCCATTGTCCATATATGTGGCCCGCATCCTGGGCATGGGCATATAACGGAAAGACTCCCTGCGTCCGTTTCCGGTTGGTTCAGACTGGAAATAACGGGCCGAGATCCTGTCATGGAGGAAAGAGGTGAGGATGCCATCGGTAACCATGTAGGTTTTTTGTCCGGGAACACCTTCGTCATCTACGTTCAGCGAACCCCTGTTGCCTGGAATGGTTCCGTCGTCTATGACAGTGATGCCAGGATTACAGACACGTTTGCCCATCATATCGGAAAAGATGGACACTTTCTTGCGGGCGAAATCGGCTTCGAATGCATGACCTATGGCTTCATGCAAGAGGATCCCCGAACCACCCGCGGCCATCACTACCGGCATTTCTCCGCCGTGCGGTTGTTTTGCCCCGAAAAGAAAAGAGGTGCGTGTTATGATTTCCTGTGCAAGTTCGCGTATCAGATCAGGATGCAAAAACTCGCCTCCCATCCGGAAGGAACGTGAAGCCGATGCAGATTCCCTTTGCCCGTTCGATTCCATAACACAGGTAACAGACAACGAGGCCAGGGGACGAACATCGGTGCAGTGAATCCCCAGGGAATTGTAAATTTCAATCCGGGAGGTTGAATCTGAAAGTCGGGCGGTGACTTTTTTTACGCGCTTGTCTGCACTGAATATGCGGTCGTTAAGATCATAAAGGAAAGGCATTTTGTCCTGCGGGGAAAAATCCTCCCAGGGTTTCAGGATCCTGTAACG
Source organism: Bacteroidales bacterium UBA5226 (assembly GCA_002409325.1). Taxonomy (GTDB): domain Bacteria; phylum Bacteroidota; class Bacteroidia; order Bacteroidales; family UBA932; genus DMER64. The sequence continues at coordinate 33,113 of DHUU01000016.1, read as the reverse complement.
GTCGGGCAGGTTCATGGTGGCAATTTGTACAGGTTTTGAAGTTCTGATCAACCCTTGTGCAATATGGGATGCCGTTCTGGCCGCTTCTTCCCTGTCCCGCGGAAGTGAGGACTCTGTATAGGCATAGCCTGTGTTTTGCCCGCTAACCACCCGGATGCCCAGGCCGCCCTCATTGTCTGTTGCGGCAGCATTCACTTCCCCGTCGCGTAAAACGATGGAGTGGAAAGTGTTTTGTTCAAAATAGAGGTCGGCGTAATCTCCTCCTTTTCGGAGTGCAAGGTTGAGCAGTTTATTGGAATCCATGTCAATCGCAGTTGTCAAATCCATAGCCTGGTTGCTGTGGACATATATAAACAGCCGGATTCCACACAGACGGGGTCCAGCAGGTATGTTGTTTCATTATAGGCGGAATTGTTCCGGAAAGCCGGTTTCCCTGCACACGCAGTTGGGAGGTCACGTCGGGAATACCGGCCCATTCTGCAGGGATGGTTCCTGTAAAATTACAGTTTTCCAACCTGATACTCAGGCGTTCAGCTTTTGTTTTCATTCTTCCGAAGCCTGCGGGTAGGGGACCGTTAAAATACGCGTTCTGCTGGAACAACACAGAAGCAAGATTTTCGAGGTCAAAAAAAGCATCGGGAAGGGGCAATTCCAGCTTGGTGTTAAACAGGCCCAGGCTCCTCAGGTCCTTCAGTTGACCTATGGTTGCAGGCAAAGTCCCGGTAAAGGGAACGTTGCTCATTTGCAGGTTGGTCAACCGTGTAAGGTTTCCTATGGCCGGCGATATGGGGCCTCCCAGCCCGGAGCAGCCTACCAGGTTCAGGTCTGTAAGAGAAGTGAGGGTGAAGAGTCCGGCAGGCAGTTCCCCGGTCAGGCCGGTCATGCCGCTCAATGAGAGGCGCTCCAGAGCAACAAGGTTGCCAATCCAGGAAGGAATGCTTCCTGTAATTGCTGCATTGGAAGATATACTCAGTCTTCGGAGCAGGACCAGATCTCCCAGAGCCTGGGGAAGCGTTCCTGTAAAGTTGTTGTTGTTCAGGGTAAGCTGTTCCAAGGCAGAAAGTTTTCCCAGACATGCGGGAACGGGTCCTTTCCTGGAAATCACACCGGAAGCCAGCGCCAGAGAATCTACACGTCCTGCAACGTTCAGACGTACTCCCTCCCATGTATCCATAGGGGCAGACAGGTTCCACTTGTTTTTAGTCCAGGTTTCTCCTTCAGTTTCCAGAAAAAACTCTGCCAGGATCAGGCTGTCCTGCATCCTGGGGTCAAGCACAAAACCTGTCTGGGTTAATGTGACTTCAGTGAAAAGGTCAAGGGAGTTATTCCCGATAGTGATAATGGCTGTCCGGGCCTGTGGGTCGCGGTTTTCCCCAAAAGAGACCACAAGGGAGCCGCTCCCGTTTCCCGAAGAGGGAAGGACCGAACACCAGGTTTTATTGGAACGGGCTTCCCAGGGAAGGTTGGCCGTAATGCTTATTGTGTGGTTTGCGGGGCGGTAGTCGTATTCCAGAACTGTGTCCCGGATTTCCAGAACAGGAGGAATCCCTGCCTGCGTTATTTCTACGCTCTGAGAGAGTGTCGTGGTTTTAATGACAAAACTTCCCCTTAGGGGAACTCCCAGGTTGGGATTTTCTCCCACACTCAGGCGCAGGGAGGCACTGCCCATTCCGGATTCCGGAATAATGTCGTATCCATGGGGGTTTTCCAGATGCCAGGAAGTGTTGGAATACACAATCAGATCTACCCATCCTCCACTCTGGGGGAGGTTGATCTTACTGGCTGATAATGAGAGTTCGGGTTGTTGTTCTGCTTCCCTGCATCCGGTATAAACTGCAGCGATTGTCGCTATAATGGCAATAAATCTCTTGATCCCGGAAAAGCATCTCATAAAACAAAAGTACAAAAAAAGTACTATTTTTACATTATAGAAAGTATTATGGAAAAACCACCTTGCAACTATCCGTGGGTATTGGTCCTGCTTCTTTTATTGACCGCATTTTCAGGGGGAAAATCTTATGCACAGCAGAAACAGTACGCTCTTTTGGGTATTGTAAGGGATCAGGGCACCGGTGAGCCTGTCCCCTACGCCACTGTTTACCTGGAAGAAATGGGGCTTTGGTATATTTCCGGGGAAGACGGGTCTTTCCGTTTCAGCGGGATTCCGGCAGGAACCCATACCCTGCATGTTGAAATTCTGGGGTATGCCAAAAAGACGTATATCCAAAAGCTCGACCGGGACATTGAGGGGCTGGTGCTACAGATTGACGAGGCAAGCCTGCGGCTTGAAGAAGTGGTGGTTACGGCCGAGGAGGGGGGAAGGCTGAATTCCTCTTCAAGGATCGAGAAACAGGCATTGGACCATGTACAGCCTGTCAGCCTGCGGGACATCATGCAACTGGTTCCGGGAAATCTGACCGAGAATCCCGGGCTTAACCGGGTGAACCAGCTGACAATAAGGGATATCGCAACTAATAGCGCCAATGCCTTCGGGACAGCGGTGATCATGGATGGGGTAACTCTTTCCAACGATGCCAACCTGCAGGTGAGGAAAACGTCTGTCATAGGTACTGCGGGAGAATCCACAGCAGGCAGCGGGGTGGACGCCCGGCAGATATCTACCGATAATATTCAAACCGTGGAGGTCATCCGGGGAATTCCTTCGGCCGTATACGGAGACCTGACTTCGGGAGCTGTGGTTGTAAAAACCCGCTCCGGTGTTTCTCCCTGGCAGATCCGGCTTAAAGCCGATCCCCGCCTGAAACAGGTTTATGCAGGAAAAGGATTTTCACTTGGTTCGGATAAGGGCGTGGTGAACGTGGACGCCGATTATGCGCTTTCATACGCTGATGTCAGAACACCCGCCGATGTATACAGGAGGGTCAACCTGCGGATAGGTTATTCACAGACAGCTAAAAAAAACCTTACCTACAATACCCGGTTGCGGCTGATTTATTCCGATGCCGATAACAGGACTGATCCGGATAATTTTCTGGACAACATATCCAGAGACAGGGATATGGGGATCGGGCTGGATATTAGCGGAACGTACCGGCTGAACAAAAAATGGATCACCAACGTGGAATTTATGGCCGCCGGAGATGTGACATCCCAGTATTCCCGGGAGAAAACCTACCGCAGCCAGGGGAGGGTTCCACAATCCCTGGCCATGTCCTCTGGTGAAAACCTCGGCTTTTTTACGCCTTACCGCTACTATTCCAACCTGGAGGTGTTCGGGCTGCCCGTAAATCTTCAGGCCAGGGTGGTTGCCAACCTGTACGGAAAGTACGATGAAATCACCAACAAGGTACTGGCCGGCATGGAATGGACTTCCAGAGGAAACAGGGGTGCCGGGAAAGTATTCGATCCCTATCTGTCTCCAGACATCAACGCCTCTTCCACTTACCGGGAACGCTCTTTCAGGGACATTCCCTTTTTAAACAGGTACAGCCTGTTTGCCGAGGATAAGTTGCGGGTTCCCCTGGGCCTTATGCGTGCCCTGGAGATCCAGGCCGGAATTCGCTTTAACGGCATCCTGCCCGACGAACGTTTCAGCCTGGACCGGTATTTCTCGGTGGAGCCAAGGCTCAACGCCCGGTTCCAGATTCTGAGAAAGCAAAAGGGATTCCGGGAGTTGAGCGTTAGGGCCGGATGGGGAATGAATTACAAAATGCCTTCCATGGTCTACCTATACCCGGAACCCACTTACCTGGATGTGGTCTCATTCTCATACAACGACATAGATGACAATGGGGTAGGGATGGTCCTCTTTACCACGCGTAAACTGGAACAGGAGGTTAAGAATCCCCAACTGAAGCTTCAGCAAAGTTCCAATTTTGAAGCAGGGGTGGATTTTGACGTTGAAAATGTGACAGGATCGTTTGTTTTTTTCAAGGAAAAAATGGTGAACGGGTATGGTTTTTCCACCCAGGTTATGCCGGTATCCTACAACCGATACGGATATGTCTGGGATAAAGGCAGTCCCTCGCGCGTAGGTGTGCCCTCGGGAAAACTCCCCCAATATGAGAACGGGGCTGTCTATGTAGACGGGACAGCGCTGCCGCTGATCCGCGATACCGTTTTTCTTTCATACCAGAAGCCGGTGAACAATATTGTACAGAACAAGTGGGGCGTGGAATTTACTGTGGCCTTTCCCGAAATCAGAAGCCTGCATACCACCGTTTCACTCACAGGAGCCTATCTGAATGTCATATCTCAGGATGAATCCATGGGGGCGATAACGGTTCCTGTACAGGTGGCGGGCAGGCCATATCCCTATGCCGGTATTTACGCCGGGGGAAACAAAACAAGTACAGGTACAAGGAGGGAACGTCTCAATACAAACGTCTGCTTTATTACCCACCTGCCGTCTATAGGGATGGTAGTGACCCTGACGGCTCAGCTGGTGCTTATAGACAGGACTGCCTATATTTGTGAATGGCAGGACCAGGTTCAGACATATTATTACGATGACAAAGGTTCCCGTTACTCGGGCAAGTGGGCATACAGTGACGACCGCTGGACCAAGCGGGTGAATCCTTTGTACATAATGGATCTTTCCGGGAATGTCATCCCGTTCACTCAGGAGATGGAGAACGATGTCCGTTACAGGGAACTGATAGGAACCACAAACAAGGAATCCTACTACCAGGGATCCCGCTATCCTGTCTACGGAATAATCAATATCAGGCTGACTAAAGAAATCGGGAGGTGGGCAGCGGTATCTTTCTATGCCAACAATTTTCTGAATCTGGATCAGCTGGTTAAGGAAAAGATATCGGGGACGGCTTATGCACGGAACCTGCCCTTCTATTTCGGGGCCGAGGTCAGATTAACTTTATAGGTATATGAACAGGCCAATAAAACAACTGATTGTTCTGTTTTCAGCAAGCCTGCTTCCGGTGCTTCTTCCGGGTTGCCTGGAAGTAGAACCGGTGTATTCCACGCTGTCCATATCGGTGGAGCCGCCCCGGGAACAGGCAGGTATTGACCTTACAGTGGTCAAAGTCAGGGCACAGGGAGTGGACGAACCGGTCTTTTACGAAACATTTCCGGATGCTTCGGGCGATGCTGTACTTAAAGTCAGTCCGGGCCGGTATACCCTGCTTTTATCGGCACTGTATCCGGAGGGTTTTTCGGTAAACGCATCACATCCGGAATTTCTGGCACTGCCTTCGGAGACAACCGTTTTTTCCTTCAAACTTGATCTGGCACTTTCGGGGGGAATTATTTTCAGGCAGGTCTATTATGCCGGTAGCAAGACCTTTGATGGCGCCAATTATACGAAAGATCAGTTCCTGGAACTTTATAACAATACAGACCAGGTGCATTACCTGGATTCACTCTGCGTGGGGGCTCTGGCACCAGCCAATTCTACGGTATCCAATAACCCGTGGATGGGTCGCGACACACTGGGTTTGTTCCAGATGACCTGGATGATTCCCGGTGGCGGAACCGATTACCCCCTTGCTCCTGGCGAATCTGTGATACTTGCTTTTAATGCTGTGGATCATACGGCCCGGGCCACCAGCGGGCTGGATCTGTCACGGGCCCATTTCGGATTTTATGACGAGGAGCTCCCTAATCACGAAAAGCATCCCGATGTGCCTGCCCTAAAACGGATCTTTGCAGGCCAGGGGACAGCCTACACCATGAGTGTACATTCCCCGGCACCTGTCATTTTCCGCCCTGTGATGGGTGTTGCACGGTGGCTGGCAGACGTGGAAAGATGGCAAAAATACCAGCCCGGAAGCACCAGTGGCTTGAAATACATACATATACACCGTTCGTGGATATTGGATGGAGTAGAGTGTGTACAGAATCCGGCCAATGCGCTCAAGCGCCAGCCTGCCTCTGTGGACGCGGGTTTTACCTGGCTTGAGCAGGGACAAAACAAGGGAAATGCTGTTGTACGCAAAGTGAATGAGGTACTACCCGGAGGAAGGATCATTTACAGCGACACCAATAATTCGGCCGTGGATTTTCTGTCCGATGTACCGGCTGCGCCCATACTGACACCCTTATGGAAATGAAAAAGGTTTTAATCATAATGCTGGGTTTTCTTATGGGAAGCATAACCGGAACCTCTGGACAGGACCTGGAACGGATCCTTTGGGATAATCCCTGGCAGGCCGGGATAGCCTCAGCAGGCATTGCTTTTTCTGACAGAGATTATTCCGATATTTCCCTTTTTGCCGGGTACCGGGGCGGGGAGTTCAGAAATATATATGATCCAGCCGCTTCTTTCCTGTACGGGATGCAGACACGTTCCTACAGGAAGCTGGGAAAAACAACCCTGAGCGGCACCTTTTCATACAGCTACCAGGATAGGAAGGACCAGCGGTGGCTGGGGATCCTGGACCCCTATAGGACACCTTTTATGCTAGCTGACAGTGTAGCCGGAAATTATGTCCTGGAATCGTATCATTTGGATGCAGGCATGGCCGTTCCTGTGTCCGGAAAGTGGACCCTGGGCTGCCGGCTTTCCTATGATGCCCGCAACGGGGCAAAATACCGGGATCTGAGAAATAGTGATACTTATATGGACTTTATGGTTGCGCCTTCGATTGTTTATGAAAACGGACCGGCGCGCATAGGGGCCCATCTTTACTACAGACGCATAACCGAACAAATTGATTACACCCAGGTGGAGACAAGCACCAACAAGACTTTGTTCTCGTTCTCGGGCATGTGGTTCAACACCCAGCAGGTGTACACATCCTCGGCTCCGGGAACACGACTGATCAAGGACCACATGTACGGGGGAGGCATTACGTTGCATTACCGCCCCGGAAGGTTTTCCCTGTTTGATCATTTTTCGGCAGGACTCAGGAACCAGACACAACGGGAAGACGTGGTACTTGCCCGCAGGTATGGGGATGTCAGGGAATGGACATATCAAAATACGCTGATGTTGTATTACGGGAACCGGCACAGAATAAAAGCTGATGTTTCCTGGGCAGGGCAAAGGGGGTTTCAGCCCGTTCAGCGACAGGAACTGAACCAGGCATCTCGCCTGTGGGAGTGGGTGCAATATGGCACAATTCCCTCTTTTGTGCAGGAAAAAACGTTTATGGACATCAACTATTCATTCAGAATCGCTCAGGATGAACAATATGATCGCTGGAGGGTAACTGCCGGGGTGTCTCGTACCGTGTTCCGTCAGCAGTGGATCAAATACCCGCTGGCAGTTCAGCGGTCCCTGGACTTAACACAGGCCTATGCCCTTCTGGGCAGGAGCTGGTTTGTCAGACAATGGATCATTGATCTGTTACCCGGAATTTCCTATGGAGCCGGTCAACTAGAGGAAACCACACCTGAAGAATTGCGGGAGGTTCAAATGCGGCACAACATAGGTTTTGAAAATCCGGAGGACTACCGCCTTGCGGAACCTGCCCGCATGGAAAATGATTTTTTAACAGGTAAACGAATTGCCGCCGGCATAAAAATACGGGTAACTTTTTTTGCAAATCCGGCAAAAGGACTCAATCTTTTTGCCGAAACGGGATACCGTTATACACGGCAGCTTGCCGGTAACAACAAGATGTTTCATGAGGCCGGCTTAAATATTGGCCTGATATTCTGATGTTTATGAAAAAACTTTTATTGTTCTTTCTCCCCCTGTCCCTTGTTTTTACCCCTCTCAGATCCGACGAAGGCATGTGGCTTGTCCACCTGATGGAGAAAAACCTGGTCAGGCAGATGCAGAAAAAAGGCATGAAGATTAATCCTGGCCTGATATACGATAACGACAGAATCACACTCTCGAGTGCCGTTGTATCTATGGATTTCGGATGCACTGGTAGCATCATATCCGATAACGGGCTGCTCATAACAAACCACCACTGTGCCTATTCGGACATTCACGCCTTCAGCACCCCCGGAACAAATTTCCTGGAGGAAGGATTCTGGGCGCGTAACGCTTCTGAAGAAAAGCCGGTTCCGGGCAAGAATGTCTATTTCCTGCGTAAGGCATTTGATGTGACAGACAGGGTGCTGGAACTAAGGGATTCAATTCCCCAGCGAAGGATGTATTCCCTTCTGGAAAAAGAATACCAGGAAGTAACAGGTTACGATTGCATGTGCGCTTCCATGTGGAACGGTTCCCGGTATTATATGTATTGTTACCAGAAGTATAGCGATGTACGCCTGGTGGGGGCTCCCCCCGTATCCATTGCTGCCTTCGGAGGGGAAACCGACAATTGGGAATGGCCGCAGCATAAGGGTGATTTTGCCCTATACAGGATATATACAGCTCCCGATGGATCTCCGGCTCCCTATCATCCCGAAAACATTCCCCTGGTAGCTGACACTAAACTGACCATCAGTGCCAGGGGCATCAGGGAAGGGGATTTTGTAATGGCTATGGGTTATCCCTACCGTACCAACCGGTACAATTCCTCCTTTGGATTGCATGAAAAACAATCCGTAACGTACCCCGTGGTGGTTCGCGCCACTAAGGCACACCTTGAGATTATGGACAAATGGATGGAATCAGATCCTGCCATCCGCCTGCAATATGCCGATGAGTATTTTGGACTGTCCAATGTATCGGAACTGCGGGAAGGGGAAGTGCTAAGTCTTATTCGTCACAGGTTAACCCATGTAAGAAAGGAAGAGGAAGCCAGGCTGCACGAATGGATTCGGTATTCTGAAGAATCACGGAACCAGTGGGGTTCGTTGATCTCCGATCTGGAATCTGCTTATCGGGCAACTGAAGAACTTTCTGCTGCCCGCGAATGGTACCGGCAGACACTCATATCTTCACGGTTCCTTCTGATGGCCCGCAGGGTTGCAGCACTCAGGGCAGAAACCCGGCGCAGCGGTATAGATACGGTGGATTGCACTCAGGAGGGATTCAGGGCCTATTACGAACGCATGATGAATTTTTACAAGAGTTACCATCCCGGGCTTGAAAAGGAATGGTTTGACCGCGCCCTCAGGGATTTTTGCACAAACGTCCCACGCAGATACTGGGGTGAACACCTCGCCTCCCGCTATGACCACTTTGAAGGGGATACAGGAAAGCTGGCAGCAGATATTTTTTCAAAATCGGTATTCCGCTCAAAAGAAAGTTTTCAGGAGTACTTTCTGACACCGCATCCTATTGATGACATTTTCAACGATCCTGCCTGCCTCATCAATTCCAGTTTTGACACACAACAATACAATCAGGAGGAAAAAAGATTGCTGGCAAACCGGGAGATCCGGAACCTCGACACCCAATATGGGCGTGCTTTATACGCCTTCAGAAAAGCACAGGATATTGTACAGTATCCCGATGCCAATATGACCATGAGGCTCACTTACGGAACGGTAGGGCCGCTTTATCCCCGGGATGGCATAACCCTCCACTGGTACAGCACTTCCCAGGGTCTTTGGGACAAATGGAATCCATCAGACTATGAATTCCGTATTTCAGAAACATTCAAACAGGTTCTGGAAGAGGAAGACTGGGGTCTTTGGAAAGACAGGAAAAACGGGAAGATGCATGTCAACTTCCTTTGCGATCTGGATATTACCGGAGGAAATTCGGGATCACCGGTACTGGATGGCCAGGGCCGGCTGGTGGGTCTTGCCTTTGACGGGAATAAGGAATCCCTGGGTGCCGATTCTTTTTTTCATTCCACCCTCAACAAATGTGTCGCCCTGGACATCCGGTACGCTCTGTGGATAATCCAGAAATACGCTAAGGCACAATATTTGCTCAATGAAATGGATATTACTTATTAACCTTTAATACAATTATTTATGAAAAAGTACGAATGCGATTTGTGCGGGTATGTATACGACCCGGCTGAAGGAGACCCTGACAATGGAATAGCCCCGGGAACAGCTTTTGAGGATCTTCCCGAAGATTGGGTTTGCCCTCTGTGTGGTGCCGGCAAGGACGATTTCACTGCATTGTAAAAAGCAGCCGCCTATCGGTCATCATGTCCGGGAATGACGGATACGATTATTGATAAGCCGATGCAGTATCCCGATATATTTTGCATTTTAATTATGTACTTGAAAACCAAAATATATGAGATATGTTATTAGTTTATTGATAGTATCCGTCTTGGCCGGACCTCTGACATGGTCCTGTTCCAAATGGAAAGCAGATGCCCCCGGGGACAGGGAAGACATCGTCCTTACCAGGGTACAAGAGGAAATCCTAAGTAACAGCAATGGTTTTGGAATTGATCTTTTCCGGGAAATGTGCCTGGAGCTGGAAGATCAGAATGTCTTTATCTCTCCTTTGAGCGCGTCTCTGGCCATATCGGCCGTAACCAACGGAGCGGCCGGCAAAACCCTGGAAGACATAAAGGCAACCCTTGGTTTTGGCCCATATTCCCTGGACCAGATGAATGGATTCTTCAAACATCTTGTTCCTGCACTTAAGAAGGTTGATAACACCGTTAAATTAAGCATAGCCAATGCCGTCTGGATTGAAAAGACTTTTACCGTCAAGAATCCCTTCATAAAATCCCTGCAGCAGTATTATGACACATCTGTCAACCTGTTGGATTTTACTAACCCAGAAGCTCCTTCTGTGATCAACCAATGGTGTGCAGACAACACCAACAACCTGATCAAGAAGGTCATTGACCGGATAGACCCCGATACCAGGCTGATTTATACCAATGCCCTTTACTTCAAAGGGAAATGGAAAGAGACATTTGACAAAAAAGTGAGCTGGCAAGGTTCCTTCGCCGATCTTTCAGGATCGGCCAGTACAGTGACTTATATGGAACAAACCAGCCATTACGGCTTTACGACAACCAAAGGAGTGGCCGTTGCTGAAATACCTTATGGCAATCAGGCCTACAGCATGGTTATTGTTTTACCCGATACGGGTGTTTCCGTTAAGGAAGTAGTTGCTTCCCTGACCTGGGAACAATGGACAGGATGGATGGATAACCTTTCCCCGGCCGAGTTGAACCTGCGCATTCCTCGCTTCAAGGTGGAATTTGACTCAGAGCAGATGATGATCCCTGTATTGACCAGGATGGGGATGGGCGTTGCCTTTGATCCTGGCAGGGCAGATTTCAGCAACATCAGCGACGTCCCGCTTTTTATAAGTCTGCTCAAGCAGAATTCCTACATTCAGGTAGATGAGGAAGGAACTGAAGCCGCAGCGGTCACGACCATAGGTTTTGATCTGACTTCCGTAGGTCCCGGACAGACCATTCCGTTCCATGTTGACAGGCCTTTCCTTTATTTTATTAAGGAAAAGAGCACAGGAACCATTCTCTTTTCGGGCCTGATGACAGATCTTTAGAACGATATGATCTCGTGGTAGACGCGGATGGCAAAATTATCCGTCATTCCGGCTATGTAATCTATGATCGCCCTGCGGTATTGAACACTGTCAGTAAGGTCGTATATGATATCGTTCTCAAAATGTGCCTCATTTCTTGCCCTAGTGTCAACATTGCTGTATTTGATCAGCCATTCGTTAAAATACCTTAGTAGGGTGGGAAATTTGGACGTGTTGTCAGCTAAACGCTGCAACACGTCATTTCCATAAAATCCTTCCAGGAAATCAAAAATCGTGTGGATGATGCACCGTGCGTACTCTTTATAATAGAGAAGACGCGGGTGGTAATAGATATGGCGGTAATTGAAATCCTTGACCTCAACCAGCAGGTTGTAGTACTGGCAGGAAAAATGCATCCCTTCTTCAGGAGATGAATTGTTGCACAGGTCTTTGATGAAAAGGTCTATCAGGGCCGTATTGTTTACCACTCCCGGGGCATTCGGGATCTTTTTCATAAGTTTGCTCAGTTCGTTCAGACGCTCGGGCTCCAGCAAGTTCAGCTCAATGGCATCCTCAATATCCCGGCCCAGGTACGCGATCTTGTCAGAGAGTTTTACTACACAAGCCTCCCAGGTATAGGGCATGTACTGGTTAGGCCTGTCAATCTGTTCAAGGTCAATGACTTCTTTGCGTGGAAAGAGCCCGTTCTCATCTGTTTCACCGCAATGCGATATTATTCCGTCACGTACTGCATAGGTCAGCCGCAGGTTTTTGTGAATACCCGAGGCATTGGGCAGGGTAGCAATCTTGTCTGCCGTATACAAACCGTTCTTTTCGTGCCAGAAAGTCCCATCCCATTGCCGCAAGATTTCGGATAGCAGTGTTTCCCCTTCGTGGCCGAAAGGACTGTGACCCAGATCATGGCCCAGAGCAATGGCCTGTGTCAGTTCTGTATTCAGCCCCATGAATTTTGATATGGTATAACTGATAGAGGCCACGTGATTCACATGCTCCATGCGTGTACAAATGTGGTCATTCTGTGTGGCGAAAAATACCTGTGTCTTGTGTTTCAGCCTGCGATAGGAAGTACAATGCAGGATACGGGAATAATCCCTGTAAAACTGGGAACGTGTGTCATCCTGTTTGTCTTCAGGAGGCAGGAACTCACTGCCCCTTTGCAGGGTTTGATCCCATTTGGGATGGAGCGGATTAATCTGATGCTCGTTGAACCTCCCTGGTACCATTATACTGTTCATAGCCAATTTTTTATATTATACCGCGAATTTTTTTCTCCCATGCCCAGGCGTTGGCCAGCGTGTCTTCCAGCGGACGTTCTGCTTTCCAGGAAAGAGCCCTGTTCGCCAGCGAAGTATCTGCCCATACGGCCTCAACATCTCCTTCCCTGCGTCCGGTAACGTGGTATTTTAATGACAGGTTGTTGACGGCCTGGAATTTTTGTACCAGTTCCATCACCGAGAGCGGTTTCCCCGTACCAACGTTGAACACTTCGCACGATCCGGGTTTGTTTTGGGCTTCCATGCGTTTCAGGGCCGAGACATGTGCCGTGGCAAGATCCACCACATCTATATAATCCCTGAGAGCCGTACCGTCCGGGGTGTTGTAATCACTGCCAAAGATCTGTAATTCCTTGCGGATCCCTGCAGCTGTCTGTGTTATGAAAGGAACCAGGTTGTTGGGAATGCCCCTGGGTAATTCACCGATAAGGGCAGAAGGATGGGCGCCAATGGGATTAAAGTACCTGAGGATGATTCCTCTCACCGAGGGATATGCCCTTGTTGTATCGGAAAGGATGTCTTCACAAATCTGTTTTGTGTTCCCATAAGGACTTGTAGCCGGCATTCGTGGCGTGTTTTCAGTGACTGGCAGTACCGGGGGTTGCCCGTATACGGTAGCCGAGGATGAAAACACAACAAAGCCTCCTTTGTTCTCCACCAGTACTTCCAATAACGTGACCAGGGATAAAACATTATTCCGGTAGTATAATAGCGGTTTTTCAACGCTTTCTCCCACCGCTTTGAAAGCTGCAAAATGAATGACCCCGTCTATCTTTTGCTCCCTGAAAATTTTCCGGAGCTGGGCTTTCCGGCAGCAATCCGCCTTATAGAAAGGAATATCCCTGCCGGTTATTCTTTTAACACCATCCAGACAGGTGGTGTCTGCATTGGACAGGTTATCGGCAAGGACCACTTTGTATCCTGCTTCAAGGAGTTCCACGGCGGTGTGGCTTCCTATATAGCCGGCCCCCCCGGTGATAAGTATGTTTTTCATAATGACAAAGATAGGAAAAGAGGGTGACAAAAAAGTAGTTGCTTCCACCTTTTATATAAGCCAAACATTTTTAACGCACCACTTTGAAAGACAGCGTTATAGCGTCGTCTCCCCACAAGAATAGAGAGCCCCGGCATACCAAAAAGTTCTCTATTCTTTGTGGTGCAACGACTACATGTACTAAGCAGTTTAAGCCTCGGCTTAAAAAAAGAGGATGACCTTTTTGGTCACCCTCTTTTACATAAAATAAGCGATATGATCCAGGCTTATTTGGCTTCTTTTATGGCAGCCTGTGCGGCAGCCAGCCGTGCGATGGGCACCCTGAAGGGAGAACAGGAAACGTACGTCATACCCATCCTGTAGCAGAAATGGATAGACTGGGGATCTCCCCCATGCTCTCCGCATATCCCGATTTTGATATCGGGGCTGGTGGAACGGCCTTTTTTGATACCTTCTTCAATAAGCTTGCCTACAGAGGGCTCGTCAATGTGCTGGAAAGGATCAAAAGGCAGGATTTTCTTCTGGATGTATTCTCCCATGAAAGAACCGATGTCGTCTCTGGAAAAGCCGAAGGTCATCTGGGTCAGGTCGTTGGTGCCGAACGAGAAGAACTGGGCTGTCCTTGCCATTTCGTCTGCCACTATTGTTGCCCGCGGGATTTCAATCATGGTGCCATATTGGTAGTCAAAGTTAATTCCGAATTGTTCCTGGACTTCTTTATGTACCTTGTCGGCAATGATTTTCTGATTATCCAGCTCTTTTACGCTGATTGTTACAGGAACCATGATTTCGGGTCTGGGACGGAGTCCTTCCTTGATCAGTTCGGCCGTGGCTGTAAATATGGCACGGAACTGCATTTCAGAAATCTCGGGATAAGTAATTCCAAGACGCACACCGCGGTGTCCCATCATGGGGTTTTCCTCGTGCAGTATTTCTCCCCGTTTAATAACTTCTTCCACGCTGATACCGAGTTCTTTGGCCAGTTCTTTCTGTTTATCGTGCGTGTGGGGAACAAACTCATGCAAAGGAGGATCAAGCAGGCGGAAAGTAAGCGGCAGGCCATCCATGACCCGGAGCGTTTCCTTGGCAGCGGCTCTGACATAGGGAGCCAATTCATGCAGGGCCAGTTTTCTCTCACCCACGCTTTCCGAAAGGATCATCTTCCTGAGTTTGCTCAGCGGTGCTTCTGAATTCATGCCGTAGAACATGTGCTCGATACGGAAAAGGCCGATTCCCTCGGCTCCGAAATTCAAGGCCATCTGCGCATCTTCGGGTGTATCGGCGTTAGTACGGACACCCATGGTGCGGAAGGTATCCACCATTTTCATAAACTCCTGGAATCGGGGATTTTCAGAGGCATCCATGGTTTCAATGGCTTTGTCATAGACGAAACCGCGTGTTCCGTTCAGGCTGAATACGCTTCCTTCGGGGTATTTTTTACCGTTTATGGTAAGGACACGCTTTGAAAGGTCGATATGAACGGCATCGCATCCTACAATGGCACATTTTCCCCAGCCCCGGGCGACCAGGGCGGCATGGGACGTCATTCCGCCCCGTGCGGTCAGCAGACCGTCGGCAACGCGCATACCTTCCACGTCTTCAGGATTGGTTTCTTCCCTGACCAAAATCACTTTCTTTCCGTTTTTGCTCCACTTAACAGCATCCTCAGCTGTGAATACAATCTGCCCAACAGCGCCCCCGGGGCCGGCAGGCAAGCCTTTGCCAACAACCTGTGCAGCCTTTTCAGATTCCGGATTCAGAATCGGATGGAGCAGTTCGTCAAGCTGGGAGGGAGCCACACGCATAACAGCCGTTTTGCGGTCAATGAGACCTTCCAGGAGCATATCCATGGCCATATTCAGGGCGGCAACTCCGGTCCGTTTGCCTGTGCGGCATTGCAGCATCCACAGGCGTCCGTCCTGTATGGTGAACTCTATGTCCTGCATGTCGCGGAAATGGGCTTCCAGGTTCTTCTGTATCTGATTCAGCTCTCCATAGACTTTGGGCATGGTGGTTTCGAGCGAGGACAGGTGCCTGTTCTGATCGTTCTTGGTAGATTCATTCAACGGGTTGGGAGTACGAATACCGGCAACCACGTCTTCTCCCTGTGCATTGATAAGCCATTCACCGTAGAATTTGGCTTC